>NZ_JCAFRM010000001.1:0-1053654 GCF_059368215.1 Stenotrophomonas sp. YJH_SMC_123
ATCTGGCGCGGGACGCGACGCGCTCTGCGCGTCGCCCCACACGTTGCTGCGCAACGCGTGGGCCCCTCCCTTTGCCGGCCTCTCCCCGCCCCTGTCGGGGCAGCCCCTCAACAGAGGGGCTTGGTCCTCCAGATGCATCACGGGAGATCCGCGCGGTGCGATGCGCGGCGGGAATCACGCCGTAGTGACCCTGTACTGATCTGGCGCGGGACGCGACGCGCTCTGCGCGTCGCCCCACACGTTGCTGTGGAACGTGTGGGCCCCTCCCTTTGCCGGCCTCTCCCCGCCCCTGTCGGGGCAGCCCCTCAACAGAGGGGCTTGGTCCTCCAGATGCATCACTGAGATCCGCGCGGTGCGTGGATGCTGTTCCTGCTGGCAGGCTCATCCACGCATGGCGTGGATCTACCGGGGATATCCGTGCGGACGCTGCGGGTTACCATGTACGCATCACCTGCTGGAGCTTTTCCCCATGACCGCTGAAATCCTCGTTCCCGTTTCTTTCGGCGAGCTGCTGGACAAGATTTCGATCCTGCAGATCAAGTCCGAGCGCATCAGCGACGAGGGCAAGCTGGCCAACGTGCGCAGGGAGCTGTCGGCGCTGGAGCAGACCTGGATGGCACACCCGGCGGCCGTGAAGGACATCGCCAGGCTGCGTGCCGAGCTGAAGGTGGTCAACGAGCAGCTGTGGGAAATCGAGGACGACATCCGGCTGAAGGAGAAGGCGCAGGCGTTCGACCAGGGCTTCATCGACCTGGCGCGCAGCGTGTACCTGCGCAATGACGAACGCGCGCGCATCAAGAAGGCGATCAACCTGGCGCTGGGCTCGGCGTACGTGGAGGAGAAGTCCTATCAGGATTACGCGCAGCGCGTGTAATCCCGGGCGGCCTGCCGCTCACCCCAGGTGGTCGGCGACGTAGCGTTCGAAGGCAGCGATACCGTCTTCCACGGTGATCAGTTCCATCACATCGTCGAACTCGATCTTGGTGCCCCACTTCAGATCGGTGGCCTGCTTGGCGAGGTACTTGCGTGCCGCATCGTCGTAGCGGTCCACGCAATAGCGACGATCCGAGTACGGGCCGCTGCGGTTCGGATTGCTGGCCGCATGCAGGCCCAGCACCTTGGCGCCCATCGCGTTGGCGATGTGCATCGGGCCGGAATCGGGCGTCATCACCAGGTTGGCGCGGGCCAGCAGGGCGGGCAGCTGCTTCAGCGTGTCCTTGCCTACCAGGTCCAGCGCCGGCGTGTGCAGCTGTGCCTGGATGGCGTCGGCCATGCTGCGCTCAAGTTCGCTGCGGCCGCCGCACAGCACCACCTGCCAGCCGCGCGTAACCGCGTGGTTGGCCACGGCGGCGTAGCGGTCGGCGTACCAGTTGCGGCGCACGTGGCTGGAGCACGGCGAGATCATCAGCACCGGGCGACCATCGTCGTGCCACTGCGCGGCGGCCCACTCATATGCCGACTGCGGCACGGCCAGGTCCCAGCTGACCTCGGTCTGGCGCAGGCCCAGCGGTTCGCAGAAGCTGCCGATGGCATCGAGCACATGGATGCCGGGACGGTCAGGAATGCGTTCGTTGATGAAAAGCCCATGCAGGTCCTTCGAGCGGCTGCGGTCGTAGCCGATGCGGCGCTCGGCCGGAATGAAGGCCGACAGCAGGTTGGCGCGGAACGCGACCTGCATCTGCAGCAGCGCTTCGAAGCGCCCCGGCGGCAGCTGCCTGCGCAGTTCCTTGACCCCGGCCATGCCGCTCTTCTTGTCGTAGGGATGGAAGGTGACGCCGGGCAGGCCGTCGAGCAGCTTGTGGCCGACCTTGTCGATGATCCAGTGGATCGGCGTGTCCGGGCGCGCGGCCTGCAGGGTACGCACCAGGGGCACCACGTGGGTGACATCGCCAAGTGCGGACAGGCGCAGGAGGCACAAGGAGGAGGACGCTGATGCCATGTGTTGTTAGACTCAATGAAATGGTCGCATTCGACGCCAATGAAGCGCTGACGCCATGCCGCGAGGGTCGCGGCATCGGGGCCATTCTGTTCGACCGCGAGCGGCTGCGGCAAGCCGAGATCGGCCTGTTCTCGCCCCAGCACTGGGGCAGCAGGGCCCGGCCGGTGGGCGAGGGCGGCCGCGGCAGCGCCTGGTTCGTCGATGCGCCGTTCGGTGCCAGCGTGCTGCGCCACTACCTGCGCGGCGGCATGGCGGCCCGTATCAGCCATGACCAGTACCTCTGGCGCGGCTCGGACCGGACCCGCAGCTTCGCCGAATTCCGCCTGATGCGCGCCCTGCGCGAGAAAAAGCTGCCGGTGCCACGGCCGATCGCCGCGTTCTACATGCGCGAGGGCCTGCGCTACCGGGCGGCGATCCTGATGGAGCGGATCGAGGGCGTGCGCTCGCTGGCCGACCGCGCACTGGTGGCCGGCCGGGGGGCTCCCTGGGAGGAGACCGGGCGCCTGATTGCCCGTTTCCATCGTGCCGGCCTGGACCATGCCGATCTCAACGCGCACAACATCCTGTTCGATGGCAGCGGCCATGGCTGGCTGATCGATTTCGACCGCGGCGTGATCCGCATCCCGGCGACCGCCTGGCGCGAGCGCAACCTCAAGCGCCTGCTGCGCTCGCTGATCAAGCTGCGCGGCGAGCGCAGCGTGGAAGACGTGCAGAAGGACTACGCGCGGCTGCGCCGTGCCTATGACATGGCCTGGAACCGGGGCACCTGATGGACTGGGCGTTGCGTTTCCTCGGCGTCGGCAATGCGTCGGCGGTCGAGCTGGGGTCGCCGATGTCGGTGATCGAGCGCGATGGGCGCCCATGGCTGACCATCGATTGTGGTGGCGAAGGCCTGACCGCGTTCAAGGCGCACTACGGGCAGATGCCGCAGGCGCTGTTCGTCACCCATGTGCACCTGGACCACGTGGCCGGCTTCGAGCGCCTGTTCGTGGATACCTTCTTCAATGCGCACCGGCGCGGCAAGGTGCGCCTGTACGTGCCCGCCACGGTGGTGCCGCTGCTGCACAAGCGCATCGGGGATTACCCGAACGTGCTGGCCGAGGGCGGTGCGAATTTCTGGGATGCCTTCCAGCTGATCGTGGTGGGCGAGGCGTTCTGGCACGAGGGCGTGCGCCTGGAAGTGTTTCCGGTGCGCCACCACTGGCCGGAGACGGCCTATGGCCTGCGCCTGCAGGGCGCGCTGACCTGGAGCGGCGATACCCGGCCGATTCCGGAGATGCTGGCACGCTTTGCCAGTGACAACGAACTGATCGCTCACGATTGCGGCCTGCACGGCAATCCCTCGCATACCGGCGTGGACGATCTGGAGCGTGAGTACAGCGCCGAACTGCAGGCGCGGATGATGCTGTACCACTACGCCAGCGCGGCCGATGGTCTGGCGCTGGCTGCGCGTGGGCACCGCGTGGCGCAGCCGGGGCAGTGCGTGCCGCTGGCGAGCCCGACCGCCCCGCACGTGCTGGCCCAGGACCCGCCGTGAGCGGTACCGGCCAGCCCGCAGGTGCGGCGTTGGCTGCCGGGCTGGAGGCGCTGGAGCGTGCACTGCATGCGCCGCAGGTGCGTGCCGACCGCGAGCAACTGGCCGCATTGCTGGATGAGGAATTCAGCGAGATCGGCAGCTCCGGCCAGTGCTACGACCGTGCGGCCGCGCTGGTGGAGATTCCGCTGGAGCGTGCCCAGGTGCAGATCGAATCGGAGCAGTACGCCGTCTGGCTGCTGTCGCAGGACCTGGCCCAGGTGCGCTACCGCAGCCGCCATCACCTTGATGGGCCGCTGCAGCACTGGGTGCTGCGCAGTTCGCTGTGGCGCCGGCACGGGGACAGATGGCGCATGGTGTTCCACCAGGGCACGCCCGAGGCAGGGTAGCGCGGCGCCATGCCGGGCCAAGAATGCGAAGCCGGGGTCAGATCCCTTTGCCATGCAAAGGGAACTGACCCCAGTGCGGAAAAGGCGGTGGCCCCGCCGGCTGACCTCGGCGCCCGCGTCGATCGATACCGTTGCTGCCTTCCGGCCCTGGCGGGGTTTTCGACCTAGCGTCGCGAGGGGCCGACGGGGCCACCATAGAGACGTTGGCCGCCCGGTGGGCGGCCAGTTCACGGATCAGGGGAAACAGCGCGCGGCGCGCCGGAGACCACAGCCGGACTGCACATCGGGCTGGCCGATGGCAGACGCCCATTCTAGCGCAGGCAGGCCCATCGACGCCAGCTTCATGCACTGAATCGGCTGTAACCCGCTCCCGGCGGCGGCGGCCTGGGGCTGCCGCCGTTGCTAGAATGCCGGCCAGGAGGAACGACCTCCCCCACATCGGGAATCAAAGACCAGGACGGCCTGGCCCTACCAAGAGGAGGGCCGTCATGGCCTGGATCTATCTGTTGTTTGCCGGCCTGCTGGAAATCGTCTGGGCCGTGTCCATGAAGCAGTCCGAAGGCTTCACCCGGCTCACCCCCACCGTGGTCACCATCATCGGCATGATCGCCAGCTTCTGGTTGCTGGCGGTGGCCATGCGCAGCCTGCCGCTGGGAACCGCCTATACGATCTGGACCGGCATCGGCGCGGTCGGGGCGTTCGTGGTTGGCATTGTGTTCCTGGGCGAGCAAGTCAGCCCGATGCGGATCGGTGCGGCGGTGTTGATCGTTTCCGGCCTGGTGCTGATGAAACTCTCCAGCAGCTGAATTTATTTACTCATGGCGGGGAATGGATTCTCCGCCACATGCAGCAATATGCATTTTCGGCAAAACCATTTTGTCCGCCCCTGTTATTTGACGCACGTCATAAAAATAGGGCGCGTGATTCACATGCCGCTGGCACCGTCGGTCGCACAGTGCCGCCATTCGTCGGGCGAAATCGGGGAGTTTTCGCCTTGACGGACGCGCTGGCGCACCTGTCCCCGGGTGCGATCGCGTGAAGATGTGAAGATTTTCAGGAGTTAATGCCTTCAGGCCTTGTTCCCGTTCGGGGAGCCGGGGTGGGCCGCATTGTCTCCAAAAAACCTGCCAGCTGTGCCATCCGGTCTTTTCATGGAGATTTACCGATGAACCGCATTTACCGTCTGGTTTTCAATCGTGCCCTTGGGGTAATGCAGGTTGCTTCGGAGGTCGCCCAGAACCCCGGCGGAAGCGCGGTCAGCGCAGGGCGGGTGCCGCGATTGCGGGCGCACCAGCTGGCGGCGGCTTTGGCCGCCACACTGGCCAGCGGATCGGCATTCGCAGCGTGCACCGGCACCACAACCGTAAACTGCGACAGCACCACCAACATCAACAACTACTCCAACGCGACCAACGGCCTCACGCTGAACATCGCCGCGGGTGCATTGCTGCGTACGCCGCCGGTCGTAGGTGGCGGCAACGCAGCAACGCTGACCGGCGACAACGTGACGGTCAACAACAATGGCACGATCGATCCGAGCTCGATCATCCTCGCCTCGCCCGGCCTGGTCATCGGCAATGGTTCTGCCAACAACAGCGCGATCGTCGTCAACAACAACGCCAGCGGACAGATCAAGGGTGTCGTCAACATCGCGACGCTGCTGGGCTTCGGTGGACAGGCGCTGGTGGCACAGAATGTCAACGGCACCACCACCATCAACAACGCCGGCCTGATCAGCACGTCGCTGATCGGTGCAGGCAGCGTTTCCGACGCGACCACGGTAGTGACCTATGGTGGTGCAGCCGCCAATGTGACCAACACAGGCACCATCGACGGACGCGTCGGCCTGGGTGCTTCTGGCGGTAACACGTTCCTCAATGCGGGGGCGGTCAGTGGCAGCGTTCACCTGGGTGATTCAACCGGCGGCAACACCTTCACCGCAGTGTCGGGTTCCAGCGTTGTGAGCGGCGGCGGCAGCGCTCTTGCCGGCGTGATTACCGGTGTCACCGGGGTAAAGGTTGCGGCTGCGGGATCGGTCGACGCCGGTACCGGCAGTGGTGCGGCCAACAACACGCTGGTGTTGCAGAACGTCGTCAGCGGTCCGGGGTCCGGCACCGGCGGAGCGGTGACCACGCTGGGCTGGAACCAGTACCTCAACTTCCAGAAGCTCACCGTCAACAGCGGCACCTGGAACCTGCAGGGTGCGTGGGCGGGTGCGGGTACGACCACGCTCAATGATGGCCTGGTCAATTTCAACAATGCCGGTTCCTTCGGCACAGGGCTGTTCACCGCCAACGGCGGTGCCATCGCCTCCGCCACGGCCGGTCTGAACCTGGCCAACGCTTTCAGCCTTGGTGGAAATCTGTCCCTGGCAGGGACCAATGCGTTCAGCCTGGGGGGCTTTCTGTCCGGTACTGGCGGGCTGACGGTCAACAACACCGGCATCGTTACTCTCGGCGGCGCAAACCTGTTCTCCGGCGGCGTCAACCTCAATGCCGGCGGCCTGGTACTGGGCAATGCCGGTGCACTGGGCAGCGGCAACCTGACCGTGGGTGGCAGCGCTTCACTGGATACGACGGCGGGCTTCACCCTGGGCAACAATCTGGTGATCAATGGCGGGGGCTCGCTGAACCTGCTCGGCAGCAATGCGTTGTCATTGAACGGTTCGATCTCCGGTGCCGGCAACCTGACCAAGAGCGGCGCCGGCACCCTCACCTTGAACGGCGCCAATGCGCTGACCGGCAGTTTCAACCTGGCCGGAGGCGCGTTGGCGCTGGGCGCGGGCGGCAGCCTGTCACCCACCGGTGCGATCACGGTCGGCGTCGGTACCACCCTGGACCTGTCGGCGGCCGCCAACCAGACCATCGGTTCGCTGGCGGGCCTCGGCGGTTCGGTCAACCTGGGCAGCCACACGCTCACCCTCGCGGGGCTGGGCGATACCAGCTACAGCGGCACGTTCGCCGCAGGCACGGGTGGCCTGGTCAAGCTGGGCACCGGCGTGCAGACCTTGTCGGGCGTGAACAACCTCAGTGGCGGTGTGGCACTCAACGGCGGCGGCCTGCTGCTGGGCAATGCTGCTGCGCTGGGCAGCGGTGCGCTCAGTGTCGGCGGCAACGTGACGCTCGATGGAACCACGGGGGCGCTTGCACTGGCCAACGCGGTCAACCTCGGTTCGGGTGCCAGCCTCAATCTGCTCGGCAACCAGGCGTTGACGTTCAACGGCGTGATCGGTGGCGCCGGTGGCCTGGTCAAGAGCGGTGCGTCGTCGCTGACGCTCAATGGCGCCAACACCTTCGGCGGCGGCGTGGCGTTCAATGCCGGCAGCCTGGTGCTGGGCAACGGTGGAGCACTGGGAACCGGTGCGCTGAATGTTGGTGGCGTGGTGTCGCTCGACACCAGCGCGGCGCTTGCGGTCGGCAATGGCATCACGCTGGGCGCGGGTGGCTCGCTCAATGTGCTGGGCTCGAACGCATTGACGCTGGGCGGCGCCATCGGTGGCACCGGCAGCCTGGTCAAGAACGGTGCCGCCACGCTTACGCTGGGTGGCGCGAATACCTTCACCGGCGGCCTGGCGATCAATGCCGGCAAGGTTGCAGTGGGCAGCGGCGGAAGCCTGGCCGCCGGCGGTGCGGTCAGCCTGGCCGGCGTTGGCGCGGACCTGGACATCTCGCTCGGCGGCAACCAGACCATCGGCGCGCTGTCCGGTATTGCCGGCAGCACGGTGACGCTGGGCAGCAGCACGCTCACCTTCGGTGATGCCACCAACCAGACGTTCGCCGGCGTGATCGGCGGCACCGGTGGCCTGATCAAGCAGGGCACCGGCGTGCAGACGCTGAGCGGCGCCAACACCTTCAGTGGCGGCGTGAATCTGACGGCGGGTGGCCTGCTGCTGGGCGACAGCAGTGCGATCGGCAGCGGGGCGTTGACGGTCAGTGGCAACGGTTCGCTGGATGCCACGACAGCGCTGAACCTGGGCAATGCGATCAACCTCGGCGCGGCCCTGACCCTGCCGGGCAGCCAGAACCTGGCCCTGGCCGGCAACATCACGGGCACAGGCAGCCTGGTCAAGAACGGCGCGGCGACACTGACCTTGAACGGTACCAACACCTTCAGTGGTGGACTGAGCGCGAACGCTGGCGCCCTGCTGCTGGGCAACAGCGGCGCACTCGGCACCGGGACGCTGGGCATCGGTGGCAACGTCTCGCTCGACGGCAGTGCGCCGCTGAACCTGGGCAACAACGTGGCACTGGGTGCAGGCGCCGCGTTGTCGCTGCCGGGTTCGCAGTCGATCACGCTAGGTGGGGTGGTGTCCGGTGCGGGCAGGCTGGTGAAGAACGGTGCCACCACCTTGACCCTCAATGGCGCCAACAGCTTCGGTGGCGGGCTGACCGTCAACGGCGGCGGCCTGCTGCTGGGCAATGCCGGCGCGCTGGGCACCGGTGCATTGTCGGTGGGGGCCAATACCACGCTGGACAGTTCGGTGGCGCTGGACCTGGCCAACAGCGTCAACCTCGGCGCCGGTGCGGTGCTGGATCTGCTGGGCAGCCAGAACGTGTCGCTGGGGGGCGTCATCAGCGGCACCGGCGGGCTGGTCAAGAACGGTGCGGCGACACTGGCGTTGAATGGCGCCAATACGTTCAGCGGGGGCGTCGGGCTCAACGCGGGCGTACTGCAGCTTGGCAACGCACAGGCGCTGGGTACCGGCCAGCTGGACGTGGGCGGCAACGCTTCGCTGGATGCCACTGCGGCGCTTTCGGTGGGCAACACCCTCGGCCTCGCCGCCGGCGCCAACCTCACCGTGCTGGGCAGCAATGACCTGACGCTGACCGGTCCGGTGTTCGGCGCCGGCGGGCTGATCAAGGATGGCGCGGCGCGCCTCACGCTGTCTGGCGCCAACACGTTCGGGGGTGGCACCACCGTCAACGCCGGCACGCTGGCGCTGGGGGCCGGTGGCAGCCTTGCCGCGGCCGGTGCGGTGGATCTTGCCGGTGCCGGTGCGACGCTGGACATCTCCGCAGCCGGTGCCGCGCAGACCATTGGCGCACTCAACGGCGTCGCAGGCAGCCAGCTGGCGCTGGGCGCGCAGTCGCTGACCTTTGGCGGCGCCGGCAACGGCAGCTTTGCCGGCGTGATCGGTGGCACTGGCGGCCTGGTCAAGACGGGTACCGGCGTGCAGACGCTGTCCGGTGCCAACACCTTCAGTGGCGGTGTTGCACTCAACGCGGGTGGCCTGATCCTCGGCAATGCCAGCGCGCTCGGCACCGGTGCGCTGGGCATCGGTGGCACTACCACGCTGGACAGCACGGTGGCGTTGAACCTGGCCAATGCAGTGAACTTCGGTGCGGGCACGCAGCTGACGCTGGGCGGCAGCAACGATGTCACGCTCGGTGGCGTGGTGGCCGGCAATGGCAGCCTGGTCAAGAACGGTACGGGCCTGCTGACCCTCAACAACACCAACACCTTCGGTGGCGGCCTGACCCTGAACGGTGGTGGCCTGGTCGTCGGTGCGGATGGTGCGCTTGGTACCGGCGCGCTGGCGGTGAATACCAGCACCACGCTGGATGCGGGCGCGGCAGTGACGCTCGGCAATGCGGTCACGCTGGGCTCGGGCGTTGCACTGACGGTGCCGGGCAGCAATGCGCTGACGCTGTCGGGCGTGGTCGGCGGCAATGGCAGCCTGATCAAGAACGGCGCTACCACGCTGACGCTGTCCGGTGCCAACACCTACACCGGCGGTACCACCATCAATGCCGGCACGCTGGCGCTGGGCACGGGCGGCAGCCTGGCCGCGGCGGGTGACGTCACGTTGGGCGCGGGCGCCGGCTTCGATATCTCCGGTGCCGGCAGCAGCCAGACCATCGGCGCACTCAATGGTCTGGGCGGCAGCACGCTGGCGCTGGGCGGAAACTCATTGACGTTCGGTACAGCCGGCAACGCCGCGTTCGACGGCGTGATCAGTGGCGGCGGGGGGCTGATCAAGGTGGGCGCGGGCGTACAGACGCTGTCCGGTGCCAACACCTTTGGCGGCGGCGTGACCCTCAATGCAGGCGGGCTGGTACTCGGCAATGACGCGGCGCTGGGCACCGGTGCATTGACGGTCGGCGGTGCTGCCACGCTGGATACCACCGGCCTGGCAACGCTGGCCAACAACATCGCGCTCAACGCCGGGCTGACCGTGCTCGGGACCAACGCACTGACGCTCAACGGCGTCCTTTCCGGTGCCGGCAGCCTGACCAAGAACGGCAGCGCGACGCTGACCTTGAATGGCATCAACACCTATACCGGTGGCACCAACATCAACGCCGGCACGCTGGCGCTGGGGGCCGGTGCCAGCCTGGCGGCGAGCGGTACCGTGAACCTCGCCACAGGTGCCACGCTGGATCTGTCTGCCGGCAGCGGCACGCAGGTGTTCGGAACCCTGGTCGGCAACGGTACGGTGAACCTCGGCGCCAACTCGATCGAAGTCGGCGGCGCCACCAATGGCACCTTCAGTGGCTCGATCGCAGGCACGGGTGGCCTGACCAAGGTCGGTACGGGCATCGAGACGCTGACCGGTGCCAACACCTACACCGGCGGCACCTTCATCACTGCCGGTACGCTGGCGATTGGTCCGGGCGGCAGCCTTGCAGCCACCGGCGCGGTGACGCTGAGCGCTGCAGGCACCGGCTTCGATATCTCCACCGCAGGGGCCAACCAGACCATCGGCTCGTTGAACGGCGTGGCGGGCTCGACGGTGAGCCTGGGTGCACAGACGCTGACACTCGGTGGTGTGGGCAACAGCCTCTTCGATGGCGCGATTTCCGGCACCGGTGGCCTGGTCAAGAATGGCGCCGGCGTCCTCACACTGGGAGGCGCCAATCTGTTCAGTGGTGGCGTCGCACTCAACGGCGGTGGCCTGGTGGTCGGCAACAACGCTGCGCTCGGCAGCGGTGCGCTGGCAGTGGGCGGCAACGCGACGCTGGACGCATCGACAGGCGTCAACCTGGCCAACAACATCGGGCTCGCAGCGGGCGCGAACCTCGACCTGCTTGGCAGCCAGGCGCTGACACTGGGCGGTGTGATTTCCGGTACCGGCGGCCTGGTCAAGGACGGTGCGGCCACCGTGACCCTGAGCGGTGCCAACACCTACACCGGTGGTACCACCATCAACAACGGCACGCTGGCGATCGGCGCGGGTGGCAGCCTCGCCGCGACCGGCGCGGTGAACCTGGCCGGTGCCGGCACGTTCGACATTTCGGCGGGCAACCAGGCCATCGGCTCGCTGGCCGGCGTCGCCGGCAGTACGGTGGCGCTGGGTGGCAGCACGCTGACCCTGGGCGGCAACGTGGACAGCACCTTCAGCGGTGCGATCAGTGGCAACGGCGGTCTGGTCAAGAACGGCGCAGGCGTGCAGACGCTCAACGGCGGCAGCACCTTCAGCGGCGGCGTAACGCTCAACGCCGGCGGCCTGGTGGTCGGCAACAATGCTGCGCTGGGCACCGGTGCGGTGACGGTCGCAGGCGCTGCGACGCTCGATTCGAACACAGCGGTCACCCTCGCCAACAACTTCACCCTCAACAACGCGTTGACCGTCCTCGGCAGCAACAACCTCACCCTCAACGGCAACCTGAGCGGCACCGGCAGCCTGACCAAGGAGGGAGCCGCAACGCTGACCCTGAACGGCACCAATACCTACACCGGTGGCACCAACATCAACGCCGGTACATTGGCACTGGGTGCTGGCGCGAGCCTGCACGCCAGTGGCATCGTCAACCTGGCCTCGGGTGCGATCTTCGATCTGTCGGCGGGCAGCGGCACGCAGCAGTTCGGCACACTGGTCGGCAACGGTACGGTGAACCTGGGGGCCAACACGCTGACGATCGGTGATGCCAGCAATGGCACGTTCAGTGGTTCGTTGGCCGGCTCGGGTGGCCTGATCAAGGAAGGCTCGGGGACCCAGACGCTGACCGGCACCAACACCTTCACCGGGGGTACCACCATCAACGCCGGCACGCTGGCGATCGGCGCCGGTGGCAGCCTGGCGGCGACCGGTGTGGTGAACCTGGCCAATGCCGGTACCACCTTCGACATCAGCGCGGGTGGTGCGCAGGCGATCGGTTCGCTGGCAGGCGTGGCGGGTTCGACCGTTGTGCTGGGCGGCAGCACGCTGACCCTCAATGGCGTGGGCAATACCACGTTCGCCGGCACCATCGGAGGGGCCGGTGGCCTGGTAAAGAACGGCGCAGGCATCCAGGGCTTGACTGGCGTCAACGTCTTCACGGGCGGCGTGACCCTCAATGCCGGTGGCCTGCTGCTGGGCAACGACGGTTCGCTGGGCACCGGCGCGCTGACCGTGGGCGGCAACGCCAGCCTGGACGGCACCAGCGCGCTGACCCTGGCCAACACCGTGCAGCTGGCCAATGGCACGCTGACCCTGGCGGGCAGCAACGCGCTGACCTTGAATGGCCCGATCAGCGGCGCTGGCGGCCTGCTGAAAGATGGCGCGGCAACCGTCACCCTGGGCGGCGCCAGCACCTACACCGGTACCACCACCATCAACAGCGGCACGCTGGCGGTGGCGGCCGGTGGCAGCCTGTCCGGTGCCAGCACGGTGAACCTGTCCGGTGCCGGCACGTTGGACATCAGTGCCGGTGGCAGCCAGAGCATCGGTGGCCTGGCCGGCGTGACCGGATCCAGCGTGGTGCTGGGCGGTGCGACCCTGACCACCGGCGGCAACAACGGCAGCACCACCTTCGGCGGTGTGCTCAGTGGCACTGGTGGCCTGGTGCAGAGCGGCACCGGCACGCTGACCTTGAGCGGCGACAACGTCTATACCGGCGGCACCACCATCAATGGTGGCAGCACGCTGCAGATCGGCAACGGCGGCAGCACCGGCTCGGTGCTGGGCGACATCACCAACAATGGCAGCCTGGTCTACAACCTGGGCACGACGGCAACCGTGGGCGCGGTGGTCAGTGGCAGCGGCGGCCTGACCCAGGCCGGTAGTGGCACGCTGGTGCTGACCGGCAACAACACCTACACCGGCGGTACCACCATCAATGCCGGCGGCACGCTGCAGGTGGGCAATGGCGGTGCGACCGGCGCGATCGTCGGTGACATCACCAACAACGGTGCGCTGGTGTCCAACGTGGCCGGCAACACCTTGCTGGGCGGCACCATCAGCGGCACCGGTAGCCTGACCCAGGCCGGTGCCGGTACGCTGACCCTGACCGGCAACAACACCTATACCGGCGGTACCACCATCAATGCCGGTGGCACGCTGCAGGTGGGAAATGGCGGTGCCACCGGTGCGATCACCGGCAATGTCGCCAACAACGGCAGCCTGGTCTTCGACGTCGCGGGCAACACCACCGTCGGCGGCGCGATCAGTGGCAGTGGTGGCCTGACCCAGGCCGGCAGCGGGGTGCTGACCCTGGTCGGCAACAACACCTACAGTGGCGGTACCACCATCAATGCCGGCGGCACGCTGCAGGTGGGCAATGGCGGTACAACCGGCGCCATCGCCGGCGACATCACCAACAATGGTGCGTTGATTTCCAACGTGGCCGGCAACACCGCGCTGGGCGGCACCATCAGTGGCAGTGGCGGCCTGACCCAGGCCGGCAGCGGTACGCTGCTGCTGACCGGCACCAACACCTACACCGGCGGTACCACCATCAATGCCGGTGGCACGCTGCAGCTGGGCAATGGCGGTGCGACCGGTTCGATCGTCGGTGATGTCACCAACAATGGCACGCTGCTGTCCAACGTGGCCGGCAACACCACGCTGGGCGGCACCATCAGCGGCAGTGGCGGCCTGACCCAGGCCGGCAGCGGCACGCTGACCCTGACCGGCAACAACACCTATACCGGCCCGACCACCATCAACGCCGGTGGCACGCTGCAGGATGGCAATGGCGGTGCGACCGGTGCGATCGGCGGCAGTGTCGTCAACAACGGCAGCCTGGTGTTCAACGTGGGTGGCAACAGCACCGTCGGCGGCGCCATCAGCGGCAGCGGCGGCCTGACCCAGGCCGGCACCGGCACCGTGGTCCTGGCCGGCAACAACACCTATACCGGCGGCACCACCATCAACACCGGCGGCACGCTGCAGGTCGGCAACGGTGGCGCGAGCGGTGCGATCACCGGCAACGTCAGCAACAACGGCAGCCTGGTGTTCAACGTGGGCGGCAACACCACCGTCGGCGGCACCATCAGCGGCAGCGGCGGCCTGACCCAGGCCGGCACCGGCACCGTGATCCTGACCGGCAACAACACCTATACCGGTGGCACCACCATCAACGCCGGTGGCACGGTGCAGGTCGGCAACGGTGGGGCCAGCGGCGCGATCACCGGCAACATCACCAACAACGGTGGCCTGGTGATCAACACCGGTGGCACCACCACGCTGGGCGGCAGCATCAGCGGCGGCGGCAGCATCGTGCAGGCCGGCCCCGGTGGCCTGAACCTCGGCGGCAACAGTGGTGGCTTCAACGGTACCGGCCAGGTCACCGGCGGCGGCCTGAATGTCACCGGCACCATCGGCGGCCAGTGGACCATCGGCAGCGGTACCACGCTGTCCGGCACCGGCACCATTGGTGGCACCGGCGGTGGCGTGACGGTGTCCAGTGGTGGCGTGCTGTCGCCGGGTAATGGCCCGGGCAACGGCAGCGGCACAGGCAATGGCACCGGCACGATCACCGTGGGTGGCAACCTGACCCTGTCGCCGGGCAGCACGCTGGGCATCGATCTGGGTGCCAGCGGCAGCGATACGGTACAGGTGGGCGGCAGCGCCAACGTGGGTGGCAGCACCGTAAAGGTGAACACCATCTCGCCGAGCACCAGCTACCAGCAGGGCCAGCAGTACACGGTGATCAACGCGGGCGGTGGGGTGAGCGGGCAGTTCGCCTCGGCGAACTCGCCGTCGGCCTTCCTGACCATCACCCCGGTCTACACCGCCAACACCGCCAACCTGCAGATCGACGTGGCGCAGACGGCGGCGTTCACCACCGTGGCCAACACGCGCAACCAGTACAACACCGCTGCGGCGCTGGACAGCCTGCCGCAGAGTGGCGCGGCGCTGGGCCTGTACAACACGGTGCTGCTGTATGACGCCAGCACTGCGCGCAGCGCATTCGACCAGCTCTCCGGCGAAGTGCACGCGGCCAGCCGCGCGGTGCTGCTGTACGACAACTACCTGGAAGAGGGCATCCGCCAGCGCCTGGGCAGTGAGCTGCCGACCGTGCGTGGTGAGCGTGCCTCGGCCTGGCTGGCCGGTAGCGGCAAGGTGTTCAAGCAGGATGGCGATGGCAATGGCGATGAGATCCGTTCCAATCGCAATGCGGTGATGGCGGGTGTGGACTGGCAGCTGGGTGAACACGTGGTGCTGGGTGCGGCGGCCGGCAACGAACGGCTGGATACGCGCCTGTACGATCGCAGTTCGCGCGCCCGCCTGCGCGGCAACACGTTCGGCCTGTATGCACAGGGACAGTGGAACAACGGCTTTGCGGTCGGTGGCAGCGTGTCGCGCGGTGACTACCGCACGCGCACCACGCGTGAAGTGCCTCTGCTGGGCCAGACCCTGTACAGCCGCCAGGATTCGGACGTGACCATCGCCCAGGTCGAAGGCAGCTGGACCTGGACCCATGGCAGGACCCAACTGCAGCCGTACGTGCAGTTCACCCGGCACTGGGTCGACAGTGATCGTGCGCTGGAGCAGGGTGGCAGTGCCGCACTGGTGCTGGAAGGCGGCAAGGACACGCTCAACGTCAGCACGGTGGGCGTGCGGGGCCGCTGGGACGTGGGTAGCGGCGCGCGCTTCCCGGCGCAGCTGACCGTCGGCCTGGGCTGGCAGCATGCATCGGGTGACACCGATGTGGCCAGCCGCAACCGCTTCGCGGTCGGTGGCGATGCCTTCGATGTCTACAGCGCGGTGATGGCACGCAATGCGCTGGTCAGCCAGCTCGGCGTGGCGGTCGGCCTGGGTCGCAACAGCCAGCTGTCGATGTTCGTGCAGGGCCAGCACGGTGATGGCCGCCGCGATGTCGGCGGGCAGATCAACCTGCGGGTAGGCTTCTAAGCGGGGCGGGCCAGCGGTAGATCCACGCGCTGCGTGGATCTACCGGCGCGGAGGGAGTGAGACCTCCCGCGCCACGGTGTCGGCACTGCAACCACCTCGCTCAGTTCGCCGCATCCTGCGTGCGTCGCCGCAATCCGGCGGGCGGGTCGAACAGGCTCGACGGCACCTCATCGAATGTGACCTCGGTAACCCGCAGGCCGCGTTCGGTACGCTGGTTGCCGGTGCGTCCGCGGTAACCCAACAGCAGGCCCGTGCGGGTATCGATCCACAACGTGCCGGAGGTGGTGCCATCAGGGCCCTGCGCATTGTCATAGCGCCAGCCGGCAGCGAGGCGACCCAGGATGAACTCGCCGGGTGCGGGAGAGCAGCGCCCTCCGATCGTGTGGCATGGGGCGGCAGGATCGTACCAGTAGGGACCACTGGCGTCGGCGACCGGCAGCGTGTAGTTGCCGCGCTCGCTCACCAGCCATGCCCGGCCGCGCTGGCCCTGGGTGGTCAGCCATGCATCGGGCGCATTGTCGCCGCGGAAATCAATACGGATGGCAGGCCCGCGCAAACGGATCTCGACCTCGACCTCACCACCAGGCGAGCTTGGACCGAGTGGGCCCAGGCCATAAGCGCGTGCCAGCAATCGCGCCTGTGGAGGTTCGTTGTCAGCAGCGTCCGTGGATTGCGCGGCGACGGCCCAGGTTGCTGCCATCAACAGGCTGGCCAGCAGCACCTGCATGTCAGCGCGCCAGGTTGTTGCTGTCATGCACGGGGCTCTGCATGCGGACGATCGCGTAGGACTCGATCGGCATGCGGCGATGGCCGGTGATCGGGTCCTCGATCAGCATCGAGGCCGGGCGGAAGCTGTCGCCTTCGCTGACCAGGTCTGAAAGACCGGCAATCACCCGGTCGGCAAAGGGAACGATCAGGGGCATCGGATAGGTGACCTTGATCTTGAGGATGTTGGCGTCCTGCACGCTGACGCGGCTGCTGCCGACACGTGCATCGCGGAAGGCAAGATTGTCGTTCGGCAGCGCATAGCGCCCATCGAACTGGCGCTCGCGGAACTCGTTGTACGCCGCGCGGCTGGGTGAAATGACCTCGATCTTCGGTGACAGCAACGGGTTCTTCCACAGCAGGGCGACCTTGGCGCGGGCGGCGACGGCACCGGCGGCATCCGGCGAGGTCGCGTACAGGGGAGCCATCGCCATTTCCAGTGCGCTGCGCATCTCGGAATGATTGACGCCACTGACCGCGCCGGCACGCGCGGCCTGCAGCGTGGCGAAATCCAGCAGCGACTTGGCGCGATAGATCAGGACGAACTGGAAGATGACCAGGATGAGGAAGACGAAGGCCGGAACCACGATGCAGAATTCAATCAGCGATTGGCCCCGCTGCTGGCGGATGGATGTGCGGATGTGCTTCATTGCAACGCCCTCGTGGATGGCGGTGCCGCAGGCGGAGAAGGGCACCATTGGAACGTCTCGCCCAGCACCGGGGCAATATGCCTGAGGCTGTCCACCGGCATTTCCAGCGTCGAGTAGGCGCCGCGGCACCAGGCGCCGCGCCATGGGCGCACGGCCTCGCGCCAGCCAACGGCGCGCTGATCGCGGTCCAGGAACAACAGGTCGAGTGGATACCCCATGGCCAGGGTGTGCACGCTCGAGCAGGGGGTTATCAGCAGGCCTTGCCCAGGCTGGAGTGGCGCGCGCAACAGCAGGCCGCGCAGCCGCTGGTGCCAGCGATCGGCATGCCAGACGCAGCTGAGCAACTGCTGGTGGTTGCGGATCAGGGCGCCGGTTCTCATGTGCGGGGACTCACAGGATGCCCTGCTGCTTCATCTGCAGGAAGATGAAGTAGGCCAGGACGACGAAGATCAGCGGGAAGAAGAACAGCACCAGCGGCAGCATCATCTTCACCGGCGCTTCCAGGGCCAGCTTCTCGGCGCGAAGGAAGCGCTCTTCGCGGCGCTGCATGGCCTGCGAGCGCAGTGTGTCACTCAGGCTGGCACCCACCCGGTCCGCCTGGATCAAAGCGCTGGTGAAGCTGGTCACCTGGGAAATGTCGGCGCGATCGGACATGCGCCGCAGCGCTTCGGCACGCGGAAGGCCGGCGCGCAGATCACGCAACATGCGCGAGAACTCCTGTGACAGCGGACCGGGTGGACCCTTGTCGACGGACTGTTCGATCGCACCGGTGATGTTCAGGCCCGCTTCGACGGCCATGGTGATGAAGTCGAGGAAGATAGGCAGGTCGCGGATCACATGCTTGGAGCGCGCTTTCCGCCGTTCGCCCAGCCACAGCGTGGGATACATCCACCCGAAGGGTGCGCCGAATGCCAGGGCCATCAGCACGGAGCCGACTCCGAACCGGCCCAGCAGGATGATGGTGAGCAACAGGAAGGTACTGGCCACGGCGGCGGAGACGATCCGTGCGCCATACAGTTCTTCCGGTGACAGCACGAAGTCCTGGCCGGCCGACTGCAGGCTGCGATGCGCGCGCTCCAGCTGTGCCGAGGACAGGCGCGGCCCGGCCAGGCGCGTAGCGACCGTAATCAGCGGCCACAGGATGCGCAGCAGCAGCGGCAGCGGATCCTGGTAGTTGCGCTGGTCCACCTCGACCGACTGCACCAGTCCGCGCAGCGCGAATGCAAGCAGCCCAACAGCGGCAGCGGCAAGCAGTGCGACCAGGATGAGCAGGGCGTTCATATATCGATCGTCATGATTTTGCGGCACATGCGGTAGCCGAGGTATTCCAGTACCCCGATCAGGGCCATGACGCACCAGCCGATGAAGGTGTGGAACATGGGGTTCATCGTTTCTGGATAGAACAGCACGAGGAAGCCGACAAGGCCGGCTGGCAGCATCGCCATGACGATGCCCTGCAGGCGCCCCTGCGCGGTAAGTGCCTTGACCTTGCCTTCCATGATGAGCTTGCGCCGCAGCGTTTCGGCGAGCGTGGAGAGGCTCTCGGCGAGATTGCCACCAACCTCGCGCGAAATGCTGACGGCGGCCACGAACAGCTTCACGTCGGCAATGGGCACGCGGGCGGCGAAGTTGTCCAGCGCCTCCTCCGTGCGCACGCCCATGTGCTGCTCGCGCAGTACCAGTGCCAGCTCCTGGGCCAGCGGAGGCAGGCCGTCATGGGCCAGTGCTTCCAGCGCAGGATTGAAGCCGACGCCGGCCTTGAGGCTGCCGGCCAGCATCAGCAGCCCGTCGGGCAACTGCTGCTGGATCTGGTCGAGGCGGCGCTGCTTCAGCCACAGGTAGATCTTGCGTGGCGCTATGGCCAGCAGGATCAGGGCCAGGATCGGCAGCAGCAGGTTGCCGCCGGTGACGATCCACAGCAGCACGGGAATCGCCAGCAGCATCAGGACATTGGTCCTGAACAGCACGCGCGGGTCGACGAACAGGAACATGTCGGCCAGATTGACCCGCGCCTGGTCCATGAAGTTGGCGCGGTAACGGTCCATGAAGCCGGAGCTGGCACGCGCCAGCAACAGCACCGAGCCCGTCACGCAGGCAAAACACAGCAGGGCGATCAGCAGGATGTCACTCATTCCGCCGTCCCCCGGTACGGAAAATGTCCAGGTCAACGGCGACGCCGCGCTCGGCAAGCTCTTCATAGAACTCCGGCACTGCACCGGTCGCGACGAACTCGCCCACCACCTTGCCATCGCGTCCGGCAGTGGAGCGTGCCTTGAACAGGAACACATCCTGCAGCTGGATGGTTCCGCTTTCCATGCCCGTCAACTCAGTGATGTGGCTGACCTTGCGCGAACCGCAGGGGAAGCGCTTCTGGTGCACGATCAGGTCCACTGCCGACGAGATCTGTTCGCGCACCACTGTCATCGGCAGCTCCATGCCGGACATCATGACCATCACTTCCAGGCGCGACAGCGCCTCGCGCGGATTGTTGGCATGGGCGGTGGTCAGCGATCCTTCGTGGCCGGTGTTCATGGCCTGCAGCATGTCCAGTGCTTCGCCGCCGCGGCACTCGCCGACCACGATGCGGTCCGGGCGCATGCGCAGCGCGTTGCGCACCAGGTCGCGGATGGAAATATGGCCCTTGCCTTCCATGTTGGGAGGACGCGCTTCCAGGGCAACCAGGTTGGGCTGGACGAGCTTCAGTTCGGCCGCGTCCTCGATGGTGACGATGCGATCGGTATCGGGAATGAAGTTGGAAAGGATGTTGAGCAGGGTGGTCTTGCCGGAGCCGGTGCCGCCGGTGACGACGATGTTGCGCCGTTCGCGCACCGCAACGATCAGGAATTCCAGCATCGGCTGGCTGAGCGAACCGAAGGTGAGCAGGTCCTTTCCTTCCAGCTTGCGCTTGGCGAACTTTCGGATGCTGATGCTCGGGCCGCGCAGCGCCACCGGCGGAATGATGGCGTTGACGCGGGAGCCATCCTTCAGTCGCGCGTCGACCATCGGCGAGCTTTCGTCGATGCGGCGACCGAGGGGCGTCACGATGCGCTCGATGGCTGACAGCACCGCGCGGTCACTGGTGAAGACAATGGGGGACCGTTCGATCCGGCCCGCACGTTCAATGAAGATCTGGTCGTGCGCGTTGACCATGATTTCCGTCACCGTCGCATCGTCGATCAGGTCTTCCAGCGGGCCCAGGCCGATGGCCTCATCGAGCACCTCCTTGGCCAGCCTGCGTGGGTTGATCGTCTTGGGCAGCTCGGAGAACTCCCGTTGCATCACCTCATCGATCAGCTTGATCGTGGCGTTGCGCAGCGACTCATCGTCCATGCTGCGCACGTCAAGCCGGCGCAGGTCCATCTGCTTGACCAGCGAGGCATGCAGCTTTGCACGATAGACCGCCATGTCCGGCGGCAGCTGCTCCGGCCGCGCCAGCTGGCGTTCGCTGGATGGCTGCGCCGGTGCGGGTGCCGGTGCGGGCGTGGCGTCCACCGGTACATCGTTGGCCGCGCCCGCATTGAAACTTCCAGCATCGGCGAGGGGTTCGGCCGGCGGGTCGTCGTCCACCACCTGCAGCAGGTAGTCGCCGATCTGCACGCGGTCACGGCTGGTGAGCGGGCCACGGCTGCCTTTGACCTGTTCGCCATTCACCAGTACCGGCGAGCGGCCTCCCAGGCTCTCGATGAAGATGCCCTGGTCCTCGCGCTTCAGCGCCGCATGGCGTTGGGCGATGCTCCAGCCCTGCAGCACCACCAGGTTGCCGTCGCCACGGCCGATCCCGCATTCACGGTGCAGGCAGCGGACACGTCGCTGGTCGCGGTTGGGTGTGTCGATGAGGATGTTGAACATGCGACGGCTCCGGTCACTGCACGAAATCTTTGTTCCGGCGCGGCATGGCCTGCTGGCCGCGCTCCTGGATCTGTCGCGCACGCTCCAGGCCATCGAGGTTTTCCTGCGAGCCCGGCGTCACCACGCGCGGAGTAACGAACATCACCAGCTCGGTACGGTTGCCACGGAAGCCATCGGAGCGGAACAGCTTTCCGAGGATCGGGATATCGCCCAGCAGCGGCAGGCGCTTGGCATCCTGCTGCGCGCTGGAGTCGATCAGCCCGGAGATGACAATGGTTTCCCCAGCGTGGACATTGATTTCCGACTCGGTGCGGCGGGTGGTGAAGCCCGGAACGCCCTGCACGGTCACCGTCGGATCGACACGGCTGACCTCAGCCAGGATGCGGGTGGAGATGTCCTCATTGAAGTTGACCAGGGGCTCGATGTCGAGCTTGATGCCGTATTCCTTGTAGTCGACCGTGACCTGGCCGAAGCCCTGCGGAACCGGGATCGGCACTTCGCCGCCGGCCAGGAACTTGGCCTGCCCGCCGCTGCGGGCGCTGAGTTGGGGCGAGGCAAGCAGGAACGCCTTGCCCTTGTTCATCATCAGGTTGATCGCCGAGCCGATCTGCGTGGCGATGCCAAAGAAGGCCTGGGTTCCCTGCAGCTTGTTCGGCAGCAGCACGCCGTTGGCCGGGCTCTGCTCGGGGTTGATGCGGTAGTAGTTGTTGTTGGTGAAATCCTTGACGATGCCCGCCACCGGGCCACGGATGACGTTGTCCCACTGGATGCCGAGTTCTTCCAGCGCATTGGTGTCGAATTCCATGATCTTCACGTCCATCTGCACCATCGGGCGCATGCCCACCGGGTCGGCAGTAGTGAAATTCAACACCGTCGGGTAGATCTTCTGGATCGCATCAATGCGGCTGCCGATGCCCGGGTTGATGTCCTGGCCGGTAATGACCACACGGTCGGCGACCGCATGCACATTGATCTTTTCCACGTCGGCCAGCAGGGTACGGATGGTCTCGGCCAGGCTGACGGCATCGTTCTCGGAGATGTCCACCTGCACCTGCAGCTGCTTGCCGTTCTGCAGCCACAGGTGAACCGTGGTGGAGCCGGGCTTCATGCCCATCATGATCAGGTCGCGCGGGCCGACGTTGGTGACCTCGAGCATCTCGCCACTACCGACGGCCACGCGCTTGAGCCCGCTGGGCAGCGTGTAGACGGCGGCCTGGCCGGCATAGATCCGGGCGCGGGTGGGCAGTGGCACCGCGGGCATGGCCGACGCGCTGGTGCGATAGGCGGGATCGGGAACCGGCGCCGGGAAGGCGCTCTGCCCACCGGGTACCGGTGCATGGTTGGTGTTGGGCTGCGGTTGCGCCTGGACAGCAGGGCGCGGTGCGGCCATGACCGGTACCGGGGTCAGCTGGGTGCCGGTGGTCTGTGCCACGGCCAGCAGTGGCAAGGTGACAACAGCGATGGCCGCAGTGGCGGCGATGAGGCTGCGGATTCCATTATTGCTGCGCATTCGTCGACCCTTTGCCCCCAATGATGAATTGCACGCCAGCACGACCCTGCGTGCCGTTGCCGAGCAGTTCCCTCTGCGTCATGCCACTGAGGCCGAACGCACCACGATCCTCCACCTGGCGAAGCATCACCCGCATCGAACCCGCCTTGGCGGCGACCGTGAGTCGCTGCGCCTGTGCCGGTGTCAGTTCCAGAGTGATGTTCGAATAGCCCTGCTGGTCTTCCGAGGCCGGCGTTTCGCCGACGCGGTTGCCGGTTGCCAGAACGTTGATGTCCTCAAGCAGCGGCAGCACCCGGGCACCGGTCTGTTCCTGCTCGACGGTGAGCAGGATGTCGACGTGATCTCCGGGAGCAATCATGCCGGAGATCGAGTTCGTCTCGTCCACCTGGAGGGTGTAGCCCACGTTGCCCTTGGCGATCACGCGCGAGAACTGGTCGTACAGCGGTACCAGTGCACTGGCACCCAGCGGTGCACCTTCGCGGATCGGCGCGCGCAGCATGCGGCCGCTGTACTCGGACACATTGTCCGGCGTGATCGCATCGGCAGGCGGCAGGTCGGCGGGGACTTCGCGCACTGCAAGGTCGGCAACGGTGACAATGCTGCCCGGCTCCATGTCGGTCTTGGGCACGGCTACCGGCACCATTTCCACCGGCGGAGCGGCACGCTCGTTCACTGCCTTCTGCACGTAGCGCACGGCGACCAGGGCCGCGAACAGGCCGAGCGCGAGGGCGATGATGATGAAGACGACGTTGCGGTTGGCTTTCAGCGGGAGCGCCTTCATACGACTCCCATCGACAGCATGTAGGTGAACCCCTGGTACGCCTTGCGCAGTGAATCGATCAGCTCGAGCACGATGTTCGGCTCGGCGACCAGGACCAGGACACCGACGGAAGCGACCACGGCGTACTCGATCAGTGCGGCCCCGCGCTGGCGGCGTAGGGACGGGGGAATGCGTTTTCTCATGGCGGTGGTCTCAGTGCTGCGACTGGTTGACGACAATCGAGGTTCCCTGCTCGTGCCGGTTGAAGGTCATGGTCATTTCCTGGCTGCCCTTGCTGTAGCGGACAACGCACTGCAGCGCGATCATCGAACAGCCCGCAGGGCCGGAACTTCGGCTCCAGCCGTCCGCAGGGAGGCGGCTGGCATAGAAGGCATCGGTCTGGAACGGAGACAGCGTGCTTTCCATGGACAGGCTGCGCCCGGGCGTGTCCAGGTAGGTGATGTCATTGATCACCTGCGTCCCGGACGGTTTCGGGAAATCGGCGCCGGCCGCGGCATCGGGCTTGCGCTTGAGCAGGCGTGTAATGCCGATCTGTGACTGGCTGCCACTGCCCTTGGCCGATACCTCGATGGTCACGTAGTACTCGCCGTGTGCGTGGCCGATCACGGTCTTGCCGCCGACCTCGTTGATCACGGTCTGCCCGGGCCATTCGCGGTTGTAGTAGCTGACGATGGACGACACCGGCAATGCGGACGTGAAGCGCGAGATGCGCATGGGCAGGCCGTTGTAGAGCATGTCCTTGGCCACCCACTCGCTCTGCGCGCCCTCGGGCTCGGGAATGTCCGGCCAGGACGCGGCCAGCGCAGGCCAGGCGAACAGCAGCGCGGCCAGTGCCGCCAGCAGGTCAACGCGACGGCGCATAGGCAGGCAACTTGTCGACAGGCACCACGTCGGGCGCGATGTAACCGGGATCAAGCCTGCTCAGCGTCCCGATCATCGGGATGCCGGAGAGGCCGTCAAACGCCTTGGCGATGCCCGCCATGTGCTGGGATGGCACCAGTGGCTTGACCTGCGCGATCACCGAGCGTGACGAGTTGACCTTGAGCCCGGAACCGGCTGCATTCCAGGGGTCGGCCAGCACCACATGGGTGGCCTGCAGCTTCAGGCCCAGCGAATCGAAGGGTTCCAGATAGGCGGCAGCACTGCCGTTGGCACTTTTCAGATCCTGCACATCCAACCGCAGCTGGGCCTGGGTCAGGCCGTTGCGGTTGGGCGGGAACGAACCGAACATCGAGGTCACGTCGCCGATCTTCTTCATCATGCCGCCTGCCGACGTGCTGGTGTAGGAGACCAGGGCGAGGTCACCGCGCCGCACCAGCGGCTGGTTGGAGAAGGTATTCATCAGGACGTCGCCGACGGCGGCATCGCGTGCGCCGGTCTGCGCCTGGCTGACGATGGGATCGTTGGCACGCCCGAAATAGCGGTCGACGGCAAGATCGCGCTGGCGGCCGCTGGCCGGCAGCTTGTAGTCCGGCGATACGGTGGCTTCCCAGGCGATCGCGCGCGCGGCCTGCTGGGTGGCCTGGCGGGCGTGGATGTACTTGGCCAGGATCGGGATCAGCAGGAAGATCGGCACCAGCACGGCGCAGAGCACGGCGACTTCGGTGAGACTCTGGCCGCGCTGGCGACGCGCGCCGCGGAATGGGCGTTCCCTGTCCATGGCTACCTCAGCAGGTCATCGTTGGGAGGACGGTTCGCGCGGTACCTCGAGGTCGCCGCGTTCAAAGGGTTGGCCCACCGTCATGCGCTGCGTGGTCAGGCGGGTGCCATTGCCGTCGAGGGGTTCCTGCTCCAGGACAATGGCGTAGCGGCTCGGCCGGTAGTCGTTCAGTGCACCGGGGGTGAAGCCCCAGCTGGCACCAGCCGACCACACGCACTGGCTGAACCGTCCGTTCTCGTCCTTCCACACGTTGCACGGCTGGCCAGCGACCCTGCGGTTGCCCGCGCGCTGGAAGCCCGGCGAGGCGCTGCCTTCGTCGGCTTCGGCGGCAAAGCGGGTGAGCCCGTCGCTGTCGGCGGGGGACTGGCTACGCTCTCCCGTTGCCAGATCGACCTGCTCCACGCCGGAGGCGCTCTGGGTCTCCTGCAGGCCGGTGGCCTCCAGCCGGAACTGGCAGCTGGTCGCAGGGCCATCGTTGAGCAGGCGCCACTCGCGGGTACGGAACACTTCCTCTTTGCTGGAAAGCCAGGCTTCGTAACGAACGGTTCCCAGGCGGGCGACATCGGCGTCATCCAGTGCGCGGGTCGGCAATCCTGCCGCCTGGCAGTCGCTCAGTGCCTGCTGGTAGCTGGTGCGCGCCGCGTTGCGTCCATCCACCAGGGTTTCGGCAATCTGGTCAAGATGGATGCCCGGCATGTTCCTGGCAGCGGCGGGCTCGCCGTTGTCCGCCGCGCTGCCACAGCCGCTGATCAGCAGTGTGGCGATCGACAGGTGCAGGCGATTGAAAACAGCAAACGTCATGGCATCAAGGCTCCGGCTGCCGCCAGGGCAGCCTTGGTGGTGGCATCGGTCTTGACCAGTCGTGCC
This sequence comes from Stenotrophomonas sp. YJH_SMC_123, assembly GCF_059368215.1. Taxonomy (NCBI): domain Bacteria; kingdom Pseudomonadati; phylum Pseudomonadota; class Gammaproteobacteria; order Lysobacterales; family Lysobacteraceae; genus Stenotrophomonas; species Stenotrophomonas sp. YJH_SMC_123. The sequence goes on from NZ_JCAFRM010000001.1 coordinate 26,003, forward strand.
TGCCAGTAAGGGCTGAACAGGTTTCCGGTTTCACGCTTGCGGTCATCGCGGCTGAACATGCGCAGCTGCACCGGGCGGTCGAAGAACACCTGCGCGGAGGAAAGTGCGGCGATCTTGTTGTTGGCCATCCTGTCCGGCAGTTCCATCTGCGAGCCGGCCGGGGCGCCGATGCCGGCGCCGGACGTGGTGCGCGCGCTGGTGCCGGCGGTCTCGGCATAGATGGTGAAGACCGGGCCGACCTTGTCGCGGTCACGATCATTCTCGGCGTAGGGCTGCAGTGCCTGCCCGGCCTTGACGTCGTGATAGTCGCGCAGGCCGTTGTAGCCGGTGAAGAAGGCCTTGCGATGCTGGCCATTGGCGAAGCGCACGTTGGCATCCTGGCTGCGGTCGACAATCCACGCCGCGCCACGATTGCGGCGCACCGCTTCGCCATACGGGCGGTAGCGGCGGCGGTCCCAGTCCGAGTACCAGCCGTTGCCGTTGCCGAAGCCGTTGAGGAAGCGCTGGTTGCGATAGCTTTCCACGGCCTGCGCACCGCCCCAGCCGACTGGAATATCGATATCGGAAAGCGGCCATGGCAGCGGAAGCTCGACGGCCATGGTGTCCAGCGCTGCCCATCGGTTGTAGTCGACCATGTCGGTGCCGCCGGACTGCACCAGGAAGCCGAGGAAATCATCGCTGCGGCTCTTGCTGAAGCCATCACGCGACTGCATCACCACATTGCGGAAGCGGTCGGCGCCCTGGCGCTGCGTGGCCGAGCCACCGTTGGCGGTACGGGGAATGCTGTAGCGCTGCAGCAGCCGGTTCTCGGCCGTGGCCAGTTGCGTGCCGAGCACCGCGGTTCCGATGGTGCCCAGCTGTGCCTGCGGTGAGTTCCGCTGCAGCACATCCTTGGCGATGGTGTAGCTGTCCAGCCGCGATACGCCCTCGATGACGAGCTGCACCGAGGCGGCGAACATCATGTTGAGCTTGTCGATGGCGACGATGGCCGCCTGCGCGACAGGCTGGAACGCCTGGCGGGTGACCTTGAGAATGCGTTCGGCGACCTTGAAGGCGGTTGCCAATGCCTTGAACACCACGCCGATGTAGGGAATGGCGGAGAGCACATCCAGCGTGGTGCGGATGACGATGGAGGTGGTGTGCATCTGGTTCAGCCACGAATAGAGGCTGATCGTCTGTGCCACGGCCACTTCGTTGGCAACGCGGGCACGGTTCATGTAGGCCGCGTAGTTCAGTGCGCGTGCCTGCTGGATCGCAACGCTGTAGGCGGCGGCGTCAGCCGCATTGACCAGCTCCACCTTCTTGTTCACCACCTGCCCTGTGTTGAACAGCAGGACAATCCCGATGCATAGAACCAGAATGAGTGCCAGCCCGAGAACCATTGCTTGGCCGGCGACCGTTCGGTGGCTGGAAACGCCCCGGGCCGCACGGCTTCGTGCCAAAGCCAATGCGCTGCGCATAACGAATTCCTGGGCCGGAGGCCATGGCTGCCCGTCGCGCGCCGCGTGCGGTGCGCGCAGGGAGATTATGCTGGGAGGGCCCTGGCGGCTTCATGCCGCCAGGGCTGGGGTATTACTTGTTCTTGTACGCGTCCATGCCCTTGGTCTTGTCAGCTTCCTGCTGGGCGCTGTTGGCCTGGTTCTTGGCGCGGTTGATCGACTGCGTCGCGCTCTGGCCGGAAAGTTCTTTCGACATGCCTGCCACCTGGCTGCGAACCGTGCCTCCGAAGAAGGTGACGGCTCCGATCGCGGCGATGGCGATCAGCGCGGTGATGATGATGTACTCGGTCATGCCCTGACCGGCCTGCTTACGGGAAAAACGGATGTGACGACGGCTGCGTTCCATGTATTTCCTCCTTGATGGCAGGAATCCTCCCGGGTGTGCGGGATATTCGGCGTGTCCGCTGGGGGATCCTGATTAATGGCAGGGCGAGGTAAAGACAGGAAGCTCACACCCTGGTTCGTCGAAAATTTGTCGCTTGTTCGAGAACGGGGCCAAGCCTATCGACAGAAAATTGACGATACAAGTCAGGTTTTTCCGATATGCAATGAAATATTTGAAAATGTGATGCACATTGCAGATTAACAATTGTCTGCACATAATCACGTCAAATTTGAGCTAGATGCACCGCTTTTCGTTAAGGAAATTAACACTTAACTGACATATTTGTGTCACGCAGGCGGCTTGTGGTGCCGGAATATTGGCGCGCTACAGAGGGCGCGTGCACGGCCTGCTTCTTGTTCGAACGGCATGAGAGATCCGCGTGTTTTTATCTCGTTGCATCCGCGGCAAAACAAATGACCGTGCGGCGCGGAAAAGAAAAAAGCACATGCAGGGCATGTGCTTTTTCCGGAGCGCTTCAACGCAGTAACGTCGTGGTGATATCAGCGCTTGACCAGTTCCACGCGACGATTGGCGCGACGCCCTTCTTCGGTTGCGTTGTCGGCGACCGGCTGGCTCTGCCCATAGCCTTTCGCGCTCAGGCGTTCGGCTGCGATTCCACCGCCGACAAGACGCGTGCGCACCGACTCCGCACGCGCCTGCGAGAGCGTCTGGTTGTGCGATTGGCTGCCGCTGTTGTCGGTGTGTCCTTCAACGGAAAGGCGAAGCTGTGGGTCGGCCTTCAACAGCTGGGTGACCTGTGCGATCTGCGGTTCCGAATCGGGCAGGATCTCGGCGGCGTCGGTTGCGAAGTTCACCTGGATGGATACCTTGCCACTGCTGTCCAGTGCCTGTTTCAGCGTGTCCGCTTCAATGACCTTGGCCGTGATCTGCACCGGTTTTGTCTCTGCGACGAGCAGGCCGCCGGAGTTTCCACCCGAGCCCAGGTGAATCCAGATATCGCGATCTTCGCGATGGATGACATAGGTTTCTGCGGGTTCGTTGTAGATGTCGCCGATGCCGCCGACATAGGTGGTCGCCGCCTTGCTGTTGCCGATGTCACGCGATGCATCGGCCGGTATGGTGCCGGAGAAAATGCGCTTGCCCCCTAGGGCCTCGACCAGGCTCTGTACATTGCGGCTGAGCTCCAGCTGCGAATAAGGGTGATCGCTGCTGCTCTGCAGGACCGAAGAATGAACCTTGCCTTCAATCCATTCCACGCGATCGCCGGTCCAGAACGGTACGCGATCGAATTCGCTGTCTACGACGTCCTGGCTGGTGTAGCCCTGCGGCAGTCCGAGATAAGGGAAGCTGCCGATCGTTGCCTGCGATACGGGCAGCTCGGCAACATTGAACGCTGCGGCCTTCTGGCTTCCATCCGTGGCCGCAGCCGCCTGCGGTGATGGTTCGGCTGCGGTGCTGGAAGGTGCGGCCGAGGAAGCGCCACCCTCTGCAGGCGCTTCGCCAGCGCGCTTGCAGGCACCCAGTGCCAGTACCAGGCTGGCGGCCAACAGGCTCGCGCGCACTGCGGACATCGTCGATCCGTGCTTCTGCGTCATGAACGCACCTGCTTCATCAGTTCGTTGCAGACTTCGCTGGTGGGCTTGTACTGGCCCTTCTTCCAGGCATCGGTGATCTTCTTCTGTGTCTGCGCTTCGGCCGTGTCATAGGCCTGGTCGAAGCCTGCTTCGGCGCCGAACACGGTTTTTGCCTGTGCCTTGTGGCTTGCGCGCAGCTTGGCGGCCTGTTCCGGGGTTGCGCCGCACGCCAGGGCATTGCCTGCATGCGTGCCTCCCAGTGCGCCGAACTGCGCCGCACCGCCGCCCTGTGCGACTGCGGTGCCGCTGCCGATCAGCAAGGCGGAGGTGATCACTAGCTTCGTCATGAAATACCGCATGTTGATGTTCCTCATCCGGCCCGATAGCGGGCATCAATCCCCTGTGGCCCGAGCATAGCAACAGGCAGTGAGTGCCAGCGTGTCGTTGCATCGCCACGGCACGGCCAGTGGTCAGGGCGTGGACAGGAAGCGCGGGGTGCCACGACGTGGGGCAGATCCTGTCGTTGGACGGCCATCGAACGTGGAAGCGGGACGGTCGACCAGGCATCCCCGCACGGCGGAAACCCATTGATGGATCTGGAGCAACAAGCCCCTCTGTTGAGGGGCTGCCCCGACAGGGGCGGGGAGAGGCCGGCAAGGGGAGGGGCCCGAACGTTGCGCAGCAACGTCTGGGGTGAAGCGCGCGCAGCGCACTTCGCATCTCCCGCCAGCGGCTTCTGCGAGGTACAACCGATCAGGCATCCCCGCACGGCGGAAACCCATTGATGGCTCTGGAGCAACAAGCCCCTCTGTTGAGGGGCTGCCCCGACAGGGGCGGGGAGAGGCCGGCAAGGGGAGGGGCCCGAACGTTGCGCAGCAACGTTTGGGGCGAAGCGCGCGCAGCGCACTTCGCATCCCCCGCCAGATAACTGAAAAAGGCTGCCCGAAGGCAGCCTTTTTCAGTTATCTGGCGGAGAGAGGGGGATTGTCGGGTGCATCCATGCACCCGATCCCGGTGCGCGCTGCGCCCCGGGACCCGCCTTCGGCGGTCCGGTTCTGCTCCTGCAGAACCGTCGAACCCCGGCAGGGCTTCTCTCGCCCGATGCTCTCCGCCAGCCAAATAAAAAAGCCGCCCAGAGGGCGGCTTCTTCATTTGTCTGGCGGAGAGAGGGGGATTCGAACCCCCGAAGCGCGGTTTAGACGCTTACACACTTTCCAGGCGTGCTCCTTCAACCACTCGGACACCTCTCCGGATCCCTGCCATCGGCAAACGCCTCAGCAGGGGCGCAGATTCTAGCGGGCGGCGCGGCCGGACACAAGCACCCTGATCAGGGGCGCATCCAGCGGCATTGTTGGCGAGGGGGCTGGACAGGCATGGCACAATGGAACATCCGATGGAAAACGGTGGCCTGATGTCCTATCTCGTCCTTGCCCGCAAGTGGCGTCCGAAGCGTTTCGCCGAGCTGGTGGGCCAGGAACACGTGGTCCGTGCGCTCAGCAACGCGCTGGACAGCGGCCGGGTCCACCACGCGTTCCTGTTCACCGGCACCCGCGGCGTGGGCAAGACCACCATCGCGCGCATCTTCGCCAAGTCGCTGAACTGCGAGCAGGGTACCAGCGCCGACCCGTGCGGCCAGTGCGCGGCCTGCCTGGACATCGACGCCGGCCGCTACATCGACCTGCTGGAAATCGACGCCGCGTCCAACACCGGTGTGGATGACGTGCGCGAGGTGATCGAGAACGCGCAGTACATGCCCTCGCGCGGCAAGTACAAGGTCTACCTGATCGACGAAGTGCACATGCTGTCCAAGGCGGCGTTCAATGCGCTGCTGAAGACGCTGGAAGAACCGCCGGAGCACGTGAAGTTCCTGCTGGCCACCACCGATCCGCAGAAGCTGCCGGTCACCGTGCTCAGCCGCTGCCTGCAGTTCAACCTCAAGCGCCTGGATGAAGACCAGATCCAGGGCCAGATGACCCGCATCCTGGCGGCGGAAGCGATCGAGGCCGATGGAAGCGCCATCGTGCAGCTGGCCAAGGCCGCTGACGGCAGCCTGCGCGATGGCCTGTCACTGCTGGACCAGGCGATCGCCTATGCCGGCGGCGCGCTGCGTGAGGACGTGGTGCGCACCATGCTGGGTACCGTGGACCGCACCCAGGTGGCGGCGATGCTCGATGCGCTGGCCGACGGCGATGGCCCGCGCCTGCTGCAGGTGGTAGCCGCGCTGGCAGAGTTCTCGCCGGACTGGAGTGGTGTGCTGGAAGCGCTGGCCGAAGGGCTGCACCGCATCCAGGTGCAGCAGCTGGTGCCGGGCGCTGCCGCGGCGGAAGGCCTGGATGTCGCCGCATTCGCCGAGCGCCTGCGCCCGGAAGTGGTGCAGCTCTGGTACCAGATGGCCTTGAATGGCCGCCGCGACCTGCCGCTGGCACCCAGCCCGCGCGCGGGCTTTGAAATGGCCGTGCTGCGCATGCTGGCGTTCCGTCCGGCCGCAGCGGTACCGCCGGTGCCGAAGGCCGTCGACGGTGCGTTGGGCGGCACGCCGGGTGGCAACGCTGCCGGTGGTGGCGCCGGTACCGGTAGCCGCGATGCGACGCCGGCCGCTGCTGCCGCTTCGGGCAGCCCGGCGGTAGCGGCGCAGGCCGCCGCGCCGGTGCAGGCCGCGCCGCGCGAACCTGAACCCGAGCCCGAACCGGCCCCGCAACCGGAACCAGATCCGACGCCCGAGCCCGAGCCGGTTCCGGTGGAAGAGCCCGTGTCGCCGCCGCCGGTGAAGGCTGAGCCACAGGCGCCGGCGCCTGCCGTCACTGCAGAGGCAGGCGACGACCTGCCGCCGTGGGCCACTGACGAAGCCGAGGCGCGTGACGAGGCATTGGCGGCCGAGATGTCCGGCCCGGACGCCGCCATGGCTGCGCCCTGGCACGAACCGCCGGCTCCCGTCGCGGCTCCCAGCGAGCATGCGCCGCCCGAGCGCCCGTTCCGCGCCGAAGGCATTGCCATTGCGCCGGCCGAACATGCCAAGCCGGCCCCGGCGCATGCCGCCGCGCCGCAGGAAGGTGTCAGCGAGCTGGCCACGGCCGAAGACTGGCTGGACCTGGTCGCCAACAGCGGCCTGAGCGGCCCCTCGCGGCAGCTGGCCGCCAACGCCGCGTTCATCAGCTGCCAGCACGGGACCTTGAAACTGGGCCTTTCGCCCGGATTTGAATACCTGCGCTCGGAGCGCGCGCTGGCTGCCCTGGGCGAGATGCTGCAGAAGGCCCTCGGCCAGGCGCCGAAGATCGTGGTCGAGACCGTGGAAACCGAACACGTTCCGGCCGAGACCCTGCATCAGCGGGCCGACCGCCAGCGTGGCGAGCGGCAGCAGGTGGCAGAGGCCGTTTTCATGGACGACCCGGAAGTGCAGGTGCTGATCCAGCAGCACGGTGCCCGGGTTGTTTCCGATTCCATCCGTTCTTTTGACGAGTAAGACACCATGCGCGGAAACATCGCCCAACTGATGCAGCAGGCCCAGAAGATGCAGGAAAACCTGCAGAAGGCCCAGGAAGAAATCGCCAAGATCGAAGTGACCGGCAGTGCCGGTGGCGGCATGGTCAGCGTGACCCTGACCGGCGCCAAGGAATGCCGCAAGGTGCGCATCGATCCGTCGCTGACCAGCGACCCGGAGATGCTGGAAGACCTGATCGCCGCCGCCTTCAACGACGCTTCGAACAAGATCGACGCCGAGTCGAAGTCGAAGATGGGTTCGGCCACCGCCGGCATGCAGCTGCCGCCGGGCATGAAGCTGCCGTTCTGATTGCCAGCGTGGCACCCGTGCAAGCGGGTGCCACAGAATCTGTAGCCGTCGAGCCTGCTCGACGCCATGAAAGCATGCCGCCGTGTCCGCACCCCTGCTTGAACAATTGATCGACGCACTGCGGGTGCTGCCTGGCGTGGGCCAGAAGACCGCACAGCGCATGGCCTACCACCTGCTCGAGCGCGAGCGCGAAGGTGGCCAGCGACTGGCCGAAGCCCTGGCGCTGGCGGTGGAGCGCATCGGCCACTGCGCGCAGTGCCGCGACTTCAGCGAAACCGAGCTGTGCCCGACCTGTGCCAACAGCAGCCGCGAGCGCAGCCAGCTGTGCGTGGTCGAATCGCCGGCCGACCGCCTGGCCATCGAAAACGCCACCGGCTTCCGCGGTGTCTACTTCGTGCTGCAGGGCCGGCTGTCGCCGCTCGATGGCATCGGCCCGCGCGAGCTGGGCCTGGAGCAGCTGGAGCAGCGTCTGGCCGAAGGTGAGGTGCAGGAGCTGATCATCGCCACCAGTGCCACCGTCGAAGGCGAAGCCACCGCGCACTACCTGGCGCAGCTGGCGCGCGCGCGCAAGGTGCAGCCCAGCCGCCTGGCGCAGGGCCTGCCGCTCGGCGGCGAACTCGAATACGTTGACCGCGGCACGCTGTCGCACGCGTTCGGCACGCGCAGCGAATTCCGCGACTGAGCGCTGTCCGGGCAGCGCCCGGCGTGTCCGGCCTACAATGCGGAAGACACTCCCGCCGAGGCCGACCATGAGCAACGAAACCCTCTTCAGCAAGATCATCCGTCGCGAGATCCCGGCCACCATCGTCTACGAGGACGACGAGGTGCTGGGCTTCAAGGACATCGCACCGCAGGCGCCGGTGCACGTACTGTTCATTCCGAAGAACGAGATCATCCCGACCCTGGACGACCTGCAGCCGTCGCAGGCGCACCTGATCGGGAAGCTTGCCCTGGCTGCCGCCGAATATGCGCGCCGCGAAGGGTTCGCGCAGGACGGCTACCGCATCGTGATGAACTGCCGCGAGGATGCCGGGCAGACCGTGTTCCACATCCACATGCACCTGCTGGCCGGTGCGCCGCTGGGGCATTTCGGTACGCCGGGGCGCTGAGCGCCCGGCATCCACCATTGCCCGCAGTGGATCCATGCGATGCGTGGATGAAAAAAAGGCCGCCCGAAGGCGGCCTTTTTCGATCACGCATGGCCGGTGGCGATCACCACCAGCCCCAACGGCCGTAACCACCCCAGTACGGGCCATACGGGCCCGGGCCCCACGGGCCATAGGGGTAGGGCACCACATCGACCTGGCGCTGTTCCGGCCACAGGTAGATCACATCGGCCGACAGCTTCGGCAGGCGATAGTCGTACTCCCCGATGCGGGTGTTCTGGTAGCCGTCGATCTTGCCGATGAAGGTCACGTCGCGGCCGGCTTCAAACACGGCCGGGTCGTAGAAGCCGGCGCGGCAGGCAATGAAGCGGCCGTCGCTGGCGTCGGACGAGGTGGTGTTCGGGCGGCCACTGGCGTTGAGGGGGCGCGAGATCATCTGGAAGCAGGTCTCGCCCTGGCCGGGCTTGGTCTCGATGATGCGACCACCCCATCGGACCGGCGTGCCGACCTGCTGGGTGGCGACCGAGTCGCGCGGGGAGACCAGGCTGAACTGTCCCTGCAGCGGCTTGGGGGCCGTGGCGCAGGCCGACAGGGCCAGCGTGGCCACAGCGGTGAGGAGGAACTTGGTGTTCATGGGGAGGCTCCGGAAGTCGGGCGATGCCTGCGCAGGTCCCGCAATAATGAAGCGAGGTCGGTGCAAGTTCCAGCGTAACGCGCGTCGGCGAAACGCTGGCTGAGTGCCAGCAGGGCGGGGTCGGGGCGCACGGCGTGTACCCGTCGTGACCAGTCGCATGCCGTCTCGTGGGGGGCGCGGGCCAGGCCAAGGCGCGCATAGCGCCGCCCCAGCCGGTGCCAGGCGCGCAGCAGCGGGTCGCGCTCGCGCTCGCCGCGGGCCAGCAGCCAGGCCATCCATGCCAATGCCAGCAGTGCGGCGACCACGAAGCCGGCCACCAGCTGCGCCGGCCCGAGATCATCCAGCCCGAACGGCCTGAGCAGCTGCTGCTGACGGCGTGCGTCGAAGGAAAGCACCAGATCGTTCCAGCCACGGCGCAGCCAGTCACCCATCTGCCCCAGCTGCAGCCAGCGCTGCTGCAGCGGGGTGTCCGTGCCGGCCTGCAAGCGGTCGTCCAGCGTGTCCAGGATGCGTTCCGGTGCCACGGCCGCAGTCGGGTCCACCCGGACCCAGCCGCGCTGGGGCAGCCAGACTTCGGCCCAGGCGTGGGCGTCCATGCGCCGCACTACCCAGTAGTCCCCGATGCGGTTGCGGGTGCCACCTGCGAAGCCGGTCACCACCCGGGCCGGAATGCCGGCGTTGCGCATCAGCACCACGAAGGCCGAGCTGAAGTGCTGGCAGAAGCCGGCCTTGTAGTTGAACAGGAAATCGTCGACCGGATCGCGCCCGGCCACCGGGGTATCGAGCGTGTAGGAGAAGTCGCGGGTGATCCACTGCAGCGCTCGGCGGACGATGGCTTCGTCATCGTTGCCGGCCTCCTGCCGCCATTGCCGTGCCAGCTGGGCGGTGCGCGGATTGAAGCCGGGGGGAAGCTGCAGCGCGGCGCGGCGCAGGTAGGGCGACAGATCGGTGTCGAACCGTTGCGGAGGCGCCGAATGCAACCGCCAGCGGCTGAGCGCGGACAGCGTGCGGTCGCTGCGCAGGCTCATGTCCGCATCGAAACTGCTGCCTTCCGGTGCGCGGCTGGGCAGGTCCAGGGCCACCAGCAGGCGACGGTCGGTGGGTTCGTAGTCGATCTGGTAGTCCCATCCCTGTGCGGCGGCTTCGACCACGGGGGCGGGGCGCCGGGCCGTCGCGCGATCGCGGCTCCAGCGGTGGCCATCGAAGGAGGTCAGCACCGGGCCGCGCCAATAGCGCTGCGTGGGCTCGGGCACGGCGCCGAAGAACTGCACGCGCAGCGCCGGGGTGTCGTCGGCCATCAGGTCCAGCCATTGGTCCGGCGCCATGCTGTCAGCCAGGCCGGGTGTACCCACCGCTCGTTCGGGTACGCCCCACAACGGCGTGGACAAGCGCGGGAACAGCCAGAAGCAGGCCAGTGCCAGCGGCAGGCCGATGCCAAGCAGGCGGCCGACGCCGCGCAGTTGACCGTGCAGTGGCAGGCGTGGGCTGCGGCCCTCGTCCTGGGCCAGGCGTTGCAGGGCCAGCAGTGCGGCAACCGCGGCCAGCGCGGCCAGTCCCGTGGTCAGCGGGCCCTGGTCGAGCAGGAAGGCCGCGAACGGCGAGAACAGCGCGAAACCGAGCAGGCTGCGCGCATCACGCAGGTTGCGCAGTTCGCTGGATTTGATGGCCAGCATCGCCGCCAGCAGCGCACAGCCGGTATCACGCCCCGGCCGCACCATGCCCATCTGCCAGACGATGGTGGCGAGCATGGCCAGCACCAGCAGCAGGCGCACCGGCATCGGCAGCACCCGCCGCCAGGAAAGCGCAGCGGTCAGCACGGCGGTGATCGCGATCACGACGGCCAGCACCGGCGGCAGCTGCAGCAGCAGTGGCAGCAGCGCCAGCGCTGCGCTGGCCAGGGTCCAGCTGCGGGCGTTGCGATCGAGCAGGACGGCAGGCTCAGTCATGGGGCATCAGCGCCAGTGCGCGCAGGCACAGGTGGTGGTGGCTGGCGCCCTGGCCGGGCCCGAACGGGGGATGGGCTGGAAGCAGCAGCGTGTAGCGCCGGCCTTCGCGCTCGGCCATGTCGACCCAGCGTGCCAACCGCGCGATGCGTGCTTCATGGCCCAGCGGCGCCAGCGTGCGCCAGTCCAGCACCACTTCGATGCCGATCGGCTTCTCGTATTCGCGTACCAGCAGGCTGTCGCGGCGTGCCGAGTGTTTCCAGGCAATGCTGCGCGGGGCGTCGCCGGCACGATAGGGGCGCAGCTGGTGCAGCTCTTCGCCACTGGCATGGGCGCGGGTGTGCAGTGGATCGCTGCCACTTTCCGGAAGGGGTGGTGCCAGTGCCTCGGCCAGTGGATAGACCAGCAGCGGCTGCTCCGGCCACACCCACGACCATGCCCGCACCAGCCCCAGCGGCTGCGTGCTGGACAGGCGGATGCGCGGCAGTTCCAGCCAGCCGCGGCGCTCGCTGGGGACATCCAGCTCCACTTCGCCGCGACCGTGTGCAGGCAGTGCGACCCACGCCTCGCTTGCGCCCAGCTGCAGGTGCAGCCCGTGGCGCGCGCGCGGGTCGCGCAACGACAGGTCCACGCGCAGGCGCAGGGGGTGCCCGGCCGGAACCGGCTCGGCGGAGATTGCATCGATCTGTATGCCGGACAGCTGCAGGTGCGCGGCAATGGCGCTGGCGATCGCTGCTGCGGCCAGCAACAGTGCCAGCAGCAGGGCCGGGTTGTTGTTGTAGTTCAATGCGCCCAGCAGCATCGCCGACAGCAGGGTGGCGACGAACAGGCCGAAGCGCGTCGGCAGTACATAGATGCGATGGCGATCCAGTCGCTGCGGCAGGGCTTCGGGCCTGCGTGGGCGTGCCAGCAGCTGCATGCGTGCCCAGCGTGTGGCCACCTTCAGTCCACCGCGACGGTCTGCAGGATCGCCCGCGCCAGTGCCGGCCCGGAGCTGGATTCGGCCTCCGCCACCAGGCGATGGCCGGCCACTGCCACGAACAGGGTCTGCACGTCTTCGGGCACCACATGCCCGCGGCCGAGCAGCAGTGCATGCGCCCTGGCGGCACGCAGCAGGGCCAGCCCGGCGCGCGGTGACAGGCCCACGCGTACGCCGGCATGCTGGCGGCTGCGGGTCAACAGTGCCTGCACGTAGTCGATCAGCGCGTCGCTGGCGTGTACCTGGCCAACGGCTTCACGCAGCGCACGCACCTGGGTGTCATCCAGCTTCGGCACCGCGCGGGCGATCAGGTCGCGGCGATCGCTGCCACGCAGCAGCTCGCGCTCGGCCTGCACGCTCGGGTAGCCCATCGCCAGCCGCAGCAGGAAACGATCGAGCTGCGAATCCGGCAACGGGAAGGTGCCGGACAGGTCGACCGGGTTCTGCGTGGCGATCACGAAGAATGGATCGGGCAGTGGATGCGTCTGTCCATCCAGGGTGACCTGCTGCTCGGCCATCGCCTCCAGCAACGCACTCTGCGTGCGCGGCGGTGCGCGGTTGATCTCATCGGCCAGCAGCACGTGGGTGAACACCGGGCCGGGGTGGAACTGGAACTGGCGGCTGCCGGCCTCGTACACCGATACGCCCAGTACGTCCGCCGGCAACAGGTCGGAAGTGAACTGCACGCGCTGGAAGCTGAGGCCGAGGCTGCTGGCCAATGCATGCGCCAGCGTGGTCTTGCCCAGCCCGGGCAGATCTTCGATGAGCAGGTGGCCGCCGGAAAGCAGGGCGACAAAGGCCAGCCTGACTTCCGGCACCTTGCCCAGTACCAGTGCGTTCACCTGATCCTGTGCCTCCCGCAGGGCCTGGCGCAGTTGATCGGTTAGCATGCTGGGATTGGGGGACGAGGCTGGCATGATCGTCTCAGGTCTGGAATCCACTCGATTATCCATAGAGCAATGCAAGGCGAACAGCGCGCACGGGCAATATTTCTCTGGTTATGGACGCTGATCACAGCGGCCAAGCTGGTGGTGGCTGCACGCCTGCCGCTGTTCGTCGATGAGGCGTTCTATTGGCAGGAAGGCCAGCACCTGGCCGCCGCCTATTCCGACCTGCCGGGGTTGACAGCATGGCTTGCACGCCTGGGCGTGGAAATCGGTGGCCATCACGTGCTCGCATTGCGCCTGCCGTTCCTGGCCATCGGTGCGTTGCTGCCGTTGCTGGTGGTGCGCATCGCCACGCGCTGGTTTGGCAACGTCGCAGGGTGGCAGGCGGGCAGCCTGACCCTGCTGATGCCGCTGTCGGCCACGCTGGGCCTGCTGGCCGTGCCGGATGTGCCGATGGCGCTTGCGGCGGTGATCTGCCTGCACGCCGGTGCGCGCCTGCTGCACAACGTGGATGCGTCGTCGGCGATGAAGCTGGCGCTGGGCCTGCTGATCGGTGCGCTCAGCCACTACCGTTTCATTGGCGTCATCGGTGTCGGCTTCATTGCGCTGCTGGCGCTGCCGCAGGGCCGCCGCATGCTGGCCGACCCGCGCGTATGGGTGGCGCTGGCGGTGGGTGTACTGGCCTGGCTGCCGTTGCTGGCGTGGAATGCGGACAACCATGATGCCGGCCTGAAGTTCCAGGTGGTCGAGCGCCACCCGTGGACGTTCGAGTGGGAAGGGCTGTGGTTCCTGGTGATCCAGCCGATGCTGGTGACGCCGATCCTGTGCATCGCGATGTGGAAGGTCGCCCTGGCGGGTACCCGCAGCGGTGGTGGTGTGCGGGTGCAATGGCGCTATTTCGGCCTGGTGGGCGGGGTGTCGACGCTGGGCATCTTCCTGCTGGGCTTCTTCACCGATGTCGAGCGGATCAGTTTCCATTGGCCGTTGCCGGGCTACCTGGCGCTGCTGGTGGCCGTGCCGGTGGTCCTCAACGGCTGGCCACGCTGGCTGCGCCGCACCGGCTGGTGGCTGGCAGCTGCAGGCACCGTACTGGCTTTCGGCTACTACCTGATGGCGTCCACGCCGGCGCTGCGCGAGCAGATGGCTGGCAGCAAGTACTACCCGCGCAACTTTGCCGGCTGGCAGCCGCTGGCCGTGGCGGTGCGCGACGAACTGCGGCAGATGCCGCCGGGCACGCGTGTGCTGGCGGGCAACTTCAAGGTCGGTGCCGAACTGGGCTTCCAGCTGGGCAACGGTGATATCGAGGTGCTGCCGCACCCGCTCAACGACAAGCATGGGCGGACCGCACAGCTGGCACAGTGGGGCCTGCTGCACGAAGGCCCGCGCAGTGCGCCGATGCTGCTGGTGCTGTCACCCAGCGACCAGCGCTACCGCGATCTGCTGGCGCGCTATCACGCGATCTGCGAGCAGGTGGGGCCGTTGCCGGCGCCGCGCGTGGTCAGCAGCGATCATGGTTTCCAGCGCTTCCTGCTGTTCCAGCTGCCGGTGCAGCGCGCGCAGGGGCCCTGCGTGACGCCGGCAATGGCCTGGCTGGATGCGCCGTCCAACGGTGAGAAGGTCTCCGGAACGCTCGCCATCAAGGGCTGGGCATTCAAGGACGGCGTGGGGTTGGCGCGCATCGAAGTGCTGGTCGATGGCCATTCGATTGGCGATGCGCGCTACGGGCGCATGTTCGACATCCGCCACACCTGGCCGGACAGCACCGATCCGCAACATCCGGCGGTGGGCTTCGACGCATCGCTGGATACCACCACGCTGGCGCCGGGGCGGCATTGGCTTGGCCTGCGCCTGCACGGCCGCGACGGCAGTGTGGAGGCGTGGCAGGAGCAGCCGTTCGAAGTTCGTTGAGGTACCCTGGTCCTGTAGAGCCGAGCCGATGCTCGGCTGCTTCTGCTACAGATGGCGGGCAGCCTCGAAAAAAACGGCCGAGCAAGGGCTCGGCTCCACCGTTCACGGCACCGCGAATCCAGCCCTGCGCAGCAGGCCGCACAGCGCGATCAGTGGCAGGCCGACCAGCGCGGTCGGGTCGCGGTTGTCGATTGCCTCGAACAGGCTGATGCCCAGGCCCTCGCACTTGAAGCTGCCGGCGCAGTCCAGCGGCTGCTCGGCGGCGACGTAGCGGATGATTTCCTGCGGGTCCAGCACGCGGAAGCGTACTTCGGTCAGATCCAGGGTGGCGAGGGATTCTCCATCCCGCCTGAGACTGATTGCCGTGTGAAAGCGCACCGTCTGTCCGGACATCGCCGCCAGCTGCGCACAGGCCGCCTCGGCCGTGCCCGGCTTGCCCAGCGGCTGGCCGTTCAGGTCGGCCACCTGGTCCGAGCCGATCACCCAGGCGCCCGGATGGCGGGCGGCCACGTCGGCGGCCTTGGCGGCGGCCAGGCGCGTGGCCAGGGCCAGCGGGGTCTCGGCGCCCAGAGGGGTTTCATCCACGTCCGGGCGTGCGCAGTCGAAGGGCAGGCCCAGCCGTTCCAGCAGTTCGCGACGGTAGCGGGAGGTGGAGGCCAGGACCAGTGACATGTGACAATACCGGGGCAGGGCGCGGCAGTCTGGCCCCTCCACGGCGCCAGCGGCAAGTGCTGCAGGGCGGGCATTTGACAGCGGGCGGTGCGATCCTTAGTATTCAGCGGCTTATGTCCGCGAACGTGCCCGAAACGCTGGATGCCTGGCGGATGGTTGTAGCGCGAAGGCGCTTCGACGGTCAGGTCTCCCTGGCTGAATTGACCCGCCTGCAGGGGTTGGTCGCAGATACCGACGGCGAGTGTGTCTACTCGCTTGAATTCGGTCGCGACGACGTCTTGCGGGTATCCTATGTGGAACTGACCATCGACACCGCGCTGCCGCTGACCTGTCAGCGCAGCATGCAGCGATTCCTGTTGCCGGTGAAGGTGACCCAGAGGCTTGGCCTGATCCGCGACGAGGACGAGGAATCGTCCCTGCCGGAGGAATACGAGGCGTTGCTGGTGCCGGAAGACGGCCAGCTGCGTCCGCTGGATCTGGTCGAGGACGAATTGGTGCTGGCGGTGCCCGTGGTGCCGCTGTCGCCCGACGGTGAAGCAGTCGACAAGGACTGGGCACCGAGCGAAGAAGAAACGAAGAAGGCCAACCCGTTTGCGGCGTTGGCAGCACTGAAGAAACAATAGCAGCCGGATTGTCGTCGGCGGCTGCGGCGAAAGCGAAAGTGTGCTGGGCGCTGGCGTCCTGCGCGACGATACGACGAAGCAAATCGAACCGAGTTTGGAGCAATCCCATGGCTGTGCAGAAATCCCGTGTCACCCCGTCCCGCCGCGGCATGCGTCGTGCCCACGACGCCCTGAGCGCCAAGCAGCTGTCGACCGACCCGACCACCGGCGAAGTGCACCTGCGTCACCACATCACTGCCGACGGTTTCTACCGCGGCAAGAAGGTCATCCAGACCAAGACCTCGGCTGTCGAAGAAGATTGATGTGCCGGGAAGGCCGCTGCCTCCGGGCAGCGGCCTTTGCCTTCTTTCCCGGGCGTGCCGGTGATCGGCGGCCCGCGCAACAGGAAACATGATGAGCAAGCGGATCTATTCGAGGATCGCGGGCACCGGTAGCTATTTGCCGGAAAAAGTCCTGACCAACGCCGACCTGGAAAAAATGGTCGAAACCTCGGATGAGTGGATCCAGTCGCGCACCGGTATTCGTGAACGGCACATCGCGGCCGAAGGCGAAACCACCAGCGACCTTGGCTACAACGCCGCCCTGCGCGCGCTTGAAGCCGCAGGCATCGATGCCTCGCAGCTCGACATGATCGTGGTCGGCACGACCACCCCTGATCTCATTTTCCCGTCCACCGCGTGCCTGATCCAGGCCAAGCTCGGTGTGGCCGGGTGCCCCGCCTTCGACGTCAACGCAGCCTGTTCCGGCTTCGTGTTCGCGCTGGGTGTGGCCGACAAGTTCATCCGCTCCGGCGACTGCAAGCACGTGCTGGTGATCGGCACCGAAACGCTGACCCGCATGGTCGACTGGAACGATCGCACCACCTGCGTGCTGTTCGGCGATGGCGCCGGCGCCGTCGTGCTCAAGGCCGACGAAGACACCGGCATCCTCAGCACCCACCTGCATGCCGATGGCAGCAAGAAGGAACTGCTGTGGAACCCGGTCGGCGTTTCGACCGGCTTCAAGGACGGCGCCAACGGTGGCGGCACCATCAACATGAAGGGCAACGACGTGTTCAAGTACGCCGTCAAGGCGCTGGACTCGGTCGTGGACGAGACCCTGGCCGCCAACGGCCTGGACAAGTCCGACCTGGACTGGCTGATCCCGCACCAGGCCAACCTGCGCATCATCGAAGCCACCGCCAAGCGGCTGGAGATGTCGATGGACCAGGTCGTGGTGACCGTCGACAAGCACGGCAACACCTCCTCCGGCTCGGTGCCGCTGGCGCTGGATGCCGCGGTGCGTTCGGGCAAGGTCGAGCGTGGCCAGTTGCTGCTGCTGGAGGCCTTCGGCGGCGGCTTCACCTGGGGTTCGGCCCTGCTGCGCTATTGATAGTGCAAGTTACGACAATGTGAAGTCTTGTCGTTACGGCCCCTCCGGGGCCGTAACGCGTTTAAGGAGGACCTGTCATGGTTGAGCCCATCGTCATCGAAGGGCAACGTGCCTGGCTGAAGCAGTACGGCAAGGGAAGCCGGGCAATGGCCTTGGGCCTGCTCAATTTTGTTGCGCGCCGTTTCCATCTGGATGCGCTGCGCCCGCCGCCGCACCGCGGTGGCGACGCCGCACGCGAAACCGAGGCCCGCCGCCTCGCGGAACTGCAGGCGCAGGGTGTGAACGTGCCGGACGTACTGGGCACCGGTCATGCCGCGCTGGTGATCGGCGACAACGGCAGCTCGTTCAATACCTGCCTGCGCGAAGCCGACGAAGCCGGTCGCGATCGGCTGGTGATGGCGGCGATGCTGGCCATTGCTGAAGCTCATGCCCGCGGCGCCTATTTCGGCCAGCCGTTGCCGCGCAACCTCACATGGGATGGCGAGAAGGTCGGCTTCATCGATTTCGAGGAAGATCCGCTGGAAGTGATGGATCTGTCCGAAGCGCAGGCCCGCGACTGGCTGATGTTCGGTTACGGCGTGGCCAAGTACTACGCCGACCGCCCCGGGCACCTGCAGGCGATGATGGCCGAGGCGATGGGTGACGTTCAGGCGCCGGTGCGCGAGCACGTGCATGCGGTCAGCGGCCGCCTGCGCAGCCTGGCACGGGTCTGCATGAAGCTGGGCCGTTCGGCGCGCGCGCTGGCCCATTCCATCTTCATCGCCCACGGCGCCAGCACCGCCGGCGTGTTGATGCTGGTGGGCCTGTGCGTGGATTTCCTCGCCGACGGCGACCTGGACGTCCTGCAGCTGTTCTGCTGATGGCTGACAGGGGTCAGATCCCTTTTCCTGCGGAAAAGGGATCTGACCCCGTTGCGCTTGCCCGGCCGCGCTCCATACGCCTGCATACGCGCACGTACAGACGACACAGCGGATTCGCCCTTATCATGGCCCGCTTCGATTGCAACAAGCGGATGACCGCGTGACCGTATCCACCCTCGCTTTTGTCTTCCCCGGCCAGGGCTCGCAGTCTGTGGGCATGGTGGCCGAGCTGGCCGAACTGCACCCACAGGTGCGTGAAGCCTTCACCGAGGCATCCGATGGTGCCGGCGTCGACCTGTGGGCGCTGTCCCAGGGCGGCCCGGAGGAAATGCTCAACCGTACCGAATACACCCAGCCGGCCCTGCTGGCCGCGAGCATCGGCGTGTGGCGCGCCTGGAACGCCGTGGGCGGTCCGCGCCCGTCGGTATTGGCCGGCCACAGCCTGGGCGAGTACACCGCCCTGGTTGCCGCAGGCGCACTGAGCCTGCATGACGGTGCGCACCTGGTGCGCCTGCGCGGCCAGCTGATGCAGGAAGCCGCACCGGCCGGTGTCGGCGCCATGGCCGCCGTGCTCGGCGCTGAAGACCAGCTGGTGCTGGACGTCTGCGCCGAAGCGGCAGGCAGCCAGGTGGTGGTGCCGGCCAACTTCAATTCGCCGGGCCAGATCGTGATCGGTGGCGACGCCGACGCGGTCGACCGTGCGCTGGCGCTGCTGGCCGAGAAGGGCGTGCGCAAGGCGGTCAAGCTGGCCGTCAGCGTGCCCTCGCACACCCCGCTCATGCGCGAAGCCGCCAACCGCCTGGCCGAAGTGATGGCCGGCCTGTCCTGGCACGCGCCGCAGCTGCCGGTGGTGCAGAACGTCGACGCCCAGGTGCACAGCGGCATCGACGCGATCCGCACCGCGCTGGTCCAGCAGCTGTACCAGCCGGTACAGTGGACCGGGTGCGTGCAGGCGCTGGCTGCCCGTGGCGTCACCCGGATCGCCGAGTGCGGCCCGGGCAAGGTGCTGACCGGCCTGGTCAAGCGCATCGACAAGGCCATCGACGGCCGTTCGCTGGCCACGCCGGGCGACTTCGACGCCGCCCGCGAGGCATGGTCGGCCTGATCCCCCCTGTTCCTGCCGACCGTACCGGTGGCCGCGGCAAGCGGCACGGGTGCGGCGGTCGCCCCAGCCTGAGGAAAACATCATGAGCAAGCCCCTGCAGGGTGAAATCGCACTGGTCACCGGCGCCAGCCGTGGCATCGGTGCCGCCATCGCCGATCTGCTGGCCGCCCAGGGCGCCACCGTCATCGGTACCGCCACCACTGAATCCGGCGCTGCCGCGATCGGCGAACGCCTGGCCGCCCACGGTGGTCACGGCCGCGCGCTGAACGTCACCGATGCCGCCGCGCTGGACAGCGTGCTCGATGGCATCGCCAAGGAATTCGGCCCGATCTCGATCCTGGTCAACAATGCCGGCATCACCCGCGACAACCTGCTCATGCGCATGAAGGACGAGGACTGGGCGTCGATCATCGACACCAACCTGACCAGCGTGTTCCGCACCAGCAAGGCGGTGATGCGCGGCATGATGAAGGCGCGCAAGGGCCGCATCATCAACATCGCATCGGTGGTGGGCGTGACCGGCAATGCCGGCCAGGCCAACTACGCCGCGGCCAAGGCGGGCATCATCGGCTTCAGCAAGTCGCTGGCCAAGGAAATCGGTTCGCGCGGCGTCACCGTCAATGTTGTCGCACCTGGCTTCATCGACACCGACATGACCAAGGCGTTGCCGGAAGAAGCGCGCACCGCGCTGATCAACGACATCGCCCTCGAACGCCTGGGGTCGCCGGAAGACATCGCCCATGCGGTGGCCTTCCTGGCCAGCCCGGCTGCCGGTTACATCACCGGCGAAACCCTCCATGTGAACGGCGGCATGTACATGCCGTAAGCAAGGGGCGCAGGGATTGCGCCGCAAGTGGTTGATCTGCGGAGGTTTTTGCTGCAATGCAAGGCCGCGCCGGTTTCCACTACACTATCCCACGGCCATCGCCTTTGATGGCGACCACTTTTGAACCACAACTCCATCTGGAGCGAGATCCCATGAGCACCATCGAAGAACGCGTCAAGAAAATCGTCGTCGAACAGCTTGGCGTCAAGGAAGAAGAAGTCACCAACAGCGCATCGTTCGTCGATGACCTGGGCGCTGACTCGCTGGACACCGTCGAGCTGGTGATGGCCCTGGAAGAAGAATTCGAGTGCGAGATCCCGGACGAAGAAGCCGAGAAGATCAGCACCGTGCAGGCCGCCATCGACTACATCAAGGCCCACGTCAAGGCCTGATGTCAGACGGCAGTGCGCGCGCGGGCCCACGCTCGCCGCGCACCGCACCCCATGGGGCCGCAGTTGCGGCCCCGTGTGTTTGAGCATCACACCGAAGCAAACCGCGTTGCCCGTTGAAATCAGCCGGGCCAGGAGAATCAGCAATGAAGCGTCGCGTCGTCGTAACCGGCCTGGGTATCGTCTCGCCGTTGGGCAATGATCTGGCCAGCAGCTGGGAAGGCATCACCCACGGTCGTTCGGGCATCGGTCCGCTGACCAACGTTGCGGATGCCTATCTGGATCGGTTCACCACCAAGATTGCCGGTGAGGTCAAGGGATTCGACATCACCGCCGACAATGAACTGTTCGGCAAGTTCCGGGTCAGCGGCAAGGATGCCAAGAAGATGGACCCGTTCATCCATTACGGCCTCGGTGCCTCGTTCATGGCCCTGCACGACTCGGGCCTGGAGATCACCGACGCCAATGCCGAGCGCATCGGCGCCATCGTCGGCGCCGGCATCGGCGGCCTGCTCGGCATCGAAGAGCAGACCATCGAGTTCCACGAGGGCAAGAAGATCTCGCCCTTCTACGTGCCAAAGACCATCATCAACATGCTGCCGGGCCAGCTGAGCATCATCACCGGCCTGAAGGGCCCGTCGTTCTCGGCGGTGTCGGCCTGCGCGACCTCGAACCATTCGATCGGTACCGCGATGCGCATGATCCAGTACGGCGACGCCGACGTGATGGTGGTTGGCGGTGCCGAGCGTGGCTCGTCGCCGACCGCGCTGGGCGGCTTCTGCGCGATGAAGGCCATGAGCACCCGCAACGATGCCCCGGAACAGGCCTCGCGCCCGTGGGACAAGGACCGTGACGGCTTCGTGCTGGGCGACGGCGCCGGCATCCTGATCCTGGAAGAGTACGAGCACGCCAAGGCGCGTGGCGCGAAGATCTACTGTGAACTGGCCGGCTTCGGCGCCAGCTCCGACGCGTACCACATGACCGCACCGAGCGAGAACGGCGAAGGCGCCGCGCGCTGCATGGCCATGGCTATGAAGGACGCGGGCGTGAGCCCGGAACAGGTGGGCTACCTCAACGCGCACGGTACCTCCACGCCGCTGGGCGACCTGGGCGAGACCATGGCGATGAAGACCGCCTTCGGCGACCACGCCTACAAGATGATGGTCAGCTCCACCAAGTCGATGACCGGCCACCTGCTGGGTGCTGCCGGCGGCGTGGAAGCGATCTTCTCGGTGATGGCACTGCAGGACAACGTCATCCCGCCGACCATCAACCTGCAGCAGCCGGGCGAAGGCTGCGACCTGGACTACGTGCCCAACGAAGCGCGCCAGGCCAAGGTCGACGTGGTGATGTCCAATGGCTTCGGCTTCGGCGGCACCAACGGCACGCTGGTCTTCAAGCGCGTCTGACCGAGTTGTAGCGTCGGGCCATGCTCGACGCCGCGTTCTACGGAGCCGCCGCAAGGCGGCTTCCGTGCATCTGAACCCCCGAACTGGCCGCCATGACCCACGCACCGCTGATCCACCCGCTGCCGCACCCGATCGATCTGCTGGCCCTGCAGCAGCATGACCCGGCGCGCTTTCCGCTGCTGATGGAATCCACTGCCTCGGGCACCGCGCAGGGCCGCTGGAGCCTGCTGCTGGCCACGCAGGGCGACTGCCTGCGGCTGGATGCCGATGGCCAGGTGCGCGACCAGCACGACGCGGTGCACGCCGGCAGCTTCCTGCAGGTGCTGGACCGTGCCTGGCAGCGCGAACGCCTGCTGCATGACGGCAGCCACAGCCTGCCGTTCCGCGGCGGCTGGGCGCTGATGCTGGACTACGAAGTGGCCAGCCAGATCGAACCGGTGCTGCCGGCGCGTGCGCGCGAGGACGGTCGCCCGACCGCGCTGGCGCTGCGCTGCCCGGCCGCGGTGCTGCATGACCATCACAACGGCGCCAGCTTCGTCATCGCCGAGGCCGGCGAGCAGGCGTTGCTGGATGCGCTGGTGGCACTGGCCTCGGCCGCGCTGCCCGAGGCCGGGCAGGGCTGGCAGCCGCCGCAGGCGGTGGGCGAGGATGCGCCGCAGCGCTTCACCGACGGCGTGCGCCGGGTGATCGAGTACCTGCGTGCCGGCGACGTGTTCCAGGTGAACCTGTCGCGGCGCTGGAGCGCGCAGTTCGCTGCGCCGGTCAGCCCGCAGGCGCTGTACGCGCAGCTGCGCCGCGCCAACCCGGCACCGTTCGCCGGCCTGTTCAGCGCGCACGGCCGCCATGTGGTCAGTTCCTCGCCGGAGCGGCTGGTGTCGGTGCATGCCGGCCACGCGCAGACCCGTCCGATTGCCGGCACGCGTCCGCGCTTCGAGGGGGACGATGATGCCGCACGCATCCAGGAGCTGGTCGGCCACCCCAAGGAGCGCGCCGAGCACGTGATGCTGATCGACCTGGAGCGCAACGACCTGGGCCGCATCTGCATGCCCGGTACCGTGGTGGTCGACGAGCTGATGACGGTGGAGAGCTACGCGCACGTGCACCACATCGTCAGCAACGTCAGCGGCCACCTGCGCCCGGAGGTCACCCCCGGCGAGGTGATCGCCGCCACGTTCCCCGGTGGCACCATCACCGGCTGCCCCAAGGTGCGCTGCATGCAGATCATCAGCGAGCTGGAGCAGGTGCCGCGCGGCGCCTACACCGGCGCGTTCGGCTGGCTGAACCGCGATGGCGACCTGGACCTGAACATCCTGATCCGCACCGCCGAAGTGGATGGCCACCAGGTCAGCTTCCGCACCGGCGCCGGCATCGTGGTCGATTCGGACCCGGACAAGGAACTGGACGAGACCCGCGCCAAGGCCCGCGGCCTGCTGCGCGCGCTCGGCCAGCAGGGCTGATCCGGTCGGGGTCGGATCCCTTGCGCACCGCGCGAGGGCTCTGACCCCCGCAGTCATGCCGCCGGGCGTTCATCCACGCATGGCGTGGATCTACTGATCGACCGTTGGCCGGCATGCAGGCGCCACCCCGGTCATGACCCCAATCCACCGGCACGGTATCCTGCACGACGGAATCGAGTTCAGAGGTAGTCCATGGCGGGAGCCAAGCGCGGGTGTCTGTTCGTGGTAACGCTGGTGGTGGTGCTGGCTGCCGTCGTGGCCGGCGCGGGCGCGTGGTTCTTCTACCAGCAGACCCGGTTCGCCGACGCCCCGATCACCCCGACCGCCGAGAGCGTGGTCATCGCCAGCGGCGATGGCATGAACAGCGTGCTGCGCAAGCTGCGCGATGCCGGCGTGGACGAGGGCCAGGACACCCAGTGGCAACTGCTGGCGCGCCAGCTCGATGCGGCCGGCAAGCTGAAGGTGGGCGAGTACGCGCTCAGTGGTGAGCTGACCCCGCGCGAGCTGCTGCTTCGCATGCGCGCCGGCAAGGTGCTGCAGCACCGCGTCACGATTGTCGAGGGCTGGAACATCCGCCAGCTGCGTGCCGCGCTCAAGCGCGCCGAGCCGCTGCTGCACACCACCGACAACCTGGATGACGCCGCGTTGATGCAGCGCCTTGGCTTCGGTGGCCAGCACCCGGAAGGCCGCTTCCTGCCGGAGACCTACGTTTACCAGCGCGGCGACAGTGATCTGGACGTGCTCAAGCGCGCCCACGCCGCAATGGAAAAGGCGCTGGACGAAGCCTGGGAAAGCCGCGCGCCGGACCTGCCGATCAACACGCCCTACGAACTGCTGACGCTGGCGTCGATCATCGAGAAGGAAACCGCGCTGGCCAGCGAACGCCCGCAGATCGCCGGCGTGTTCATGCGCCGCCTGAAGATCGGCATGCGCCTGCAGACCGACCCGACCGTGATCTACGGCATCGGTGCCGCGTATGACGGCAACATCCGCCGCCGCGACCTGACCACCGATACGCCGTACAACACCTATACCCGTGCGGGCCTGACCCCGACCCCGATCGCCATGCCCAGTCGCGACGCGCTGATGGCCGCGGCGCAGCCGGCCGCCGGTGATGCGCTGTACTTCGTCGCCGTGGGCGACGGCAGCGGCGCGCACGTGTTCTCGCCCAGCCTGGACCAGCACAACGCCGCCGTAGCCCGCTACCTGCAGCAGCTGCGCCAGCAACGTACCCAGGAGACCCCGGCGCAATGAGTCCCGCGCTGCTTCGCCACCCGCGTTTCGTCAGCCTGGAAGGCGGCGAGGGCGCAGGCAAGACCACCGCCATCAATGCCATCCGTGACTGCCTGCGCCGCCACGGCCACGAGGTGGTGCTGACCCGCGAGCCGGGCGGTACGCCACTGGCCGAGCGCATCCGCGGCCTGCTGCTGAAGCCCGATGCCGAGATCGCTGCCGAACCGCTCAGCGCCGAAGCCGAGCTGCTGCTGGTGTTCGCCGCACGCGCGCAGCATGTGCGCCAGGTGATTCGGCCGGCGCTGCAGCGCGGTGCCTACGTGCTGAGCGACCGCTTCACCGATTCCAGCTACGCCTACCAGGGCGGTGGCCGTGGCTTGGACCCGCAGTGGATTGCCGACCTGGAGCGCCGCGCGGTCGGCCTGCTGCCGGGCCTGACCCTGCTGCTGGATGTGGACGTGGCCGTGGGCCGCGCCCGTGCCAATGGCCGCGACCTGTGGCCGGACCGCATCGAGAGCGAGCAGGACGATTTCTTCCAGCGCGTGCGCGCCGTGTTCCGCAGCCGCGCACAGCAGGACCCGCAGCGCTTCGCGCTGATCGACGCCGGCCAGGTGCAGGAACGCGTGGCCGCCGATGTGGTCGCACATGTCGAGCGTTGGCTGCAGGAAGGGGAGGGCGCATGAGCACGTTTTCGCCGTGGCAGCAGCGCGCGTTCGACCAGACCGTGGCCGCGCTCGACGCCGGTCGCCTCGGTCATGGCCTGCTGATCTGCGGCCCGGCCGGGCTGGGCAAGCGCGAGGTGGCGCTGGCGCTGGCCGACCACGTGCTGGCGCAGGGTGATGCAACGCACGCCACGCGCACGCGCCAGCTGATCGCCGCCGGCACCCATCCGGACCTGCAGCTGGTCAGCTTCATTCCGAACAAGAGCGGCGACAAGCTGCGTACCGAGATCGTCATCGAGCAGGTGCGCGAGATCACCGACAAGCTGGCGCTGACCCCGCAGTACGGCGTGGCGCAGGTGGTGATCGTCGATCCGGCCGATGCGATCAACCGCTCGGCGGCCAATGCGCTGCTGAAGACCCTGGAAGAGCCGCAGCCCGGCCGCTACCTTTGGCTGATCAGCAGCGACCCGGCACGCCTGCCGCAGACCATCCGCAGCCGTTGCCAGCGACTGGAATTCAAGCTGCCGCCGCAGCACGAAGCACTGGCCTGGCTGCAGCAGCTGGGCCACAGTGAAGCATCGGCGCGCGAAGCGCTGGAGGCCGCCCGCGGCCATCCCGGCCAGGCCGACAACTGGCTGCGCGAAGACGGCCTGAGCCTGCGCCGCGAAGTCGGTCGAGATCTGGAACAGCTGGCTGCCGGCAAGACCGGCGCGGTGGAGCTGGCGCAGAAGTGGTGTGGTGATGACAACGCGGCGCTGCGCCTGCGCTTCGCTGCCGATCTGGCGCTGGCCCAGGCCAGCACCGATGCCTTGACCACGCCGGAGCGATTGCACAAGCTTGCAGCCTGGTTCGATGCGGCCAACCGCACCCGCGACCTGCTGCGCACCACGGTGCGTGCAGACCTTGCGGTGGTCGAGTTGCTGCTGGCCTGGAACAAGGTGAACGAGCGGCCTGCCGCAAGGGGAAATCGATGAGTGCCAGCAACGCCCGCCAGGGCATCCTGTCCCTGGCTGTGAAGGACAAAGCCGCGCTGTACAGCGCGTACATGCCGTTCGTGAAGAATGGCGGCATCTTCGTGCCCACGCCCAAGCGCTACTTCCTGGGCGACGAGGTGTTCCTGCTGCTGACGCTGCCCGATTCCAGCGAGCGTCTGCCGGTGGCCGGCAAGGTGATCTGGGTGACCCCGGCCGGCGCGCAGGGCAACCGCACCGCCGGCATCGGCGTGCAGCTGGCCGACGGTGCCGAAGGCGAGGGCGTGCGCCACAAGATCGAGACCCTGCTGGCCGGGCTGACCGGTTCGGACAAACCGACCCATACGATGTGATTCCGGTAGCGTCGGGTCATGCCCGGCTGCGTGCCCCGAAATGCCCGTGAACACGACTGTGAAAAACTGTTGACGGCCTCTGAAAAGCCCCTATAATGAGCGGCTCAGCAACACACCGGGCGGTTAGCTCAGCGGTAGAGCATTGCCTTCACACGGCAAGGGTCACAGGTTCGATCCCTGTACCGCCCACCAAATAGTAGACCTGACTTTTCAGGTGTTATGAAGAAGCCGGCTTTCAGCCGGCTTTTTCGTATGCGCAGAGTAAGTGCATGGAGGTCGTGTCGGCTCCAAGTAACCGGTGACTCGCCGTCAGATGGATATGGGACTCTACTAGCTTACCCTGGCCCGCTTTGACTTTTTCCCTAGCGAAAAGGCTTGTGCGTACATAGTCAAGCAGGTCTCTGCGTTCGATTACCCGCTCCACTATCACCTGTACGCTTTCGTACTCGAAACCCTTCGTGAACTCCACTATCCGTGTCCTTGCAAGTCGATGGTCGAAGTTCGAGGACGTCTGGATGACCGATTTTAGGTTCAGCGCTTTTCGATTCTCATTCGATTGTTGAGCGCAGCCCGACTTCAGAGGCCGATCATCGCCGATTGCGATACCGTCGTCGCTTTACTAGCTCAAATGCAGATATGGCAGCAAAGAAAACTGCATACGCCGCCCACAATCTGAATGATGCGCGAAAGGGATGCGGATTTCCTGATTGAATCGCAATGAAGTAGAGGGCGCCAAGAACGAGAATGCCCCCGGCTTGGTATGCGAGAAAGCCACGTAGTACTGGATTCACTTCTTCTTCTCCATCGTCTTTTGTGCCGCATCTACGGCGGCTCCGGCGGTGCTCTGCCCTAGCTGTGATGCTCCCGCTTGTGTGATCGACTGACGAGGAATTGCGACTCCTGTTGATGCGGTGGTGGAGGCGATGTTCGGGGCGCCGGGAGATGCGGAGCTGCTCAGCCTATTCAGAGCGCCTTTGGCGGCTGGTCCCGCGAAGTCGCCTGCTGCAGCTGCAACACCGGAACCTGCCAGACCACCAACAGCGCCTCCGGTCGCTGCCGTGAGCACTCCACCAGCGGAAATCGGCTCTCCCTTGAGGGCGCTCTCTGCGGCGGCACCGGCGCCGCCAGTGACGAAATTCGCCGCTGCTTGAATGGCAACGGCTCGGCCGACAGAAATCACTCCAGACTCCACGGCTGCGACAGCGATACCGCCCACGCCGCCTGAGACCGAACCCACCCCTGCTGCTATCAATGCCTGCGTCTGATCGATTGGTTTATCCGGATTCATCAGCTTCTGGATGGCAATATTGGACAGGCCCCCCGCTATCGCGCCATAGATGAATGGCAGGGCTGGATTTCGCCCATCTGGATCAGTGAATTTGTACGGATTCCCGTTGGCATACCGATAGCGATTGAACTGGCCTACAGGCTGGTCATACGCTGAGACCGGGTCCACTGAGAGGAAGACTCCCAGCTCCGGATCCATGTATCGCTGTTGCATGTAGCTCAAGCCCGTAGTCGAGTCGCTCACATGCCCTGTGTATCCGGGTCCGTCGGTGACCTGTCCTCCTACCAGGGTCCCATAGGGCTCGTAGTCATAACGCTTTATCACGTTGCCGTTGGCGTCGCTCTCAGCAACAAGGGAGCCAAGGGCGTCGGTATGAATGTAGGTAACCGTCTCCGGACCTTCAGCGTTCGCGGATGGAGGCAGGCCAAGCCCAATTGGCAGCGCAATGTGTAGCCAAGTACTTGCTGCAACCAGTGTTCGGAGACGAACTCCAACCCTTGATGCGCAGGCGGATTCATCGCCCGCGTTCCTTTTGAATGTATGCATCCTTTCTTTCCCCGAAAGCGCTGTCCAAGATGACTTGACTAGGCAGTATGACCGTGGCGTTCGTGCACCGATCCGAGTGGATCATATACCGCAATGGCCGCCTTCGCTGGGTAGAAGAGCCGCGTCCATCCCTGTGCCACCTACCATGTTGCAGAACAAAAAGGGCCTCCAGCAATGGGCCATCTTTGCTGCGCGTGCATCAGCCAGGTCTTCCTGCCGCGAATCCCATGGCATGGCCTAGCCCATCCTGTGCAGCGCGCGCGATCTGGCGTGCGGCAACGATCAATCCGTCCCGATGGAAGTCACCGAGTTGATCCTGCGGATCGCCATCCAGGCGCGCACGTTCGGCGGCATGCAGTAGATCCAGTACGGCATTCAAAGCGGCCAGCGAGCGGTCGAGCGAGCCGAAGCCTGTGGCGCTGAGTGTCTGCGGGGTACATGCGCGCCCGGCTTGGTCATCACCGGCGCGGATGGCATCGAGGCAGGAAAGGAACGTTGGGCGCGAAGGCGGCAGCAGTCGCTCCGCTAGAGCGCATTCGATCTCACGCGCAAGGTCTTCGGGCACGTCGGCTGCGACGTCGCCGATAAGCGCGTGCAGGCGGGGATGGATGGCGGTTCGGTTGGTCATGGCGAAACCCTCACTGGCGTAGGGCCACCTTCTGGAGTGAAGGTGGCGGACGGTGCGGGTTGGCGTGCCAAGGCAAACAAGCTTCAAGGGAGAAGAACGCCTGGCGGATCTTGCGATCCCCACGCACCGCCCGCCATTGAGGGCAGTCGGTGCATTCTCTCAACTGCGATTTCTCTCGCAGTCCTTGAAGCCTGTTCGTTTATTCGAGACGCCAATCCCGGCCAAGGCGTCTTGCCTCGGCGCGGCGATCTTCAAGCCGGGCCATCACATCAGTCTGTAAGGAAAGTTCTCAACTGGCCCTAGGCAGGCCAGACGTTTTCCGATGTGTGCCGTCGGACACCTGCGAGTAGTGCGGCCCATCACTGATGGCGCACATCGCCGCCCCTGCCGACCGTGCACGAGACGACTCCAGAGCGGCGCCGCCACGGCAATCGCGTCACCCTGCGCGGCGATGAGCAGAAGAAGGCGTTGTACCTGGGCATTGCCGATGGCCTGCATGCGGCGGTGGGTATCCGCCGCGAGGATGTGTTCATCAACCTGGTGGAGGTGAAGAAGGAGAACTGGTCGTTTGGCAATGGGCAGGCGCAGTACGTGAGTTGATGCGGGAACGGTGCCTGCGCCTCACGCGGTTTGGTCAGGCCATGCGCGGCGACGCCTGCTGTTGTGCCTGTTGCTCGTCCTGCGCCAGCCGGCTTGCGTCGCGGGATTGCTGCTGCACGTTGACCTGCTGATACAGCGTGTCCGCGTCGCCCTGCTGCGTATCGAGCAGGGACAGGCGCTGGCGATTGGCGGCAGGGTCCGGCGAGGCGGTGTCGCCGCTGCGATGCAGGAATACGTAGCCGGGTGCCTCGGCGGTGCTGTTTGAACTGAATGCCACCTGCAGCGTGTCCTTTTCGCTGAAGCCGGCCTGCACCGCCGCGTGGGTCAGATGGCCGGCCAGTCGTTCGTGCTCCTGTCCGGGGGGCAGTCCCTGCTGTTCGCTGGCCTGGGCGAGTGCGGTACGCACTTTCTGGTCCAAGGCATGAAGGCTGTGCCCCGGTGCGCGCGCGTCCGCAGCCAGACGCTCGCCCAAGGGGCCATCAATACCATCGGTTTCGCTGAGCAGACGCTGCTTCAAGCTGCGCTCGGGCAGGGGATGGGTGGTGGTGCGGTTGAGTTCGCTGTTGGGGAAGGGCGGTTCAATGCTGTCCACGCCATGGATGTTGCGCAGGGGGCGATAACCGTCCTTGCCCTGTGACTGGACGCCCAGCGGAATGCGGACGTCTGGCAGCAATTGGCCGACGGGGCCGCCGATGCTGTTCACGTCCAGGCTGTGCTTGCGCTGGATGCCGGCATGATTCAATGCGTCCCAGGTGAAGTCCACGCAGTTGTGACGCACGTCGGCGTAGTGCTTGCTGAAGCCGTGCGCCACTGGATCGTCGCCGAACGCCTTGAGCTTGTTGTACTGGGCTTCGGTGATTTCGATGGTACGGACATGG
This sequence comes from Stenotrophomonas sp. YJH_SMC_123, assembly GCF_059368215.1. Taxonomy (NCBI): domain Bacteria; kingdom Pseudomonadati; phylum Pseudomonadota; class Gammaproteobacteria; order Lysobacterales; family Lysobacteraceae; genus Stenotrophomonas; species Stenotrophomonas sp. YJH_SMC_123. The sequence continues at coordinate 56,537 of NZ_JCAFRM010000001.1, forward strand.
GCGGGGTCCTTATAGACTTTCACGTCGTCTCTGACGATGCGCCCGGGACCATTCATGCTGCCATGCTCGACGGGTGCGAAGCCGAAACTCTGCGCCGCTTTACCTGGAGCGTGCAGAACGTAGAACATGTGGCCAGGCCCGGAAGTATCAGGAGTGCCATCGGGCGTCAGCTGCTGCTTTCCCGAATCGGGATCGAGCAGTGGGGTGCCGGGTGCGGCAATGACAATGTCCAGGCTGTAGCGGGGCTTGTTCATGGAAACTCCTTCGTTCCTTCGAATGAATGGTGTCACTTCCCTGCAGGACGCGAGGCGTGCACGACTAGCCTTGCCGAATAGTCTTGCAGTCCTGATATGGCATGGACCGTTTGAATCTGCAGCCGGTATCTGCTGTCGAGCTCCAGCGGCAGCGCTGTCACGTTCAGGAGGTAGCTGCCGTCGCTGCCTGATGCGAGCGAGGCATAGCGCCAGCTCTCAGAGTGGTGCCACGAGGGGAGCGGCTCAACACCGTTGCGCGCGCGTGCCTGATAGCTGTCCTGTGTTGCAATCTCCTGCCAGGTAGTACCTTCCCGACGCTGCAGGGATACTTCGAATGGGATGTTGATACTTGCTATATCGGGCGTGCCCGTTGTAGCTGGACTTCGCCGCTGCAGTTCCAGTTCCACCGCATAAGTGCGGTAGCTGGCAAAATTGCGCGCCGTGGTTTCGAACTCGAACTGCACCTGTTGGCCCGGCGTGTCCACGGCGATGGGCTGTGAGAGTTCCAGCGGCTCTGGCGGTGGGGGCGGGCCCTTGTCGGCACAGGCGGCAAGCAACGCGGTCAGGCCGAGCAGGCTGATGCGCAGCCGGTGTGTGATGCGGGTGGTCATGCGGATCCCTCTGGCTCCTTGCCGTGGCCATCTGAACCCTAACGTTGGCGAGGCGGGGCCTGCAAGCGTAGGGACCACGGTGCGGTGCATTCACATGTCGCCGCTGGAGGCGAACCCCTGCGTCACCGTGTCGCAGGGGCCAAACCCTGAACGAGGTCCAAGGTTGGCTATGGCCCCGTAGAATGGCGGCGTGCGCCATTCTGTTCTCCACCGCCGGTTCCAGGCCCTGGCATGGCTTGCCATGCTGCTGGTGCTGCTCGCCCCGCTGGTGAGCCGCTGGCTGGCGCATGGTCACGTGGCTGCCGCTGCGCCGGTGGCGGCCATGGACCACGCGATGCACGCAGAGCACGCGCTGCACGCGATGGAAGGGCACCACGACCATCACGCAATGGCCATGCCGCACGGCGGGGCCACGAAGAAGCCGCCCGCCGATCCACATGCCGATCATGAGATGGGTGTGGACTGCGATTACTGCCTGATCGCTGCACGGCTGATCACCCTGCTGGTGGCGGCCGTGCTGCTGTTGGCGCCGATGGCACCGGTGTGCCGCGCACTGCGCGGCGCGGTGCGGGCGTTGCCGCAACGGATCAGCGGCACATTGGGCGCGCGTGGGCCGCCAGCACTGATGGCCGCCTGAGCCGCACGCGCGCTGTATTGAACGTTCTTCCATGAGGTTGCCGGCCACGGCCGGTGCCCGCACGCGCGTGTCTGTCCCTTTCTGATTGCTGCCCTGCCATTGCGGGGTGGCCTTGCATGCCGTGAAAAAATGAAAACGAACCCCAACTCCGCGCGCCTGCGCCGGGCGACGCTGCCTGTCCTGTGCGCGTTGCTCCTGCACACCGCCCCCGTACTTGCCGCTGACGCGGCCCCACCGACCACGCTGGATACCGTGCGGGTGGTCGATACCCGCAGCGGTGAACTGTCGTCCACCGCCAGCGCGGGCTCTGCGTTGGGCCTGAGCGTGCTGCAGACACCGGCCAGCCTGACGGTGATTTCGCGCGAGCAGCTGCAGCAGCGCGGCGACAGCAACCTCAACGATGCGATCAGCCGGGCGGGTGCGATCAGTGCCATGCCGCATCCGGGCAATGGCCTGAGTGCGCTGTCCAGCCGCGGCTTCACCGACGGTGCCTCGGTGATGCGGCTGTACGATGGGCTGCGCCAGTACGGCGGCGTGGGCATCACGTTCCCGTTCGATACCTGGTCGATCGAGCGCATCGAAGTGCTGCGCGGCCCGGCCTCGGTGATCCATGGCGACGGGGCGATCGGCGGCGTGATCAACATCGTGCCGAAGAAGCCCACGCGCGGCGCCATCGAGAACCAGATCAGCATGACCGTGGGCAGCGAGGACACCGCGCGGCTGGGCTTCGGCAGTGGTGGCGCGCTGACGCCTGAGCTGGCCTATCGGGTTGATGTGAGCGGCAACTACAGCGGTGGCTGGGTTGATCGTGGACGCAACAGCGACGCGACATTCTCCGGTGCGTTGCTGTGGCAGCCACGTGCGGACCTGCAGCTGATGCTCACCCATGCGCAGGGCTACCAGAAGCCCATGCGCTACTTCGGCACGCCGCTGGTCGAGGGCCGCCAGCTGGAGGCGCTGCGCCACCGCAACTACAACGTGGACGACAGCGAGATCCGCTTCCGCGACCGCTGGACCCAGCTCGACGCGCTGTGGACACCGAACGCGAACGTGGAATGGCGAACCCGCGTCTACCAGATCGACAGCCAGCGTGATTGGCGCAATGCCGAGGCCTATGTCTACAACCGCGCTACCGGCTTGATCGATCGCTCGGGCAATACCGAGATCACCCACAACCAGGACCAGGCCGGACTGACCTCGACGTTGCGTGTGCAGGGAACGGCGGGTGGCCTGCAGAACAACTTCGTGGTGGGCCTGGACGCCAACCGCGCGCACTTCAAGCACACCAACAACACCTATGCCGGCAGCTCGGGCCCGGTCGATCCGTTCGATCCTGTCCCGGGCCAGTTCGCCAGCGACGCGCCGAACCTGCCGCGCTACCGCAACCTTGCCGAGCAGTACGCGCTGTTCGTGGAAGACCGGCTGGCGCTGAGCGAGCGCTGGTCGGTGCTGGGTGGCCTGCGCCACGACCGCGCGCGCATTGATCGCACCGATCTGATCAGCGGCCAGAACGCGTTCTCGAAGACCTACAGCAGCACAGGCTGGCGTGCGGGTACGGTACTCGCGCTGCAGCCGACGCTGAGCCTGTATGCGCAGTATTCGCAGGCGGCGGACCCGGTCAGTGGCCTGCTGATGATCAGCCCGGCCAACGGCGCCTTTGACCTGGCCAAGGGCCGGCAGATCGAGGTTGGCCTGAAGCAGGCCTTCGACGGTGGCGAGTGGACGCTGGCGGCGTATCGCATCCGCAAGACCGGGCTGCTCAGCCGCGATCCGCTGGTGCCGGATCGCCGGGTGCAGGTGGGCGCGCAGACCTCGCGCGGTATTGAAGCGTCGTTGAACTGGAACTTCGCGCCGCGCTGGTCGCTCGATGCCAACGCGACGGTGCTGAAGGCCGAATTCGAGGACTTCCTGGAAACCACGGGTTCGCCGGCGGTGTTGGTGTCGCGCGACGGCAACGTGCCGCCGAACGTGGCCGAGCGCTTGGCCAGTATGTGGTTGAGCTGGCAGTTCGCACCGGATTGGAGTGCGGCGGGGGGCGTGCGTTATGTCGGCAAGCGCTACGCCGACAACGCCAATACGCTGGAACTGCCCGGCTACAGCACCACCGACCTTGCACTGACCTGGCAGGCGGCACCGCGCACTCAGCTGTCCGCGCGGTTGTTCAACGTGTTCGACAAGGCGTACTACGCCACCGCGTACTACACCAGCACGCAGTGGCTGCTGGGTGCGGACCGGCGCGTCGAATTCACCGTCGATCATCGCTTCTGAGGGCGCGGGCAATGACGTTGCGTTCCACCGCCAAGCGCTGGACCTACCTGGTGCATCGCTGGCTGGGCATCGGCGGATGCCTGCTGATGCTGCTGTGGTTCGTCAGCGGCATGGTGATGCTGTTCATTGGTTACCCGAAGCTGACGCCCGGCGAGCGGCTGGCGGCGTTGCCGGTGCTGGGTGAGGCCCGCGACCTGCAGGGGCTGTCGGTACTGCCTGCCGCCGTGCAGGCCGAGCCGGAGGCTGTGGCGTTGACCACGCTGCGTGGAGCGCCTGCCTATGTGGTGCGAAGTGGCAGCAACGTGGGCGCCTGGTCTGCCGTGACCGGCCAGGCCCTGCTGCCGGTGTCGGCACAGCGCGCCGAAGCATCCGCTGCGCAGTTCGCGGGCGGCCAGGCCTTCGTGGGTGCGATGCGCGTGAATGAGGATCGTTGGACGCATTCGCGTGCACTGGACGCGGATCGGCCGCTGTATCGGGTGGAGGTGGGCGGCGCGCAGCCGGGCGACCTGTATGTGTCCTCGCGTACCGGTGAAGTGGTGCTGGACGCTCCGCATGTGCAGCAGCGCTGGAACTATGTGGGCGCCTGGCTGCACTGGCTGTACTTCCTGCGCATGCAGTCGGTCGACCCGGTGTGGACGTGGGTGGTGATCGTGCTGTCCGCACTGTGTACGGTGGCGGCGATCAGCGGCATCGTGGTGGGCGTATGGCGCTGGCGTTTCCGTGGGCACTATCGTTCCGGTGCGAAGACGCCGTACGTGGAGTCGTGGATGCGCTGGCACCATCTGCTTGGCCTGATGGCGTCCGCCTTCGTGTTCACCTGGATCTTCAGCGGGCTGATGTCGATGAACCCATTGGGTGTCTTCAGCAGTACGGGTGAAGCGATCGATGTTGAGCACTACCGTGGCGGCGCGGTGGCGGTGGATGGTGCGCTGGGTGATCCTGCGAAGCTTCTGGCGATGGCCGAAGCTGCGCGCTTCCAGCCGGTGGAGATCCAGTGGCGACGGATCGGTGGTGAGCTGTTCGCGGTGTTGCTGGACGGGCAGGGTGATACGCGCATCGTGTCCGGCGGCAATGGGCACCTGCATGTCGCACGGTGGCTGCCGACCGCGTGGTTGCAGCAGAGGGCACGTGCGCTGTCCGCTACACCCATGCAGGGTTTCGTGGTGCAGCATGCAGCGGATGCGTACTTCTACCCGCGTGCGCCCGAGGCCATGAATGGTGCAGCGGTACGTCGCTTCCCGGTGGCAGTGGTGGATTTCGGTGATGCCGAGGCGACACGCGTCTATCTCGATCTGGCGACCGGCGATCTGTTGCTGACGATGGGCCATCGCGAACGCGTCGGCCGCTGGCTGTTCTACTTCCTGCACAGCTGGGACCTGCCGGCGATGCTGCGCCAGGAAGGTGCCCGGCTGGCGGTGTTGCTGCTGCTGAGCGCTGCCGGCACCGCGCTGTGTGCCACGGCGACGGTGATCGGCTATCGGCGCTTGCGGATGAAGCTGCGGCGCAGGCGGCGCTAGCATCCTGCCGTGAGCGCGCCGTCTGTGAGACTATCCGGAGTTCCTGGCCATGAAGGCCGAGGCCCGCAGTCGATGTCGGTGTCGATGGCCAGGGAGTGCAGGGACACCGTACTTGCAGCGTTTCAATGGTCGTCCCTGGATAGGATTTCCACACAGCGTAAATGGAGCAAGGATGAATTACGTTTCGATGGGTGTTCTCGCAATTGGAATTGCAGCGGCGTCTGCAGGTGCAAAGGCCGACTCTCTGCCGCGCCTGTACAACTTTCCGACCACCACCACAGCTGCCGTCTCCAATGCGCTTCCGGCGCCGGGGCAGGTCATCCAGCTTTCCGCACAGGTCGAGTCCCAGGCGTTGGGGCTTTACCACATTCCAGGAAACGACCAGATCGGTGGTTTTGTTGAATTCAAGGTCAACGGTCAGCCGGTCGGCAAGGTCCAGGTCAGTACCTCCAATACCCCCTTTCTGGGTACGGTTTCCGACCTGAACAAGGGTTGTTGGGCTGCTATCCGTGATGTCTGGCGCTGCACGCACCAGTACGCCTATGGTGGCCAAGCCAAGGTTGCGGTGAACTACACCGTGCCCGCCGGCTTCACCACCGCGTCGATCACCGCCACCTTCAGCGGCGATGGCCAGTTCTCGCAGGGGTCGGTATCGGCGCCGGTCAACCTTCGCAACATTCCCACGTTTGGTGAGATCCGCGGAGCAGGCAACAAGTGCCTCGACGCCGAAGGCGCCAACACCGGTCCGGGTACCGCCATCCAGGTGTGGGACTGCACGCCGGGCACGCCGCAGCAGTTGTGGACGGTGAAGCCCAACACGTCGACCATCACCGGTGTGCCCAGCAACCGCGTACTCGATATCGTCGGTTACGGCACCAGCAATGGAAGCCGGATCCAGCTGTATGACGCGCACGGTGGTTGGAACCAGTCGTGGAAGTTCACCAATACCTCCATCGTCGGCGTGGGCAACAAGGTGCTCGACGCCATCGGTGCGTCCAGTGCCAACGGCACCAAGATCCAGCTGTATAGCAACGCACAGACCAGCAACCAGAAGTGGGAGTTCAACCCGGCCAACGGTTCGATCGTGGGCGTTGGCGGCAAGTGCCTGGATGTGGAAGGTGCCAACAGCGCAGATGGCACGCGCGTACAGCTGTGGGATTGCACGGGCGTGCCACAGCAGCGCTTCGAGCTGGGTGCGGATGGTTCGATCCGTGGGCTGGGCGGCAAGTGCCTGGAGGCCGCCGATGGCGCAAGCCATGACGGCAATCCGATCCGCATGTGGTCGTGCAATGGTGGCGCCCACCAGTCCTGGCGCCTGGTCGGCGAAATCCGTAATCCGCAGACCAACATGTGCCTGGATGACCCGGGCCTGGGCAACATCAACGGCTCCAAGGTGCATATGTGGATGTGCCAAGGTAGCGACAATCAGCGTTGGGAGTTCTCCTCGTACTGAGGCCTGCTGCCGCTGATGCAGCGTTGTTCAACCGCGCGCCTTCGGGCGCGCGGTTTTTCCGGCGCTAGGCGTTATACCCGCAGCCAGCGCGTGGACACCGCCACCAGCAACAAGGCTGTGGCCACGCCGATGAATGCAGCGATCAGGCCGAAGTGATTGGCAGCGAAACCGATCAGCGCCGGCCCAGCAAGGATGCCGGCAAAGCCCAGCGTCGAAACGGCAGTGATGGCCAGCGCGCCGGGCATGCGGGTCTGGTGGCCAGCCAGCGAGAACAGCGCCGGTGCGATGTTGGCGCAGCCGAGGCCGACCAGCACATAGCCGATCAGCGACGCCTGCCACGGCGTGACCAGGGTCAGCACCAGCACGCCCGCGGCGGCAAGCAACGCGCCGAACACGATCGCGCGCTGGCGGCCCACGCGTGCCACCAGTGCATCACCGAACAGGCGTGCGACGGTCATGGTCAGGGTGAAGGTCACATAGCCGATGCCGGCGAGGCCGGCATCGACGCGGCGCACGTCGCTGAGAAACACCGCGCTCCAGTCGAGCATCGCATCTTCGCCGAGGAACGCGACGAACGCCAGCACGCCGATGAACAGCACGATGCCGTGTGGCAGGGCCAGCATCGGTGTGTCGTGCGGCATGCGTTCGCTGTGCCAGTACGACGCCGACAGCAGCATCACCAGCAGCATGGCGCCAACGCCGATCAGCACGGACGCCGAGGGAGGCAGGTGAGCAGACAGCAGCACGGTCATGGTGGCCGCGCCGAGGAAGCCGCCGATGCTGAAGAACGCATGGAAGCCGGACATCATCACGCGCCGTGCTTCGCGCTCGACGATGACGGCCTGTACGTTCATCGTGCAGTCCATCGCGCCCACGGCGGCGCCGAACACGAACAGGACCAGCCCGAGTGTCCAGGCCGAACCGGCCAGCGCCAGGCCGGGCACGGTCAGGCAGATCAGCAGGCTGCTGGCCACCATCACCCGCCGGCAACCGAGGCGCGCGGCCAGCACGCCGGACAACGGCATCGCCAGCAGCGAACCGGCACCGAGGCAGAGCAGCACCAGCCCCAGCGTGGCGTCGTTGATCCCGGTGCGTGCCTTTGCGAACGGCACCAGGGTGGCCCACAGCGCGGTGGCGAAGCCGGGAATGAAGAACGCAGCGCGGGTCGCGTGCTGTTCGGCACGCGCGCGGTTGGCAACGGACATGAGCGGTACGGTCAGGGGGGAGTGGGGTGTACCGCGATGCCTGCGGCGCGGAAGCGTGCCGCCAATGCGGGCGGTGCGGTGGTGGTCAGCACCAGGTCGTCGATCTCGTCGAGGCTGGCAATCTGCCAGTTGCCGCGTGCACCCAGCTTTTCAGTCGTGGCGGCGACGATGACACGGCTGCTGCAGGCCACCATCGCGCGCTTCAGCGTGGCTTCTTCCGCATCCATTGCCCACACGCCGGTGTCGCCGTCCACCGCGCAGGGGCCGGGCAGGTACACATCGGCGCGCAGGCGCTGCACCTGGGCCAGTGCTTCGGCGCCGACCGCGCCGCCACCGCTGGCCAGGCGCCCGCCGATCAGCTGCACCGAGGTGCCTTCAAGCAGGCTGGCGGCCGTGGCGATCTGTGGCGCGTTGGTGATCACCGTCAAGCCGAGGGCGGCCGGCAACTGCTGGGCGATCACCAGGTTGGTTGAACCGGCGTCAAGCAGTACGACCTGGCCGGGTTGCAGCAACGCGCAGACGCGGGCGGCCAGCTCGGCCTTGTCGCCGCGGTCGCGGGTCAGCCGCTCGCGCAGCGGGCGTTCCTTGGGCGGTGGCAGCACGGCGCCACCGTAGACGCGCTGGCACAGGCCCTGCGCGGCCAGCTCGCGCAGGTCGCGGCGGATCGAATCTTCGGACACGGCATAGCGGCGCGCCAGCTCGGCGGCAACCACGCGGCCCTGCTGGCGCAGTTCCTCCAGAATCTGCCGGGTGCGCTGGGCGGGGAGGGGGCTGGGATCGGAGCTCATGCTGCAAGTCTGCACGTTCGTGCATTAACGTGCAACAACGTGCATGCTGCGTTTGGGCGGGGCACAGGGCGGCTGGACTGCCGGTGAATCCGCCCGCGCCCACGTCTATGGATCGCCCTCGCGGCCCGGCATGATGGCGGGGCACCTGGCATGGAATCCCTGATGTCCCCCGCCGTTCACCGCAAGCTGCGCATCGGCGCGGACCAGTACACCGGCCAGAAAGTGGTCGACCAGCAGTTCCATGAGTGCGATTTTTCCGGTGCCGACCTGACCGCCACCGAGTTCATCAACTGCAGCTTCTACGATGCCGACAGCCGCAGCGGCTGCCGCTTCAATGGCGCCACATTGAAGGAGGCCAGCTTCCGCAGCTGCGACATCAGCATGTGCCACTTCAACTTCATCAAGGCGCTGGGCCTGGAGATCAGCGAGTGCCGCGCGCAGGGTGCGGATTTCAGCAACGCCAGCTTCATGAACCAGATCACCACGCGCAGCTGGTTCTGCAGCGCCTTCATCAAGAAGTCGAACCTGCGCTATGCCAATTTCTCGCGGGTCACGCTGGAGAAATGCGAACTGTGGGAGAACCGCTGGGACGGTGCAAACGTCAGCGGCGCCAGCTTTGCCGGCTCGGACCTGTCCGGTGGCCAGTTCGAGGGAATCGACTGGAACAGCGCCAACTTCACCGACTGCGACCTGACCAATTCCGATCTGGGCGAGCTGGACCTGCGCAGCACCAACCTGCGTGGCGCCACGCTGGATGTCCAGCAGGTGGCGCTGTTGATGCAGCGGATCGGCATCACCGTGGTGCCGTAGGCATCAGCCGGCGTACGCCACCCAGCCCTTGAAGCTGAAGCCCGCATAGAACAGCTCCACATCGTCGAAGCCGGCCTCCTGCAGCAGCGTCACTTCCTGTTCGGGGGCCAGCAGCGGCAGCCGCTCGGCAATGGCGTCGATCGCGCGCTGTGCATCGGCGTGGGCAACGCCGGAGGCTTCGGCGAACGCGGCGTAGCGCTGCAACCAGCGCAGCTTGCCGGCCGGATCCTGCGGCACGCTGTGGTGGGCCACCACCAGCGGCGCGCCGGGCTGCAGGCGCCTGTGCAGCTCCCGCAGCGTGCGCAGGCGCTGCACGGCGTCGAGGAAGTGCAGGGTCAGCAGGCAGCTGGCACCATCGAAGCGCACGTCGGGGGCATCGTCGATGTAGCCTTCCAGCAACTGCACGCGCGACATCAGCGGGCCCAGTGTCTGTTCGGCCAGGGCCAGCATCGGTGCAGCCGGGTCCACGCCCAGCAGCTGCCAGCCCGGCTGCGCCTCGGCAAATGCCTTCAGCTCCAGCCCGCCACCGGCGCCCAGCACCAGCACGCGGCCCTGCGCAGGAACGTGTTCGGCCAGCAGCAGGCGACTCATCTGCTGCAACGCGAGGAAGCCCGGCACCTGGCGCAGCGGGCCCTCGGCATAGCGGGCAACGGCCTGCGGATCGGAGAACGAAGACATGCGTGCATTCCTGCAACAGGGACATACCACTGTACCGTGGCATGCAAGTGCCTTTGCCGCGGGTCGCTCCTGCCTGCGCTGACCGGCTTGCATCCAGCTCAGCGCAACGCCCGCGCCAGCACCTGCCAGATCCTCGGGTCCTGGCACTGCGAGACGTTGAAGCGCAGATAGTCGGCCGCGCGCTGCGACTGGCTGAACGCGTTGCCCGGCGCCAGCACGATGCCCTCGCGCAGGCATTGCCGCGCCAGTGCGGCGGCGTCGCGGCCGTCGGGCAGCTGGCACCACAGGAACAGTCCGGCTTCCGGCTGCAGCCATGGCGTGATGCCCAGCGCCTGCAGTTTCCGCAATGTGTGCCGGCGTGCATCGGCCAGGCGCGAACGTATCGACTGCATGTGGCGGCGGTAACCGCTATCGGTCAGCGCGATGTGCATCAACTGCGCGGCCAGATGGCCGCCGCCAAAGCTGGTCGCCAGCTTCAGGTCGGTCAGTGCTTCTATCCAGTCGTGGCGCGCAGCGATGTAGCCGCAGCGCGACGCTGCCGACAGCGTCTTGGAGAAACTGCCGACGTGGATCACCCGTGACAGTCCATCGAGCGCGGCCAGCCGCGGTGCCGGCTGCAGTTCGAAGTCGGCGAAGATGTCGTCCTCGACGATGATCAACTCGCTGCGTTCGGCCAGGCCCAGCAGGCGGTGCGCGGTGTTGGCCGAAAGCACCGCGCCGGTCGGGTTGTGCAGGCCGGAATTGGTGATGTACAGCCGCGGCGAATGCGCCTGCAGGGCTTGCGCGAACGCCTCCAGGTCCGGGCCGCTGTGCGTGTACGGCACGCCGATGGCCTGCACCTGGTGCGCCTTGAGCAGCGCGTGGTAATTGAAGTAGCTCGGGTCATCGACCAGCACGCAGTCGCCGGGCTTGAGCAGGAAACGGCAGAGCAGATCGACCGCGTGCGTACCGGATTCGGTCAGCAGGATCTGCTCCATCGGTGCATCGATGCCAAGCGTGGCGCTGCGCCTTTGCAGCAGCTGGCGCAACGCGGGCAGCCCTAGCGGACCGGCGTAGTCCACCAGTTGCATGGCATCGGCACGCGCCAGCCGGCGCAGGCCGCGGCGCACGCCATCGTGATACAGCCAGTCACTGGGCATCCAGCCGCACCCTGGCTTGAGATCGCCCGCGGGCGTTTCCAGCGATTGCCGTGACACCCACAGCGGATCCACCGCGCGATCCAGCCGCGGCTCCATTTCAGCCAGCGCCAGCGGTGCGGCCGGGCCACTGACGTAGAAGCCCGAGCCTGCGCGCGCACTGATCAGGCCTTCGGCCGCCAGGCGCTCGTAGGCCTCGACCACGGTGGAGACTGAAACCCCCATGGTCGCCGCCTGCGCACGTACCGAAGGCAGGCGGGAGCCGGGGCCGTCCACCCGTGCACTGATGCGGGTGCGGACGGTCTGGATGACCGATTCGATGCGGGTGAGCGGGCGCGGCATGGTGGAACCGTAGTGGAAGTGTGGGCAGTACAGTTACTTGCGGCTGTACTGGATTGTAGCTGGGGTCGTTCCGCGCCGGATGCTTCCATACAGGTGCAGCCGGGCATCGTCCGGCACCTTCAGGAGTACAGGCGTGGAACGGTCGGCGAGTGGTTGGATCAATGGCTTCATCGGTGTGGTGATCTTCGCCGGCTCATTGCCGGCCACCCGCCTGGCGGTGCTGCAGCTGGATGCCGGGTTCGTCACCGCCGCACGCGCCACCATCGCCGCGGTGCTCGGTCTGGGGCTGCTGCTTCTGCTGCGCCAGCCATGGCCGCGGCGCGGCGACCTGCCGGGGCTGGTGGTGGTCAGCCTCGGCGTTGTGGTCGGCTTCCCGCTGCTGACCGCGCTCGCGCTGCGTCACGCGTCGTCGGCGCACACCATCGTGTTCCTTGGCCTGCTGCCGTTGAGTACAGCGGTGTTCGGCGTGCTGCGCGGTGGCGATCGGCCGCGCCCGGCGTTCTGGCTGTTCTCGTTGCTGGGCAGTGCCTGCGTGGTCGGCTATGCCGCGCGCAACGGAATCGAAGCCTCGTTGCAGGCCGACCTGCTGATGCTGGCGGCGATCGTGGTGTGCGGGCTGGGCTACGCGGAAGGTGGTCGGCTCGCCCGTCATCTGGGCGGCTGGCAGGTGATCAGCTGGGCACTGCTGCTGGCGTTGCCGGTGATGCTGCCGCTGACGGTGCTGATGCGCCCGGCCTCGTTCACCGCGGTCGGTGCCTCGGCGTGGTGGGCACTGGGCTACGTGGCAGTGTTCAGCATGCTGATCGGCTTCCTGTTCTGGTACCGCGGGCTGGCCCAGGGCGGCATCGCTGCCGTCGGCCAGCTGCAGCTGCTGCAGCCGTTCTTCGGCCTGGCCCTGGCCGCGCTGCTGCTGCACGAGTCGGTCAGCCTCAGCATGGTGCTGGTGACTCTGGTCGCGGTGATCTGCGTCGCCGGCGCGCGCCGCTTCAGCCGCTAGGAAAAAGGGGACGGAGGGGATTAAGTCGTTTCAGGCACAGCAGGACCAATTACGACTTAATCCCCTCCGTCCCCTTTTCCGGGGGGCTGCGGAAAAGGTGCGCAACGGCATAGTCGATGAACACCCGCAGGCGTGCACTGGGATGGCGCCCGCCGGGCCACAGCAGCGAGAACTGCCCCTGGTGCGTGGGCAGTGTGGGCAGCACCTGTTGCAGGCGGCCATCGGCCAGCGCGTCAGCTGCGAGGAAGTCAGGCATCCAGGCCAGGCCCATGCATCCGATCGCAGCGGCCAGCACGGCTTCCATGTTGTTGCAGGTCATCGCCGTGGAAAGGCGCGCCCCGGCGTCGCCTTCGATGCCGGGCAGCTGCCACGCATGCAGCTTTCCGGTGGTGGGGTAACGGAAGCGCAGCGCGGTATGTATGCGCAGGTCGCCCACATCGCCGGGCGTTCCATGCATCTGCAGATAGCCCGGCGCCGCACAGAGGATGAAACGAAAACCCCCCAGCCGCCGTGCGGTCAGGCTGGAATCAGCCAGTTCGCCACTGCGTATCACCGCATCCAGGCCTTCGCTGACCACATCGACGATGCGGTCGTTGAAGTCCAGTTCCAGCTGCACCTGCGGATAGCGTTGCTGGAAGCCGGGCAGCACCGGCAGCAGGAAGCGGTAGCCGATGGTGGGCAGGCCGATGCGCAGCAGCCCGCTGGGGGCGTGCTGTCGCTGCGCCAGGTCCGCCTGTGCTTCGGAAAGCTCATCCAGCGCACGCCGGCAGCGTTGCAGCAGCAGTTCGCCTTCGTCGGTGAGATGCACGCGGCGGGTGGTGCGCTGGAACAGGCGCGTGCCGAGTTCCTGTTCAAGCCGGGCGATGCGCTTGCCGACGGCCGAGGCTGACAGGCCGAGTACGCGGGCGGCACCGACAATGCTGCCTGACTCCGCGGTGCGGACGAAGGCGAGCAGGGCGGAGATGGAGTCCATGCTTGGATGATTGCGGAACATCTGGCCGCAATCAACATCCACCGAGCCTGTTTTTCTGGAATAGCGGCCTGTCCATCATCAATGCCCCTGATGGATGGAGGCCCGCATGGCCCCGGATTCGATGCTCCCTGTACCTGTCCGCGCGCAGCAGCGCTGGGCGCTGCTTGCGGTCTGCCTGGCCGCGCTGGCGTTGCCGTTGTCCTTCTCTGCCGGTGCAGTCGCGGTGCCGGCGCTGGCCCGTTCCGCGGCGGCATCGCCCACCGCGCTGGCCTGGGTGACCAACGCCTTCATGCTCACCTTCGGCAGTCTGTTGCTCGCTGCGGGCGGCTTGGCCGATCGATATGGCCGTCGGCGGCTGTTCCTGCTGGGCACGGCGGGCTTCACCACCGCCACCGCCGCCGTCTGCCTTGCTCGCACGCTGCTATGGCTGGATCTGGCGCGCGGGTTGCAGGGCGTTGCCGCGGCGGCGGCGCTGGCATCCGGCACGGCGCTGCTGGCACAGGCCTGGCAGGGGCCGGCGCGTGCCCGTGTCTTCGCCCTGCTGGGCACCACGTTCGGCATGGGGCTGGCGTTGGGGCCCTTGCTCGCGGGCCTGCTGCTGCAGACATTGGGATGGCGCAGCGTGTTCGCCGCGGGCGGTGTGCTCACGTTGGTGGCCTTCGGCCTGGGGGCACGCGCGTTGCCTGAAAGTCATGGCGAGCGCCGACCACTGGATATCGGCGGCATGCTGAGTTTCAGCCTGACGCTGGCGACGTTGACCCTGGCGCTACTGTGGCTGGGCGAGTTCGGCCTGCATGCCGCGCGCGTGCGGCTGGCGCTGCTGGTGACGCTGCTGTTGGGCGGGGTGTTCGTCTTCATCGAACGGCGGCACCCCTCACCGTTGCTGGACCTCTCACTGTTCTCACAACCGGCGTTCCTCGGTGTCCAGCTGCTGCCGGTGGCGACCTGCTTCGGCTACGTGGTGCTGCTGGTCGCGTTACCTCTGCAACTGCTGGGCGTGCATGGCCAGAGCGCGACGCTGGTGGGACTGCAGATGCTGGCGCTGTCCGCGCCGATGCTGGTCCTGCCGATGCTGGCCGCGCGTTGGGCGGAGCGCGTGGGAAGTGCGCGGTTGTGCACGCTGGGTCTGCTGGTGTGTGCCGCCGGCCTGTACCTGTTGTCGCGGCAGGCGTCGCACCCGTCGCCCTTGCAGTGGGTGCCGCTGCTGATGCTGGTCGGCGCAGGCACGGCTTTGCCGTGGGGGCTGATGGATGGACTGTCGGTGAGCGTGGTACCGGTGCAACGTGCCGGCATGGCCGCAGGCATATTCGGAACCGTGCGGGTGGCCGGCGAAGGCATCGCGTTGGCCGCAGTCACTGCCTTGCTTGCGCTGCTGATCGGCCATCAGCTGCAGGGCGCGTCGCCGGCACCGCTGGTGCGTGCCGGTGCCTATCTGGCCACGGGGGCGCGGGAACAGGCGCAGGCACTGCTACCGACGATGAGCCGCATGCAGCTGCAGCACGCCAGTAGTGAGGCGCTGGCGACACTGCTGCGTGTACTGGCGCTGCTGACCGCCGCCTGTGCCGCCGTGTTGCGCCTGTTGCTGCGGAAACGCACAGGTGCCTTGGTCGGGGACATGGTGTAGCAGGCTCATCGCCGCCTCCGCCGTCATCCCGCTGTCGTGTCCCGCTCACGCCGCCTATGCCCACCCGGGCCTAGTGTTGATCGTCCCCGTCCCCCACGGAGACCCGCCATGTGGCTGCTCGACCATCTCTGGCCCAGCCGTCGACCCCTTCCTCCCCCGGTCGAGGACGCGCCACAGTCACCGTCACGCCGGCCCTGGCTGAAACGCCCGGCGCGGGCCGGGCGCAGCGGCATGGCGCCCTGGCAGAAGGTGGCCACGCCACCGCGGCGCACGCGCCACTAGCCGGTGCGGTCTGATGGGTGGTTGACCCCGTCGCTGACCGGGATCACCCCAAGCGCGAACGGGTCGATGCCCTCCAGGCAGGCCACGTTGTAGCCGTACTGGTCGGGGTTGGAGCGGCGCCGGTGATGGGTGTAGATGCCGCACACCCCGCAGAAGTAGTGCTCGGCCACATGGGTGTTGAACTGGTACTTCTGCAGGTGATGCTGCCCGCGCACCACCTGCAGGCCCTGGCGGGGGACGCTGGCGGCGATGGCACCCCGGCGCCGGCACATCGAGCAGTCGCAGCGGCGCGGGTCGACGATGCCGTCCGGGAGGTCCAGCAACAGCTCGACCGTGCCGCAGTGGCAGGTGGCGCGGTGCTGGGGTTGGACCGGAACGCCGGCCACGGAAGTGATGCCCATCGTTGCTCCTGTGAGGTGAACCTGGCCGCATGGACCGCCGCAGACGGTGCGCCGCGGTCCCTGAACGGGCCGTAGATGCCACGGTGAACCCGCTTGTGGCTAACTATGCGGCTTCGGGACCGCGACAGGATGCCAGTGAGAGCCGCAGGACGTTGGATGACAGGAAGTGCCATGGCGCTGGCAGCGTTGTGGGTGACCGGGCTGCTGGCCTATCAGATGCCGGGGCCGGGCTGGCTGGCCAATGGCATTGCGGTGCTGTGGCTGCTGGTTGCGCTGTGGGCGTCGTGGCAGGTCGCGCGTGGCCGTGGCCATCGTCGCCTGGGCATGGCGTTCGGCGCGTCGCTGGCGCTAGCCGGCCTGTGGTGGCTGCTGCTCACCCCGCGCCAGGACCGCGTCTGGGCCGATGACGTGGCCCAGCGCCTGCACGTGGTGTCCTTCGACGGGCGCCACGTGGTGCTCGACAACGTGCGTGATTTCACTTGGCGCAGCGAGACCGACTACGACGCGCACTGGGTGCGCCGCGCGTACGACCTGGACCAACTCCGCTCGGCCGATCTGGTGCTGTCGTACTGGATGGGCCCGGCGATCGCCCACACCCTGATCTCGTTCGGTTTCGAGGATGGGCGCCACGTGGTGTTCTCGCTGGAGATCCGCAAGGAACGCGGCGAATCGTTCTCGGCGCTGGGCGGCTTCTTCCGCAAATTCGAGATGACCCTGGTGGCCGCGGAGGAGACCGACATCATCCGCACCCGCACCAACGCGCGTGGCGAGGATGTCTACCTGTACCGCCTGCACGGCATGGACCAGGCGCAACTGAAGCAACTGTTCGCCGCGTACATCGCGCAGGCGCGCGAACTGGATGCGAAGCCGGGCTTCTACAACACGCTCACCAGCAACTGCACCACCATCGTCTTCGATCTGGCCCGCCACATCGCGCCGCGCCTGCCGCTGGACTACCGCCTGCTGCTGTCCGGCTACCTGGCCGAATACGCACAGGAGGTCGGCGCGCTCACGCCGGGCGTGCCTTATGCCGAACTGCATGACAAGGGCCGCATCACCCAGCGTGCGCTGGACCTGGGCAGCGGCGACCACTTCTCCACCGTGATCCGCCAGGGCGTGCCCGGCACCGAGCAGGACCCGCAGTAATGACCCGACTCTTCCTGATCCGCTGGCGGCGCGCGCTGCCGGTGTTGTTCGCCGCCTTCCTGCTGCTGGGCAGCAGCGGCTGCGCGATGGTGACTGTCAAGCAGGTGAAGTCCAGCGATTCGCTGGTGAACAAGCGCGCCGATGTGCTCAACACCGGCAAGCTCAGCCCGGCCGCGCGCGAGACGCTCAGCGCGGCGGGCCTGGATGAGTCGCAGTGCGAGAAGGACTTCCTGGTCTGCCGCAGCACGTTGTTGATGACCGATGACCTCAACGTCGAGCAGCGGCTGTCGGCGTTGTCCGAACTGTGGGTGAAGGCCGCGCTGGCGCTGACGCCGAAGAAGACCGCCGCCGGCGATCCGCCGATGAGCGATGCGGCGCTGGATGCCTGGCTGGAAGCCGCGCGCTATGCCTATGCCTACCTGTTCTACAGCGGCCGCTCGCCGTCCGACCGCGCCTTCGAGGACCGGCAGACGCAGGTGCGCGACTACTACAACTACGCCGCCGAGAAGGCGGCGGTGGTGCTGTTCGTGCGCGCGCGTGCAGCGGCACTGGCCGGCGAGGACTATACGAAGCCGATCTCGGTCGGCAGCTGGTCGCTGGCCTCCAACTACCAGCAGTTGAACCTGAAGAGCATTCCGGCGCAGCTGGTGCCGGCCGGCACGGTCAGCTTCGTCGGCCTGCGCAGCACCTATCGCCGCGATGGCTTCGGTGCCGAGCTGGTGATGGTGATGGACCCGCCCAAGCTGGTCGCGCCGGTGATCGCGGGCGATGGGCCGAAGGCGGAAACAGCGGCGGATGATGCCGACGACGAGCGCCGTGGCCGCCGCCATCGGCATGACGATTCGGTGCCGGAATTCAGCGAGATGTCCTCGATCAACGTCACCGCGCTGCTGCGTTTCGAAGGCAGCAGCCTGGAAGACGTGATGCGTACGCGCCGGGTTGAACTGGACGCCTATTCGCCGGAGGCCACCGAACGCATCACCCTGCACGGCGAACAGGTGCCGCTGGCCGGCAATTTCACCGCTGCCTACGGCCTGTGGCTGGCGCAGAGTGGCTTCGCCCGGCAGTCACTGCGCACCCTGTTCGGCATGAGTGAGGGCATCGGCGAACCGCACATCTACCTGATGCAGCCGTGGGACCCGAACCGCCGCATCATCTTCATGCTGCACGGCCTGGCCAGCAGCCCGGAAGCCTGGGTGAACCTGGCCAACGAGATCATGGGCGACCCCGAGCTGCGCCAGCAGTTCCAGGTGTGGCAGGTCTACTACCCGACCAATGCACCGATCGCGCTGAACCGCTACGAGATCGCCAACGCGTTCAATGACACGCTCAAGCACTTCGACCCCAACGGCAGCACACGCGCATCGAAGGACATGGTCTATATCGGCCACAGCATGGGCGGCGTGCTCGCGCGGCTGTTGGTGAGCGACTCGGGTGATGTGCTGTGGGATGACCTGCTGGCCAACTATGACCTGAAGGGCGAGCGGCTGAAGCGCGTGCAGGCCAAGCTGGGGCCACTGCTGCATTTCAAGGCGCAGCCGAACGTGGAACGCGCGATCTTCATCGCCGCGCCGCACCAGGGCACGGATATCGCAGGCAACAAGGTCGGGCGGCTGATCGGGCGCCTGGTACGCCTGCCGCTGACCATTCTCGGCAAGTTCGAGGACGTGTTCATGGCGCTGGCACAGGCCGAGCAGCAGGTCGACGGCACCGCCAAGCCGAAGATTCCCAACAGCATCGACAACCTCAAGGCCAGCGATCCGTTCGTGAAGGCCGCCGCACAGCTGCCGATCGAAGCGGGCCTGAAGTACCACTCGATCATCGCCCAGCGCAAGCCGGAGCTGCCGGTGGAGAAGTCCGATGACGGGCTGGTGCCGTACTGGAGCGCGCATCTGCCGGGCGCGCTGTCGGAGAAGGTGATCATTTCCGGCCACAGCGTGCAGGAGACCCCGCAGGCCGTGCTGGAAGTGCGCCGCATCCTGCATCGGGATATCGATGACGTCGGGACCGGTACACGGTAATGCCGGCCTCTGGCCGTCGCCATCATCGGATTCCCGCGTGCGCGGAGGTTGCCGGCCAGCGGCCGGCACTACCGGAATCCGGCGGCGCTACACCCGCCGCGCGATCACTGCGGCCAGCACCGCCAGACCGAAGGTGATGGCCAGGCAAAGCAGGTAGCCGGTGTGCGGCGCGCTTTCCACGAACATGGCGAACAACGCGCCGGACACGGCCAGCGCGGTGGTCACCGACAACGCCTCGCTCAGCTGCAGCGCCGAGGTATTGGCACCCTGCTCATGCGGTGCTGACAGCGACAGGGTCAACACCGACAGGCTGGCGTAGATCATGCCCATGCCGAAGCCGGTCACGGCCCAGCCGACCAGCGCGACCGGCAGCGGCATCGGGTTGAACAGCACCGACAGCGTTGCGGCGATGCCGAACGTCATCATCACCGTGCCAACGCGCAGCAGCTGCTGGCGTGACCAGCCGCGCTGCTGGTGGCCCTGCAGCCATGAACCGGCGAACCAGCCCAGCGCACCGAGGCTGAGCACGGCGCCTGCCCAGCTGGGCGAGAGCCCGCGTTCGCGCTGCAGCAGCAGGGGCAGATAGGCCTCGCAGGCGAAGAACGCCGCTGCAGCAATGCCGCGCAACGCGATTACGCTGGGCAGGCCGCGGCGCAGGATCAGGGTTCCGGCCGGCAGCAGCCGATGCACGCAGAACAGCAGCGCCAGCATCGCCACGCCGATGCAGAGCAGGGCGGCCATGCCCTGTTGCTGGCCGCCGACGTAGAGCAGTAGTGCGGCCAGTGAGGCGCCAGAGGCCCAGCGCACCACGTTGCTGCGTTCGCCATCGTTGCAGACCGCAACCGGAGGTTGCATGCGCGCCAGTGCCGGGCGCAGCAGCAGTGCGGCCGGTATCGCCAGCAGTGGCACTGCCAGGAATACCCAGCGCCAGCCCAGGTGCTGCACCATCAGGCCACTCAACGCCGGGCCGACCATCGAGGGCACCACCCAGCCTGCGGAGAACGCCGCGAACACCTTCGGTCGCAGGTGCTCGGGGTAGCTGCGGCCGACCATCACGTAGAGCGAGACCGAAATCGCGCCCGCGCCCAGGCCCTGCATCAGGCGTCCGGCCACCAGCATGCCCATGCGCGTCGCAAAGCCGGCCAGCAGCAGGCCCAGCACGAAGCAGCCCAGGCCGTACCAGAGTGGCCGCGCGGGGCCGTGGTGATCGGCCCAGCGCCCGGCCAGGGTCATCCCGATCACACTGGTGGCCAGGGTGCCGCCAAAGGCCAGCGCGTACAGGCGCAGGCCATCGAGTGCTTCGGCCACGGTGGGCATCGCGGCCGCGACGGCCAGTGCTTCGAAGGCGTGCAGCGCGACCAGCGCAACCATGCCGATGGTCGTGGCGCGGTAGCGCGCGGACAGGATCGAGCTGTCAGCCGGCAGGTGGGTGTCGGCGGGAGAGAGGGGCGGGGTCATACGGGTCAGGTGCAGGCCGCGCTTGTCAACGGGCGGCGAAGGTAGCAGCATGCCACCTCAACTGTAGTTGAGGTCAAGCAATGGCATCCCAGGAACTCAGCGTTGGCGAGGTCTCCCAGCGCAGTGGCGTGGCCGTTTCCGCACTGCATTTCTACGAGCGCAAGGGGCTGATCAGCAGCCTGCGCACCTCGGGCAACCAACGTCGTTACAGCCGGGACGTGCTGCGCCGGTTGGCGGTGATCCGCGTGGCGCAGCGGGTGGGCATGCCGCTGGAAGCAGTCGGCCGTGCCTTCGAAAGCCTGCCTGACGGACGCGCACCGACCAAAGCGGATTGGGCCAGGCTGTCCGCGCGCTGGCGCACCGAGCTGGAAGAGCGCATCCACATGCTGCAGCTGCTGCGCGACGAACTGACCGGCTGCATCGGTTGTGGCTGCCTGTCGCTGCAGCATTGCCGCCTGGCCAATCCCGGCGACGTCCTCGGCGAACGCGGCGACGGCCCGATGCGCTGGGAGTGAGCGACAAAAAGGGGACGGAGGGGATTATGTCGTTTGTGCACTTGCGACTTAATCCCCTCCGTCCCCTTTTTCTTACCAGACCGTGATCGTCTCGCCGCTCTGGATGCCTTCCACCGCGCGCTGGAAGGCCAGTGCCGCGCGCTGTGCGCTTACCGCCTCGAAGCCCGGGAAGTAGGGGCCGTAGGCGGCCATCGATTCGATCAGTACGTTCGGGCTGACCACGTTGATGCGCAGGCCGCGCGGCAGCAGCTCCAGTGCGGCTGCGCGCACGAAGCCTTCCAGTGCGGCATTCACCGAGGTGGCGTTGACGCCGTCGCGGATCGGTTGTGCGCTGACGATGCCGCTGGTCAGGGTGATCGAGCCGCCGCTGTTGAGATGATGCTGCGCGGCCAGTGCCAGCCTCACCTGGCCCAGCAGTTTGTCCTGCAGGCCGAGGTTGAACTGCGCCGGCGTCATCTGCTGCAGCGGGCCGAAGTGCAGCTTGCCGGCGGTGGAAATCACCGCATCGACCGGGCCGGTACGTGCGAACAGTTCGGCGACGCTGGCGTCATCGGTCAGGTCCACGCGCAGTTCGCCGCTGCTGCGGCCGGCGGCGAGAATCTGATGCTGTTGGCCGAGCTGGCGGGCGACTGCCTGGCCGAGGGTGCCGCTGGCACCAACGAGGAGGATCTTCATGGCCGTTCCTTGCGTAAGGGAGTGAGCGCAGTCTGCGCCCTCACAATGGGGTTAGGTAAGCGGCGTATGATTCGCAGATTCCTAACTAAGGATTAGTAATGGATACCCTTCGATGCATGCAGGCCTTCGTTGCCGTGGCCGAGCGTGGCAGCTTCGCCGGCGCCGCCGAACAGCTGCAGGTCTCGGCGGTGATGGTGGGCAAGTACATCCAGCAGCTGGAGGCGCATCTGGGTACCGCGCTGCTGCAACGGAACACCCGCCGCCAGCGCCTGACCGAAGCCGGCAGCGCCTATCTGGCCGGATGCCGGCAAGTGCTGGAGCAGGTGCAGCAGGCCGAGGCCGATGTGGCCGGTCTGCAGGTACAGCCGCGTGGCCTGCTGCGGGTCAGTGCGCCGACCACCTGGGGCAGCTGCGTGCTGGCGCCGCAGCTGGCCGGCCTGCTGCGCGCGCAGCCGCAGTTGAACATCGAACTGGATCTGAGCAACCGCCGTGTGGACCTGATCGAGGACGGCTTCGACGTGGCGATCCGGGTCGGGCCGTTGCCATCGCAGGAGGTGGTGGCGCGGCCGCTGCCGCCGTATGCGATGAGCCTGTGCGCGGCGCCGTCTTACCTGCGCAGGCGCGGCATGCCACGCACGCCGGCGGACCTGCAGGGGCATGATTGCCTGAGCCATCTTGCCTGGCGTGGTGGCCATGGCTGGCAGTTGGCCAACGGTGAACAGGTGGATTGGGAGGCGCGGCTGACCTGCAACGACGGGTTCGCGCTGCGCGAAGCCGCCGTGGCCGGGGCCGGGTTGGTGTTGCAGCCCACCGCGCTGTTGGCGGGGGAGATCGCAGCAGGGCGCCTGAAGCCGCTGCTGCGCGACTACCTGCCCGAACCGCGACCGATGCACCTGATCTACCTGCCCGATCGACGCCCGCGCCCGCGCTTGCAGTGCTTCGTGGATTTCGTCATGACCACGTTGGGGCAATGAGCATCCACGCCATGCGTGGATGATGGTAGGTGCCGACCGTTGGTCGGCACACATCGGGATCAATCATTCGCCGCAGACAATTCCTGCCCGCGCACCTGCGCAGCACGCAGCGCGTTGTCCACCAGCACTTCGAAACCTCCGGCCTGGAAGCTCTCGATCGCGGCCTGGGTGGTGCCGTTCGGCGAGGTCACACGGCGGCGAAGCTCGGCCGGGCTTTCGCCGGCTTCATCGAGCATGCGCGAGGCGCCCAGCAGGGTCTGCACCACCAGCGTGCGCGCGGCGTCGGCCGGCAGGCCCTGGGCAATGCCCGCCGCTTCCATCGCTTCGGCCAGCAGGAACACGTAGGCCGGCCCGCTGCCGGACACGGCAGTGACCGAATCCATCAGCGCCTCGCGCTCGATCCACACGGTACGGCCGGCACTGGCCAATACCTGTTCGGCCTGCGAGCGCTGCTGTGCATCCACCGACGGCGTGGCATACAGGCCGGTCACGCCGGCGCCGAGCAGGGCCGGCGTGTTGGGCATTGCACGCACCACCGGCAGGTTGCCACCCAGCCAGCGTTCCAGCTGCGCGCTGGTGATGCCGGCGGCGATCGACACCACCAGTGGCCGGCTTGCCTGGGCCAGTGCCTGCAGCGACTGGCAGACCTCGCGCAGCACCTGTGGCTTCACCGCCAGCAGCCAGGTGCGGCCCTGTGCGGCGGCATCGGCGGCATTGTCGTGCACCTGCACGCCGAAATCCGTGGCCAGCGACTCGCGCAGTGCTGCAACCGGTTCGGCCACGTGGATGTGTGCCACGGGCACGCCCTGGCGGATCAGGCCGGCGATCAGGCTGCGCGCCATGTTGCCGCCGCCGATGAAGGTGATGGAATCAGCTGTCATGAAACTCTCCTTGCAAGATCAGGCCGGGCGAGGACGCGCGCCGAACAGGGCGGTGCCGATGCGCACCAAAGTGGCGCCCTCGGCGATGGCGTCGGCGTAGTCGCTGCTCATGCCCATCGACAGCGTGTCGACCTGCGCGTGCTGGGCGGCCAGCGACTGGAAAAGTGTGCGCATGCGCACGAACGCATCCCGACGGCGTTCCGCCTCGGGCCATGGCGCGGGAATCGCCATCAGGCCACGCAGGCGCAGGGTGGGCTCGGCGGCAATCGCAGCGGCCAGCACCTCGACATCCTCCGGCGCACAGCCGTGCTTGCTGGATTCATCGTCGATGTTGACCTGGATCAGCACATTCAGCGGACCACGCGCTGCCGGGCGATGGCGCGCCAGCGCCGTTACCAGCTTGGGCCGGTCCACGCTCTGCACCCAATCGAAGTGGGTGGCCACGGCCTCGGCCTTGTTCGACTGCAGGTGGCCGATCAGGTGCCACTCCAGCGCCAGGTGCTGCAGCGCCTGCATCTTGGCCAGCGCTTCTTGCACATAGTTCTCGCCGAAGGCCTGCTGGCCCTGCGCGGCCAGCGCGGCCACGGCCTCGGCCGGTTGGGTCTTGGAAACGGCCAGCAGGCGCGGATCGGGCCGGCCGGCCGCCTCGGCGGCGGCATGCAGGTTGCTCAGGATCTGGGGCAGGGGAGTGGCCACGTAACGCGTTCCGTTGAATCAGGAGGCTATACTGCCGCCCGGGGAAAGATCCTTCCAGTCGAAGCCGTTATTGGGGAGTAGCCGCTCATGGATATCGCCGAACTGCTGGCGTTTTCCGTAAAGAACAAAGCGTCCGACCTGCACCTGTCCGCAGGCCTGCCGCCGATGATCCGCGTGGACGGCGACGTTCGCCGGATCAACATCCCGGCCCTGGACCACAAGCAGGTCCATGCGCTGGTGTACGACATCATGTCCGACAAGCAGCGCCGCGATTACGAGGAATTCCTCGAAGTGGACTTCTCCTTCGAGATCCCGTCGCTGGCGCGCTTCCGTGTGAACGCGTTCAACCAGAACCGTGGCGCCGGTGCGGTGTTCCGTACCATTCCGTCCGAGGTGCTCACCCTCGAGGACCTGGCCTGCCCGCCGCTGTTCCGCGAGGTGATCCAGCAGCCGCAGGGCCTGATCCTGGTGACCGGCCCCACCGGTTCGGGCAAGTCGACCACGCTGGCGGCGATGATCGACTACATCAACAAGAACGAATACGGCCACATCCTCACCGTCGAGGATCCGATCGAATTCGTGCACACCTCGCAGAAGTGCCTGATCAACCAGCGCGAAGTGCACCGCGATACGCATGGCTTCAACGAAGCGCTGCGCTCGGCACTGCGTGAGGACCCGGACATCATCCTGGTGGGCGAACTTCGCGACCTGGAAACCATCCGCCTGGCACTGACCGCCGCGGAAACCGGCCACCTGGTGTTCGGAACCCTGCACACCAGCTCGGCGGCCAAGACCATCGACCGCATCATCGACGTGTTCCCGGCCGGCGAAAAGCCGATGGTGCGTTCGATGCTGTCCGAGTCGCTGCGTGCGGTGATCTCGCAGGCGCTGCTGAAGAAGGTTGGCGGCGGTCGTACCGCAGCGTGGGAAATCATGGTCGGCACCCCGGCCATCCGCAACCTGATCCGCGAAGACAAGGTGGCGCAGATGTACTCGGCCATCCAGACCGGCCAGCAGTACGGCATGATGACCCTGGACCAGCACCTGCAGGACCTGGTCAAGCGCAGCCTGATCACCCGCAACCAGGCCCGCGAGTACGCCAAGGACAAGCGCCTGTTCGAGTAAGGCGGGACAACCACGGGCGGCGTGCACCAGTGCGGCGCCGTCTCCGTGCCGTTTCCTCCACCGACCGTTTCCTGGTACATGCCCTCTTGGGAGCCCGCCGTGAACAGCACCGCGACCACCATCGATTTCACTTCGTTCCTCAAGCTGATGGCGCACCAGCGCGCCTCGGACCTGTTCATCACGGCCGGCATGCCGCCGGCGATGAAGGTCAACGGCAAGATCTCGCCGATCACCCAGACCCCGCTCACGCCGCAGCAGAGCCGCGACCTGGTCCTCAACGTGATGACCCCGGCGCAGCGCGAGGAATTCGAGAAGACGCACGAATGCAACTTCGCCATCGGCCTGTCCGGCGTCGGCCGCTTCCGCGTCAGCTGCTTCTACCAGCGCAACCAGGTCGGCATGGTGCTGCGTCGCATCGAGACGCGCATTCCGACCGTGGAAGAACTGAGCCTGCCGCCTATCATCAAGACGCTGGCGATGACCAAGCGCGGCATCATCCTGTTCGTCGGCGCCACCGGTACCGGTAAATCGACCTCGCTGGCAGCGATGATCGGTTACCGCAACCAGAACTCGACCGGCCACATCATCACCATCGAAGACCCGATCGAGTTCGTGCACAAGCACGAGGGCTGCATCATCACCCAGCGCGAAGTCGGCATCGATACCGACAGCTGGGAAGCCGCGCTGAAGAACACCCTGCGCCAGGCGCCGGACGTGATCATGATCGGCGAGGTGCGTACCCGCGAAGGCATGGATCACGCCATCGCGTTCGCCGAAACCGGCCACCTGGTGCTGTGCACCCTGCATGCGAACAACGCCAACCAGGCGATGGACCGCATCGTCAACTTCTTCCCGGAAGACCGCCGCAACCAGCTGCTGATGGACCTGTCGCTGAATCTCAAGGGCGTGGTCGCGCAACAGCTGGTGCCATCGCCCGATGGCCGCTCGCGCAAGGTGGCGATGGAGATCCTGCTGGGCACGCCGCTGGTGCAGGACTACATCCGCGACGGCGAGATCCACAAGCTGAAGGAAGTGATGAAGGACTCGGTCCAGCTGGGCATGAAGACCTTCGACCAGAGCCTGTTCGAGCTGTACCAGGCCGGCGAGATCAGCTACGAGGACGCGCTGCGCTACGCCGATTCGCAGAACGAGGTGCGCCTGCGCATCAAGCTCAGCCAGGGCGGCGACGCACGTACCCTGTCGCAGGGGCTGGACGGCGTGGAGATCTCCGAGATCCGTTGACCTGGCCGGCATCGGTCGTGGCTGGATTGATGAATTCCGGTCATGACCGACTGCGGCCGGGCTGGCTCAATCCAGCGCCACCACAGGCGTATCGTCATCACTCCCCCTCTGGAGCACGACGATGCAGACACGCGAACTGGGCCGCAGTGGCCTGAAGGTTTCCGCCCTCGGCCTGGGCTGCATGGGCCTGACCCATGCCTACGGGCAGCCGGTGGAGCAGGGCCAGGGCATCGCCCTGCTGCAGGCCGCCGTCGAGCGCGGCGTGACCTTCTTCGACACCGCCGAGGTGTATGGTCCGTACACCAACGAAGACCTGCTCGGCCGGGCGCTGGCGCCCTACCGCGACAGGCTGGTGATTGCCACCAAGTTCGGATTCAAGGGCGCGCGCACCGATGACGGCCTGGACAGCCGCCCCGAGAATATCCGTGCCGTTGCCGAAGCCAGCCTCAAGCGCCTGCGCACCGACCATATCGACCTGTTCTACCAGCACCGCGTCGACCCGAACGTGCCGATCGAGGATGTGGCTGGCACCGTGCGCGACTTGATCGCCGAAGGCAAGGTCGGCAACTTCGGGCTGTCAGAGGCGAGCGCTGCCACCGTGCGCCGCGCGCATGCGGTGCAGCCGGTTGCCGCCGTGCAGAGTGAGTACTCGCTGTGGTGGCGCGAACCGGAGCGCGAGTTGTTGCCGACGCTGCAGGAGCTGGGCATCGGCTTCGTGCCATTCAGCCCGCTTGGCCGCGGCTTCCTCACCGGCACGATCAACGCCGACACCACCTTCGATGCCAACGATTTCCGCAACAGCGTTCCGCGTTTCGAAGTGGAGGCGCGCCGCGCCAACCAGGCGCTGGTGGATCGCATCAGTACGATTGCCGCAACACGGGGCGCGACGCCGGCGCAGGTGGCGCTGGCCTGGCTGCTGGCACAGGCGCCGTGGATCGTGCCGATCCCAGGCACCACCAAGATCCATCGCCTGGAAGAAAACCTGGGCGCGGCCGACCTGCAGCTGGCACCGGAGGAGCTGCAACGCATCGCACAGGCGCTGAACGAAGTGTCGATCGTCGGCGAGCGCTACAACGCGCAGCGCGCCGCCCAGGCCAAGGGCTGATCACCAGCTGGGTGCGGACCGTTGGTGGTGGGTGCGGACCGTTGGTCCGCACGCCTTGCCCCTCACCCCAGCGGCCCGCGCAGCGCATCAAGCACCGTGCGCATCGCCACGGTGACGTGGCGGCGCGACGGGTAGTACGCGTAGTAGCCATCGAAGTGCGGGCACCAGTCGTCCAGCACCGACTGCAGGCGGCCATCGTCCAGCATCGGCTGCACCTGGTCTTCCGGCAGCCAGGCCAGTCCGCTGCCGGCCAGCGCAGCGGCGCGGGTCATGCCCATGGTGTTGAACGTCCATTGCCCGCCAACGCGCACACTCAGTTCGTTGCCATCCTGGCCGAAATCCCACGGCATCAGTCCCCCATGCGTAGGCAGGCGCAGGGTCACGCAGTTGTGCTTGGCCAGGTCGTCCGGATGCTGCGGCACCACGTGCTGGCGGAAGTAGCTGGGTGCACCGACCACGCGCATGCGCAGCGGCGGGCTGATCGGCACCGCGACCATGTCGCGCGCCAGGCGCTCGCCGAGGCGGATGCCGATGTCGTAGCGCTCGGCGACGATGTCGGCCAGGCCGTAGTCGGTGGTCAGTTCCACCTTCAGGTCCGGATAACGCTGCAACAACGGCGCCAGCCGCGGCCAGGCGATGTACTCGGCGGCGTGGCCGGTGGCGTTGATGCGGATGGTGCCGGCCGGGCGTTCGCGGTACTCGGCCAGTGCGGCCAGCCCGTCCTCGATCTCGGCCAGGCGTGGGCCCAGGGTGTCGAGCAGGCGGGCACCGGCTTCGGTGGTCGATACGCTGCGGGTGGTACGGGTCAGCAGGCGCACGCCCAGGCGCTGTTCCAGGCTGCGCATGGCATGGCTGAGCGCGGACTGGGACACGCCCAGCTGGGCGGCGGCCCGGGTGAAGCTGCCCTCGCGGGCAACGTGGACGAAGGCCTGCAGGTCGTTGAGGTTTTCGCGGGGCATGCTGGAATGATACGGCCGGGCTGCGCCCGGCACCTGCCGAAGCAACGTCAACGGCCACGTCAACTTCAAAAACTGGCTATCCGTGAGATGGCGGGGTGGGCCCGGTTGAGGGGGACGCCGTAAACCCATCCATGGGGGCTTGGTCGCGGCATCCATGCCGCTCACACCCCCTCAACCGGACCCACCCCGCCTTCGACAGTTGGCTGCGGCCTGTCGGGCGAGGCGGGGTCGGACGTTTGGGTGTGTCGATTTCTGCGTCTGTGGTTCGTCGAATGAATGACTTCAACGGGAGCTGCACATGAGCACTGACACCAAGCCGAAAGGCCCGGCCTCGTATTTCCCCTCCATCGAGAAGACCTACGGGCAGCCGGTGGCGCACTGGTTCGGGTTGCTGGCCGGGAAGAAGGGCCTGAAACACATGGAACTGGTCAGCTTCCTGAAGAGTGAACATGGCTTGGGCCATGGCCATGCCAACGCACTGGTGGCTCACCATCTGGCCGGCAAGGGCTGAGCAGCGCCGAGCCCGGGGCAGTGCGAGGCGCATTCAGCTGAACGATTTCATCTGCAACTGTCATGCAGATCGTGTCTAATACCGCTCCCCACCCGCTGTTCCCCACCCGCATGTCCCTTCCTTCCCATGGCCCCGCGCCGTGCGACGACGCTGACGGCCACCTGGTCACCGCCGGTCCGCTGACCCCGCCGCCCGACAGTGCTGGCACCACCGCCCACGAAAAAGCGCTGCGTCACTCGATCGCCGAGGACGTGCAGGGCATGGTGCTGGCCACGATGGTGGCCTCGCTGGGCTTGGCCATCTTCGCCAAGGGCGGGCTGATGATCGGCGGCATGGCGGGCATGGCCTTCCTGCTGCACTACGCGATGGGCTGGAACTTCGGCCTGGTGTTCGTGCTGGTCAACCTGCCGTTCTACTGGGTGGCGCTGCGGCGCATGGGCTGGGAATTCACCCTGAAGACCTTCGCCGCAGTCACCGCCTGTGGCGTGCTGACCGACCTGCTGCCGCGCTGGATCGACTTCTCGCACATCAACCCGCTGTATTCGGCGATCGTCGGTGGTGCCTTGTCCGGCCTCGGCATCCTGTTCTTCATCCGACACCGCGCCAGCCTTGGCGGCATCGGCATCCTGGCGGTGTACCTGCAGCGCACCCGAGGCTGGAGCGCCGGCAAGGTGCAGATGTCCTACGACGCCTGCCTGATGGTAGCCGCGTTCTTCGTGCTGTCGCCATCGAAGGTGCTGTACTCGGCCATCGGCGCGGTGGTGCTCAGCCTGGTGCTGATGTTCAACCACCGCCCCGGCCGTTACATGGGCGTGTGACCGTTCAACGGGGTTGCCGGCCAGCGGCCGGCACTACCGGCATCCACGCGCGGAGATCCCTCAGCGGACGGCGGCCTGCAACCACGGCGGCGACAGCTTCAGCAGCCGCGCATGCACCGGGCAATCCTCGGCGTGCGCGCCGGGCAGGTAGCCCAGGCTCATCAGGAACTCGCCGGTGATCTCGCCACCGGTGAAGCGGAAGGTCTTCTTGAACAGCTTCACCCAGTCGGCCTTGCTGCGCGGATGATGCGCATCCAGCCACGCCGCGAAGCTGCCATGACTGGCCCGCAGCCGCTGGATCACCTGCGCGTTGTGGATGGCGGCCAGTACCTTCAGCCGGTTGCGGATGATGCCCGCGTCCGATAGCAGGCGCTCGATGTCCTGCTCGGCATAGGCCGCCACGCGGTCGACATCGAAGCCGTCATAGGCCGCGCGGAAGCCCTCGCGCTTTTTCAGGATCGTTTCCCAGCTCAGCCCGGCCTGGTTGATTTCCAGCACCAGCCGCTCGAACAGCTCGCGCTCGTCACGCTGCGGGAAGCCGTACTCGTTGGCGTGGTAGTAGTCGTGCACCGGATGGCCCGGGGCGATGAGGCAGTAGCCGCTCATGGGGAAGACTCGCTGGATTCGGGTTCGGGATCGATGGCCACTGCGGGGCGCCCACCGATGGACAGCATCGGCCAGCGTGGTGGTTCGAGAGTGAGTTTGCCATCACGCAGCGCCTGGTTGATCGCCTCGGCCTGGCCGCTGGCGGTGCCGAACAGCGAACCGGCCCGGCGCCAGTGGTTGTCCCTGCCACGTGCGTACAGCACGCAGTCCGGCCCACGGATGGTGTACAGCTCGCACAGCAGCACGTCGGTGTTCCCGTCGCCATCCAGATCGCGATGCACGATCAGGCAGTCGCGCTCGCTCTGGGCGCAGGATTCGCCATCGATCGCGCGCGTGGCCAGTGCCTGCCACCAGTCGTCCGGTGGCGAGCTGGATCCCTTGGCCAGCTTCAACGCGCGCTGCAGGGCGACGACGTCCTGCGGCCCCTTGTCGAGGCGCTGGCCGTCATCCCAGCGCGAGGTACGTGCCAGCGCGGCAGCGATCACCTGTGGCGCGTTGGCATCGGCGGTGATGGCTGGATCACGCTGCAGCTCGCGCAGCGCCCGCACGCCGCGGTGGCCAAGATCGAAGCGCAGCACGTTGACGTCACTGCTGGTGATCGCGGGCGGGTCGGCACGCAGGCGCGCCAGCTGGCTGGACAGGGTCAGCCGCACCGGGTCCAGCAGCGGCGAGTTGCCCAGCAATGCCAGTGCCAGCACCGCCCAGCACATCCAGCGGTTGACCGGCTCCAGCATCTGCAACCAGCGGCGCTGCCGGCGCAGCACCGCCAGCGCGTAGCCCACGGCATAGCCGGCCACGGCCACTGCGACGAGTACCGCCCAGAACCGGTCCACGGTCCAGCCGTACTGCACCACGCGCAGCCCCAGTGCGTACAGCGCCAGTGCGGCGTAGACCGGCAGCGCCAGCAGGCTGGCTTCAACCAGACGGCGCAGCACGACGGGGTAGGGCGCGGTGTCGTCCCCCTGCTGGTAGACCGCATTGGTGAACGTCACCAGCAACAGCGACAGCACCAGCAGCAGGCTGGCGGCCGAGCGGGTCTTCCACAGCGGTTCCAGCCCGGTAAGCGGCAGGCTCAGCACGAACAATACGGCGATGAACGAGAGCAGCGGCAGCAGTCCGCGGCAGATCGCGAACAGCACCTGGCGGGTGATCTGGATCGCGCGGTGCTGGGTGCGCCCGATCAGCACGCCGAACCCGGCCAGGCTGCCGGTAGCCAGCGCAATGAAGGCATCCTGGCGGAACAGGTCGCGGAAGACGGTGACCTCCAGCAGCTGGAACAGCGCGGCCCACAGCCACAGCAGCAGCCAGGTCAGCCCGGTGAACAGTGCCGCCAGGGCGAGGGTCAAACCGTTCTGCCAGGCGCGCTCGAACAGCTCGGGGTAGCTGGCGCGCCAGTGCCCGTGCTGCAGCTGGAACTGCCACCAGGGCAGCACCACGAACACCGCCACGGCCATGCCCAGGGTCAGTGGAAACTGCAGCGCGCTCGACTCCAGCGCGGTCTCGCCAGTGAGGTTCCAGCCGATCCAGGCGGCCAGCGCCAGCACCACCGCCGAGCCGAGCACGGCCTGCAGCCACAGGCGGCGCTGGCCCAGGTCGACCAGGCTCAGCGCCACCGCGCTGGGAATGGCCAGCACCCAGGCGTACCAGCAGTAGCGCCAGCCGATATCGCGGAACGGCCACGCATCGGACAGTTCCTGCGCGGCATACAGCATCAGACCCTGCAGCAGGGCAATCAGGACGATGGCGCTGCGTGCCGGCAGGGTCAGGGGCGATGAAGACTGCATCGATGACCTTCCATGGCAAAGCACCATCCTAGCCCATCGCGGTTCGCCGCCTTTGCGCGACCATCCCGCCCCCAGCAGGTAGAATGGGACCATGCCTGTAACGCCGACCTCCCTCGCCGATCACCTCCTCGTCGCGCTGCCGTCGCTGCTCGACGCGACCTTTGCCCGCAGCGTCGCGCTGATCTGCCAGCACGACGAGAACGGGGCGATGGGCGTGCTGGTCAACCAGCCTTCCGAGTACACGCTGGGTGAAGTGCTTGCACAGATGGACATCACCACCGGTGACGGCGACCTGCAGGCGCGCATGGTGCTCAACGGCGGCCCGGTGCATCCCGAGCGCGGCTTCGTCATCCATGACGACGCGCGCGCGTGGGATTCCAGCCTGATCGTGGGTGACGGCCTGTACCTGACCACTTCGCGCGACATCCTTGAAGCGATGGCGCGTGGCGAAGGCCCGGCCAATGCCGTGGTCACCCTCGGCTGTGCCGGTTGGGGCGCAGGGCAGCTGGAAAGCGAGCTGTCCGAGAACAGCTGGCTGACCGTGCCGGCCGATGCCGAGCTGGTGTTCCAGCTGCCGCTGGAGCAGCGCTGGCAGGGTGCGGCCTCGCGCATCGGCGTGGACCTGTTCCGGCTGACCGACTACAGCGGCCATGTCTGAGCCGGCCACGCCCGTACCGGCTCCTGCTGTCCCGGCGATCCGCCGTGACGGCACCGTTCTGGGTTTCGACGTCGGCTCGCGGCGGATCGGCGTGGCCATCGGCAGTGCCTTCGCTGCGCATGCGCGCGCGGTGGCGGTGGTCGATGTGCACGGCAATGGCCCGGACTGGACCGCGATCGAACGCCTGCTCAAGGAATGGAAGCCCGACGGCCTGGTGGTCGGCGACCCGCTGACCCTGGACGGCCAGGACCAACCCAACCGCAAGCGCGCGCAGGGCTTCGCCCGCCAGCTGCGGGAACGTTTCAAGCTGCCGGTGGTGATGATCGACGAGCGTTCCAGCTCGGTCGAGGCTGCCCGCCGCTTCGCCGTCGAGCGCGCCGAAGGGCGCAAGCGCCGCCGTGATGCGGCCGCGCTCGATGCCGTGGCCGCGGCGGTGATCATCGACCGCTGGCTGTCGTCCCCCGACGACGCCACCCCCATTCCCTGACTGCCCGACACCGCCATGACCGCCCAGCAAATCGATGCCTCCGGACGCCTGCGCCACCTGCTGACCCTGGAGGGCCTGCCGCGCGGGACCCTGCTGCAGCTGCTTGACCGGGCAGGTCAGATCCGCGATGCCGCAGTCGGCCGCGTCGGCAACAAGCGCCACGTGCTGGCCGGTTCGGCGGTGTGCACGCTGTTCTTCGAGCCGTCCACGCGCACCCGCAGCTCATTCCAGCTGGCCGCGCAGCGCCTGGGCGCCGATGTGCTCAACTTCGATGCCTCGACCTCGTCCACCCGCAAGGGCGAAACCGCCTGCGATACGCTGCGCAACCTGGAAGCGATGGGCGTGCGCGGCTTCGTGGTGCGCCACCCGGAGGATGGCGCGGTAGCCGCACTGGCAGAAGCGGCGGGCGAGGGCACCGCACTGATCAACGCCGGTGACGGCCGCAGCGCGCACCCGACCCAGGGCCTGCTGGACATGCTGACCCTGCGCCAGGCCAAGGGCCCGGATTTCTCGAAGATGAAAGTGGTGATCGTCGGCGACGTGAAGCACTCGCGCGTGGCCCGCACCGACCTGCATGCGCTGCGCACGCTGGGCGTGGGTGAGATCCGCGTGTGCGGCCCGCAGTCGCTGCTGCCGGACGATGAGACCCTGAAGGGCTGCGTGGTCGGCGATGATTTCGACGCGATGCTGGAAGGCGTCGACGCGCTGATGATGCTGCGCCTGCAGCGCGAGCGCATGGAAGAAGGCCTGGTGCCGTCGCTGGAGCAGTACCACGCCCAGTACGGCCTGACCCGCGAGCGCCTGGCGCGCGCCGGCAAGGATGCCGCGGTGCTGCACCCGGGCCCGATCAACCGCGGCGTGGAAGTGACCGACTACGTGGCCGACGGCCCGCAGTCGTGGGTGCTGCGCCAGGTCGCCAACGGCGTCGCCGTGCGCATGGCCGTGCTGGAAACCCTGCTGGGCTGACCACCCGCTCTGGTAGGTGTCAACCTTGGTTGACACACTTGCCGCGCGGCTTGTCCGCGCACCGCTCTGGTAGATGCCAACCTTGGTTGGCACTATCCATCCGCGCCCAAGTTGTCGAGCGGATCACACGAAGCCCCAAGCTCCCATTCGCACCATGCATGGGGATATTGCCCAAGCCGCGTCGCCAGTCCAGCCCTGATCGGATTTCCCATCAGGTACATCGCACGCCGGTGCAACGATTCGTCAGAGCGGATCGCATGATCGTGATAGCAGGCCTGCCAGAAGCGCCCGACTCGCCCCAGCAACCGGTTTGCCTGCTGGGCTGTGCGCGACTTGAAACGCTTCATGACGGTTTCCAGCGTTCCCGCACGTAGTTCGACCAGCCAGTGGATGTGGTCGGGCATGACCACGTACGCAATCGAGCGGGTGAAGCCTTCCTGATCCAGTCGCTGGAATTCGCGGACTGCCAAGGCGGCCGCTGCGGCGTTGGTGAAGAGCGGCGCGCGGTCATGGACGACGGCGGTGAGGATATAGCTGAGGCCGATGCTGGAGCGACGACCGAGCAGGAGACGTGTGTTCTGCATGGAGCAAGCATGGACGGGCCTGCTTCCAGTGAACATCGGGGAATGGGTTGGTTTCAGGTAGGCCAGTGCCAACCAAGGTTGGCAACTACCAGAGCAGTCAGTGCCAACCAAGGTTGGCAACTACCAGGACAGTCAGTGCCAACCAAGGTTGGCAACTACCAGGGCAGTCAATGCCAACCAAGGTTGGCAACTACTGAAGCTGCGGCTCAGCGCTTCTGCGCGAACAGCCATGCCCACATCGCCGGGTCGGCGTAGGTGGCGTCCCAGGCATTGTGGTTGCCGTCCGGGTACTCGGTGTAGCGCACGTCGCGTGCAGCGGCGCTCCGGAATGCGGCGTGCAGTCTGCGATCGTCGTCCGGTGGCACTACATCATCCAGCGCACCGTGGAAGATCCAGATCGGCGTGCCTCTCAGGCGCTGGGCGATGGCCGCATACGGATCGGTTTCCTGGGCGACCTGCTCGACGAACAGGGTCGGGCGCACCGCGCGTGGCGCCAGCACCGCGCCGCACACGGGCACGATCGCGGCGAAGCGCCCGGGGTCATCCAGCGCGATGTTCCAGCTCCCATAGCCGCCCATCGACATCCCGGTCAGGTACTGCCGTGAGCGATCGGCACCGAACTCGGCGATGGTGGCGTCCAGGGCGGCCAGCGCAACGCGGTTGTTGCGCCCGCTCCATTCCTGGTGGCCCGGCACCTGGGGGAATACGGCCAATGCGGGGAAGTCGGCCGCGTGCCTGCGCAGGTGCGGCCCCAGCCCCGCATGGGTCTGCTTGACACCGTCGCCGCCACGCTCGCCGGAGCCGTGCAGGAACAGGATGACCGGGAGTCTGGTGGGAGCGGTGGCCTGAACGCCGGCCGGAATGAACACCTGGTAGTAGGCGGTCTCGCCGTCCACCTTCACTGCGCGGCCCTCGAAGCGGCCGCGCGCGCTGTCCGGCAGCGAAGTGCAACCGCTCATCATCAGAAAGGCCAGCAGCGGCAGCCAGCGCGACATCGATCGGACCATGGGATTTCCCGGGGCGGCAGGGTCAGCTGCATCCTAGCCCGCCGCAGGTCAACGCGGCATCGTGCGGCGCGTCACTCCGGTCGCGGGAAACTGGCAATGATGTCCAGCTGCTCCTGCGCTTCGGCATTGCCCTCGGCGGCGGCCGCCTGCACCTGCGCGATGTCCGGATGCAGCACCACCAGCAGCGGGTTCTCGCAGACCGGGCAGGCGTACTCGGTGGCGTCCTCGTCCAGCTCCATCTCCATGGCACGCGAGCTGCCCTTCCATTCGCAGGCCGGGCAGGTGTGCTGCTGGTCGCGCCAGCCGGGCTGGAAATAGTTTTCGATCGTTGTTGCCATGGGTGTTCCAGTTGGGATCGGACCCTGCAGGGTTCAGTGCAGCAGCACCAGCGTGGCCAGGCCGAGGAAGGTGAAGAAGCCCATCGAGTCGGTCACGGCGGTCAGGAAGATGCCGCTGGCCAGCGCCGGGTCGAAGCCGAAGCGTTTCAGGGTCAGTGGCACCAGCACGCCGGCCAGTGCGGCGAACAGCAGGTTGCAGGTCAGCGCGATGGCGATCACTGCCGACAGCCCGGGCGAGTGGAACCAGGCCAGCACGATCAGCCCCAGCACGGAACCCAGCATCACGCCGTTCAACAAGGCGACCCGCACCTCCTTCCACAGCAGCGTGCGCGCGTTGGACGCGCCTACCTGGCCCAGTGCCAGGCCGCGCACCATCAGCGCCAGCACCTGGGTA
The DNA here is from genome assembly GCF_059368215.1 of Stenotrophomonas sp. YJH_SMC_123. Lineage (NCBI taxonomy): Bacteria > Pseudomonadati > Pseudomonadota > Gammaproteobacteria > Lysobacterales > Lysobacteraceae > Stenotrophomonas > Stenotrophomonas sp. YJH_SMC_123. The sequence continues at coordinate 93,463 of NZ_JCAFRM010000001.1, forward strand.
CCGGCATTGCCGCCCAGGCCCGCCACGATCGGCATCAGCACGGCCAGCGCCACCAGCTTGTCGATGGTGCCTTCGAAGTGGCCGACCACGCTGGAGGCCAGGAAGGCGGTGCACAGGTTCACCGACAGCCACATCAAGCGCCGGCGCATGGCGCGCCAGACCGGGCTGAACAGGTCTTCGTCCTCGTCCAGGCCGGCGGCGCCCAGTGCCTGGTGCTCGGCCTGGCCACGGATGATGTCGACCACGTCATCGATGGTGATGCGGCCGATCAGGATGTTGTTGTCGTCCACCACCGGCGCGGAGATCCAGTCATGGTCGGAGAACTGGCGGGCGACCTCCTGGTCGCTCTCGCCGACGTCAATGGCCGGCTGCTCGTCGTCGATCAGGCGGTTGATCGGGGTGGTGTCCTCGTGGGTCACCAGTGCCGCCAGCGACACCCGGCCGAGGTACTGATGGCGCCGGCTGACCACGAACAGGTGATCGGTATGGTCCGGCAGTTCGCCGCGCAGGCGCAGGTAGCGCAGCACCACGTCGACATTGACGTCGGCGCGCACGGTCACCACGTCCGGGTTCATCAGGCGGCCGGCGCTGTCCTCGGGATAGGACAGCACCTGCTCCAGGCGCTCGCGGTTCTCGCGGTCCATCGACTTGAGGACCTCGTCGATGACCGTATCGGGCAGGTCTTCGACCAGGTCGGCCAGGTCGTCGATGTCCAGGTCTTCGACCGCGGCGATGATCTCGTCCGGGTCCATGTCCGCGAGCAGGCTCTCGCGCACGTCTTCGCCGACGTGGACCAGCACCTCGCCGTCATCTTCCGGATCAACCAGGCCCCACACCACCTCGCGCTTGCCCGGCGGCAGCGATTCAAGCAGGTTGCCGATCTCGGCCGGGGCCAGGGTGTTGACCAGCCGACGTACCGGGCCCAGCCGGCCGCTGTCCAGTGCATCGGACAACATCCGCAGTTGGCGCGCAGTCTTGTCGTGGCGTACAGCTTCAGCCATCGCAGCTCCCGCGGGATAAGAAAAGCCGCGATCCCGGCAAGGATGCGGCAACAGGGGTGTTCAGCGCGTCATTATCGCAAGGGGATGTTTCAGCGCATAGCCGCCGGGTGGCGGTAGTGCCGGCCGCTGGCCGGCAACCTCTTGGCCTTCAACGAGACGGGGCCAGATCCCTTTTCCCGCGGAAAAGGGATCTGACCCCAGGCGTGCATGCCCGGCGAGCGGGTGGTGTCAGGGCGTATCGGCCACCAGCGCCAGCCAGCGTTCGATGGCGCGGCGGTCGCGCGCGGCCAGCAGCTTCGGGGCACGGGCGCGCAGCGCACCCAGATCGGCTTCGCGGATGGCACGGCGCACCTCCAGCAACGTACCGGGATGCAGGCTGAACTCGCTCAGGCCCAGCGCCAGCAGCAACGGGGTCATCCGCGCATCACCGGCCATCTCGCCGCAGACCGCCACCGGAATGCGGTGGCGTGCGCCGGTCTCGATCACCATCTGCAACAGCCGCAGCACCGCCGGGTGCAACGGTGAATACAACTCACCCAGCGCCTCGTTGTTGCGGTCGGCGGCCAGCAGGTACTGCACCAGGTCGTTGGTGCCGATCGACAGGAAATCGACCAGATCGATGAAACTCTCCAGCGCCAATGCCGCCGCCGGGACTTCGATCATCGCGCCCAGCGGCACGTGCTCGGACACCATATGGCCTTCGCTGCGCAGCTGTTCGCTCAGCTTGAGCATGCGCCGGCGCACCGCCAGCAGTTCCTCGCGGGTGCTGACCATCGGCACCAGCACGCGCAGCTTGCCGTAGGCCGAGGCGCGCAGGATCGCGCGCAGCTGGGTGTCGGCCACCTTGGGCCGTGCCAGCGACAGGCGCACGCCGCGCAGGCCCAGTGCCGGGTTCTCTTCGTTGCTCAGGGTCAGACCGGTACGATCGGCCTTGTCCGCACCCAGGTCGAGCGTGCGGATGGTCACCGGCCGGCCGCTCATGCCCAGTGCGGCATCACGGTAGGTCTGGAACTGTTCTTCTTCGTCCGGCAGCTCGTTGCGCTGCAGGAACAGGAATTCGGTGCGGTACAGGCCCAGCCCCTGCGCGCCCAGCGCATGCGCCTGGGTGACGTCCTCCAGCGATTCGGCATTGGCCAGGAGGGCAATGTCGACCTGATCGCGGGTACGGCTGGGCTTGCTGCGCAGGCGGCCAAGCTCGCGCTGCTCGCGCGCGTGTTCCTTCAGGCGTGCGCGGTAGTCACGCAGGTTGTCGGCCAGCGGGTTGACGGTGATGCTGCCGTCGGCACCGTCGATGATCAGCACGTCGCCGTCGGCGACGCGGCTGAGCAGTTGCGGCACATTGACGATCAGGGGCAGGTGCAGGCTGCGCGCCAGGATCGCGCTGTGCGACAGCGCGCTGCCGGCGGCGGTGACGATGCCGACCACCCCCTGCGCCTGCAGCTGCGCCAGTTCGGATGGGGCGATGTTGTCGCAGACCAGGATCTCGCCGGCCAGGCCCTTCATCACCGGCGTGCGTTCGGGTTGCAGGAAGGCGTGGATGCGGCCGATCACATGGTCGAGATCGTCCATGCGGCTCTTCAGGTAGGCATCGTCCATGCCATCGAATACCTTGGCCAGGCGGTCACGCTGCAGGCGCAGCGCGTAGCCGGCACTGTACGGGCCGCTGCGGATCAGTTCGTCCAGGCCATACAGCAGCTCGGGGTCGTCCAGCAGCAACGCGTGCAGGTCGAGGAACTCGCCCACTTCCTGGTTCAGTGCGCCATGCAGGCGCTGACGCAGTTCGTGCATTTCCGTACGCGCGGCATCCAGCGCACGGTGCAGGCGGGCCAGTTCGGCCTCGACCTGGTGGGCGGCCACGCGTTGCTCGGCCACTTCCAGTGCATGCGGCAGCCGCACGCGCGCCCGGCCCATCGCCGTTCCGCGCGCCGCGCCATGGCCGGCCAACAGCTGTACCGGCCGTTGGCCGGAAGGGAGCTGGCCGGCGCGTGCGCGTGGCACGCTCAGCTGTCCTCGTCGAAGCGGCGTTCGAACAGGCCGACCACCGCCTCCATCGCGGCGGCTTCATCTTCGCCGTTGATGCGCACGGTGACCGGAGTGCCCTGGCCGGCGGCCAGCAGCATCACGCCCATGATGCTCTTGGCGTTGATCTCACGGCCCTTGGCGGCCATGGTCACGTTGCAGCGGAACGGCGCCAGGGTCTGCACCAGCTTGGCGGTGGCCCGGGCATGCAGGCCCAGGCGGTTGCTGACGGTGAGTTCTCGTTCAAGCATCGTCGACTATCGCTCCATTACGGGTACCCGCCGCGGCTGTGGCGGGCAGTTGATCCAGTCCCTGTTCCGGATAATTCATCACCCGCAGCAACATCGGCAGGCTCAGCGCCGACACCCGGCGAACCGGGGTCCCCAGCCGGGCCAGCTGCCCTGCAAGGTTGGCGGGGCTGGCGCCGTACAGGTCGGTCAGGATCAGCACGCCCTCACCACTGTCGACCCGCCGCAGGGCGGCCGAGGCGAGCGGGAGCAGGGCGTCCATGTCTGCGTCGAACGGTACTTCGAAAGCTTCGGTTTTCAGCGGCAATTGCCGCAGGAGCCGGGTCGCCACGTCAAGCAGGGCGGTTCCGACCCCGGGATGTGTTACGAGGAGAATGCCACAGGTCATTACTGCACGTTAACAGGTCAAGGTGAATCGGCGATAGCAGCAGATGAGGGGCACTGTGTCCCGTATTCAGCGTTATCGGGGTCAGAGCCCTTTTCCCCTGGAAAAGGGATCCGACCCCATGCGTTTTTCGATGCCTGGCAGCGATTCATCCACGCATGGTGTGGATCCATCGTGTCGACCAAGGTCGACACCTACCAACAGCGCACGGAATCTGTCAGAGGCGGGGCGGTGTGGGTAGGCAGGACCGTTGGCGCCATCGAGCCCCCATGGGTGAGGGCGCTTTGCTTGCGAAGCACTGCTTCGCAAGCGCCCGAACGCCCAGCCGCCAGCGGCTGGGCCGGACCCCGGAGGGGGGGGCACGGCGTGTCCTGCCTACCCACACCGCCCCGCCATCCCACGGAATGCCGCTTTTGCTGTTGCTGTTGCTGTTGCTGTTGCTGTTGCTGGCCAGCGGCCGGCACTACCGACGGGTGCCGGGCGCAGCCCGGCCGGCCACCCTCAATCCTGTTCGCGGTGGTACGTCGCCACGTCCTGCCAGCCCATCTCGCGGGCATGCCGGGCCATGCGCTCGGCCAGGAACACCGAGCGGTGCTTGCCGCCGGTGCAGCCGAACGCCACGGTCACGTAGCTGCGGGTGCCATCACCCAGTTTCGGCAGCCAGGTATCGAGGAAATCCATCAGCTGGGCCAGGTAGCGCTGCACGTCCGGTTGCGCTTCCAGATAGTCGCGTACACCCGGTTCGCGGCCGCTGAGCGCACGCAGGTCCGGATCCCAGTGTGGATTGGGCAGCACCCGCGCATCGAACACGAAGTCCGCCTCGGCGGGTACACCGCGCTTGTAGGCGAATGATTCGAACAGCAGCGACAGGCCGGTGGCATGGTCCATCGCGAACTCGGTGATGATCCGCCGCCGCAGTTGGTGCACGTTGAGGTTGCTGGTATCGATCACCGCATCGGCCTCGCGGCGCAATGGCGCGGTCAGCTCGCGCTCGCGGGCGATCGCCTCGGGCAATGACAGGCCCAGCTGGCTCAGCGGATGGCGGCGGCGGGTGTCGGCATAGCGCTTGAGCACCGTTTCGTCGCTGGCCTCGAAGAACAGCACCTTCACTTCCACGCCGGCGTCGGTGGCCAGCTGCCGCCAGTCGCCCAGCTGGCTCAGGTCGGCCTGGCCGCGCACGTCGATGCCCACCGCCAGCCGGCGCGGCGCGCTGCCGTCGTGGTTGGCCAGCAGGCTGCGCACGAAGTCCGGCAGCAGGTGGATCGGCAGGTTGTCCGAGCAGTAGTAGTCCTGATCCTCGAAGGTCTTCAGGGCGACGGATTTACCCGAGCCGGACAGGCCGCTGACGATGATCAGGGTCGGGGCGGAGGGGGTGGCGGTGCTCATGGACAGGCTCTTCGAGGGGCAGGGGAATCAGGGTGTTCGCCGTTCCAGCAGATTGCTGTGGCGGGCGATGAACATCGCTGCCGGATCAATGCCCTTGGTGCGCAGGATGTGCAGGCGGGTGGCGGCTTCGGTCAGCACGGCCAGGTTGCGGCCGGGCATCACCGGCAGGGTGATCAGCGGAACGTCGAGGTCCAGCACATGGCGGGTGCCCGAGTCGCCGGTCAGGCGCTCGTAGCCATGCGGGGTGGGTTCGGTCATCGGCTTGGTCAGGTGGACGATCAGCCGAAGGTACTTGTTCTTCTTTACAGCCGTGTCGCCGAACATCTCGCGCACATTCAGCACGCCCAGGCCGCGCACTTCCAGCAGGTCCTGCAGCAGTTCGGGGCAGGTGCCGTCGAGCACGTCCGGGGCGATCTGGGTGAATTCGGGCGCATCGTCGGCTACCAGCCGATGGCCGCGGCTTAGCAGCTCCAGCGCCAGCTCGCTCTTGCCCGACCCGGCCTCACCGGTGATCAGCACGCCGATGGAATAGATCTCCATGAACACGCCATGCAGGATCACCCGCGGCGCCAGCGTGCGCGCCAGGTGGTAGGACAGGTGGTTGAGCAGTTCGTGGCCGCGCTTGGGCGACAGCCACAGCGGTGTACCGGATTCATCGGCGGCCGCGCGCAGGTCTTCCGGGCACGCCTGGTTGCGGGTCAGCACCAGCGCCAGCGGATGCGACTGCATGATCTTCTCGATGGTCTCCCAACGCTGGCGGGGTTCCAGCGCGTCCAGCCAGGACAGTTCCTCGGTGCCCAGGATCTGCACCTTGTTGGGATAGATCGCATTGAGGTAGCCGGCCAGCGACGGACGCCGCGAGACCGTGTTGCCGGCCTCCAGCTCGCGTTTCTCACCGGATTTGCCAGCGGCCCAGCGCAGCCCCAGCCGCTCGCGCTGCTGTTCGAACAGTTCACGGGCGGTGATGCTGGTATTCATGCGGCACTCGCAGGTGGGGTCATGTCCAGCGCCTCGCGCAGCGCCCGGGCATCGCCGGCTTCGCGCAGGGCCTGGCGGATGTCCGGTGCGGAAAACAGCTCGGCCAGCTCGGACAGCAGCATCAGGTGCTGGTGGGTGTAGTGGGCGGGGACGGCCATCGCGAACACCAGGTCCACCGGTTCGTCGCCGCCGAAATCGACCGGGGTCGCCAGTCGCAGCAGGGCGCCACGGGGGCGGTCCAGGGTCGGCGCGCGGCCGTGGGGGATGGCGATGCCGTGGCCGATCGCGGTGCTGCCCAGGGCTTCGCGCTGGCACAGGTTCAGATAGATCTGTTCGGCGTTGGCCTGGCGGCAGGCCAGCAACCCGGCGGCGGCCTGCAGGACGCTGTCACGGTCGGTGGCCGTGCAGAGCTGGGTCTGCACGGCCGCCAGGAGGTCAGTCAGGGGCATGTCTGCGGGGAACGGTGGCGATCAGCCACCATTGTCGCCCACCGGCAGCGGTGCGTGCTGCTGTTTTTTCTCCTTGTGCTTGATGACCAGGCGGTCAAGCTTGTCCGCAAGCAGGTCGATCGCGGCATACATGGTCTGGCCGCCGGCCTCGGCGTGCAGGGTCTGCCCCGGAATGTTGAGGCTCGCGTCGACGTGGTGTTCGGTCTTCTGCAGCTTGAGGGTCACCCGCGCTTCGCAGTGCTGGTCGAAGTGTTTTCCGATCCGGGCCAGCTTCTCCTCTACATAGGACTGCAGGGCCGGGGTGACTTCGACGTCTTTGCCAAACGTTTCGATGCGCATCGGGTTTCTCCTGTGTTCGGATGTGCCAATGAACCTCTCCGCCGGGCGCGGCGGCGCGTCAAGCGATTCTGACCCTTTCGTGCGAGGCGGAAATGTTCATGGCTTCACGATACTTCGCCACGGTGCGTCGCGCTACTGGAATTCCCGACGATTTGAGCAGGTCAGCCAGCTTGGCGTCAGAAAGCGGCTTGCGCGGGTTCTCGTCGTCGATCAGGCGGCGGATCATTGCCTGGATGGCCGTGCTGGACGCCTCGCCACCGCCTTCGGTATCGATGCCCGAGGCGAAGAAGGCGCGCAGCGGCAGGGTGCCGCGCGGCGTGCGCACGTGCTTGCGGGCGATCGCGCGCGACACCGTGGATTCGTGCAGGCCCAGCTCGGCGGCGATCTCGCGCAGGGTCAGCGGGCGCAGCGCCTGCTCGCCGAATTCGAGGAAGCCGGCCTGTTGCAGGATCAGGCTGCGCACCACCCGCAGCAGGGTTTCACCGCGCTGCTGCAGGCCCTTCAGCAGCCAGCGCGCCTCCTGCAGCTGGCCGCGCAGGTAGCCGGCGTCGGCCTCGCCACAGCGGCGGATCAGCTGTTCGTAGCCACGGTGGATCACCACCTTCGGCCCGGCATGGGCCGCCAGCGCTGCGCGCCAGATGCCGTTCTGCCGCCACACCACCACGTCGGGCACCACATAGGTGTCCTGCGACAGCGGGGCGATCTGCGTGCCCGGACGCGGGTCCAGCGAGCGCAGCAGCGCGACCGCCGTCTCGACCTCGTCCAGCGGCTGTTTCAGTTCATGCGCCAGCCCGGAGACGCCACTGCGCGGCAGCCGTTCCAGCGGGCCTGCGGCAATCTGTCGCGCCAGCGCCAGCCCCGGCGTGTCGGCAGGCAACACGTCCAGCTGCAGCTGCAGGCACTCGCCGAGCGTGCGCGCGGCAACGCCGACCGGGTCGAAACGCTGGATGCGATGCAGCACCGCGAGGATTTCATCCTCACCGGCATGGACCGCCGGCAGCAGGGTTTCGGCGATGGTGGCCAGCGGTTCGCGCAGGTAACCATCGTCGTCCAGCGCATCGATCAGTGCAGCGCCGATGCTGCGGTCATGCGTGGAAAGATGCGACAGGTGCAGCTGCCACAGCAGGTGGTCGGCCAGCGTTTCGGTTTCCGCCACGCGCTCGGCGGCACTGCCGGTGTCATCGTCATCGTCGAAGCTGCCACCACTGCCGGCGGCACTCCAGTCGAGTTCGGCCGGCGCCCAGTCGTCGCCGTTGTCGGTGCGTTCGGCGGGCGCGTCGGCATCGGTGCTGTCGCTGGCCTCATTGGCGGCACTGCTGTCGTTGCTGTCGGCCCAGTCCAGCAGCGGATTGCTCTCCACGGCCTGGGCGATTTCAAGCTCCAGCTCGGTCGTGGACATCTGCAGCAGCTTGATCGCCTGCTGCAGCTGGGGCGTGAGCACCAGCTGTTGTCCCAACGATGTCTGCAGCCGAGTCTTCATGCCTGTGCCGAACGGAAGGAAAGGGACCCGGCGCCTGCGGTCACAGCTTGAAGGAATCCCCAAGGTAGACGCGACGTACGTCGGCGTTGTCCAGGATCGCCTCCGGCGAGCCCTGGGCCAGCACGGTGCCCTCGGCGAGGATATACGCGCGGTCGCAGATTCCCAAGGTCTCGCGCACGTTGTGGTCGGTGATCAGCACGCCGATGCCACGCTGCTTGAGATGGGTGACGATGCGCTGGATTTCACCCACCGAGATCGGGTCGACACCGGCAAACGGTTCGTCGAGCAGGATCAGGCGCGGCTGCGCGGCCAGTGCGCGGGCGATCTCGCAGCGACGACGTTCGCCACCGGACAGGCTGGCGCCGAGCTGGTCGGCCACATGGCCCAGCTGCAATTCGTCGAGCAGGCTGTTCAATTCGCGTTCGCGGCCGGCCGAATCCAGGTCTTCGCGAAGCTCCAGTACCAGGCGGAGGTTGTCGGCCACCGTCAGCTTGCGGAAAACCGACGGCTCCTGCGGCAGGTAGCCCACGCCCTGCTTGGCACGGGTGTACATCGGATCGCTGGTGATGTCCTTGCCGTCGAGCACGATGCTGCCGGCATCGGCGGCGACCAGGCCGACGATCATGTAGAAGCAGGTGGTCTTGCCGGCACCGTTGGGGCCGAGCAGGCCCACCACTTCACCGGCGTCGAGGGTCAGCCCGAAGTCCTTCACGACTTCGCGCTGCTTGTAGCGCTTGCGCAGGCCCTTGGCGACGAGCATTACTTCTTGCTCCCGGCCGGCTTGGCCGACGTGCTGGCCGGCGCCGCCGCCTTGGGCGTGGCCGCCGGCTGTGCCGCCGCGTTCTTGTTCTTCGGCGGAATGACGGTGCGCACGCGGCTGCCATCGCCACCGGAATTCATTTCGCCGCTACGGGTGTTGTAGACCATGCGCTGGCCGGCATTGGTGCCGCGCGCGCTGGTGACCTTGTAGTTGCCGGTCAGGGTGATGATCTCGGTCTTGATGTCGTAGTCGATGCGATCAGCCACCGCGTCCATCCAGGTGCCATCGTCGAGCTGCTGCTTCATCGTGGCCTGCTTGCCGGTGAACACCGCACGCACGGCCTCGCCGTCCTTCAGGTAGATCTCGGCTTCGGACGAGCGGATGTCCAGCGAGCCCTGGGTGACGGTCACGCCCTGCGAGAGCACGGTCTTGCCATCGCCGGTGAGCACGCCCGACTGCGCGCCGGAGTCGATGTTCATGTTCTCGTTGCGGTCGGTGGACTTGGCAAAGGCAGCGCTGGGAACAAGGAGACCGAGCGCGAGTACGGCTGCAAAGGGAATCTTCATCGGGGTCCGTTCTACCGGTGGGGCCGCCCGGGAAACGGGGGGCGGATGGGTGGGCTGCCTGCCTTGCGCCTGTCCGGGGACGTCGCAGGAGGGCGGCGGAATCAGCGTCGGGGCGTGTAACGGCCCTTGGACTGGCTGAGGAAATGATACGTGTTGTTCTTCGAATCCACCTCGAAGCCAACGCCGGACTGTTCCATGCCGGGGCGGGTCATGGTGACCAGCGCATCGGTGCGGGCACGGTTCTCCTTCGGGAACACGTCCAGGTGGTCGGTGCGGAAGGTGGTCGGCACCACGCCCGGATCGGCCGGGCTGTCGCCGGCGACATTGCCGCGCAGCTTCATCTGGTCGCCCTTGGCGCTGAGCCAGCCCGTCTCGGCACGCAGGGTCCAGTGCTTGCCATCCTTGTCCGGCATCTCGAACAGCGGCGTGGCGATGTTGATGGTCTGGTCGCCACGCTGGCGCTCCAGCAACGGTGCGCGCAGGGTGGTCGATTCCTTGCCGTGCTCATCCAGGGCGACGACCTGGAAGTCGTGCAGGACGTAGTCCACGCCGACATCCTGACCGGCAGTGGCCGGACCCTTGTCGCGGTTGCGCAGGGCCGCCCAGCTGCTGAGCAGGGCCGCCAGCAGCAGGCCGATGCCGAGCAGGGTGCGCCAGTTCAGGCTCGGCAGGTTCATGCGCCGAACCTCGCCAGGACCGCGTCCACATGACCCTGCGCGGCCAGCAGGATGTCACACAGCTCACGGGCTGCACCACGTCCGCCGTCGGCGCGGGTCTGCCAATGCACGCGCTCGGCGATCCACGGGTGGGCGTTGGCCGGCGCCACCGCCAGGCCGACCGCGCCCAGCGGTGCCAGGTCCGGCAGGTCGTCGCCCATGAAGGCCACCTGCTCCAGACCGATGCCGTGCTGCGCACACAGCGCCTGCACGCTGGCCAGCTTGTCGCCCACGGCGATCTGGGTATCGATGCCGAGGTCGGCGCCGCGCCTGAGCGCGGACTGGCTGTTGCGCGCGGTGATCAGCACGGGGTGGATGCCGTGCTGCTGCAGCAGTTTCAGGCCCAGGCCATCCTGCACGAAGTACGCCTTGCTCTCGTTGCCGTCCTTGTCGTAGTACAGCCGACCGTCGGTGAGGGTGCCGTCCACGTCGAAGCAGGCCAGGCGGACGCGGGCCGCGGCGGCATGCAGGTGGGCGGGGAAGGCGGGCAGGGGGGACCAGGGCATCAGGGTGGCAGGCTCGGTGGATTCGGGTTGGGACGGTACAGACTGAATGGGGTCTACGGACTGTCGGTTAAACCACCCGGGCCCGCAACAGGTCATGAATGTTCAGGGCACCGACCGCCCGGCCCTGGTCGTCAACCACGATCAGGCCCGTGATCTTGTGGGTCTCCATCAGCCGGGCAGCCTCCACCGCCAGCTGGTCGGCGCCGATGGTACGTGGGTTGCGGGTCATCACATCGGCGATCTTCGCGGTGCGCACGTCCAGCGCGCTGTCCAGCGCCCGGCGCAGGTCACCGTCGGTGAACAGGCCGATCAGCACACCGTCGGCATCGACCACGGCGGTCATGCCCAGCCGCTTGCGGCTCATTTCGACCAGCGCCTCGCTGAGGCTGGCGTCGGCCCCCACGCTGGGCAGGTCCTCCCCGGTGTGCATGACGTCGGTGATATGCAGCAGCAGGCGGCGGCCGAGGCTGCCGGCCGGGTGCGAGCGGGCGAAATCGTCGGCGGTGAAGCCGCGTGCGTCGAGCAGGGCCACGGCCAGCGCATCGCCCATCGCCAGCGAGGCGGTGGTGCTGGAGGTCGGCGCCAGCGCCAGCGGGCAGGCCTCGGCCGGCACGCTGACGTCCAGGTGGATATCGGCGGCGGTGGCCAGGCTGGACTGCGGGCGGCCGGTCATGGAAATCAGCACGTTGCCCTGGCGCTTGAGCACCGGCAGCAGCATCAGCACTTCGTCCGATTCGCCCGAATAGGACAGGGCCAGCACCACGTCGGCCTCGGTGATCATGCCCAGGTCACCATGGCCGGCTTCGCCCGGATGCACGTAGAACGCGGGAGTGCCGGTGGAGGCCAGCGTAGCGGCGATCTTGCGGGCGATGTGCCCGGACTTGCCCATGCCGGTGGCGACCACCCGGCCGCGGCTGGCCAGGATCGCCTGGCAAGCCTGCTGGAAGGCCTCGCCGAGGCGGTCGGCCACGGCATCCAGCGCCTGCCGCTCGATCTCGAAGACGCGGCGGCCGCTGGCGACCAGGCCGGCAGGGTCGACGGAACGGGGGGGCAACAGGGATTCGGCCATGCGGACGCCACGCAGCGGAAGTAGAATGGAGGCACATTTTATTAGGAAAGCCCGTTGGACGCCGACACCATCCGCAACCTGATCGAAACCGGCCTGCCCGGCGCCCGCGCCGACGTGCAGGGCGACGATGGCGTGCATTTCGAAGCGACCGTGGTCTGCGAGGCCTTTGCCGGCAAGATGCCGCTGGCCCGCCACCGGATGGTCTATGCCACCCTGGGCGACCTGATGGGCGGCGCGATCCACGCGCTGGCGCTGAAAACCGTGACCCCGGCCGAAGCCGGCTGAACCGCAGAAGATCCCGAATACATGGCCAAGATCGTTGTGACCGGCGGCGCTGCGCTGCACGGTGAAGTGAGCATCTCCGGCGCCAAGAACGCCGTCCTCCCCATTCTCTGCGCGACCCTGCTGGCCGATGCGCCGGTGGAGATCACCAACGTGCCGCACCTGCACGATGTGGTCACCACGGTGAAGCTGCTGGGTGAACTGGGTGCCAAGGTCACCATCGACCAGGGCACGCTGTCGCGCGGCAGTGCGATCGTGGTCGACCCGCGTCCGGTCAACCAGCATGTTGCCCCGTACGAGCTGGTCAAGACCATGCGCGCCTCGATCCTGGTGCTGGGCCCGCTGCTGGCCCGCTTCGGCGCGGCGGAAGTGTCGCTGCCCGGCGGCTGCGCGATCGGCTCGCGTCCGGTCGACCAGCACATCAAGGGCCTGCAGGCGCTGGGCGCCGAGATCGTGGTCGAGAACGGCTTCATCAAGGCCACGGCCAAGCGCCTGAAGGGCGGCCATTTCACCTTCGACATGGTCAGCGTTACCGGCACCGAGAACGTGCTGATGGGCGCGGTGCTGGCCGAAGGCACCACCATCCTCGACAACTGTGCGATGGAACCGGAAGTGACCGATCTGGCGCATTGCCTGATCGCGCTGGGCGCGAAGATCGAAGGCCTGGGCACTGCCCGCCTGGTCATCGAAGGCGTCGAGCGCCTGTCCGGCGGCCGCCATGAAGTGCTGCCCGACCGCATCGAGACCGGCACCTTCCTGGTGGCTGCGGCGATGACCGGCGGCAAGGTCACGGTCAACCGTGCGCGCCCGAACACCATGGACGCGGTGCTGTCCAAGCTGGTCGAAGCCGGTGCGAAGATCGAGACCACCGACGACACCATCACCCTGGACATGCAGGGCAAGCGGCCGAAGGCGGTCAACCTGACCACCGCGCCGTACCCGGCGTTCCCGACCGACATGCAGGCGCAGTTCATGGCGCTCAACTGCGTGGCCGACGGCGTCGGCGTGATCAACGAAACGATCTTCGAAAACCGTTTCATGCACGTCAACGAGTTGCTGCGCCTGGGCGCGGACATCCAGGTCGAAGGCCACACCGCCATCGTGCGGGGCAGCGAGCACCTGAGTGGCGCACCGGTGATGGCCACCGACCTGCGTGCCTCGGCCTCGCTGATCCTGGCCGGCCTGATGGCCAGCGGCGAGACCACCATCGACCGCATCTACCACCTTGACCGTGGCTACGAGAACATCGAAGAGAAGCTGTCTTCGCTCGGTGCCACCATCCGGCGCGTGCCATGATCCTGCGCGGCAAGTTCAGCCCGCGTCGCAAGGCGCTGCTGGCGCTGGTGCTGATCGTGCTGGCGTGGCTGGGCTACGCCTGGTACGCCAACATCGCCATCACCCAGGGCATCGAGCAGAAGGACATGGACTGGAATGGCGATGGCACGGTCTCGCGCGACGAGATCATCGAGTCGTTCTATGCGGTTGCGGTGAATGACAGCCAGGACGGCAACCGCCATTGCCGCACCTTCGTCTGGCGCAGCACCGGCGAGCAGATCCGCGTGGACTGCCGTACCGAGTTCAAGCCGGCGGCGGCCGAAGAAAAGAAGTAAGAAAAACGCCCGCGAAAGCGGGCGTTTTCTTTTCGCGGGGCCCGGGGTCAGAGCCCATCCCCGAGGGGACGGGATCCGACCCCGGCACTCAGTTCATCGCCTTGATGGTCAGGTCCAGTGCATCGCGGTCGTTCTCCCGCTGCAGCATGCGCGCCGGCACCGGGAACTCCGGCACGATCCAGGCGATCAGCTCCTTGTTGCCGTCGGCACGCGAGACCTTGGTCGCTTCGTAGCTCTTGCCGCCCACGGTGATCGACTCCTTGCCGATCACGCGGTAGGTCATGTTCTTGATGCGGCCTTCGTCGACCATGCGATAGGTCAGCGGCTTGCCGGCGGCGAGGTCACGGGCGATCGCCAGGTTGATCAGCAGCGCGTCCATGTCACCGGATTTCAGTGCGATAGGTCCAGCGCGGTCCGGCTTGATGTCGCCGGTCCAGGTGGCCTGGTTGCTGGTCCAGTTGTAGTTGGCCTGCACGTTGCGCTTCTTCACCAGCAGCGCCGAACGGTCCTGGCTGCTGAGCGGGCGCAGCTGGCCGCGCACTTCTTCGAACACGGTGCTCTGGCTCAGGTCGGCCAGCTGGTTCTTCACCTGCAGCGTGTAGCGCCACTTGTTGGCACCCTCGCTGCTCAGCGTCATGCTGCCATTGGCCTGCATGCCCATGTAGCTGGCCAGGTAATCGGCCTTGAACGGCTGCAGGGCCATGGCCGGCAGGCTGGCCACCGACAGCGCGGCTGCAGCGATCCAGGTGAGGGGGCGGGTCAGGGTGCTCATGCTCAGACTCCTTGGTATTCGATCAGGCGCAGATCGACGCGGTCTTCGCCGTCTTCGCGTTGCAGGATGCGCACCGGGGTGGGGACACCGTTGGCGATCCAGAGGATGGTTTCGTTGTTGCCGCCGTTGGTCCGGTAGACCCGCAGCGCGTTGTAGGACAGGTCGCCGACCTCGACGTTCTCGGTCTGCGGCGCGGCCTGGTAGTCGTGCTGGCGGACCTTGCCCATGTCCACGTAGCGGTAGTGCATGGTGGCACCCGGACGGGCATCCCGCATGATCGCCAGGTTGATCAGCAGGGCGCTCTGGTCGCCCGGCTGCAGCGGAATCGGCTGCGCACGCTTCTTCTCGACGTCGCCGGTCCACTGCGCGGTACCGGCCTGCCAGTTGTACGTGCCGACCGCCTTCTTGCCCAGGAACAGGCCCTTGCGCACCGTGCTCTGGCTCAGCGGTGCATAGGCGCCGGCGCGCTCCTCGAACACCGTGCTCTGCTCGATGTTCAGGCCCAGCACGCTGGCAAAGCCGCGGCGGCCGACCACCTGCATGTCGACCCGCCACTGGTTGCCGCCGGTATGGGTGACCTGCATGCTGGCGTCGCCGGCCTCCTTGCCTTTGTAGAAGGCCTGGTAGGTGGCGCTGAACGGCTGCAGCGGCGGCGGTTCCCACGCCAAGGCCGGCAGGGCCGGGGCCGCCGCTTCGGCCGACGGTTGCACCGCTGGCAGCGGCGCCGGAGCCGGAGCCGGCGAGGCGGCAGGCGCCTGCGCCTGGCCCCAACCCACGCCGGGAAGCACGACAAGCGACAGCAGCAGCGAAGTGGACAGCAGGGTCGTGGTCTTCATGGAAGAGAGGAGCCGCAGGAGGTGGGCAGGATGCCAGCCCCGCAGTCAGCGGGGCGTGTGCGTGGGCGTTACCGGTTCAGGTTCCCGGCGGAATCTAGGGCCAGCGGGCTAAACAGGGGGTGACCGTCCAGTTGCGGCTGGCCCTCCCGTTCAGTCAGGCGGCCGGCGCACAGCAGCTGCAGCGTGGCGATCAGCAGGGGATGCTCCACCGCCAGCACACGCGCGGCCAGGGTGTCGGCGTCATCGCCGGGCAGCACCGGTACCCGCACCTGGGCCAGCACGGCGCCGGCGTCCAGCTCGGGTACGACCAGGTGCACGCTGGCACCGTGCTCGGCATCGCCTGCATCCAGTGCCCGCGCATGCGTGTCCAGCCCCTTGTGCAGCGGCAGCAGTGACGGGTGGATGTTGACCAGGCGGCCATTGAAGCGCTGCACGAAGGCGGCGCCGAGTATGCGCATGTAGCCGGCGCAGACGATCCAGTCCGGTGCGACCGCGGCCAGTGCGTCGCCCAGTGCCTGCTCGTAGGCGGCGCGGTCGTCGAATTCCTTCGGCGCATGCGCCCAGCGCAGGTTGGCGCTGACCCGCTGCAGCGCGGCGGCGGCCGGGCGGTCGGAAAATACGCCGACGACCTCGGCGCGCAGGCGTCCCGCAGCGATGGCATCGAGGATGGCCTGCAGGTTGCTGCCGCGGCCGGAGGCAAGCACGGCAATGCGGGTGGGCGCGGTCATTGCGGGGTACTCCGGCGGATCAGCGGCCAGGTCAGCAGGCTGCCCACGGTGGCCATCAGCATGTCGGCATGGGCGTCCCACATGTCGCCCTGCTGCCCGTTGTAGGCCTCGGCGGCGTCCGGCGACAGGGCGAGCGCGATGGCCCATTCGAACCACTCGTAGACCAGGCTGGCGCACATCACCGTCATCACCACCAGGGCGAAGGCCTGGCCGCGGCGCAGCGCCGGCCAGGCGTGACGTGCCAGCTGCAGCAGTGCCGGCGTGAAACAGACGCCGAACAGGAAGTGGATGAGGCGGTCGAAATGATTGCGCTGCCAGCCGAACGCCGCATTCGGCGACCAGCCGATCAGCGCCTGCGTCCACGCGTCGTAGGGAACGTTCGAGTACAGCCAGCGGGCGGCCACACAGTGCAGCGCGATGAAGCCGCAGATCGCGATGAAGGCACCGTTGCCCAGCCAGCCACCCCGGCGGTCGACCCACAGCAGGGCGCCCAGGCCGATCACGGTCAGCGTGCTGTGCAGCGCCTGCTCGGTGGGCCACAGCGGCTGGATCCAGCTGACCGCGAATACCGCCAGCACGGCAGCGAAGGCCAGCTTCTTGGGGCGCGAGAAACGGAAGGCGCTGGGCGAAGCGGTCGTGGGGAGGGCAGGCGCGGACATGGGAAGTCGATCAGGAAAGGGCGGGGCGTCTGCCGGCAAGTTCAGACGCGGAGATGGTCGCCGCGGTCGAACAGGGCGGCCATGTCAGGCTTGGACAGGAACACCCAGGCATAGGCGGTCAGGGCCATGCCCAGCGGGCCGGCCAGCACCGCCAGCCAGGCCGCGCGCTGGCACCAGGCCAGCCCGGTGCGGCGCGACAGCAGGCGCGCGGTGTGCAGCTGCACGAAGCCCAGCGCGGCAGCCAGCGCTGAAACGACGCCGTACACGGTGGCCAGTACCGCGCCATCGTCCAGCCCGCGCGAGCTGGCAACCAGGCCAATGAAACCGAGGAAGGCCAGCGCGGCCATCCAGTGGAAAACCGCCAGCGCGTAGAACAGCACCTTCAGCGTCTGCAGGTGGCTGCCCAGCTGAAGGTGCGCCAGGGTCTGCTGCGGCAGCGGCGGCGGTGCGCCCGGGCTCGTCATGCCGCCGTGCCCGCTGTGTCGAACGCGGCCTTGACCTGCGGACGCAGCAGCGTGATCAGGCTGAGTACTCCCAGCACGGTACCGATCGGCGTGAACAGACAGGCCAGCCCGGCCACGATCAGGCACAGCAGGTAGCGGCGGCGGCGGGCCAGGCAACGGCCGGCGTAGGCCACGAACGCGCCCAGGGTGACGCCACCGAACACGATGACACAGCCGATCACGACGAACATCCAGCCGAACACGCGCTGTTCGGCCGGCGACGAGGGCTGGCCGCCGGAGTTCATCGGCAGGTTGCCGGTGAGCGCGGTGACGCCGAGCACGATGTGGACGATGAAGATCAGCGAGAACAGCGCGATCAGGCCGCCGACCACGTAGTGCGCGATTGACAGCATGCGCAGGTGGTCGGCGTCCTGGGGGCTGAACGCCGGTACCGCCGTCGTTGGCGGCGGCACGGGGGTAGGGGGCAGCGGGGGCATTGCGTCCATGCGGGCTCCTCGGGGCCGGGTTCAGCCGATGTGGACGCGCTCGGCGCCTTCAGCAGTGACCACCTGGCCGATGGTCCAGTGGTCCAGGCCCTGCGCCTTGACCGCCTCGGACACGGCGGCGACCTGGTCGGCTGCCACGATCAGCACGAAGCCGATGCCGCAGTTGAAGGTGCGCCACATCTCGCTGTCGGCCACGGCGCCTTCCTTCTGCAGCCACTGGAACACCGGCGGCAGGGTCCAGGACGAGGCCTGGATGTCCAGGCCGAGGCCGTCGGGCACCACGCGGATGATGTTCTCGGTCAGGCCGCCACCGGTGATGTGGGCCATGCCGTGGATGGCCTCGCCGTGCGACTTCAGCAGTGCCAGGATCGGCTTCACGTACAGGCGGGTCGGTGCCATCAGCGCGTCGACCAGCTTCACGCCGCCCTCCAGCTCCAGGTCGGCCGGGCGGCCGGCGCGGTCGTAGATGCGGCGCACCAGCGAGTAGCCGTTGGAGTGCGGGCCGGACGAGGCGATGCCGATCAGCACGTCGCCGGCGGCCACGCTGGCGCCGTCCTTCAGCTCGCTCTTCTCGACCGCGGCGACCGTGAAGCCGGCCAGGTCGTACTCGCCCGGGGCATACATGTCGGGCATTTCAGCGGTTTCGCCGCCGATCAGCGCGCAGCCGGCCTCGGTGCAGCCGTTGGCGATGCCGCCCACGACCGCTGCGGCGGTGTCGATGTCCAGCTTGCCGGTGGCGAAGTAGTCCAGGAAGAACAGCGGCTCGGCACCCTGCACCAGCACGTCGTTCACGCACATGGCGACCAGGTCGATGCCGATCGTATCGTGGCGGTTCAGCTGGTGGGCCAGCTTCAGCTTGGTGCCCACGCCATCGGTACCCGACACGAGCACCGGCTCGCGGTACTTGTTGGACAGGTCGAACAGGGCGCCGAAGCCGCCCAGGCCGCCCATCACTTCCGGGCGGAAGCTGCGCTTGACCAGGGGCTTGATCCGCTCGACCAGCGCGTTGCCGGCGTCGATGTCGACACCCGCGTCACGGTAGGTGAGGGGGGAAGGGGCGGAAGACGGGGTGTTGGTCACGGGCGTCGGCGCTGGCAGGGGTTGAATGAGCGATTTTAACAGGCCGCATTGGCGCAAAGGCCGTATTCGGGCAACAATTCCCCCGGATTCGTCGAGCCAATGGATGTCCTGATGCGCCGCAGCCTGATTCTGACCCTGCTCCTTGCACTGAGCCTGCCGGTGGCCACGATGGCCCAGAGCGGCCTGCGCACCGAGGGAGATGTCGCCACCGCTTCGGGGGCCTACGAGGCCGAAGTGCCCGTCAACAGCCAGGCCGAGGCCGATCGCAACGGTGCCCTGGCCCGTGCCCTGAGCGTGGTGCTGGGCAAGCTGTCCGGCGACCGCAACGTGATGTCACGCCCCGGCGTGGTGCAGGCGCTGCGCAATGCCAAGGACTACGTGGCCAGCTACGACTACAAGCAGGACCAGAGCGTGGGTGCCAGCGGCGCACCGAGCTTCCGGACCCTGCTGGTGGCCCGCTTCCGCGAGGATGACGTCGATTCGCTGGTCTCGGCGCTGGGCCTGCCGCTGTGGCCGCAGCCGCGACCGAAGCCGGTGCTGTGGCTGGCCGTCGACGACGGCAGTGGCCCGCGCCTGGTCAGCGTGCAGCAGGCCAATGCCGCCCGCCCGCTGCTGAACCGCGCCATCGAGCGGGGTTACAAGCTGGGCCTGCCCAGCGGCGGTGCTGCCGAACAGGCCCTGGCCGGTGCCATCTGGCGCCAGGACAGCGCCGCCGTGGCCCGTGCCTCCTCGCGCTACTCACCGCCGATGCAGCTGATCGGCAAGCTTTACCGCGCCAACGGTGGCTGGCAGGCGGACTGGGTGTTCGTCGACAACGGCCGCGAACTGAACAAGTGGACCAGCAAGGACGCCAACGCCATGCGCGCGATGGCCGCCGGTGCCGACGGTGCCGCCGATGCGCTGGTCAAGCGCTATGCCAAGGCCGGCGTGGCCGTCGGCCAGGCCGGCACCTACCGCCTGGTGGTGACCGGCATCAACAGCGCCGATGACTACCTGCGGCTGGCCGCTGGCCTGCGCGAGGTGCCGGTGGTGCGCAACGTCACCCCGCTGCACGCCTCGGCCGGCCAACTGGAGCTGAGCGTGGAGATGACCACCGGCCTGGCCGGCTTCAACCGCATGCTTGGCGACAATGGCGTGCTGGTGCCAAGCGCGCCGCTGCCGGCCCTGCCGACCCCGATCGATGACACCACCGGTGCCCCGGTGGCCGCGCCGGTCAGCAACGAGTACCGCCTGCGATGATCCTGAGCCCGGAAGCTGAAATCGCGCAGTTCCTGCGCCGGCTGAAGTACATCCTGTTCGCCGGCCTGATCGGCTGGGTGGTGTGGCTGCTGGCGCCGATCCTGACCCCGTTCGTGCTGGCACTGGCGCTGGCCTGGCTGGGTGACCCCCTGGTGGACCGCATCGAGGCCACCGGCCGCTCGCGCATGACCGGCGTGGTGCTGGTGTTCGCAGCGATGGTGCTGGTGATCGTGGCACTGCTGCTGGTGCTGGTGCCGATGATCGAGCGCCAGATCACCACCCTGATCGCGGCCGCGCCGCAGGCGCAGGCGTGGCTGATGCAGACCGGCATCCCCTGGTTCGAGCACAAGACCGGCCTGGAAGTGATGCAGTGGCTGGATCCGGACCGCCTGATCGAATGGGTGCGCAGCCATTGGCAGCAGGCCGGCGGCTTCGCCACCACGTTCATGGGCTACGTCTCGCGTTCGGGCTTTGCGATGGTGACCTGGGTGGTCAACATCCTGCTGCTGCCGATCCTGGCGTTCTACTTCCTGCGCGACTGGGACAAGCTGGTCGAGCGGGTGGCCTCGGTGATTCCGCGCAACCAGATCGGCACCATCAGCGCGCTGGCGCGTGAATCCAACGAGGTGCTGGGTGCGTTCATCCGTGGCCAGTTCCTGGTGATGCTGGCGCTGGGCGTGATCTACGCCGGTGGCCTGTCGCTGGTCGGCCTCAAGCTGGGCCTGCTGATCGGCCTGATTGCCGGCCTGATCAGCTTCATCCCGTACCTGGGCGCGACCACCGGCGTGCTGATGGCGGTGATCGCCGCGCTGGTGCAGGCGCAGGGCTTCGACCTGAAGCTGCTGATCCTGGTCGGCGTGGTGTTCACCGTGGGCCAGCTGCTGGAAAGCTACGTGCTGACCCCGCGCATCGTCGGCGACAAGATCGGCCTGCACCCGGTGGCGGTGATCTTCGCGGTGATGGCCGGCGGCCAGCTGTTCGGCTTCCTCGGCATGCTGCTGGCGCTGCCGGTAGCGGCGGTGACCAACGTGCTGCTGCGCTATGCCCACCAGCGCTATCGGCAGAGCGAACTGTACGTGGGCGAGAAGCCGGCGATCGTGCTTGATGGCGTGGTCGACGCGCCCCATATCATCGTTCCGGACGACAAGGGCCCCGACCTGAAGTGATGGGTGTGCCGCAACTGCCGCTGGCCCTGCATTACCCGCGGGACCAGCGCCTGGAGACCTTCATCGGCGCGCCGGATGGCGCGCTGGCGCAGCTGCGCGCGATCGCGGTTGGCGCCAGCCACGACTGGGTCTACCTGGAAGGTGCGGCGGGAACCGGCAAGACCCACCAGGCGCTGGCGATGTGCTCCAGCGCCGAGCAGGCCGGACGGTTGCCGACGTACGTGCCGCTGGCCAGCGCCGCCGGCCGTGTCCGTGCGGCGCTTGATGGGCTGGAAGCGCGCGAACTGGTGGCGCTGGACGGCCTGGACGAGGTTGCCGGCAACCGCGAGGATGAGATCGCGCTGTTCGATTTCCACAACCGTGCGCGCGCTGCGGGCGTGACCGTGCTGTACACGGCACAGAAGGCGCCGGGCGAACTGGGCTTGGTGCTGCCGGACCTGCGCTCGCGGCTGGGCCAGTGCGTACGCGTGCTGCTGCAGCCGCTGGATGAGGAAGGGCGGGCGGCCGTGCTGCGCGAGCGTGCACTGCGACGCGGCCTGGCCATCGACGAAGCGGCCATCGAGTGGCTGCTGTCGCACACCGGCCGTGAGCTGGGTGGATTGATCACCCTGCTGGACTGGCTGGACCGCGAATCGCTGGCGGCGAAGCGGCGGATCACCGTGCCGTTCCTGCGCCAGGTGCTGGAAGAAGGCCGGCCTCGTTACTGAGGGATGTTGTTCGGCAGGGCTGCGCCCTGCACCCGCGGTAGTGCCGGCCGCTGGCCGGCAACGTCAACGTCAACGGCAGAAGTGGCTTCCTGAGGGGGGCGGGGTGGGTCAGGTTGCGGGGGACGGCGCAAGTACGTCCCTGTAGCCTCGGTCGCGCCATCCATGGCGCTCACGCCCCCGCAACCTGAGCCACCCCGCCTTCGACAGGTTCCCGCGGCTGTTGGTGGGTGTCGACCTTGGTCGACACCCGAGCAAGCGCAGCGAAGCGACCCGCTTTTGCTTTTCTTTCTTTCTTCCGTGGCTGGACGCGCACGGAAACTGTCAGAGGCCGGGCGGGTGGGCCATGCAGGGGCGTTGGCGCCATGGATGGCGCCATCGAGCTTACAGGGACGTACTTGCAGCGTCCCCTGCATGGCCCACCCGCCCGGCCAAGCACGCGATCCGCTCTACGCGACC
Source organism: Stenotrophomonas sp. YJH_SMC_123 (assembly GCF_059368215.1). Taxonomy (NCBI): domain Bacteria; kingdom Pseudomonadati; phylum Pseudomonadota; class Gammaproteobacteria; order Lysobacterales; family Lysobacteraceae; genus Stenotrophomonas; species Stenotrophomonas sp. YJH_SMC_123. Next base: position 115,849 of record NZ_JCAFRM010000001.1, read on the forward strand.
AACCACGAGGGGCTCAGCCGTTCGCCGCCAACTCCGCATCCAGCGCGCGCAGGCGATCCACCGTGCCGACGTCGGTCCAGCGCCCGCGATGGTGCTGCCCGGTCATCAACCCCTGCGCCATGAAGTGCTTCTGCAGCGGCACCACCGAGAACTTCGGTGGCAGCCGCTCGCTGCCCGGCGCATCGCCGATCACCGCGCGCCAGTCGGCCACGATCGAAGGACGGTACACGCCGATGCCGGCATAGGTCAGGCATGGTCCTTCGCGGTCGTGGTGCAGGAACCCCTGTGCATCCAGGCGGTAGTCACCATTCGGGTGCTGAACCGGATTGTCGACCAGCACCAGGTGCGCCTGGCCCTGCGGCTCGCGCGGCAGCGTGGCGAAATCGAAATCGGTCCAGATGTCGCCGTTCACTACCAGGAACGGGGCATCGCCCAGCACCGGCAGGGCGTTGAGGATGCCGCCGCCGGTTTCCAGCGGGGTCTGCCCTTCGTACAGGAAATGCAGGCGCAGGCCCCACTGGCTGCCATCGCCAAGCGTCGCCGGGAACTGTTCGGCCAACCATGCGGTGTTGACCACCACCTCGCGCACGCCGAGTGCGGCCAGGCGTTCCAGGTGCCAGACGATCAACGGCTTGCCAGCCACTTCCAGCAGCGGCTTCGGCGTGTGCAGGGTCAAAGGGCGCATGCGCTCGCCGAGGCCGGCGGCAAAGACCAGTGCCTTCATCGGGCTACGCGCATCGGTGCACCCAGCTCGGCCAGCGCCGGCTTGATGCGGTCGTCCAGCAGCTGCTGCAGCGGTGCCAGCTCGCGGTAGCGCGGCAGCACTTCATCCAGATAGGTGATGAAGCGCGGTGCGTCGTCGAGGTAATGGCCCTTGTTGTCGCGGTAACGCAGCCGGCAGAACAGGCCCAGGATCTTCACGTGGCGCTGGATGCCCATCCAGTCGGCATCGCGCAGGAAGGTGGCGCGGTCGGGCACCGGCAGGCCGGTGTCGCGGGCGCGCTCGTGATACTGCGCCAGCCATTCGTCCACGCGTTGCAGTGGCCAGCTCAGGAAGGCGTCCTTGAACAGGCTCACCGCATCGTAGGCGATCGGGCCGCGCACCAGGTCCTGGAAATCCAGGACCGCGGGGCCGTCGTCGACCGGCATCAGGTTGCGCGGCATGTAGTCGCGGTGGGTCACCAGCTGGGCCTGGCCCAGCGCGTTGTCCATCAGGCGGCGATGCACCAGCTGCAGGCCTTCGATCTCGCCGCAGTCCAGTTCAAGGTTCAGGTGGCGCTGCAGGAACCATTCGTCGAACAGGCCGGCATCGCGCTGCAGCAGTGCTTCGCCGAACTGGCCGAAGTCGGCCGGCACCGGGATCGCCTGCAGGCGCAGCAGCTGCTCGATCGAACGACCGAACCATTCGTCAGCGTTGCGCTCGTCGAGGATCCTGGCCAGGGTCGGGCCGCCGAGATCTTCCAGCAGCAGGAAGCCGGCATCCAGGTCCTGCGCGAGCAGCATGGGCACGCGCAGACCGTTGTCGTGCAGCAGGCCGCGCATGCGCAGCCACGGCCGCGGATCTTCCAGCCCCGGCGGGGCGTCCATCACGATGTGGCTGCCGCGCGTGCTGGTGGCGCGCCAGTAGCTGCGCATGCCGGCGTCAACCGAAGCGCGTTCGACCACCGCGTTGGCATCATCGAGCTGGGTGCGGGCCCACTGCAGGCGCTGCGCGCTGCGCTGGGGATCGGAGGCGGGTTCGGTCATGCGGGCATATCCGGGCGCGCCGGGCGCGCCAACGTCGGCAACAGGAAGGGAAGGGGGAGCGGCGTCAGCGGCGACCGCTGAACAGGCGCAGGACGGCCAGCACGGCCACCGCGCCCACCACCGCGCCGAGGAAACCGGCCGGTTCGCCGGGGGCGTACCAGCCCATGTACTGGCCGAACCAACCGGCCAGCAGGGCACCAAGGATGCCCAGCACGATGGTCAGCAGGCAGCCCATGCGGTTGTTGCCGGGCATGAAGAAACGCCCGAGCAGGCCGACGAAGAAGCCGACCAGCAGGATGTACAGCCAGCTGCTGCTGCCGAACAGACCATTCATGCGCGCGGATTCCGCTTGAGTGTGGACGCAGCCTAGCAAGGCCAGGCTGCGTCCGTCACGAGTGCCGGATCAGCAGCAGCCGTGGTCGCCGTGGCGGGTGCCGCTGTCGGCAGCCACCGGCGAGCCGCTGGTCTCGCCGCGCAGGCTGGCGGCGTAGTGCTCGCTGATCACCTTGGACACGCAGGCGGTGACCTTCTTGCCCATCGGGATGTGCAGGAACTCGTTCGGGCCATGCGCATTGGAGTGCGGGCCGAGCACGCCGGTGATCATGAACTGCGCGCCCGGGAACTTCTCGCCCAGCATGCCCATGAACGGGATCGAGCCGCCTTCGCCCATGTACATCGCCGGCTTGCCAAAGAAGGCCTGGCTGGCGTCGTCGATGGCCTGGGTCAGCCACGGCGCCATCGCCGGGGCATTCCAGCCGGTGGAGGCCTTTTCCAGGTCCAGGGTGACCTGCGCGCCGTTCGGCGGGTCGCGCAGCAGTGCTTCCTTCAGCAGCTCGCCGCAGGTCTTGCCATCGGCGGTCGGCGGCAGGCGCAGCGACAGCTTCACCGAGGTCTGCGGACGCAGCACGTTGCCGGCCGATTCCAGCGGCGGCATGCCCCCGACGCCGGTGACCGACAGCGCCGGGCGCCAGGTGCGGTTGAGCACCAGCTCGGTCAGGTCCTCGTTCATGGGGCGCAGGCCGTCGACCATCGGGAACTTCTCGAAGATCTCGGTATCCACCACTTCGGCGGCACGCCTGGCCTGTTCCAGGCGCTCGGCCGGGATCTCCACGTTCATGCCGTCGATCAGGATGCGGCCGGTGTCCTGGTCCTCGATGCGCGAAAGGATCTGGCGCAGCAGGCGGAAGCTGGACGGGATCACGCCGGAGGCATCGCCGGAATGCACGCCTTCGTTGAGCACCTTCACGGTGAAATTGCCGCCGGTCAGGCCGCGCAGCGAGGTGGTGCACCACAGCTGGTCGTAGTTGGCGCAGCCCGAATCCAGGCAGACCACCAGCGACGGCTTGCCGATGCGGTCGGCCAGGTGGTCGACGTAGGCCGGCAGGTCATAGCTGCCGGACTCTTCACACGCTTCGATCAGCACCACGCAGCGGGCGTGCGGCAGGCCCTGGGCCTGCAGTGCCAGTACCGCAGCCAGTGAGCCGAAGATCGCGTAGCCGTCGTCCGCACCGCCGCGGCCATACAGCTTGTCGCCGCGCAGGACCGGGGTCCACGGGCCGAGGTCGTCGTCCCAGCCGGTCATTTCCGGCTGCTTGTCCAGGTGGCCATAGAGCAGGATGGTGTCGTCGCCGGTTTCGGCGCCGGTAGCCGGAATTTCCAGGAAGATCAGCGGGGTACGGCCTTCCAGGCGCACCACCTCAACCTTCAGGCCGGGCAGCTGCTGGGCCTTGGCCCAGTTCTCCATCAGGGTGACCGCCTGTTCCATGTAGCCGTTCTGCACCCAATTGGCGTCGAACATCGGCGACTTGTTGGGAATGCGGATGTAGTCGGCCAACTGCGGGACGATTTCGCTGTCCCACTTGTCATTGACGAATTGGCCGAGCTTGGCGCTGTCCATCTGAAACTCCGGTTGCATGGGCTGATCCGGCCATTCTACGCCTGTGCCGCGGGTAGGGTTTTTCCTACATCACGTCGGGTATTTGGCTGGCTTACGGAAATCCGGGAAACCGATAGGCTGTGCACATGTGGTGACGGACACTGTTCCTGCCGACGGGATTGCCGGTCGGGGCGGCCAGAATCACAGGGAGATACACGTCGTGCCTTGGTTTGTCGTGTTGAGGGCGCTGGTGCTGGTAGTGGGGATCGCTGGGGCGCATGCCGCCGAACCGATCGACATCAACCGCGCCGATGCCCAGGCGCTGCAGCAGGGATTGACGATGGTCGGAGCCGCCAAGGCCGAGGCGATCGTCGAGCACCGGCGCAGACACGGCCCGTTTCATCGCGTCGAGGACCTGACGCAGGTGAAAGGGATAGGGAAAGCGATCGTCGAACGGAATCGACAGCGGATCACCGTAGGCAACAGGTTGTTGCCGGCGGATCCGGTACCCGGATCGGTACCGGTGCGGACCGTACCCAGGCGCTGACAGCAGGAATCGTCGGAACCGGCAGGAGGCTGGTTCACCGGTCACGGACAGGAAGGCCGTGACCACCGACCGCCGCAGGACGCGGCACCAATCACCAGGATGGTGGCATCACAGACCTGTGGAAGGGGCTGAGATACAAACAGGACAGACGCGGCCGCGTGCAGGATGCAACGCTACCCCCACAGCGCAGGATGCGAGGGGGCGGCAGCAGGCCGACAAGGACGTAACGATTGCCCGGTACGACACATGGCTGTGTCGCCGGGCAATTTCATTTCCGGCGCCTGGTTTTGCCGCGGCCACCACGGGCCGATGGTGTACGGTGGCCGCTCCGCATGGAAAGGACCCCGCTGGATGCTTGTGCACCGCCCCACGACCCTGATGCTCGCCCTGGCACTGACCCTGCCACTGCTGGCCCATGCCGCTGCGCCGACGCCGACAGCCAAGCCTGCGGCCGAAGCCAGCACCGCCGACGTGCGCGGGCCGACCGACCTGAAACCGGGCGAGTACCTGTGGCATCCGGAAATCTCGCCGACCGGCCCGATCGTGCTGGTGGTCAGCCTCGATGAGCAGCGTGCCTACGTTTACCGCAACGGCATCGCCATCGGCCTGACCACGATCAGCTCGGGCAAGGCCGGGCACGAGACGCCGACCGGCGTGTTCACCATCCTGCAGAAAGACAAGGACCACAGGTCCAACCTCTACAACAGCGCGCCGATGCCCTACATGCAGCGGCTGACCTGGGATGGCATCGCCCTGCATGGCGGCAGCCTGCCCGGGCATCCGGCCTCGCATGGCTGCGTGCGCCTGCCGCAGGCGTTCGCGCAGAAGCTGTTCAGCGAAACCCAGCGCGGCGATACGGTGGTGGTGGCCGACGCCAAGAGTTCGCCGATGACCCTGGCCTATCCTTCGGTGCTGGCCCCGGTCAACGCGCGCGGCCAGGCTTTGCCGGAAACCGAGGGCGGGGCCCCGGCGCAGGCCTGGTGGGACGACAGCGCAGCCCCGGCCGGGCAGGTCGGCATCCTGGTCAGCCTGCATGACCAGCGCCTGTACGTGCTGCGCGATGGCGTGATGATCGGCGAGTCGCCGCTGAAGGCCGACGCCCTGCCCGCATTCCAGGGCACCACGCTGTTCGTGATGGGGCAGGGCTACAGCGATACGCCCAGCCCGCTGGACGTGAACCAGCGCCTGCACCAGTGGACGGCCTATCCGCTGCTGGGCCAGGATCGTGCCCAGGCCACCCCGGACCTGCTGGCCACGCCCTCGTTGCCAATGGCGCTGCCGGCCGATTTTGCCCGCCAGCTGTACCAGGTGCTGGTGCCGGGCACGACCCTGCTGGTGACCTCGTTGCCGGCGGTCCGCCCAAGCCCGGCTGAATCCGGAATGCAGCCGGTCTTGGAATCCGAGCCGCCAGGGTCCACCCTCAAGGGCAACTGAGTCCCCTCGTTGTGCCCATGACTGCATCCCGCCTGTGCCGGCTGGCCGCGTTCGGCCTGCTGGCGACCTCGGCCAGCGCCCCGGCGCTGGCACAGACGCCCGCCCTTGCCACCAGCGCTGATGATCTGGCTGCCTTGCTGTCGCGCAGTGCGCCCAAGGCCGACCGCCACGTGTTGCAGCTGGCGGCGCACGCCATGCGCTGTGCGTTGCAGCGGCCGGAGCTGGGCATCAACGGTGATCGTCTCAGCGTGATCGATTATTCGCGGCCGTCCACCGAGCCGCGCCTGTGGGTGTTCGACCTGGCCCACCAGCGCCTGCTGTTCGAGGAATGGGTGGCGCATGGCCGCAACAGCGGCGAGAACCGCACCCAGCACTTCTCCAACCGCGATGGGAGTTTCATGTCCAGCCTCGGCGCGTTCACCGCGCAGGAGACCTACATGGGCGGTAATGGATATTCGCTGCGCCTGGCCGGGCTGGAGCCGGGCTTCAACGACCGTGCGCGCGAACGCGCGATCGTCATCCACGGTGCGCCGTACGTGAACCCGGCCACCGCGCAGCTGCAGGGGCGCTTGGGTCGCAGCCTGGGTTGCCCGGCGGTGCGCCTTTCGGTGGCCAAGCCGCTGATCGATGCGTTGCGTGGCGGCACGATGGTGTTTGCTTACTACCCTGACCAGGATTGGCTGAAGCACTCGCAGCTGCTGGCCGGCGGATGCGGTGGCCAGGGCACGCTCGCTACGCGGTGATGCATGATGGCGCGTGGCGTGATGCAATGCGCCGATGAACGTCGACTCCCTGTTGCACACTCCGAGCCAGGTCATTTCCAGCCTGGACTATCGTCGCGAACGCTGGCGGAATGGACTTGGCTGGACCCGCGAGATCCTGCGCCTGCCCGCGCAGGGTGATGACTGGGCGCTGCGCCTGTCGGTGGCCGAGATCGAGCAGGACGCTGCGTTCTCCACCTTCCCCGGCGTGGAGCGCGAACTGGTGCTGCTGCAGGGCAATGGCGTGCGCCTGCGTTTCGAGGATGGCCGCGTGGCCCAGGTGCTGCCGCCACACGGGCGGGCGCGCTTTGCCGGTGAGGAAACGCTGCACGGTGAACTGGTCGATGGCACCACCCACGACTTCAACCTGATGTGGAAGCGCGAGCTGCTGCAGGCCGAACTGCTGCACCGGCCGCTGGTGGGGTCGATGTTCTTCTTCTGCGAACCGGGCGTTGCGTGGGCGCTGCATCTGCTGGCCGGACAGGCGCAGTTCGGTGCCGATAGTGGCCTGCCGGCGCTGCAGGCGGGAGACACCGCGTGGTTGGCGGGGGGCGAGAGGCAACGGCATGCGCTCAGCGGTGGTGGCGAGTTGTTGGCGATACGGGTGAGCGCGGCGGGGGCATGATTTCTGGGCGCCGGTGGGCGCCATCCACGCATGGCGTGGATCTACTGCCGTGCGGTTGCCACCATGCCTGGACACGCCGTCATGGTGCGGCTGTGGTTGGGGTCAGAGCCCTTTCCTGCGGAAAGGGAACCGACCCCGATGGTTCGTTCAATACACATCGCGCCGGTAACGACCGGCCAGCAGCAGCGCTTCCCTGCCTGCGGTACCCAGCACCCGCTCGATCACTGCATCCACGCCCGGGGCCATGCCCTGCAGGCTGCCGCAGACCAGGATCGTCGCGCCTTCATCGACCCACTGCCGCAGCGTCGCCGCTTCGGCCTGCAGCCGGTCCTGCACATAGCGATGCGCGCCGCCGTCGCGGCTGAACACTGCATCCAGCCGTGCCAGCGTGCCGCTGGCCAGCATCGCCTGCAGTTCTTCGCCGAAATGGAAGTCGTGCGCGGCGGTGCGCTCGCCGAACAGCAGCCAGGTGCGGCGAGCGCCGCGCTGGGCACGTTCGTGCAGGTGCGCGCGCAGGCCGGCGATGCCGGTGCCGTTGCCGATCAGCAGCAGCGGTACATCGGTGGGCACGCCATGGAAATTGTCGTTGCGGCGCAGCCGCAGTTGCACCGGTTCGCCGATGGGCGCGTGGTCGCACAGCCAGCCGCTGCCGATGCCGGGTGTACCGTCGGCGCGCAGTTGGCGGCGCACCAGCAGCTCCACCGCGCCGTCGGCTATCACCGAGGCGATCGAGTACTCGCGATGCGGCAGCGGTTGCAGGGTTGCCAGCAGTGCGGGCAGATCACCCGGGGGAACCAGCGATGGCAGATGTGAGCGCTCGATACGGGCCAGCAACGCCTGCCCGTCATCCAGCATGGTGTCTGCATTGAAGCCCTGTGCATCGAGCCAGGCGCGCGCGCTGTGGCGTGGGTGCTGCGGGCCGATCTCGGCGATGTCGCCGGCCTGCCACTGCACATCGACGCCAGGCGGTGGCTGCAGGCGCACCCGGTACACCGGGCCGCCGGGGCTGCCCGGATTCAGATGCTGGCGTTGCAGCAACGTCCACGGCTGATACTCGGCCGGGCTCCAGTCGGGCAGTTCGGTGGCGCCTCCGCCAAGTTGTCCCAGCAGCTGCTGCCAATGTCGCAGCGCCGCCGGATCGGCATTGTCGACCTCGATCGCATCGAACAGCGGGTGCGCGCCGTGCTGGCGCAGCCACTGGTCCAGCTGGTGGCCGAATCCGCAGAAGTGGCCATAGCTGCGGTCGCCCAGCGCGAGCACGCCGTACTGCAGATGCTGCAACGGAGGCGGCGCGGCCATCACCCCGCGCAGGAACGGCAGGGCGTGGTCGGGCGGATCGCCTTCGCCGGTGGTGCTGGCAATGAACAGCGCGCGCTGGCTGTCGGCCAGCAATGCGGCGTCGACATCATGCAGCCCGCGCACACGCACCGGCACGCCGGCACCACGCAGGGCCTCGGCACTGCGTTCGGCCAGTTCGCGGGCAAAGCCGGTCTGGCTGGACCAGACCAGCAGGAGCGGTGCGGTATCGGCGGACGCCGCATCATCGCGCGGACGAGTGCGCCACCACAGGGCTGCGCAGGCCAGCGCGTACAGCGCGGTGGCGATGATGGCGATCTGCGATTGCCGTGCCGGCGGTGCGCCCTGCCACCAGGCTTCGCCGAGGTGCAGGCGCAGCAGCGCACAGGCGATCAGCGCCAGTACGATCAGTACAAGTGTGTTGCCGAGCCACGCACGCGATGGCCGAGTGCTCATGCGTCCTGCCCGTCGAGCAGGCGCTGGAAGGCGCTGCTGAGAAATTCCTGCGGGCCGTCTGCGGTGCGTTGCAGGTAGCGCGCGGCCAGTCCTTCGCGCTCGGCCAGCGCCATGCCCTGTTCGCGACCCAGCACGGTCAGTGCGGTAGCCCAGGCATCGGCGTGCATGGCGTCGTCGGCCACGACGGTGACCGCTGCGGCGACCTGCTGCACCGGCCTGCCCGTACGCGGGTCGAGGCTGTGGCTGTAGGCCTCGCCATCGGCCTGGTACTGGTGCCAGCGATCGCCCGAAGTGGCCACCGCCTTGCCGTCCAGCGCCAGCACCCGTGGCGGGGTTTCGGTGTGCACATCCTCTTCCGGTGCGGATTCCACCAGCACGCGCCACGGTTGGCCGTCCGGTTTGCGGCCGTAGCCGGCCAGTTCGCCGCCGACTTCGATCAGCGCCGCCCCAATCCCTTGCCTACGCAACCAGGCGGCTACGTGATCGACGCCGAAGCCCTTGGCGATCGCAGAGAGATCCAGTTCCAGCCGGCCCGGTTGCAGCAGCGCATCATCCTGCCACTGCAGGCGCTGCCAACCGCAACGCTCACGGGTGGCCTGCAGGGTAGCGGCGTCGGGCTGGCGGCGTTCACCGGCATGTGCACCGAAGCCCCACAGTGCAACCAGCGGACCGATGGTGGGATCGAAGGCGCCGTCACTGGCGGCAGCGATGGCCTGTGCGCAGGTCACAACGTGGCGGGTCTCCGCCGGCAGCACGCACCATTGGCCAGCGTCGGCGCGGTTGTAGCGGCTCAGATCCGAGCCGGGCTCCCAGGTGCTCATCTGCGCGACCACGTCGTCCAACCGCGCCTGGATGCCGGCGTGCAGCGGGTGCAGGTCGCGCTGGCGCGACGCGACCAGCGACACGCTCCAGGTGGTGCCCATGGTGGTGCCACCGAGGCGGGCGATGTCGAGATGGGAATCGGTCATGGTGATGCGTTGCGGTGGCGATGCCGGGGAATGCCCGGCATCGCGGTCCACATTACTGCGGCAGCACTTCCAGCGTGGCGACGTAGCTCAGGCGGCGCTTGGCGGCCTGCTTCACCGACGTCTTGTTGTCCTCGGTGCCGGTCTCCAGCCAGTACATGCCGGCTTCCGGCCAGGTCACCTTGATCTCGCCCTTGGCATCGCTGGTCAGCTTCAGCTCGTCCTGCGCGTTGCGGTAGCGGGTGGCGCCACGCACGATCTCGAACTGCAGGCCGGCGGTCGGCTTGCCATCGACCAGCACGCGGAAGGTGGCTTCCTCGCCGGCGAACAGGTCATTCGGGTGGCCGACGGCGACCAGCTCGATGCCACGGTTGGTCGGCTTCAGCGCGGTGTCGTTCGGCGCACCGTTGGTGACAAAGGTCTCCACGCGGCCGATCGACTGGCTCACTTCCAGCTTCTTCGCGTCCTTCGGCAGTTCACCGAAGGTAGCCACGCTGCCGCGCCAGCGCTTGCGCTCGCCGTTCTGCTCGTACGTGGCGAACAGGCCGTCATTGACCGACGCGATGCGGTAAGTGCCCGGCTGCTTCAGTTCGATGTCGAACACGCTGCGGTACTTGCCGGTCGACGCGTTCTGCGGCTGCACGGTGCTGCCGTCCGGCGCGGTGATCACCAGCGATTCCAGGCGCAGCGGCACGTGGTTGAAGTAGAACAGATCGTTGGAGACCGCACCGTCGACGGTGATCCACGGCGCGTTGCCGGCGATCACGGTCTGCGAGGGCAGCAGCCAGGCCTTGTGGGCCAGGGCGGAGAAGGGAAGGGCAGCGGCCAGGGCGGCGGCGAGGACGAGCGTGCGCTTCATGCGGAAGACTCCAGTTGGAAGGGGTCGGATCCCTTTCCAGCGGAAAGGGCTCTGACCCCGAGGGATAGGGCGATGGGGTCAGAGCCCTTCCTGCGGAAGGGATCCGACCCCGGCTCAGGCAGTTATGGTTTGACGGCGAGGGTGACCTGGCCCAGTTCGGTGGCGCCCTGCGCCTTGCCGTTCTGCGCGGCGGTGGCCGGCCAGGTGAAGGGGATTTTCAGCAGTTCGCGGCCACCGACTTCGCGCACCGCTTCCACCACCAGGGTGTAGTTGCCCGGGGCCAGTTGCTTCAGTGCCGGCTGCCTGTCGTTGAACGACAGCGCGTGCTTGCCGGCCGGGCGGGTCGGGCCGGTCACGCCGTCCACCGGCACCTGCAGGGTGCGGCCGCTCTTGCGCCACCACTGGCGCAGGTCCGGCAGCCATTTGGTGCCGTGGCCTTCGCTGTTGCTGGTCTGCTGGTACCAGACCGACAGGTTGGCCGCGACCTTCTGGTCGGCGCCTTCCAGCCACACCGCCACGTACGGGCGGTGGTACTCGGCCACGTTGAGCTTGGGCACTTCGACGTTGATGTCGAGGGTGGTGGCGTACGCCGGCGAGGTGGCCAGCAGGCCGCTGAGGGCGATGGTCAGGGTGACGCGCATGGGGCGGCTCCGGAAACGAAGGAAAGTCAGTGGATCAGCAGCAGGGCGATCAGCAGCGGAATCATCAGGCCGAGGCCGACCAGCGGCCAGGTCATGCGCCGCTGGCGTGCATGCAGGTGCAGCAGGAACAGGCCGGTGATGCAGAACACCAGGCAGGCCACGGCGAACAGGTCCAGGAACCAGCCCCACGCCGGGCCCGCGTTGCGGCCCTTGTGCAGGTCGTTGAGGTAGGACACCGCGCCGCGCGAGGTTGATTCGTACTCCACCGCGCCGGTCCCGCGATCGATGCTCAGCCAGGCGTCGCCGCCGGGGCGCGGCAGCGACAGGTAGATCTCCTCGGCCGACCACTCTGCCGGGCGCCCGCCGATGGCGATGCCCAGCTGCGTGTCCAGCCAGTGCCGGGCCGGGCGCGGAATCGGTGCATTGCCGTTTTCGCGCGTGCCGAGCTGGCCGAGCAGATCGGCCGGCAGTTCCAGATGCTGGTTCTGCACCTGGGGTTTGGCTTCGATCTTCGCGGCGTGGTTGAGGGTCAGGCCGGTCACCGCGAACAGCAGCATGCCGATCAGGCACACCGCCGAGCTGATCCAGTGCCACTGGTGCAGCGTCCGCAGCCAGAAGCCACGGTTCTGTTGCTGCGCCACGGTGGAAGAGGCAGGACGGCTCACGGCACGGTTCGAGGCGGACGGGGACTGCCCATTACATCATTGATGAGAATAGCTCGCAATTGCGTGTCGTTCTGTATCGCTGGAGGGCGATTGCCGGCCAGCGGCCGGCACTACCGATCGGTAGATCCACGCCACGCGTGGATGAAGCGGTGCCGACCAAGGTCGGCACCCACCGGGGCCGGGCGCGGCGATCAGAACTTCGCGTTCAACGAGATCCAGTAGCTGCGGCGCTGGTCCTTGGTCGCGTAGTCGTCCACGCAGTTGAACTCGCTCTGGCTGATCAGCAGGCACGACTGCGAAACGAAGTCCTTGTCGAACAGGTTGTTGACCCGCGCGTTCACCGTCAGCCATGGCGTGGCCTTCCAGCTGCCACCGAGATGGAAGATGGTGTAGTCCTCGTAGTAGCGGGTGTGGCTGGCGCCGTTGGCGTCCAGCAGCGTGTCGCGGTAGCGGTCGTAGCGGCCTTCGCCGATCAGCGACAGGCTGATCGCTTCGTTGACCTGCCAGTTGAGGCTTGCATTGGCCATGTGCCTGGCCGGCATCGTGCCGCTGATCGGCAGGCCCTTCTGCGCGCCGCTGGTCTGCTCGCTCCTGGTCCAGGTGTAGTTGCCGCGCAGCTGCAGGGTGTCGAGCAGGTCGACATGCGCGGCCAGTTCGGCACCGCGGGTCTCGGCCTTGTCGATGTTCACGCTCTGGGTGAACGTGCTGTAGCCCAGTGCCGCCCAGCCCGGGCCGATGTCCACGCAGTAGCCGCTGCCGGCGCGGGCCACTTCGCAGTTCGCAAAGGTGCCGCCGCTGGCGATCTTGTCTTCGAACGTGTTGAAGAAGCCGGTGACGTTGAAGCCCCAGCGCTGGCCTTCGTAGTAAGCGGCCAGCTCGTAGTTGGTGCTGGTTTCCGGCTTGAGGTTCGGCGAACCGACCAGTGGCAGCACGCCCTGGCCACCGAAGCCGGTGATGCCCGGGAACAGCTGGTCCGGACGCGGGGTCTTGTAGCCGGTGCTGACGCCGCCCTTGAAGGTCCACGCATCGCTGGCATTCCACACCAGGTAGCCACGCGGACTGACATGGCTGCCGAATACGTTGTGGTCGTCGTAGCGCAGGCCGAAGGTGGCGGTGAGGGTGTCGGTCAGCGCCCAGTTGTCCTCGGCGAACAGCGCCCACATGCGGTGCGTCTGCTTGACGTTGCTGCGGTAGCCGGCGCCATCCATGCCGAACACACCGTCGACCATGTCAGTGTCGTTGTACTGGCCGCCCACGGTCAGCGTGTGCGCGCCGAAGTCCAGGTCGAGCATCGTGTCGAGCACGTAGCCTTCCAGTTCCATGGTGCGCAGCGGGCGCGGCAGGAACGCCTGCAGGCGCGCCATCTCGCTCGGGTTGAGGGCAGCCAGGGCGTTGCCGCGGCCGGCCGCACAGTTGTTGGCAGCACCGGTGCGGCGGCAGACGTCATTCCATAGCGTCTGCAGGTTGGCGCGCTCTTCCAGGGTCAGCGGCAGCGAACGGCCCAGGTTGCTGCTCTTGCTGTGGGTCAGCGAGGTCTGCCAGGTACCGAAGCTGTAGCGGCCCTGATGGGTCAGCGACAACTGGTCGCGTTCGTAGCGCTGGTAGGCGGTGTAGCCCACGCGCGGCTGCACCACGCGACGGGTGACGGTACCGCTGCCGTTCGGGTTGGGAATGACGGCATTGCCGACGCGCCACAGGCTGGCCAGGCTGTCGAGGGTGCCGGTCTGGCCTTCGCTGTTGTCGAACTTCTGCCGCGACACGTCGTAGTCCAGCCACAGTTCGTGATCGTCGTTGATGCGGACGTCCAACCGCACGCCGCTGTTCCAGTTGGTGTTGGCCACCGACTTGCCACCACCGCCGAAGCCGATGCTGCGCTCCCACAGGGTGCCGTCGGGCAGGGACAACGCATCCCATTCCGGGTTGGAAGCCTTCGCGTCGTAGTAGCTGCCGCGTACTGCCAGGCTGAGGCGCTCCTTCAGCAAAGGGCCGCTGAGGTAGAGGTCGGTGGTGCGTGCATCGCCGAACTGGTCGTCCTGCTGCACGGTGAAGCCCTGGCTGACCGAACCGTGCCAGCTGTCCTGGTTGCGGCGGGTGATGATGTTGATGACACCGCCCATCGCGTCCGAACCGTACAGCGTGGACATCGGCCCGCGCACGACCTCGATGCGTTCGATCGCGTCCAGCGGGGGCAGGTAGGCGAACTGGCCGCCACCGAAGTTGTTCGGATAGATCTGGCCGACATTGCTCTGGCGGCGGCCGTCGATCAGCACCAGGGTGTACTCGGACGGCAGGCCGCGCAGCGACACGGTGGCGCGGCCGTTCTTGTCGGTCGCTTCCAGGCCGACGTCGATGCCTTCGACGTCGCGCAGCGCATCGACCAGGCTAGTGTACGGGCGCTTGCTCAGTTCCTCGCGGCTGACCACGCTGATGCTGGCCGGGGCATCGATCACCTTCTGCTCGAAGCCGGCGGCGGTGACCACCACCTTGTCCAGCGTCTGCGGCGCGCCTGCGGCGTCACCGTGGGCGAAGGCGGGGCTGGCGAAAGCCGCCAGCACGGCGCTGGTCAGCAGGGTACGGGACAGGGACGAACGGACACGATGGCGCTGGGCCATGGCAGTTACCTCGAAGGATGCAGGGTGGCGCGGTGCCGTGCGCGAAGGGCGCGGCAGGCACGGAAGGGCCGGCCAGGGGCGGCAGGGATGAAGCAGGCAGCGGCGTGCAGGCGCGACCGCGCAGGCGGTCACGTCGGGCCGTGGATCAGGCGAGCGGCGGCGCCTGGCCGCGTTGCTGACGGCGCCCGGGCGCATCGGCCCAGGGCGTGTCCGGAGCGGCCAGCGGCCAGTCCGGGCGCACGCCGGGCATGGCCGGCATGGCGGGTACGAGGTCGAGCTCAGTGCGCAGCCAGTGGCTGGCCAGCAGCAACGGCGGGCGTGCCTTCTCGGCCGCCTTCACCGGAGCGGAGGCGCAGCGGCGCAGCTTGGCCGGCGCCTCTTCCTGCAGGGGTGTTTCGCCGCCACGTTCTTCCAGTGGCATCTGCACGGCCATTCCGGCCTGGGCCTGTGGCAGCAGCGGCAGGGTGCCCAGCAGCAACGCCAGCATTGCCACCCACGCCAGCAGGCTGGCCAGCGCAGGACGCTGGCCGCGCATGGCGGTGCCCATCTTGCGATGGATGAGTGGGCGAGGGCGAAGCGGGCGCAGCAAGCGGGGGTTCCCTGGGGCTGCCGGCAGCAGCCGGCATCAACGGGGCGTGATTGTAATGAGAGCTGTTAGCTGTTGCAAATGAGAATGATTGCCAAAATGTCGCAGGCCGGCCCGGCAAGGCTCAGACTTCGCTCCAGCGCCGCAACAGGTTGTGGTACACGCCGGTCAGCTGCAGGACCGCCTCGGCGTCGCCGCCGGTCTGCCGCAGGCGCTCGATCGCGCCATCCATTTCCCACAGCAGGCGGCGCTGCACATCGTCGCGGATCATGCTTTGCACCCAGAAGAACGAGGCCACGCGCGCGCCGCGGGTGACCGGCCGCACCTGGTGCAGGCTGCTGGACGGATACACGACCAGGTCGCCGGCCGGCAGCTTCACTTCGTGCTCGCCGTAGGTATCGCTGATGATCAGCTCGCCGCCTTCGTATTCGTCCGGCGCCGACAGGAACAGGGTGCAGGAGATGTCCGAACGCAGCTGTTCGCCATTGGCCAGGTTCATCACCGCGCCATCGACGTGGTAGCCATAGGTGCCGCCACCGCTGTAGCGGTTGAAGCGTGGTGGCAGGTACTTCAGCGGCAGCGCGGCACTGAAGAACAGCGGGTGCCGGGCCAGCGCGACGAGGATGATCTCGCCCAGTTCGCGGCGCAGCGGCGAAGCCTCGGGCAGCTGCTGGTTGTGCTTGGCCTGTGCGCCCAGATGCCCCACGGTTTCGCGGCCATCGGTCCAGTCGGCGGCGTCGAGGCGGCGGCGGAAGTCGGCGACCTGGTCGGCGCTGAGAATGTCGGGGATGTGCAGCAGCATGCGGGACTCCTCAGAGGGACGGCGGTGCGACCAGGGCGCGCACCTGTGGATGCGGTGACGCGGCCAGCTCCGGCACGATGTGCGCCATGAATGCCGGGCTGCCGTGCGCCAGTGCGAGCCGCAGCCAGTGCACGGCCTGCTCGACCTGGCCGGCCTGCAGCAGGATCGAGGCGTAGTTGGCCTGGCCGCGGAAATCACCGGCCTCGGCCGCGCGCTGGTACCAGGCCAGCGCCGCCTGCGGATCGGGTGCGGTATCCAGCCCGTCTTCGAGGTGGCGGGCCAGCAGGTTCATCGATTTGGCGTGGCCCAGGTGCGCGGCACGGGTGTACAGGGCCAGTGCCTGCGCGCGGTCCTGCGCAATGCCGCGGCCGGTGGCCAGCAGGTTGGCCAGGTTGTACAGGCCCCAGTCCAGGCCGGTGTCGGCCGCGCGCCGGTACCACACCGCCGCCAGCGCCAGGTTGACCGCCGTGCCGTGGCCCAGCTCATGGCAGCGGCCGAGCATGTTCATCGCCATCGGCGCGCCGTTGTTGGCGGCGGTTTCGTACCAGAGCAGCGCCGCCGAGGCGTCCTGCGCGGTGCCTTTGCCTTCCATGTGCATCTGCGCGAGCAGCAGTTGTGCATCGACCTGCCCAGCCTGCGCAGCGTCGCGCACGCGTGCGAACGCGGCCTGCGGATCGTGCTGCAGCAGTTCGGCCAGGGCGTCGCTGTCGATGGGGGTACGGGTTGCCATGGGGTGAGTATCGCCGGAAACAAAAACGGCGGCAGGAGAGCCTGCCGCCGTGGTGGAGCGAAGCTACATCAGAACTTCACGTTCAGTGCCAGGGTGGTCGAGCGACCCGGGGCGATGCTCGCGTAGTGCGAGGCATAGGCCTTGGTGAAGTAGGTCTTGTCGGTCAGGTTCTGCACGTTGAGCTGCAGGCTGATGTTGTCCTGGATCGCGTAGCTGGCCATCGCGTCGAAGCGGGTGTAGCTGGCGATCCACTTGGTGTTGGCGACGTCACCGTACTGCTTGTCCGAGTAGAACGCACCGGCACCGACGGTCAGGCCGATGGGGAAGCGGTAGGTGGTCCACAGGTTGGCGCTGTGCTTGGCGGTGTTCGGGAATACGTTGCCGTTGTACGGCGAGGGCACGTAGACGTTGGACGGGCAGGTGCGGCCGACCGGTGCACCACAGACGAAGCCGTTGTCCTTCAGTTCCGAGTCCAGGTAGGTGTAGCCGCCGTACAGGCTCCAGGCGTCGGTCAGCTGGCCGGTGAAGCCCAGCTCGAAGCCGTTGATTTCCTTCTTGCCGGCATTCTGGCTGGTGCCGTTGTCGACCGTCACGCGCGCGTTGTTCATCACCGTGTGGAAGATCGCCGCGGTGAGGTTCAGGCGCTGGTCGAACAGGTCCCACTTGGTGCCCAGCTCGAGGTTCTTCGTATCCTGCGGCTTGAGGTCGGCCACGGCGGCGCTCAGGCCGTCCGAACCATCACCACCGTCCATGCCCGGCGGAGTCGAGGAGGTGCCCCACGACAGGTAGATGCTGCCGTTGGCGGCCGGCTTGAACACCACGCCGGCCTGGTAGTTCAGGAAGTCGTTGCTGTTGCGCACGCGGGTCGGTGCCTTGCCGGCCACCGGGGTGGTCAGGGTGGTGCGGAAGTCGTCGTAGCGCAGGCCGAGGTTGATCATCCACTGCTCATTGAGCTCGATGGTGTCGAACACGTAGGCCGAGGTGGTCCTGGTGCGCTGCTCTACGTCCAGTGCCTTGTCGCTGCGGTACACCGAATGGGTGGCCGCCCACGGATCGCGCGGGTTCGGATTGGCGAAATCGGTGCAGTTGTAGCCGGTGGCTGCGCCGGTGGTCGGGCACTTGCTGTTGCCGGTGAGCGGGTTGCTGGTGCCCGGGGTCATCAGATAGCTGCCGCGGGTCATCTTCTCGTCGCTGTATTCCACGCCCGCGCTGTAGCTGTGCTTGAGCGCACCGGTCTGGAAGGCACCGGTCAGGCCCAGCTGGTCGGCGAAGCTCTTGACGTCGACGGCACGGCTGTTGGTCCGGCGCCACAGGGTGCCGTAGTTGTTCGGGTTGCCCTGGCTGTCGTCCGGCTGGGTCCACAGGTAGTCGTTGCTGGTGTTGCCCAGGCGCGCGATGTTGCGCAGCTTGTGGCCGCCGAAGTCGTAGCTGGCATCCAGGGTGCTGATGTCGGCGCGGGTACGCTGGAAGTCACGGTCGACCAGGCCGTAGTAGTTGTTGCGGTCCGGCACCATCGGGTGGCCGTCGACCCACTTCGAGGCCGGCGCACCGTTCGGGTTGCCATACGGGAAGCCACCCGCGTCCGGCAGGTCATCGCTCTGCATGTGGTAGTGGCTGGCGATCAGCTGGGCCGGGCCGTTCAGGCCGAACGCGATCGACGGCGCGATACCCCAGCGGCTGACATTGGCGGCGTCACGGCCAGCGATGTCCGATTCGTGCTTCATCAGGTTCAGGCGCGCGGCGATGCCATCGCCCAGCACGTAGTTGGCGTCCACGGTGCCGCGCGCGTAGCTGTCGGTGCCGATGCCCATGCTGGCGCTGGTCTCGTTCTTCAGCTTCGGCGTCTTGCTCACAAGGTTCAGGCTGCCACCGCCGGAATCACGGCCGCCGTAGGCCGAGCTCGGGCCCTTGACTACTTCCACCTGCTCCAGGTCGAAGATCTCGCGGGTCTGCGAGCCGACGTCGCGCAGGCCATCGACGAAGACGTTGCTCTGCGAATCGAAGCCACGGATGAAGGGGCGATCACCGGTCGGATTGCCGCCTTCGCCGGCACCGAAGGTGATGCCCGGCACCATGCGCAGCGCATCCTGCAGGTTGGTCGCACCGGTTTCGGCGATCAGCTTTTCCGAGACGATCGACACCGACTTCGGGGTGTCCAGCAGCTCGGCGGTGAACTTCGGTGAGGACGGATTGAACCAGCTGCCGCGCACCTGCACCTTGTCCAGGTCGGTGGCCTTGCGGGAGGAGGCTGCGTCAGCGCTGTCGGCCGCCTGTGCGGCCAACGGCGCGAAGCCGGCGGCCAGGGTGGCGGTGGCGAGCAGGGAAACGCGCGGGGCGCGCTTGCGGGACGTGATGTGGGTCATGGCTTGGGTGGTAGTGGCTGGGATCGGAAAAGGGCGAGGGCCGAAGCGCAGACAGCGCGACGGCATGTAGAGGGCGTCTTCTGTAGAGCCGAGCCGATGCTCGGCTACGCAGCGGACGACTCCAGGCGCACGGCAATGGCCGCAGGGCGCCTCAGCTGGCGTGCGGTGCGGGCGGTGCGTGGCCGGGGTTCAACCGCAGTGCGGGATCGTGCAGCTGCCAGTGCAGGGCATCGGAGCGCCACAGCGGAACATGCGCGACCAGGGCGGCGCGCGGGGGAGCCAGTCCGGTACAGGGCGTTGTGCCCTCGCCATCCAGCGGCGGCTCCGGTACTGGCACCGCATGGCGCGGGCACTCGTCCGCCGGCGGGGCCGGCATCGGCATGGCCTGCTGAAGATCTTCAGCGTGTGCCTGCCAGCCGTAGGTGGCGGGTCCATCGCGCCCTTCGTGCAGGGCCGACCAGCCCAGCAGCAGCGTCAGCAGCAGGGCCACAGCCAACGGCCACCCATGGCGGGGAAGCTGGCACAGCGTGGCGGCGGGCGCGGGCAAAGCCATGGCGCAGGGGGCGGAGTCGTTACGAAGATGTTACGTAGGATAACATCAACGATAATGATTCGCATATGCGCGGGCGAACGAGCGGTCTGGAGGCCCGGGGAGGCCCCTGAACGCCTCTCAGCGCGCTCCGCTGGCTTCCACCCCTGGGCGGAGTCGCCGGCGGCCAGGGGCGCTTCAATCGCGGTCGTCGCGGGTCCAGACGGCGTCGTGTTCGCGCTTCACCGGGAACTTGGGTACCGGCGTATAGGCCGGGGCGCACAGGGCGCGGCCATCGCGCACGTCGAAGCGCGCGCCGTGCAGCACGCATTCCACGCTGCCTTCGTCGGTGTTGAACTCGCCCGAGGACAGCTCGAACTCCTCATGCGTGCACTGGTCTTCCAGCGCGTACAGCTCGCCGTCGAGGTTGAACACCACGATCGGCGTGCCGGTCACTTCGTCGAACACGCTCTTCATTTCACCGGGCAGCAGCTCGTTGCCGGCACACACGAAGGTCCAGGTATCGCTCACGCGGCGGCTCCGGCCAGTGGCTTTTCCAGGACCTCGAAGCGCAGGTCGTCGCGCTTGGGGATTCCGAAGCGTTCGTCGCCATATGGGAACGGCTTCTTGATGCCGGTACGCTGGTAGCCGCGGCGCTCGTAGTAGGCGATCAGTTCGTCGCGTACGTCGATCACCGTCATCTGCATCACCGGCACCTTCCATTCGCGTGCGGCGTGCGCTTCGGCGGCGTCCATCAGCTGCTTGCCGACGCCGCCGCCCTGCTGGGCCGGATCGACCGAGAACATGCCGAAGTAGCCGTTGCCGTCGACGTCGGCAACGTGGGCGCAGGCCACAAGAACGCCTTCGCGCTCGGCCAGCAGGATGGTCGAGCGCGGGCGGTCGAGGTCGGCCTGGATGCCTTCGGCGTCGATGCGGGCGCCATCCAGCAGGTCGGCTTCGGTGGTCCAGCCAACGCGGCTGGCGTCGCCACGGTAGGCCGAGGTGACGAGGGCGATCAGGGCGGGGATGTCGGCCGGCGTGGCGGCGCGGAAGGTCAGGGTGCTCATGGCCCCATTCTAGGTGGGGCGTGGGCGGGCGCAAATGGGGGAGTGGGGGCAGATCCCTTTGCGCAGCGAAGGGCCCTGACCCCCTGCTACCAGGAGCAGCCCATGCCAAGGCCACGGCGCATCGATGCGCCCGGATATCCGCAACATGTCGTCCAGCGCGGCAACAATCGTCAGCGCGTGTTCTTTGCGGATGGCGACCGCGTCGCCTACCTGCGCCTGCTGTGTCATCACGCAGACCAGCAGCACTGCCGGGTCCACGCTTATGTGCTGATGGACAATCACGTCCATCTTCTGGCAACGCCTGATCTCTGCGGCGGGCTGTCGCGGATGATGCAGGCCGTGAACCGGACCTACGTACGTCGGGTGAATGATCGGCAGGGCCGCACCGGCACGTTATGGGAAGGGCGCTTCCACTCCACGGTGGTGGATACGGATCGCTATCTGCTGGCCTGCCAGCGCTACATCGAGCTCAATCCGGTGCGGGCGGGGAGGGTGGCGCATCCCGGCGACTATCGCTGGTCCAGCTATCGGGCCAATGCGCGGGGAACGTGCAACGCGCTGCTTACACCACACCCGGCGTTCGATTTGATGGCCTTCGATGTGGAAGAGCGGCGAAGGCGGTATGTGGAGTTCATCGCGCAGGGCATTCCTGCGGGTGATCTGGTCGCGATCCGGGCAGCGTTGCAGTCACAGCGCCGGTTGGTGGGGACGTTGCTGGGGTCAGATCCCTTTCGCGTCGCGAAAGGGATCTGACCCCGGTGTGCCGGCTCAGCCCAGAAGCTTGCGCACCTTGGTCAGCGCGGTCATGAAGCGCTCGATCTCGGCGTGCGTGTTGTAGAACGCCAGCGAGGCACGGCAGGTGGCGGCGACGCCGAAGTACTGCAGCAGCGGGTGTGCGCAGTGCTGCCCCGAGCGCACGGCCACCCCTTCCAGGTCGAGCAGGGTGGCCAGATCGTGCGCATGCGCGCCATCGATCAGGAACGAGACCACGGCGGCCTTCTCCGGCGCTTCGCCGATGATGCGCAGGCCGTCGACGCGGCGCAGCTCCTCGGTGAAGTGCGCCAGCAGTTCGGCTTCGCGGGCTTCCACGTTCTCCTGGCCGAGCTGCTGCAGGTAGTCGGCGGCCACGCCCAGGCCGATGAAACCGGCGATGTTCGGGGTGCCGGCTTCGAACTTGTGCGGGGCATCGTTGAACACGGTGCCGTCGAAGCTGACTTCCTTGATCATCTCGCCGCCGCCGAGGAACGGCGGCATCGCGTCCAGGTGCTCGCGGCGCGCCCACAGCGCACCAGTGCCGGTCGGACCGCACATCTTGTGGCCGGTGATGGCGTAGAAGTCGCAGCCGATCGCGGCGACGTCGACCTTGCGGTGCGGCACCGCCTGCGAGCCATCGACCACGGTGATGATGCCGCGCTTGCGCGCTTCACGGCAGATCTCGCGCACCGGATTGACCGTGCCCAGCACGTTGGAGACATGGGTGACCGCCAGCAGCCTGACCTCCGGGGTCATCGCCGCGCGCAGCGCATCCAGGTCCAGCGCGCCATCGGGCGTGATCTCGGCCACGCGGATGGTGGCGCCGGTACGTTGCGCGACCAGCTGCCACGGCACGATGTTGGCATGGTGTTCCATGCGTGTGATCAGGATCACGTCGCCGGCCTTCAATCGCGGCAGCGCCCACGAGTAGGCCACCAGGTTGATGGCGAAGGTGGTGCCGCTGCACAGCACCAGGTCGCTGGCGCGCACGTTGAGGAAGCGTGCCAGCTTGTTGCGTGCGCCTTCGTAGGCGTCGGTCGCTTCGCTGCCCAGTGCATGCACCGCGCGGCTGACGTTGGCGTTGTAGCGGCGGTAGAACTCATCCACCGCGCCGATCACCTGTACCGGCTTCTGGCCGGTGTTGGCGTTGTCGAAATAGACCAGCGGCTTGCCGTGCACTTCACGCATCAGCAGCGGGAAGTCGAGGCGGACGCGATCCCAGTCCGGGGCGCCGGTGCGTTCTTCGATCGGGCGTGGCGTGGACAGGTTCATGCCACACCCGCCTCGGCCAGGGCCTTGTCCAGGCGGCGTGCCAGCTGCTCGCGCAACGCGTCCGGCAGGATCTTCAGCGGTTCATGGCAGAACGCAGCGCTCAGCAGTGCCTGCGCCTGGACCTGGGGCAGGCCACGCGAGCGCAGGTAGAACAGCGCATTGGCATCGAGCTGGCCGACGGTCGCGCCGTGCGCGGCCTTCACTTCATCGGCGTCGATCACCAGCGTCGGCTGGGTATCGATCTCGGCATCGGCCGACAGCAGCAGGTTCTTGTTGGACAGGTTCGCGTCGGTGCCGTCGGCGCCTTCGCGGATCTGGATGCCGCCATGGAACACCACGCGGCTGCGGTTGGCGGCAACGCCGCGCCACAGCAGCTCGCAGGCGGTATCGCGCGCGATGTGGTCGATGCCCAGGCGGGCCTCGACGTGGCGGCGGCCATTGCCGAGCAGCACGCCGTTGGCGGTCAGCCGGGCGTTGTCGCCTTCCAGGCGCACGTTCAGTTCGTGGCGGCTGAGCGCGGCGCCCAGTTCCAGGTCCACGCGGTGGTACTGCGCGTCGCGGGCCAGCACCGCGTCGGTACGCAGGAAGCTGGTCTGGCGGGCGCTGCCGGCCTGCACGCGGGCGTGCTTGAGTACGCCGTCGCGGGCGACGTGGGCATGCAGCACGGTGTTGTCCAGGTGGGCGGAGTCACCCACGCTGAAGCGGTGCTCGACCACGCCCAGGCTGGCGCCGGCGCGGAGTTCGATCAGGTGGCGATGGTGCCAGGCCAGGTCGGCTTCGCCGGCGACGCTGGCGAATACCAGCTGCAGCGGCGTTTCGACCTGCACGCCTTCATCCACGCGCAGCACGACGCCTTCATCGGCCAGTGCGGCGTTGAGCCGGGCGAAGATCTCTTCGCTGCGCTCGTAGCGACGGCCAAGGAAACGCAAGGCGTCTTCGCCAGCGGCCAGCGCGGCCGACAGCGGCTGCAGCTGCACGCCGGACGGCAGGGCCTGCACATCGCTCAGCGTGGCATCCAGGCGGCCGTTGACGAATACCAGGCGCGGCGCCGGGATGTCGTCCAGCAGCGCGGCGTCCAGCGCCGGGCCCTGCAGCGGCGCTGCAGCGAACGCACGGCGTTCCAGCTGGCGCAGCGAGGTGTACTTCCAGGCTTCATTGCGGGCGGCGGGCAGGCCGTCGCGCAGGGCCGCATCCAGCACTTCGCGGCGCGCATCGCTGCCACAGAAGGCCTGGGCCATGGAATCAAGCAGGGCGCTCATCAGACCGCCGCCTCGGGCACGACCCGGTCCTTCAGGAAATCATAGCCGTGCGCTTCCAGCTCCAGCGCCAGCTCGGGGCCGCCGCTCTTGACGATGCGACCATCGGCCAGCACGTGCACGACGTCCGGCTTGATGTAGTCCAGCAGGCGCTGGTAGTGGGTGATGACCAGGAACGAACGGTCGGCGCCGCGCAGTGCGTTGACGCCGTCGGCCACGCTCTTCAGCGCGTCGATGTCCAGGCCTGAGTCGGTCTCGTCCAGGATCGCCAGCTTCGGTTCCAGCACGGCCAGCTGGAAGATCTCGTTGCGCTTCTTCTCGCCGCCGGAGAAGCCTTCGTTGACGCCACGGTGCAGCAGTTCGTCCTTCAGGTGCAGCACGGCCAGCTTCTGCCGCACCAGCTTGAGGAACTGCATGGAATCGAGTTCTTCTTCGCCGCGCGCCTTGCGCTGGGCGTTCAGTGCCGCGCGCAGGAAGTAGGTATTGTTCACGCCCGGGATTTCCACCGGGTACTGGAACGCCAGGAACAGGCCCGCGGCGGCACGTGCTTCCGGGTCCTGCTCCAGCAGGTCGACGCCGTCGAACTGCACGCTGCCTTCGGTCACTTCGTAGCCGTCGCGGCCGGCCAGGACGTTGCCCAGGGTGGACTTGCCGGCGCCGTTCGGGCCCATGATGGCGTGCACCTGGCCGGGCTTCACATCCAGCGACAGGCCCTTGAGGATTTCCTTGTCGCCGATGCGGGCGTGGAGGTTTTCGATCTTCAGCATGGTGGGGGTTTCCGTGGGGCGGGCCAGGGCCCGCCGGTAAAGAGAATGCGTTTGCGAGGGGCAGGGGCGGGCGGTCAGCCCACCGAACCTTCCAGCGAGACTTCCAGCAGCTTCTTGGCTTCCACCGCGAACTCCATCGGCAGTTCGCGGAACACCTGCTTGCAGAAGCCGTCGACGATCATCGACACCGCGTCTTCCTGGCTGATGCCACGGGCGCGGCAGTAGAACAGCTGGTCATCGGAGATCTTGGAAGTGGTCGCCTCGTGCTCGACGGTGGCGCCCGGGTTCTTCACCTCGATGTAGGGGAAGGTGTGCGCGCCGCACTGCTTGCCGATCAGCAGCGAGTCGCACTGGGTGTAGTTGCGCGCGCCCTCGGCGTTGCGGTCCACCCGCACCAGGCCGCGGTAGGTGTTCTGGCCACGGCCGGCGCTGATGCCCTTGCTGACGATCTTGCTCTTGGTGCGCTTGCCGACATGGATCATCTTGGTGCCGGTGTCGGCCTGCTGGCGGTGATGGGTCAGCGCGACCGAGTGGAACTCACCGACCGAATCGTCGCCCAGCAGCACGCAGGACGGGTACTTCCAGGTGATCGCCGAGCCGGTCTCGACCTGGGTCCAGGTGACCTTGCTGCGCGCGCCACGGCATTCGGCACGCTTGGTCACGAAGTTGTAGATGCCACCGACGCCGTTCTCGTCGCCCGGGTACCAGTTCTGCACCGTGGAGTACTTGATCTCCGCATCTTCCAGCGCGACCAGCTCGACCACCGCGGCGTGCAGCTGGTTCTCATCGCGCATCGGCGCGGTGCAGCCTTCCAGGTAGGAGACGTAGGCCTTGTCCTCGCACACGATCAGGGTGCGCTCGAACTGGCCGGTGTGGCCGGCGTTGATGCGGAAATAGGTGCTCAGTTCCATCGGGCAGCGCACGCCCTTGGGAATGAACACGAAGCTGCCATCGGAGAACACCGCCGAGTTGAGCGCGGCGAAGTAGTTGTCACCGACCGGCACCACGGTGCCCAGGTACTGGCGCACCAGCGCCGGGTGTTCCTTGATGGCCTCGGACATCGAGCAGAAGATCACGCCCTTCTCGGCCAGTTCCTTGCGGAAGGTGGTGCCCACGGATACCGAGTCGAACACCGCATCCACCGCCACGCCGGCCAGCTTGGCGCGCTCGTGCAGCGGCACGCCCAGCTTGTCGTAGGTGTCGAGCAGTTCCTTCGGCACATCATCCAGCGAGGCGTACTTCGGGCCCTTCGGCGCGGAGTAGTAGCTGAGCGCCTGCAGGTCGATCGGCGCGATCTCCAGCTTGGCCCAGTCCGGCATCGGCAGGGTCAGGAAGTGGCGGTAGGCATCCAGGCGCCACTGCGTCATCCACTCCGGCTCGTCCTTCTTGGCCGACAGGGCACGGATGGTGTCCTCGTCCAGGCCCGGCGGCAGGGAGTCCGACTCGATCTCGGTGATGAAGCCGGCCGAATACTTGCGGCCGAGCTGCTCGTGGATCTCGCGGTTGGGGGTGTCGTCGTGGGCGACGTTTTCGATGGTTTCGGTGGCCATGGGGGCTGCCTACGGATCAGGAGACGACGTCGACAGCGATGGTGCGGCGCTGTTCGTCATCGGCAAGGGGGAGAGGGGGCAGGATCTGCGCGAGGGTGACATCGCGCAGGGCCTCGGAGACCACGTCGTTGATCAGCCGCCAGCTGCTGCGCGCGCCGCACTTGGGCGCCATGCCGCACTGGTGGTGGTCGTGGCTGCATTCGGTCAGGGCCAGTGGCCCTTCCATCGCTTCGACCACTTCGAACAGCGAGATCTCGATGGCCGGGCGGGTCAGGCGGTAGCCGCCACGGACGCCACGCAGGCCTTCGACCAGGCCGGCCTGGGCCAGTGGCTTGAGCACCTTGCTGACGGTGGGCGGCTCCAGACCGGTGAATTCGGCCAGCTCGGTGGCACTGAGCACTTCGCCCGGACGGGCGGCCAGCACGGTCAGCACGACGGTGGCGTAATCGGTGAGTTTGGTGACGCGCAACATGGGGATGCGAGTGGTTCTTAAAGCGGACTGAAATTGTACGCTTTTATTCGCCACCATCCAACCCGGGCATTCAGCCGGCGCTTGGGCCAGGCCGGGAGGACACACCGCGGCCGTTGCCGGGGCGCAATGCTGCGCCAACGGGGTGATTTTCGCAATCACCCGGAATGGGCGAGAATCCCCATTCCATTCGCTGCAAACAGCCCGCGCCGATGCCGAAGAAGATCCAAGCCCGCAAGTCCGCCATCCATGGCAACGGCGTGTTCGCCGTGGCCCCGATCAAGCAGGGCGAGCGCGTGATCCAGTACAAGGGCCTGCTGCGCAGCCACGGTGATGTCGATGCCGATGACAGCGGCGACGTCGAAAGTGGCCATACCTTCCTGTTCACCCTCAACGATGACTGGGTGATCGACGCCAACTACAAGGGCAACGACGCGCGCTGGATAAACCACAGCTGCGACCCGAACTGCGAGGCGGTGATCGAGGAGGACGAGGACGGCGACAGCCGGGGCGACAAGGTGTTCATCGAGGCACTGCGTGATATCAAGGCCGGCGAGGAGCTGACCTACAACTACGGCATCACCCTGGCCGAGCGCCACACCGCCAAGCTGAAGAAGATCTGGGAGTGCCGTTGCGGCTCGTCCAAGTGCACCGGCACGATGCTGCAGCCCAAGCGCTGATCGGTACCGGGTAGTGCCGGCCGCTGGCCGGCAAGGCGCAATCCAGGTGCCGGCCAGCGGCCGGCACCACCCGGGCGGCTCTCCACCTGCCGTGCACGACAGGGTCACCGCCGCGCAAGGGCCGTTCTTCCATCCTGTGGGCTCCCCCAACCGGAGTGCCTCCATGGCAGAGCGATTGAAGGGCAAGCAGATTGCCATCCTTGCCACCCACGGCTTCGAACAGTCCGAACTGATCGAACCCAAGCGTTTGCTGGAAGCGGAAGGGGCGCGCGTCAGCGTGGTCTCGCCCGCAAAGGAAGCGACGATCAAGGGCTGGAAGGAGAAGAACTGGGGCGACGCCGTCGCGGTGGATATCCCGTTGGATGAGGCCGATCCTGCACGCTTCGATGCGGTGGTTCTGCCCGGCGGGGTCATCAATCCGGACACACTGCGCACCGATGATGCCGTACTGGCCTTCATCCGTTCAGTGGATGAAGCCGGCAAGCCCGTGGCGGCGATCTGCCATGGCCCGTGGCTGCTGATCAACAGCGGCCTGGCCGATGGCCGCGAGCTGACCTCCTGGCCTTCCCTGCAGCAGGATCTGGCGAACGCGGGTGCGACATGGCGCGATGCCGAGGTGGTGGTCGACGGCAACGTCATCACCAGCCGCAAGCCGGATGACATTCCGGCTTTCAGCGAGGCGGTGGTAAAAGCGCTTGCCGCCTGATGCGCTACCGGTAGTGCCGGCCGCTGGCCGGCAGATGCAGTGACGTGCTGCCGGCCAGCGGCCGGCACCACCTCATTTGCCCAGCAGGCCTGCCGGTACCAGGTTGCCCAGGTTCTGGTTGAAAGTGACCACCAGCTTGCCGTTCTTCACCTGTGCCGACTGCACCTGCAGGGCGCCGAGCACCCCGGCCACGGCCGGGTCCAGCTTGTAGATCGGTTCGCGCTGGGCGTGGTCGCTCAGCCACGCATTGAGCAGGCCACGGGTGCGCGAGTCGAGGCGGCCGCCCTGGTTGGCCGGGGTGAAGTCATCCACGCTCGGCTGCTGCAGGTGAAAGCCCTGGGTCTGCGCGTCGTAGCGCAGGCCGCTGCTGAGCTTCACCGTGCCCAGTCGGGCCGGGTTGCCGCCGGCGGTGGCCAGCGCGACGTCCATGCCCAGGTTCAACCGTTCGCCGGCCGGAAGGCTCAGCTGCGGGTGGCTCATGGTCAGGGCGATCAGGCCGCCGAGGGCGTCCTGGGTGCGCGGGAAGCTGCCATCGAGGTACTGCTGCACGTCGCTGGCGCCCACCGACAGTTCGCGGCCGGAAATGGAGGGAGCCGCCTGTGCACCGATCGCAGCGGCGATCAGCACGGTGGAGGCCGCGAGGCGGGTCATCAGGGAACGCAGGCGCATGTCGGTGACCGTTGGGAAGCAGATGGATGGATCAAAGAGTAGCCGCGCAGGCTGAATCGCGCGTGCATGCCGCTGCAACGGTTCAGTCCAGCGTTGGACGCAGCTGTGCCGACTGGATCTGCCAGGCGCTGCCGTCGCTGCTGGGCTGCACGCGGTACCAGCCGCCGAAGCGGAACGTGCCATTGGCGGTGACCGCACGGATCTGCACAGGGACTTCAAGCAGCCGCGGTGGCTGCCGGTCATCTCGGGCGATCGGGGTATCGCTGTGCAGGCGCAGCGTGCGCAGGTCCTGCAGCTGCCGCAGCGCGGCGTCGTCTGCATGCCGCGGGTCGCCGGGTGGGATCGTCCAGGCAGCATCGCTGGCGGCGCGGTCGCGGTTGAGCAGTGCGGCGACGTAGCGGTTGAGCATCGTCGACGGCGGCTCTGCGCCGTCGTCGACGGCGGACAGCAGCGTCATATCGCTCGCCTGCAATGCTGCGGGACCGGGACCGGGACCGGGGCCGGTACCGGTGTCCGCTGCTGCGGCGACGGGAGCGGACGCTGCCGTGATGTGATCATTCGTCTGTGCCGCCGGGCGTGAACAACCCAGCAGCACCAGTGGTGCGATCAGGAACAGGATCCTGCGCATGCCCGCCTCCTCCCCGAGGCAACCTGGAGGGCGGCAGTGTATCGGTTGCGCCGCTATCAGCGGGAGGAGGGCAGCTGCTCCAGCGCGTCCAGCGCCGGCAGGACCTGACCGGCGATGGCGGCCAGTGCGTGGCCGTCGGTCTCGGCGTGGCGTTGCACGATGTCGCGCAGCAGCTGGGTGGCGATCACCAGGGTCGCGCGCTCGTCGCCACTGATGCCGGCGGTACGCGGGGCCGCTTCCACCAGGCGCATCAGGTCGCGGCCGGCGCGGTGTTCCAGTTCGATGGTGCAGCGCCCGGTGCACTGCAGCCCGTCCTTTTCGATCGGGGTTACCGAGATCCGGTAGCGGGTGGAGGGGCTGGCCATGAGGGTGTGCTCGCCGTAGCTGTGGAGGATGTGCCCACCATAGGCAAGGCCACGGCTGGCGGCGACGGCCGGCGCTGCACGCAGTGTTCCACCCGGTACGTTCCGCGCCCTTTGCGGAGCACCGGCAGCCAATGCTGGCGGGCCTGTACGGGGATTGCCGGGGCCGCGGCAACGCTGTGTTGCGGGGTGTGGTGCGGACAAAAAAAACGGGACGGCCAGAGCCGTCCCGTCGGAATCCGCGTTGGGGCGCGCGCTTACAGCGCGGCGTCCTTCAGCTTCTTCAGCGGA
The DNA here is from genome assembly GCF_059368215.1 of Stenotrophomonas sp. YJH_SMC_123. NCBI lineage: Bacteria > Pseudomonadati > Pseudomonadota > Gammaproteobacteria > Lysobacterales > Lysobacteraceae > Stenotrophomonas > Stenotrophomonas sp. YJH_SMC_123. The sequence goes on from NZ_JCAFRM010000001.1 coordinate 145,812, forward strand.
CGCACCTTCAGCTTGGTGGTGGCCGGCTTGGCAGCGAACCACTGCTCTTCCTTGGTGAACGGGTTGATGCCCTTGCGCTTCGGCTTGGCCGGCACATTGACGGTGGTGATCTTCAGCAGGCCCGGCAGGGTGAACGAGCCAGCGCCCTTCTTGTGCACCGAGGAGGCGACGGCGCTTTCCAGCGAGGCCAGCACAGCGCGGACGTCCTTGGCGATGACGCCGGAGGCTTCAGCGATGTGTGCAACCAGGCCGGACTTGGTCAGCACTTCCTTGATCGGCTTCGGAGCGGCCGGCTTGGCGGCTGCCTTCGTCGCGACTTTCTTCACTGCCTTCTTCGGGGCAGCCTTCTTAGCGGTCTTTGCCATGGTTTCCTGTTCCGTGAACGGTTGGTTGTGTGGTCGGCGCCGAACCCCGTCGGCAAGCGCAATGTAGGGCAACTCTCGGGCGCCGCCAATAGCCCGAAGCGCGGAAAGTGCATGTTTTTTCATATCCAGGCCGATTCAGTACATGGCCGGCGGTGGGGGACGGGGGCGCTGCAGCGTGCGCGATGGCTGCTTCCTGCCCGTTGCTGGAATGTGCGAAACCACTGAAAACAAGGGAAAAGTCCACGTCGGTCTGGCGAAGAAGTGACCAGCTGTCCGATGTCCGGCGGACGTGCGGCATGCGGCGGAGCGACGCAGGGCTAACGCGTCCCGTGCGAGAGTGGCCGTTCATCACCGCCACGCAGGAGCAGCACATGGGAATCTCGCGACACGCCACCGCGCACTGGGAAGGCGATCTGAAGTCGGGCAAGGGACAGCTGAGCACGCCGCAGAGCGGGCTGCTGGACAAGACCCGCTACGGTTTCAACAGCCGCTTCGGCGACGAGAAGGGCACCAATCCGGAGGAGCTGATCGCCGCCGCGCACGCCGGCTGTTTCACCATGGCGCTGTCGGCCAAGCTTGGTGAGGCCGGCTTCACCCCGACCTCGCTGGACACCGAGGCCAAGGTCGATCTGTCCCTGGAGGGCGGGCCGCAGCTGTCGCAGATCCGGCTGAAGGTGAAGGCCGTGGTGCCGGGTATCGACGCCGCACAGTTCCGTGCCATTGCCGATGACGCCAAGCAGAACTGCCCGGTGTCCAAGGCGCTGAGCGCGGTGCCGATCAGCCTGGAAGCCGAACTGGGCTGAGCCACGGTAGTGCCGGCCGCGGGCCGGCAACCGCATGATGCCGGGGTCCATGTAGCAGCCGGCCAGCGTTATGGCGGCCTTCCTGGCCGCCACCCTCCGGGCCGTCGCGTCCGACGTTGGCAGCGGCTCCTGCCGCTGCCTTCGGCTCTACCACCCGCCAGCGCGATCACCAATCAAGGGTGCCGGTAATCACCGTCTGCACCTGCCCGCCCGACCAGACCTCGCCGTCTTCATCGACCCGCAGGGTCAGGCGCGCGTCATGGCCGACTTCGCGGCCCTGGCTGACTTCGAACGGTGCACGGCCTCGGGGCAGCGCATCGCGCAGGTCCAGCCACGCGGCCAGCACGGCATTAGCCGCGCCGGAGGCGGCGTCCTCGAAGCGGCGTCCATTGCCGACGAAGGCACGTACTGCAAGATCGAAGCCCTCGCTGCCATCGCTGAAGGCGTAGGCAAACACGCCCATGCTGTCGGTGGATTCGGCCAGAGCCGCGACCGCGTCCCAGTCCGGGCGCAGTGCGCGCAGTGCCGCTTCATCGGCCACCTGCACCACCCACCAGCTGCGCCCGCCCTGCATGCGCGCCGGCGGCAGCGAGCCCAGCGGCCAATCCTTCAGCGCCGCCTGCAGGCGCGGGTCGGTGGCCTCGGCGATCTCCGCCAGCTGCGCGCGCGGGGTGCGGATGGCAATGCGCTGCTGCGCGCCCTCGCCGCTCACGCGCAGCGGCAGCGCACCGGCGATGCCGTCCTGCACGAGCACGCCGTCGACTGGCGCGGCCAGGCCCGCCTGCAGCACCGCATGCGCGGTGCCGACGCTGGGATGGCCGGCGAACGGGACCTCCTTCTGCGGGCTGAACATGCGCAGCCGGTAGCTGGCGCCTGCGACCTGCGGCGGGAACACGAAGGTGGTCTCGGGCAGGCGCGTCCAGCGCGCAATGGCCTGCATGCTGGCATCGTCCAGGCCTTCGGCATCAAGCACCACGGCCAGCGGATTGCCGGCACCGGCGCGCGGGGAGAACACATCCAGCTGCAGGAAACGGCGGGTGGACATCAGGCAGGACTCCAGTAAACAGGCGGCATAGCGTAGCGCGGGGCACAAAAAAGGGGACGGAGGGAATTAAGTCGCTTGTGCCCCAAGTGCCATAAGCGACTTAATTCCCTCCGTCCCCTTTTTTCGTGCGCTACCAGCGAAGGTGGCCGTCGATGACCGGCTGCACCTGGCCGCCGATCCAGACCGTGCCCTGCGCGTCGACCTGCACCTGCACGTGGCCATCGCGGCCGACTTCGCGGCCCTGGCTGGCCACGTAGTGGCCCTCGCGGCCGGGCAGGGCGTTGCGCTGCCGCAGCCAGGCAGCGATCAGGGCATTGGCGCTGCCGGTGACCGGATCTTCCGGCACGCTGGCCGCATCGGCGGGGCAGAATGCGCGCACCACACGGGTGTGGTCGGTACCGGCTTCGTCGGCGAATACGGCCACGCCGGTGGCCTCGGTGGCAAGGCTCCAGTCGCGCAGGGCGGCCATGTCCGGCGCCAGGCCGCGCACAGCGGCGGCATCGCGCAGCGGCAGCAGCCACCAGCGCGCGCCGTTGTCCCAGAGTTCGGGCACGTGCCCGTTGGCGGCGAGGGCCAGCAGTGTTTCGGGTGCCGCATCTGCGCCAGTCGCCAGTTGCCGCGCCGGTGGGCTGGCCAGCTGGATCTGGAGTGCCTCGGCCGGGCCGCTCACCCGCACGGGCAGCACCCCCGCCGCGCACTGCTGCAGCAGGGCGCCGTCGCGAGGCTGGGCCAGGCCGCAGCTCACCGCCGCCCAGGCCGCGCCGACGCTCGGGTGGCCGGCGAACGCCAGCTCTCGGGTCGGGGTGAAGATGCGGATGTGGTAGTCGGCGCCGGGCGCGCTGGGGCGCAGGAAGAACACCGTCTCGGACAGGTTCAGCCAGGTGGCCAGGGCCTGCATCTGCTCGCCGGAGAGCGCATCGGCGTCCAGCAGGGCACCCAGTGGATTCCCGGTTCCGGGGCGGGAGGCGAAGACATCGAGCTGCAGGTAACGGAGGAGGGCCATCTACGGGGATATTGCGCTTAGAATCAAAGGTTCCGCCCCCGAGGGCGGCTTCCCCACATTCTACATAGCCAATCCATGTCAGCTTCCCCCCTTGTCGATCGTTGGATCGTACTGAAGTTCGGCGGCACTTCGGTGTCGCGTCGTCACCGCTGGGACACGATCGGGAAGCTGGCGAAAAAACGCGCGGAAGAGACCGGCTCGCGCGTGCTGGTGGTGGTGTCGGCGCTGTCCGGGGTCACCAACGAACTGACCGCGATCGCCGATGGCGCGCCGGACAGCCGTGATCGCGTGGCCGCGCTGGTCGAACGCCATGAAGGCTTCCTGGCCGAACTGGGCCTGGGCCGCGAAGTACTGGCCGAGCGCCTGGCGGCACTGCAGGGCCTGCTCGACGACCCGCGTGCGGCCACCCGTCCGCTGCAGTGGCAGGCCGAAGTGCTGGGCCAGGGCGAACTGTTGTCGTCCACGCTGGGCGCGGCCTACCTGCACGCCTCGGGCCTGGACATGGGCTGGATGGATGCCCGCCAGTGGCTGGACGCGATGCCGCCGCAGCCGAACCAGAGCGACTGGTCACAGCGCCTGTCGGTGAACTGCCAGTGGCGTGCCGACGCGGAGTGGATGCAGCGCTTCCGCGCGCAGCCGACCCGCCTGCTGATCACCCAGGGTTTCATCTCGCGGCATGCCGATGGCGGTACCGCCATCCTCGGCCGTGGTGGCTCGGATACCTCGGCGGCGTACTTCGGCGCGCTGCTCGGCGCCAGCCGCGTGGAAATCTGGACCGATGTGCCGGGCATGTTCAGTGCCAACCCGAAGGATGTGCCGGACGCGCGCCTGCTGACCCGCCTGGACTACTACGAGGCGCAGGAAATCGCCACCACTGGTGCCAAGGTGCTGCATCCGCGCTCGATCAAGCCGTGCCGCGATGCAGGCGTGCCGATGGCCATCCTCGATACCGAGCGTCCGGAACTGCCGGGCACCAGCATTGACGGCAGTGCTGCACCGGTACCAGGCGTCAAGGCGATCAGCCGCCGCAACGGCATCGTGCTGGTGTCGATGGAAGGCATCGGCATGTGGCAGCAGGTCGGCTTCCTGGCCGATGTGTTCAACCTGTTCAAGAAGCATGGCCTGTCGGTGGACCTGATCGGTTCGGCCGAGACCAACGTCACCGTGTCGCTGGACCCGTCCGAGAACCTGGTCAACACCGATGTGCTGGCCGCGCTGTCGGCCGACCTGTCGCAGATCTGCAAGGTGAAGGTGATCGTGCCGTGCGCGGCGATCACCCTGGTCGGCCGCGGCATGCGTTCTCTGCTGCACAAGCTGTCGGACGTGTGGGCCACCTTCGGCCGCGAGCGCGTGCACATGATTTCGCAGTCGTCCAACGACCTGAACCTGACCTTCGTCATCGACGAGGCCGATGCCGATGGCCTGCTGCCGATCCTGCATGCCGAGCTGATCGACAGCGGCGCGATGCCGGTGGAAGAAACCGAAGTGTTCGGCCCGCGCTGGCGCGAGATTGCCGGCACCGTGCGCCCGCGCGGCACGCCGTGGTGGCGCGGCCAGCGTGCGCACCTGCTGCAGCTGGCCGATGCCGGTACGCCGCGCTATGTCTACCACCTGCCGACGGTACGCGCCCGCGCCCGCGCGCTGGCCGCGATCAAGCCGATCGACCAGCGTTACTACGCGATCAAGGCCAACAGCCACCCGGCCATCCTGCAGTTGCTGGAAGCCGAGGGCTTCGGGCTGGAGTGCGTCTCGTACGGCGAGCTGAAGCATGTGTTCCAGCACCTGCCGGAGCTGTCGCCGCGGCGCGTGCTGTTCACTCCCAGCTTCTGCCCGCGCAGCGAGTACGAGGCGGCGTTCGCCCTTGGCGTGACCGTCACCGTCGACAACGTCGAAGCGCTGCAGCGCTGGCCGGACCTGTTCCGCAACCGCGAGCTGTGGCTGCGCGTCGACCTGGGGCGTGGCGAAGGCCACCATGCCAAGGTCCGCACCGGCGGCAAGGAGTCCAAGTTCGGCCTGCCGATCGCCCGCGTGGACGAGTTCGTGCGCGCGGCCACCGAGCTGGGCAGCCGCGTGGTCGGCCTGCATGCGCACCTGGGCAGTGGCGTGGAAACCGCGCAGCACTGGCGCCTGATGTGCGATGAGCTGGCCGGCTTCGCCCGCCGCATCGGCAGCGTGCACACCATCGACATCGGTGGCGGCCTGCCGATTCCGTACAGCGACGAAGACGAGCCGTTCGACCTGGACGCCTGGGCCGAGGGCCTGGCCGAGGTCAAGGCGCTGCACCCGGCATTCCGCCTGGCGATCGAGCCGGGCCGCTACCTGGTGGCCGAATCGGGCGTGCTGCTGACCCATGCCACCCAGGTGGTGGAAAAGGACGGCGTGCGCCGCGTGGGCCTGGATGCCGGCATGAACACGCTGATGCGCCCGGCGCTGTACGACGCCTGGCACGACATCGAGAACCTCAGCCGCCAGGGCGGTTATGCCGAAGCGGCGTTCGATGTGGTCGGGCCGATCTGCGAATCCAGCGATGTGTTCGGCAAGCGCCGCAAGCTGCCGGTGTCGACCGCGCCGGACGACGTGATGCTGATCGCCGACGCCGGCGCGTACGGCTATGTGATGGCCAACACCTACAACCAGCGGATGCTGCCGCGCGAAGACGTGATCGAATGACCACCGCGCGCGCCCTGCACCCGCCCACCGACACGCCCCGCGCCATCGCGCGGGCCCGTGCCTGACCGGATACACCATGACTGCTTTCGACAAACACCAGGTTTCCCGCTTCCGCTTCGTCCGCTGCGAATTCGCCGCGGATACCGGCGTGGCCAGGCTGGTCTACGCCTTTGATGACGGCCCGGAGATGGTGGAAACCATCACCGTGCCCGGCGCCCCGTTCGTGCTGGACGAAGCGCGTAGCGCCGCCGTGCAGCGCGCGCTGCAGCTGCTGCACCTGATCGCCGGTGTCAGCTACTACAAGGCCGGCGTACCGGATACGGTCAGCATCGACAGCTACAGCATCGATGCCGATACCGCCGCGCTGGTGGAGACCATTTACCTCAACGGCCTGGGCGAATTCGCCTACCGCAACGGCCTGAACCTGCGCGGCCGCTTCCGGTTGCCGGTGCAGGGCGTAGCTGCGCAGGCGCCGGCGCTGGGCCTGCAGCCGCACGCGCTGGTGGCCATCGGCGGCGGCAAGGATTCGCTGGTCAGCATCGAAGCGCTGCGCCGTGCCGGCGTGGACGAGACCGTGACCTGGATCGGTGGCTCGCAGCTGATCCGTGCGTGCGCCGAGCGCACTGGCCTGCCGACCTTGAACCTGGGCCGCACGCTGGCACCGGAACTGTTCGAGTTGAACCGCCAGGGCGCCTGGAACGGCCATATCCCGGTGACGGTGGTGAACTCGGCGATCATGGTGCTGGCCGCGTTGCTGCACGGCGTGGACCAGGTTGTGTTCTCCAACGAGCGCTCGGCCAGCTACGGCAGCCAGATTCCAGGCACCGGCGAAGTGAACCACCAGTGGTCCAAGGGGTGGGCCTGCGAGCAGGCCTTCGGTAGCCATGTGCAGAAGTACGTGGCGGCGGACCTGCAGTACTACTCGCTGCTGCGCCCGATGTCCGAGCTGGCGGTGGCCCGCCAGTTCGCCAAGAGTGACTTCTACGACGCGCATTTCTCCAGTTGCAACCGCAACTTCCACATCCTCGGCGAGCGCCCGGTGAACCGCTGGTGCGGCGTCTGCCCGAAATGCCATTTCGTGTTCCTGGCGCTGGCCCCGTTCATGCCCAAGACGCGCCTGGTGCGCATCTTCGGCCGCAACCTGCTGGACGACGCCGAGCAGGCCGGTGGCTTCGATGCGCTGCTGGAATTCCAGGACCACAAGCCGTTCGAGTGCGTGGGCGAAGGCCGCGAATCGCGTGCGGCGATGGCGACCCTGGCACAGCGCCCGGAGTGGAAGGAAGACGTGCTGGTGAAGCGCTTCTGCAACGAGATCCAGCCGCAGCTGGATGCCGCCGAACTGGAACTGGCACCGCTGCTGCAGCTGCAGGGTGAGCACCGTGTTCCAGCTGCGCTGTGGGAACGGGTGCGTGAAGATTTCGAAGCTTGAAGGAAAGCGCGTCGCGCTGTGGGGCTGGGGCCGTGAGGGCCGCGCCGCGTTTGCGGTGCTGCGCGCGCGCCTGCCCACGCTGGCATTGAGCCTGTTCTGCCCGGTGTCCGAGGTCGAGGCGGCGCGTGCGGAAACGGAGGGCGCGCTGGACGTGCGTGGCGAGCCTTCCGCTGAAGCGCTGGCCGCGTTCGACGTGGTGATCAAATCGCCCGGCATCAGCCCGTACCAGCCGATCGCGCTGGCGGCTGCAGTGCAGGGCACCAGCTTCATCGGTGGCACCGCGCTTTGGTTCGCCGAACACGCGGCCGACGATGGCATCGTGCACGACACCGTGTGCGTGACCGGTACCAAGGGCAAGAGCACCACCACCGCGCTGGTTGCGCACCTGCTGCGTGCCGCCGGCCATCGCACCGGCCTGGTCGGCAACATCGGCCTGCCGCTGCTGGAAGTGCTGGATCCCCAGCCCGCGCCCGAGTACTGGGCGGTGGAACTGTCCAGCTACCAGACCGGTGAGGTGGCACGCAGTGGCGCCCGCCCGCAGGTGGCGGTGGTGCTTAACCTGTTCCCGGAACACCTGGACTGGCACGGCAGCGAACAGCGTTACATCGAAGACAAGCTGCGGCTGGTGACTGAAGCCGCACCGCGCATCGCTGTGCTCAACGCCGCCGATCCGCACCTGGCCGCGCTGTCGCTGCCCGACAGCGAAGTGGTCTGGTTCAACCAGCCGCAGGGCTGGCACATGCGCGGCGACATCGTGCATCGCGGTGAGCAGGCCGTGTTTGATACCTGCAACACGCCGCTGCCAGGCCGCCACAACCGCGGCAACCTGTGCGCGGTGCTGGCCGCGCTGGAAGCGCTGGGGCTGGATGCCGTAGCGCTGGCACCGGTGGTGCAGGACTTCCGTCCGCTGCCGAACCGCCTGCAGCGCATCGGCGTGGCCGATGGCCTGACCTACGTCAACGATTCGATCAGCACCACGCCGCATGCCAGCCTGGCCGCGCTGGAGTGCTTCGCCGGGCAGCGCATCGCGCTGCTGGTGGGGGGGCATGACCGTGGCCTGGACTGGACCGATTTCATGCAGCACATGGCGCGCGATGTGCCGCCGGTGGAGATCGTGACCATGGGCAGCAACGGCCCGCGCATCCACGCGATGCTGCAGCCGTTGGCCGACGCCGGTCGCTTCGGCCTGCATGCGGCGGGCGATCTCGCCGAGGCGATGGCCTTGGCGCGCGCCGCGCTGGGCGAACAGGGCGGGGTGGTGCTGCTGTCGCCGGGTGCACCGAGCTTTGGTGCGTACCGCGACTACGTGGCGCGTGGCCGTCATTTCGCCGCGCTGGCCGGGTTCGATCCGGACAGCATCAGCGCGATTCCGGGGTTGGGCATCGGGTAAGGGGTCGGATCCTTTTCCGCAGGAAAGGGCTCTGACCCCATCGTGCATTTATCATGCAGGCATCCCCGGACGGACCCGGATGCCCGCATGTGCACCTTCATCACCGTGTTCCTGCCCACGTCATTGCCGCACGACGCGGCCGCCGCGGTCTTCACCCGTAGCGGCCGGCGCCTGTTCGCGCAGGCATCACCGAGCCTGCAGGCGGCGGTGGGCCCGGATTGGCAGCCGTGGCTGAGTGCCGCGTACTGCGATTGCGGCACCGCGCTGGCCTCGACGAGTGTGCAGCCGGAATGGAAGGGCGATGCCGAACGTTGGCGGAAGAAGGGCTGGAGTGAGGCCAGGATCGCTCGCGCGCTGTCCGAGCAGTTGGCGCGGCATGAACAGGATCAGCAGGTGTGCCGCGATAGAGCTCTTGCCGACGCCGGCCAATGGCTGCAGCGCATTGATGCCCTGCTGGGTGTGGGTGCGGCGCGTATCGGACTTCTGGTGCGTGTTTACGACGGCTCGGTGGGGGCCCGGCAGCCGAAGCCGCCGGAACATCATTGGTCGCGGGATCAGCTCGCCGCGGCGGATCTGTTGGCGTTCGCGCCCGGCACGTTGCACTGGATCGAACGCGGGTGAGAGCGCCATCCACGCATGGCGTGGATCTACTGTAGAGTCGAGCCCATGCTCGGCTGGGTTTCAATCCTCGTCCTGGTCGATGAACGCGTAATCGCGATCAATCATTTGTTGCAGGTAGGCGTCGAAGCTGGGCGCGATCACCGCGTAGCTGTCCGGATCGTGCAGGTAGCGCACCACCTGGCCGACCGTGCCGCCCGACCCCGGGTCGAAATCCAGGTACAGCATCGACGTGCCGCCGTTGTTCATGCAGTGCGAGAAGCACAGGCGGCGGTTCATCGGCAGATCGGCGTCGATGCCCTCACCCAGGATCTCCGGTTCGTCATCCAGCCACTCTTCGTAGATCGAACGGATGCTGTCGTCCCACTGCTGCTGGTCTTCGAAGATCTGTGCGACCGAGCGCAGGTAGTACGGATAGTCGCCGACATCGGAGCCGAGCATCAGCACGCACACCTCGCCGCCTGGATACTCGCGGAAATGGGTGCCATCCACGCGCGACAACAGTTCCATCAGGCTGTCAGGGACCTGTGGCCACTGCGCCCGCAGGCGCTGTAGGTCTTCGACAGTGGCACCCTGTACCCGCGCCCATTGCGGAGCATCCTCGGCGGGCAAGCGCGGAATCAGGCCAGACAGAAAGCGATCAACAAGGGTCATCGGAAGATGCCAAGAGCAGGGCAGGCACAGCCGGCTTCGCGCATCGAGGCCGGCCGTGCGGCGCGGCGTGTCAGCGTACCACCTGGAAATCGATGATGTCGTAAACCGATGAGCCGTACTTGCCATGCGATTCCAGGGAGATCGCGATGCCGAGGTCCTCGATGAAGGCACGAACACTGCGATCGCCGTCGACCTTGCACTCCAGCCGGATCGCATCGCCAGAAAGCGAGGCTGATACATCGCGTGCCGGGAAGCGTTCTCCGATCACGCAGGACAGCGTGGTGGTGAGTGGCTTGGAAGTGCTGCGTTCCGGATAGAAGACCATCGTCGTCTCTGCGCGGAACCGGCTGCCGGGTGTCCACGCTGCGGGAAGATCCTGCTTCAGCGACCGGGTCTGCAGGGTCATCGCAGCGTCGCGCATGGATGCCAGCTGGAAGAGATTTGCCTTTGACAGCCGATGCATGGTGAACGAGGTGTAGTCCTCGGTGATCTTCAACAGGCCGTTGTCGGCCACCATCGTAATGGTGGTCGGAGTAGTGGAGGGGGCCCTTCCCTTGATCCGGTAGCGGTAGGTCAGCGATGTGAACCGGGGGGCCAGCAACGGGTTGTCCACGCCATCAACAACAGCCTTGATAACCGGCACATCTTCCAGTCGCCGGCCGGCCGCCTGCGGCTGCGGGCGATCGGCAGCGGGTACGTCGGGGCGGAGCTGGGCCATGACATCGGCATCTACCGCCCCTTGCAGCGAACATCCCACCATGGTCCTGCCGCCGCTGGATTCCACCATCAGCACCCGTTCCAGAAGCATGCGTCCGGAGGCAATGCCGCCACGATTGGAAGTGGGCAGCCACTGATCGCCTGCGCGGACCTCGCTACGGGCATGCATTCCGCGATCGCCCTGCAGGCGCTCGGCATGTTCGATCAAGGGCGACAGCTGCTTGACAACCGTGTCCAGTGGCGCATCGAAGGTGAACCCCCAGCTCATATAACGACCCAGGACGCCCAGGTCCGACGTGTTGTCGAAGTAGGTGGCGACCGGCAGGCCGCCGATGCGAGGTCCGTCACGGAGCTGGACCTCGTTGGTGGTCTCGGAACGATCCTTGGTCTCGATCCAGTTGATCGTGCCTGTCCCACCCAACGATGCGTGCGCGGCCCATGCATCTGCGTGCGTGTGCAGGCTGGAGAAGAAGCTGGCGTCGCAGCGGCTGAACGCGGTGAAAGTCTCGTCCAGCGGACTGGCGCTCAGCTGGGCAGCAGGCAGCAGAAGGGCAAGCGAGGCAAGCGAAGTGGAACCCAGGTTTTTCACGAAACGGGACATCCTTGTTGGGGAAGGGGGGGGCACACAGCTGGACACTAGCTATCGGCCTGTTTGTCTGGATCTGAAGTGGGGGCTGCATTGCGTGCTTCGGCTTCACGCCGGCCCCGTACACTCCGGGTTCCCTCTCGGTGGAGCAGGCGCATGAATCGTTGGCGATGCGGTGTGGCGGTGATCCTGGGGCTGGCGGCGATGCCGGCGTGGGCGGCGATGAAGACCCAGCCGGTGGAATGGAAACACCAGGGCACGACCTTCAGTGGCGTGCTGGTCTATGACGACGGCGACAACGACAAGCGCCCGGGTCTGGTGATGGTGCCGAACTGGAAGGGCGTGAACGAATCGGCGGTCGAAAAGGCCAAGCAGCTGGCCGGCGATGATTACGTGGTGCTGGTGGCCGATGTCTACGGAAAGGGCGTGCGGCCGAAGACCGATGCCGAGGCCGGGCCGGTGGCAACCAAGCTGCGCAATGACAGGCCGCTGCTGCGCGCACGTGCGCTGGAGGCGGTGAACGTGCTCAGGGCGCAGGCGGGCAAGGTGCCGCTCGATGCCGGCCGGATCGGCGCGGTGGGCTTCTGTTTCGGCGGCACCACGGTGCTGGAACTGGCCCGTGCCGGTGCGCCGCTGGCCGGTGTGGTCAGCCTGCACGGTGGGTTGGGTTCACCGCTGCCGGCGCAGGCTGGTGGCAGCCATCCGTCGGTGCTGGTGCTCAACGGCGCAGACGACAGGAGCGTGACTGCCGAGGACATCGCTGGCTTCCAGAAGGAAATGGACGCGGCCAAGGTCGATTGGGAGTTCACCAACTACAGCGGTGCGGTGCACTGCTTCGCCGAGCGCGATGCCAACAGTCCGCCGGGGTGCCAGTACAACGAGCGGGCGGCGAAGCGCGCGTGGAAGGCGCTGGGTGAGTTCTTCGAGGAACGCTTCGAGAAACGTTGATTCGTGCAGTGGTAGTGCCGGCCGCTGGCCGGCAACCTCATGATGCTGCGGATGTCATCGGGAATGCCGGCCAGCGGCCGGCACTACCGATGCTTCAGTGCCGACCAACGGTCGGCACCCACCGGAATGCCGGTTTGGTGGGTGCCGACCGTTGGTCGGCACACCTCAGCCGGTCAATGCGAGCGCTGCACCGCGTAGCGGGCCAGGCCGCGCAGGGCGGCCACGGCATCGTTGTCGCCCAGGCCGTCGAGCGCGCGCTCGGCGGCTTCGGCATATTCCTCTGCACGCGCGCGGCTGTACTCCAGGCCGCCGGTGGCACGGATCGCGGCCAGCACTTCCGGCATCGCCGAGGCGTCACCGTCCTGCACGATGGTGCGCAGGCGCTCGCGGGTGATGTCGTCGGAGTGGGCCATCGCGTGGATCAGCGGCAGCGTGGCCTTGCCCTCGGCGAGGTCGTCGCCCAGGTTCTTGCCCAGCTCCTCGGCGTTGGCCGAGTAGTCCAGCACGTCGTCGGCGATCTGGAACGCGTAGCCCAGGTGCATGCCGTAGTCGAACAGGGCCTGCTGGGTCGCTTCATCCACGCCGCTGGCCAGCGCGCCCAAGCGGGTGCCGGCGGCGAACAGCACCGCGGTCTTGCGCTCGATCACGCGCAGGTAGGCGGCTTCGTCGGTGTCCGGGTTGTGTACGTGCAGCAGCTGCAGCACTTCACCCTCGGCGATGCGGTTGGTGGCGTCAGCCAGGATCTGCATCACCGGCATGCGCTCCAGCTCGACCATCAGCTGGAAGCTGCGCGAGTACAGGAAGTCGCCGACCAGCACGCTGGGCGCGTTGCCCCACAGTGCGTTGGCGGTGCTGCGGCCACGGCGCAGGCTGGATTCGTCCACCACGTCGTCGTGCAGCAGGGTGGAGGTGTGGATGAACTCGATGATCGCCGCCAGCTGGTGGTGCTCCGGGCCGGCCTGGCCGACCGCATGGCCGGCCAGCATCACCAGCATCGGGCGCAGGCGTTTGCCGCCGGCGGAAATGATGTGGTCAGCGATCTGGTTGATCAGCACGACGTCCGAGGACAGCCGGCGCCGGATCAGGGCGTCGACGGCGGCCATGTCGGCCGCGGCAAGCGACTGGATCTGGGGCAGGCCCAGGGCGGGACGGGTGTCTTCGGTGATGGTCATGCGATCAGGCTTTCAGGCTCACCACCGATTATAGGCGCTGGCCGTGAATTCGGGCGCAAACCGGCCCGAGCGGCAATTCCAGCCCGGCCTGCGCGGCCCTCCGCGTGAATACGTATGCAGGTTGCGCCATGCCCGGGAGCCCGCCGCTAAGCTTGCCGGATCAGGATTTCGGCCCGCTGCCGGCGGGTCCCGCATGCCCGGAGGGGGGCTGTCGATGTCGCACTATCCATGGTGGCGCGGAGCCGTCATCTACCAGATCTACCCGCGCAGTTACCTCGATGCCAACGGCGATGGCGTGGGCGATCTGCCCGGCATCATCCAGCGCCTGGACCACATTGCCGCGCTGGGCGTGGATGCGATCTGGATCTCGCCGTTCTTCAGGTCGCCGATGGCCGACTTCGGCTACGACATCGCCGATTACCGCGATGTCGACCCGCTGTTCGGCAGCCTGGACGACTTTGACCGCCTGCTGGCCAAGGCCCACGGCCTGGGCCTGAAGGTGATGATCGACCAGGTGCTGAGCCACACTTCGATCGAGCATGCGTGGTTCCGTGAGAGCCGCCAGGACCGCAGCAATCCGAAGGCCGACTGGTACGTCTGGGCCGACCCGCGCGAGGATGGCACCCCGCCCAACAACTGGCTGTCGCTGTTCGGCGGCTGCGCCTGGCAGTGGGAGCCGCGCCGTGAGCAGTACTACCTGCACAACTTCCTGGTCGACCAGCCGGACCTGAATTTCCATCACCCGGACGTGCAGCAGGCGACCCTGGACAACGTGCGCTTCTGGCTCGACCGCGGCGTGGATGGCTTCCGCCTGGATGCGATCAACTTCTGCTTCCACGACGCACAGTTGCGTGACAACCCGGCCAAGCCCGCCGACAAGCGGGTGGGGCGCGGCTTCAGCCCGGACAACCCGTACGCCTACCAGTACCACTACTACAACAACACGCAGCCGGAGAACCTGCCGTTCCTGGAGCGCCTGCGCGCGCTGCTGGACGAATACCCGGGGGCGGTCAGCCTGGGCGAGATCTCTTCGGAAGACTCGCTGGCCACCACGGCCGAGTACACCCGCGATGGCCGCCTGCACATGGGCTACAGCTTCGAGCTGCTGGTGGACGACTACAGTGCGGCCTACATCCGCGATACGGTCTCGCGCCTGGAAGCAGCGATGACCGAAGGCTGGCCGTGCTGGGCGGTGTCCAACCACGATGTGGAGCGCGCGGTCAGCCGCTGGGGCGGCCACCCCGCCGACCCGCGCCTGGCGCGGATGCTGGTGGCGATGCTGTGCTCGCTGCGCGGTTCGGTCTGCCTGTACCAGGGCGAGGAGCTGGGCCTGGCCGAGGCCGAGGTGCCGTTCGAGGCCCTGCAGGACCCCTATGGCATCACCTTCTGGCCGAATTTCAAGGGCCGTGACGGCTGCCGTACCCCGCTGCCGTGGACCGATGCACCGCTGGCCGGCTTCACCACTGGCCAGCCCTGGCTGCCGATCCCGGCCGAACACCGGGCCGCGGCGGTCGCCGTGCAGGAGCGCGACCCGCATTCGGTGCTGGCGGCGTTCCGCGCGTTTCTGGCCTGGCGGCATACCCAGCCGGCCCTCCTGCATGGCAGCATCAGATTTCTTGAAAGCGCCGAGCCCGTGCTGCTGTTCGAGCGTATGCTTGCAGATGAAACCCTCCTGCTGGCCTTCAACCTGTCGGCCGAAGCGGTGAGCCATCCGCTGCCGCCGGGCAACTGGCAGCAGGTGGTGGTACCGGGCCCGGATGCGGGCACGGTGCAGGGCAATGAACTCCAGCTGCCGCCACGCGCGGTGTATTGCGCCCGACGCAGCTGACCGTTTTCTCCGGTGGCGGTACTTGCGGGGACGGGGCCGAAGCGCCCCGTCCCTTTTTTGTGGGTGGGCCTTGCCGACCAGCGGCCGGCATCCGCGCAAAGGAAAACCCGCTGCCTGCGCAGCGGGTTTCCGGTCCTGCTCCCTGTTTTCTGTTGCCGGCCAGCGGCCGGCACTACCGGGTCGGGGCTGCCGGGCAGGGCCCGGCGCTGCCTCAGAACTTGTAGTTCACGCCCAGCATGTAGGTGCGGCCCCATTCGATGTACTCCAGCGGGCGGTCCTTGCTGCCGGCGTAGGTGCGGTACGGCTCGTTGGTCAGGTTGCTGCCCTGCAGCAGCAGGGTCAGGCCACGCAGGGCGCTGCTGTCGCTGAAGGTGTAGCTGACCTGCGCATCGGTCACGTTTTCGCCGACGACATAGCGCAGGCTGCGGTTGCCGTTGAAGTTGCCGATCTCACCGATGAAGTCCGACCGGCGGCGCTGGCTGACGCGTGCTTCAAAACCGCTGCGCTCGTAATAGGCAGTGAAGTTGTACACGCGCTTGGACAGGCCCGGCAGGCTGATCGGGTCACTGCCCACGCTGGAGGCGCTCTCCGGATCCAGGATGGTGATGTCGCTCTTGTTGAAGGTCGCGCTGGCCTGCAGGCCGAAGCCACGCAGGCTGTCGGTCAGCATGTCCAGCGGGAACGATGCGGTCAGTTCCAGGCCCTTCAACGTGCCGCCCTTGCCGTTCTGCGGCGCGGAGAAGGTGCCGGTGGTCAGCACCGGCGCATCACCTGGTTGAGAAACCCAGTTGGCCACTTGGTCGCTGAAATCATAACCATCAATTGTCTGCGTATAGACGTAACTCTTCAGGTCCTTGTAGAAGATCGCCGCCGCTACGTAGGCCTTCTCGCCGAAGTACTTCTCGTAAGACAAGTCGACCGCGGTTGCACGCCAGGGATCCAGCAGGGGGTTGCCGCCGCTGGCCCCGGGCTTGCCGGTTTCTCGGGCAACACCAAAATCCAGACCGGCGCGCATCTGATCCACGCGCGGGCGTGCGACCTGCTTGGCGACGGCGAAGCGAAGGGTCTGCTGGTGCGGGAACAGGAAGGCCAGGTTCAGGCTCGGCAACCAATCGTTATAAGTTTTCCCGCTGGCGATAGGAAGAACGTTCTCGCCCGCTGGGCGGGAGCGGTCAAAGTAGCGCGAATCCGAGCTCTGGTCGGTGTGCTGCATCTGCACGCCGATGTTGCCGCGCACGCCCACTTCACCGATGTCGGTGTTGATGTTCAGGCGCGCCCAGGCGGTGGTGATCTTCTCTTCGACCGTCCACGACTTGGGGATCAGGTAGTCCAGGTTGTCGACCGGGTTGAAGGTCATGTAACGACCCACAGCGGCCGGTACGTTCCAGGCCGGGATGGTGCCGAGGCCGGCGAAGCCCAGGTCCACCGGACGGTACTGCAGGTCCGAGGCGATGTTGGCATCGCCCTGTGCGCCGAGCAGGATGTTGCCTTCGGACTGGGTCTTCACCTTGCGGCGGTCGGCATAGTTCACGCCGATGTCGATGTCCGGTGCCCACGAGGCGATGGCATCAGGAAGGGCGATGGTGGCAGCCAGCTTGCCGCCCTTCAGGCGGTCTTCCACCTGCGGCACCTTGCCGTAGCCGGAGCCGTAGATCGTGTTGGTCAGGAACAGTGCATCGGGGTTGGAGTAGTTCAGGCCCGGGGTGATCTGCGAGAAGCCGTCCTGGCGGATCGACACGCCGACCGTATCCAGTTGCGGCATCGGGGTCAGCTGCAGGTTGTTTTCCAGGTTCAGCTCGTCGCGCGTGGCCTTGGAGTAGTTCAGGTCGGCGACCAGCTTGACGCCGCCGAAGTTGAACTCGTTGTTCCAGCCGAACGCATCGATCTTGTCCTTGCGCTTGTTGTACATGCCGCGCACCAGCGGATACACGCCGCTGGCGGTGCCGCCGGTGAACGAGCCGTTGGCGTTGACCTGCGGGTTGCTGACCAGCAGGCCCGGGGTGTAATTGCCGTTGTAGTTGCTGAGGTTCAGCTCGAACTGGTTGGCGGTGTCGATCTGCTCCGCTTCGGTGTGGAAGGCATCGAAGGTGCTGGTCCAGCTGTTGTTCGGGCGGAACTGGATCGTGGCCATCACGCCGTCGCGCTTGTTGTTGCCGGTGCGGCGCAGCGCCTTGATGCCATCGGAGAAGTAGGTGCCGGCGCCCACGCCCGGGCGGTCGCCCTTGTCGGTGTGCTCGGTGGTCCACGGCTCGTACAGGCCGACCTGGTTCTCCTGGATCGGCATGTCGCTGTGCGCATAGCCGATGGCGATGCCCAGGGTCTTGTCCAGGAACTGGTCGATGTAGCTGGCGCTGAAGCGGTTGCCGTACGGATCGGTGTTGGCGGCGCGGCCCAGCGAGCTCTTCTGGTAGCGGCCACTGACCGCGATCACGCGCTCGCCGAAGCTGAGCGGGCGCGCGGTCTGCATGTCGATGGTGCCTGACAGGCCCTGGCCGACCAGCGCCGCGTCCGGGGTCTTGTACACCGTCACGCCGTTGACCAGCTCGGACGGGTACTGGTCGAACTCGACGCCGCGGTTGTCGCCGGTGCTGACCACTTCGCGGCCATTGAGCAGGGTGGTGGCGAAGTCCGGCGACAGGCCGCGCACGCTGATCACCTGCGCACGCCCGGCCACGCGCTGGGCGGCCAGGCCGGGCAGGCGCGAGATGGATTCGGCGATGCTGACGTCGGGCAGCTTGCCGATGTCTTCAGCGGAGATTGCCTCGACCACCGAGGTGGCGTCCTGCTTGACCGCGATCGCGCTCTCGATGCCGCGGCGGATGCCGGTGACCTGCACCGTATCCAGGTTGGTGGCGGCGGTGCCGGCCGGCGTGGTGGTGTTCTGCGTGGACTGTGCCGACGCCAGCGTCGGCGCCAGGACAACGGCCAGCGCGATGCTCAGCGCGCTGCGCTTGTGGTTCAACATTTTCCCCTCCCAGGCAATGTTGCAGATCGATTTGTGAGCGTTCCGGCGGGGCCGTGAACGTGCGACGCGGTGGCCGCTGTCGTCGCCGCTATGGTAGGCAGCGCGTTCTTCGCGGGAATCACCCTGCATACGTATTCAATGGCGTCTGCAGGGTTGTAATCGCTTTCAGGTGCCTTGTTCGGTAGAGCCGAGCCCATGCTCGGCTGCGTTTCGGTGCTACGCACCGCCGCCCGAGCATGGGCTCGGGCGCTACGGGAGCGCAGGTAGGAAAACGTTCAGTGGATGGGCGTGAAGCGAATGGCCTGCCCACCGCCCGGTGCCAGCACCAGTGTCAGTGCATCGGCACTGGTCACCTCGCGGGTTTCGCGTGCGAACGCGAACGGGTTGCTGCGGAAATCAGCGCCTTCACCATCGCGGTAGATCTCGGCGCGATAGCGCACGCCTGGCTCCAGGAAGCCCAGCGGTACCGGCAGCACGCGGCCGTGTTCGTCGGTGATGCTGCCGAGGAACCAGTCGCGGCTGTTGCGGTCGCGGCGCACGATCGTCACGTAGTCACCCACTTCGCCATCGAGCACGCGGCTCTGCTCCCAGTCCACCGCCACGTCCTCGATGAAACGGAATGCCTCGCGATGCTGCAGGTAGTGATCGGGCAGGTCCGCGGCCATCTGGATCGGGCTGTACAGCACCACGTACAGGGCAAGCTGGCGGGCCAGCGTGCTGGGAATGGCCTGGCCGTGGCGGCCCTTCAGGCTGAGGATGCCGGGGGTGTAATCCATCGGCCCGGCCAGCATGCGGGTGAACACCAGGTTGACCTCATGCTCCGGCGGGTTCGGTGGCTGGCCCCAGGCGTTGTACTCCATGCCGCGCGCGCCTTCGCGTGAGATCCAGTTGGGATAGGTGCGGCGCAGGCCGGTATCCTTTATCGGCTCATGCGGGTTGACCGACAGGTGCCGGCGCGCGGCTTCCTGCACCACCTTCAGGTGGTGGCGGGCCATGAACTGCCCGTCGTGCCACTCGCGCCACAGTGGGCCCCCGGCCGGATTGCGGCGGTCGACCTGGCCGTCGTCGCAGACGTAGCCGGTCTTGAACTGGTCCACGCCCAGTCGTGCGTACAGGTCCAGCGCGGCGCCCAACTGGTCCTCGTAGTGCTCGATGGCGCAGCCGGTTTCATGGTGGCCGATCAGGTGCACACCCTTTTTCAGGCCGTACGCCGACAGCGCTTCGATATCGAAATCGGGCGTGGCACGGGTGAAATCGAAGTCGTAGCCATTGCCCACCCAGTTGCCGTCCCAGCCCGGGTTCCAGCCTTCCACCAGCACGCCACGGAAGCCATGCGCGGCGGCGAAGTCGATCACCTTCCTGGTCTTGGCGGTGGTGGCCGCGTGCTTCGGTCCGGTTGCCCAGCTCTCGTTGTCCAGGTGCATCGACCACCACACGCCCAGGTACTTGGCCGGCTTCACCCAGCTCACATCGCCCAGCGCGTTGGGTTCATTGAGGTTGAGGATCAGGTCCGATTCGACCAGGCCACCGGCACGATCGGCGATCTGCAGCGTGCGCCACGGCGTGGCGAAGGGCAGGGTGCGGCGTACCTTCCAGCCTTCGGTCGAGGGCGACAGCTGCGCGCGCAGGCGCTGCCCCTCGGTGCGCCGCAGCCACATGCCGGCATAGTCCACCAGCGCTGCCTCGTGGATCGCCAGATGCAGGCCATCGCGGCTGCGCAGGGTCATCGGCGTATGCACCAGCGGCACTTCGCGCAGCGGCGTGCGCTGATACAGGTATTCGTAGTGGATCGGTTCGCCGGCGGGAATCCACCAGGCGGTTGATTCGGGCGCGATGGCGAACTCGGTCAGTTCGTCATCGATGATGGCTTCGCGCAGGTTCGGTTGTTCAGGGAACACATAGCGGAAGCCAAGGCCATCATCGTAGACGCGGAACACCACATCCAGCCGCCGCTTGCTGCCGGTGGTTTCAGCCAACTGCACGGTCAGCTCGTTGAAGTGGTTGCGGGTGAGCCGGCGCTCGCCCCACGGCTGCTCCCAGGTGTCATCGACGCTGCGCCGCTGCTGGCCAAGCAGGGCGAAATCGCCGTCCAGGCGACCGTCGCGCAGGGCAAAGCCAAGCTTCGAATCCTCCACCACGGTGTCGCCCAGGCGCTCGACACGGTAGCGGGCGGTGCCGCCGTCCAGCAGCAGACTGACCTTCAATACCTTGCCCGGCGATTCGACGCTGGCCACCTGTGGCGCGGCCTGTACCAGCGTGGCCCACCCGATCAGGGCCAGGCCGAGCATGTGCGCGAACACCGCGCGTACAGCAGTGGATGACATCGGCAATTCCCCTCCCAAGGCGCCGTTGGCAGACCCGGACCATAAGCCAGCGCGGCGGGCGCGCCACCGCGCGATGCCATGAATACGTATGCAACTGGACGCAGCCGACAGCCCCGCGTCTACCATGGGGCCCAGGCACCTTGAGGGAGGGGCCGCGCCCGCCCGCCGGCAACGACGGTGCGGACCTACAACGCGTGCAGAGAGGGAGGGAGGCCGACGGGCGCAAGCCGGTCCGCCGCTTCGATGCTGAAGATCATTTGCCTGACCGCTGCCCTGGGGGCAGCGCTGGGATCGACCGCGCAGGCGGCCGACCTGCAATTCGACGGTCGCCATGCGCGCGCCGAAGCCGCTGCCAAGGGCAGCTTCGTGCTGCATGCGCCGAAGGGCGCAGTGCAGATCGCAGCCGCACCGATGCGCAGCCAGACCGGCAGCGTGATGTTCGATGCCCTGTTCGCGCTCGCCCAGCAGGAGATGTCCCAGGACCGCGTGGACGCGATCCGTGATCCGGCGTTCGACGAGGGCCGGCCGGTCCCGTGCGAGTGCTTCCAGACCGGTGCACGCTGGCCCTATGTGTGGACCCGTGATGTCAGCTTCGCCGCCGACCTGGCGCTGGCGCGGCTGGACCCGCAGCGCACCCGGCAGTCGCTGCAGTTCAAGCTGTCGGCAGCCCGTGACGGGCGTACGCCCGGCCTGTTCGTGGCGCAGGACACCGGTTCCGGCGGCAGCTGGCCGATCAGCAGTGATCGCGTGGTGTGGTTCCTGGCGGCACGCCATCTGCTGGAGGACCGAGCGTTTGCCGATCAGGTCTGGCAGGCGCTGCAGGGCACGCTGGCGCAGGACCGCGCGATGGTGTTCGACGCGCAGATGGGCCTGTACCGCGGCGAGACCTCCTTCCTGGACTGGCGCGAGCAGACCTATCCAGACTGGACCCGCGAGGACGTGCGTTTCATCGGTGATTCCTACGCACTGTCCACCAACGTGCTGCACTACCAGGCACTGCGCCTGGCCGAACGCCTGGCCGAGCAGCACGGCGATGCCCGCGCGACCGACTACAGGGCCTGGGCCGATGCGTTGGCGCAGCAGATCAATGCGCGCTTCTGGCGCGAGGATATCGGCCAGTACATGAGCTACATCGGCGAGGCCGCGCACCCGGTGCCGTACGCCAAGGTCGATCTGCTCGGCCTGTCGCTGGGCATCCTGGCCGAGGTGCTGCCGCCCGAGCGCGCGCGGCGTGCGCTGGCGGCGTATCCGATGGGCCCGGCCGGCAGCCCGGTGGTGTGGCCGCAGGAGGCGCAGCAGCCGATCTACCACAACCGCGCGATCTGGCCGTTCGTCAGTGCCTATTCGCTGCGCGCGGCGCGCCAGCTGGACGATGCACCGCGCATCGCCGCCGAGATCCGCTCGCTGATGCAGGGCGCCGCGCTGGCCGGTTCCAACATGGAGAACTACGAGCTGGTCAGCCAGGCGGTGCATGTTGACGAGGGCGTGCTGAGCGGCCCGGTGGTCAACTCCGAACGCCAGCTGTGGTCGGTGGCCGGCTATCTGTCGATGGTGGTCGAGGGCGTGTTCGGCGTGCAGGACGATGGCCGCGTGCAGCCCAAGCTGCCGGCCGTGCTGGTGCCCGAACTGTTCGGCAATCAGCGCCGCATCTCCCTGGAGGCCGATGGCAGGCGTTATGTGCTGGAGCGACCGAAGCAGGTGGGTGATGGCCTGCTGGTGGCGGGCAAGGTGAAGACCCGTGGCGCCACCACCACCGTGCAGCTGGTGCCCGCCGCAGCGGCGCCACGCAGCGCGGCGACGACGGCCGACGCAGATGCGCGCGCACCAGCCACGCCGGCCGCACCGCAGGTGCAACGCAAGGGCAGGGGCTGGAATGTCGTGGTCGCTGCAGGCCAGGTGCTGTGGCAGGACGGCCGGGCGCTCGCCGCCAGCAATGGCCTGGCACGCATCGGTGACGATGGCCTGCAGCATTGCCTCAGCCTGACCCGGCGCGACGGTGCAATTGAATCGCTGCACAGCCCGATGGTCTGCGTCGGTCCGCAGCAGCGACTGAAGGGTACGCAGCGCTGGCAGTTCACCTCCGCCAGGGCCGGGCAGGTGCGCCTGCGCCTGCAGTACCGCAATCCGAACGGGCCGATCAACACCGGCGTCACCGCTGCGGTGAAGCAGCTGGTGCTGCAGTGCCCGGGCCAGCCGTTGCAGCGGCACACCGTCACCCTGCCGCACAGCGTGGCCGTGCAGGACTCGACCTCGGCGACATTCACGGTGCCCAAGGGCCGATGCACGGGCACGCTTGAAGAAGGCTTCAACATGAGCGCGCTGCACCACTTCGCGCACTACACCGGGGGCAAGGGCGGACGCGATGGCGTGCTCAACCAAGCCCAGGTGCAGGCGCTGATGGTGGCGCCGGTGGCCGCGGCAGAGGGCGCACGATGAATCGTACCGCCAAGCCGCAGCTGTCGTTCTGGCAGATCTGGAACATGTGTTTCGGCTTCCTGGGCATCCAGTTCGGCTTCGCCCTGCAGAACGCCAATGCCAGCCGCATCTTCGAGACGCTGGGCGCGGACATCGACGCGGTGCCCGGGCTGTGGATCGCCGCGCCGCTGACCGGCCTGCTGGTGCAGCCGGTGATCGGTTACCTGTCCGACCGCACCTGGACGCGCTGGGGGCGCCGCCGTCCTTATTTCATGATCGGAGCGGTGCTGACCACGCTGGCGCTGCTGGTGATGCCGAACTCGCCGACGTTGTGGATCGCCGCCGGCACGCTGTGGGTACTCGATGCCTCGATCAACGTGTCGATGGAGCCGTTCCGCGCCTTCGTCGGCGACCAGCTGGCGCCGCGCCAGCGTCCGGCCGGTTATGCCATGCAGAGCTTCTTCATCGGCGTGGGCGCCATCGTCGCCAGCTTCCTGCCGTTCATCCTGGCCCACTTCGGGGTCGCCAATACGGCCGCCGCAGGTGAGGTGCCTGATACCGTGCGCTATGCGTTCTACTTCGGCGCGGTGGTGCTGTTGGCGGCAATCACCTGGACGGTGGTCAGCACCCGCGAATACTCACCGGCGGAGCTGGCCGGTTTCGATGACGCCGAACCTCCGGCACATCACGCAGCGGCGCCGATCAGCGGCCCGGCGCCCTGGGTGCAGGTGGCTGCATGGCTGGGGCTGGGCGTACTGCTGGCGCTGCTGATCACCTGGCGGCAGGGCGACCGGATGCTGTACGTGCTGGCCGGCCTGTGTGCCGGCTATGGCCTGCTGCTGGCGCTCGCGCGTACGCTGCCGGCCACGCACATGCTGGCCGCCATCGTCGGCGACCTGCGCGCGATGCCGGTCACCATGCGTCGCCTGGCGTGGGTACAGTTCTTCTCGTGGTTCGCGCTGTTTGCGATGTGGATCTACACCACCGCCGCGGTGGCTGGCGCCCATTTCGGTTCGACTGAACCAGAGTCGGCGGCCTACAACGAGGGCGCCAACTGGGTGGGCGTGCTGTTTGGCGCCTACAACGGGTTCGCCGCGTTGGCGGCGGTGCTGATTCCACTCATGGTGCGTGCGATCGGCCTGCGCTGGAGCCACCTGGTCAACCTGTGGCTGGGCGGTGCCGGCCTGGTCTCGCTGATGTTCATCCGCGACCCGCACTGGCTGCTGCTGTCGATGGTCGGCGTCGGCTTCGCCTGGGCGTCCATCCTCTCGCTGCCGTATGCACTGCTGTCCGACAGCGTGCCGGCGTCGAAGATGGGCGTGTACATGGGCATCTTCAATTTCTTCATCGTGATCCCGCAGCTGGTGGCGGCCAGTGCACTCGGCTTCGCCCTGCGCACGTTGCTGGGCGGCCAGCCGATGCATGTGCTGGTGCTGGGCGGCTGCAGCCTGTTCATTGCCGGCCTGTGCGTGTTGTGGGTTCCGTCCCGTCCGGAGGTGGTGTGATGCGTGCTGCGTTGTCTGTTGCTGTTTCCTTGATGCTGCTGGCCGGCCATGCGGCGGCCGCGCCGCGCCCGGACTATGTGGGCACCACCGAACCGTTCGCCAGCGATGCGGTGTACTTCGTGGTCACCGACCGCTTCGTCAACGGTGATCCGTCCAACGATCACCGTGACCAGGGCGGCGTGCACCGCACCTTCGATATTCCGGTGCCATGCCCGGACAAGGTGGACGGCAACATCGGCTATCTCGGCGGCGACTTCCGCGGCGTGCTCGACAATGCGCAGTACATCCGCAACCTCGGCTTCGGCGCGGTGTGGATCACGCCCATCGTCGACAACCCGGACGAGGCCTTTACCGGCAGCAAGCCGATCAGCTGCACCAGCACGCTGACCGACCGCGGCAAGACCGGTTATCACGGCTACTGGGGCATCAACTTCTACAAGCTCGATGAGCACCTGCCCAGCAAGGACCTGGATTTCGCCGGGCTGACCAAGGGCCTGCACGGTGCCGGCTTGAAGGTGGTGCTGGACATCGTGGGCAACCACGGTTCGCCGGCCTGGACCATGCCGACACGGCAGCCGCAGTTCGGCCAGATCTTCGACAAGGACGGAAAACTGATCGCCGACCACCAGAACCTGCCGCCGCAGGAACTGGATCCGAAGCACAACCCGCTGCACGCGTTCTACAACAGCATTGGACCGGTCGACAGCAAGGACGGCTCGATCTTCGACGGCAACCTGGCCGAGCTGTCCGACTTCAACCAGGACAATCCGGCGGTGATGGACTACCTGGTCGGTGCTTACCTGCAATGGACCGCGCAGGGAGTGGATGCGCTGCGCATCGACACCATCGGCTGGTTGCCGCACCCGTGGTGGCATGCCTTCGTCAAGCGCATCCGCGCCGAGCACCCGGGCATGTTCATGTTCGGCGAAGCGTTCGATTACGATGCCGCGCGCATTGCAGAGCACACCTGGCCGGCCAACGCCAACGTCAGCGTGCTCGACTTCCCGTTGCGCGGTGCGCTGGAGCAGGCGTTCGGCACCGCCGGCAAGGGCTTTGAAACCCTGGCCGAGCCGCTGCACCTGAGGGGTGGGCCGTATGCCAACCCGTACGAGCTGATGAGCTTCTACGACAACCACGACATGCCGCGCCTGCAGGCCAGTGACAACGGCTTCATCGATGCGCACAACTGGCTGTTCACCGCGCGCGGCATTCCGGTGGTCTATTACGGCTCGGAGACGGGCTTCATGCGTGGCCGTGCCGAGCATGCCGGCAATCGCGCTTACTTCGGCCAGCCGCGTGTGGATGCTGCGCCGAAGAGTCCGATCTTCGCGCCGCTGCAGCGTATCGCCCGGCTGCGCGCAGCCACTCCGGCGCTGCAGCGCGGCCTGCAGGTGAACGAGCGCCTGCAGGGTGATGAGGCGGTGTTCTTCCGCGTGCTGCAGCATGGCGAGGTGGCGCAGACCGCGCTGGTGCTGCTGAACAAGGGCGACAGTGCGAAGACCTTCACCGTGGCGCGGTACGTCCAGGCGGGCCGCTGGCGTGATGCGCTGGACGGCGGTTCGTTGCAGGTGGATGCTTCCCTGAAGGCCGAAGTGCCGGCGCACGGGGTGAAGGTGTACGTGCTCGATGCCACCGTGCAGCACCCGGCGCTGCAGGCCGAGCTGGACAAGGCGATGGCCGACCAGCGGGCGCGGGACGTGCGGCTGGGGCGGTAGTGCCGGCCGCTGGCCGGCAACCCATGAATCCATGGCACCTTCAGGTGCCGGCCAGCGGCCGGCACTACCGGGGTGACCATATCCGGCACAATAGGCCCCCCTCACGCCCCGCCGTATCGCCATGACCGACCTCGCCCCGCAGACCCCGATCGAAACCCTGCTGAAGGCGGCGATGGACGGGTCGGTGCCGATCCGCGCCTTCATGGAGGCCTTCGTCGCCTCCGAGGTGGTACTGCTGACCGGCAGCCTGGTGACCCCCGATGGCAGCGGCTTCGACCCGCTGCTGTTCGACAAGCAGGGCACCCTGCACGTGGCCGTGTTCACCGATCCGTCGCGGGTGGGCATCTACAGCCAGCAGGCCGAACACCAGATCCGCTGGCGGATGCTGGACGTGCTGCGCCGGGTGCCGGGTGGCTACGGCGTGGTGATCAACCCCGGTACCCCGCTGGGCTTCGAGATCTCGCCCAGTGGCGTCGGCGAGATCCTGAAGGACTTCGCCCAGGGTTGATTGTCATGTAGAGCCAAGCCCATGCTCGGCTGCCGTTCGCGCAATGCCGGATCAGTCGAGCACGGCTCGATACTACAGAGAGCTTCCCTTCGGGCACCGTACGTGATCCCCTTTGGACTACATCGGGATCGAGGCTCTCTCCATGGAATTCAGCGAATCACCCGCCGACGCACCGGCACGATCGCGCCATTCCCGCTCCGCACTGGTCTTCCTGTTCGCGGCCATCGTCGCCGCACTGGTGTCCATGCCTGTTCTGCGTGCGGTGGGCCTGGTGCTGTGGCCGGTGTTCGCCATTGCCTGGCTGATCAACCTGGGGGCGGCCTGGCATCTGGGCCAGTGGGCGCGCCAGCAGGGCCGTCCGGCGTGGGCATTCGGGTTGCCGGCGGTGCTTGGCACCGTCGCCTCGATCGTGGTCTTCGTGCTGCTGGCGTTGCTGGGGCCGAAGGCCCCGGTGCGCTGAACCTTCGCGGTTGTCGTGGACGGTGTGCGGGGCAGGGCTCGGCATTACAGCAAGGCCAAGCCAAGCCCGCACGCGTCGCGCGGAGCACCGGCACATCGGCCGGCGCCCCGTTGCTTCACATCGTCACCTTGCGCCGGTTGTCATCGCTCACCCGGTCGATCAGCTTGTTGTAGGGATCGAAGCCTGCTTCGTCCGGCTTTTCATCCACCGTCACCGTGATCTTCGGCGCGGCGCTGGTGATGTGGTGGCGCTGCAGGTACAGCACCTTCTGGTCGCGCTCCTTGCCCGACGGTCCGGTGGCGAACACGCCGATCTCGACCCAGTCATCCATCTTCGCGTCGCTCTCCCTGCCCTTGCCATCGGCGTACTGCTTGGCGGCATGCAGGTCCAGGGTCACGTCGTAGCGGCCGTCAGCACGTTTGCGGGCGCTGGCGGCCATCACCCGGTTGTCGTAGAAGCTGATCTTCTCGAACAGGTCGGTGACCAGCTGCTGGCGGTCGGCCGGGGTCTCGGCGCGGATGTAGCCCAGCAGCTCGCGTGAGGTGGTGTACGGCGGCTGCTGGTAGCCCTTGTCCTGCAGGAAGCGCTTCAACGCACGGTTCAGCGCCTGCTCGCCGATTTCCTCGCGCAGGCGGTAGAACACCAGCGAACCCTTCTGGTAGTGGATGTACTGCTGGTTTTCTACGCGTTCCAGCGGCTGTTCCTCGATGGCTTCGCCACCGCGGCCGGACAGGTAGCCGTCCAGTTCGCGCTTGAGGAACTGGCGCATGTGCTGGCGGCCGTATTCCTGCTCCATCACCATCAAGGCCGAGTACTGCGACAGCGATTCGGACAGCACGGTCGCGCCCTGCACGTTGGCGCCGATCACCTGGTGCGCCCACCACTGGTGCGCGATCTCGTGCGCGGTCACGTAGAACACGTAGTCCACCTTGTCCGGGTCGCGCAGGTCGGCGATGAAACCGATGGCCTCGGAATAGGGGATGGTGTTGGCGAAGGACTGCGCGAAGCGGGCATAGCCCGGGAATTCGATGATGCGTACCTGGCGGTGCTGGTACGGGGTGAAGTTCGCCTCGTAATAGGCCAGCGACTTCTGCACCGCCTCGATCATCCGGTCCACGTTGTAGCCGTGCGCCGGATCGAAGTAGACCTCGATCGGGATGTCCTTGTACTTCGCCTTGCGCACCTCCCAGCGTGCCGATAGATAGGCATAGAAGTTCAGCATCGGCCGGTCCATGGCGTAGCTGAAGCAGCGCCGACCGTTGACCGTGGTCTCGCGCTGCAGGTAGCCCGGGGCCAGCGCCACCTGGTCCGGTGCGGTGCAGACCGTGGTGCGGAAGTCGAGCCAGTCGGCATCATTGGCAATGTACGTGTTGGCACGCGCGGCGTCGTCCTCCAGCCTGGGCATGCGCCGCGGCTCACCCAGGCCGCGCTTGCGCCGCTCGTTGCGGTCGCTGATCTCGGCGCCCTCGTTGTAGCCGAACGAGGGCAGCACGCGGCTGTTGAAGAAGGTGCCGTTGTCCACGATGTTGCTCGGCGCCAGCCCGGCGGTGATGCCGTTGGGTTTCTGCACCACCCGGAAATGCACGCTGCGGGTTTCGCCCGGCTGCAGCGGCTTCTGCAGGCGGTAGATGCGGTAGCCGAGATCGGCATCGTGCAACGACAGCGTCTGCCCACCCAGGTCGACGTCGACCAGCTGCTTGTCATCGCCTATCGAGACATGCACGTCCTGGATCGGCGTGGCATGGGTATTGCGCACCGTCCAGTTCGCATCGATCACCATCGACTGCGATTCCGGGAACAGGTCCACGCGGTTGTCCACCGCCACGATGCGCGGCTGCGGCTGGGTGCGGTACTTCGACAGCTCGCGCTCGTAGCGGGCCTGCAGGTCCAGCTGCTGGTCGGGCGAGATGAACTCGTTGCGGATATTGGTGCTC
This sequence comes from Stenotrophomonas sp. YJH_SMC_123, assembly GCF_059368215.1. Taxonomy (NCBI): domain Bacteria; kingdom Pseudomonadati; phylum Pseudomonadota; class Gammaproteobacteria; order Lysobacterales; family Lysobacteraceae; genus Stenotrophomonas; species Stenotrophomonas sp. YJH_SMC_123. The sequence goes on from NZ_JCAFRM010000001.1 coordinate 174,866, forward strand.
CAGTACAGCCAGCTGCCCACGCCGGCGAAGGCCAATGCCGCAAGTCCGGCGAAGACGCCGGTCGGGCCGCGCAGGCGGCGGCCGGCCAGGGCCAGGCGCTGGCGCAGGCCCTGGCTGACACCGCGCACCCAGAGCGCCGATGCCAGGCACATCAGGGTCAGCAGGAACAGCGCCCAGTAGCCCTGGAACGCCAGCTGCCCCGGCAGGAAGTGGCCGTAGCCGTTCATGTCCGAATAGGGAGCGTTGGGCCAGCCACCGAAGGTGTACAGGTTCTGCGTGTAGTCCAGCATGCCGAGCACGCCCTGGCCGATCATCACCACGATCAGCAGCGCGTAACCGACGAACTTGTTGTTGGTGAGCACCTGCAGCACCAGTGCCAGGCCCCCCATCAGGATGTAGATCACCGAGTCCAGCGCCAGGCTGCGCAGGTACAGCAGCGGCTCCAGGTGGGTGTAGCCCTTGACCAGCTGCACGCCCATCGCCGCCAGTGCACCGGCGGCCTGGAAGCAGATGATCACTGCCAGCAGTGCGGTGAACTTGGCCAGCAGCGGTACCCAGTTCGGCACCGGCATGGCATCGGTCACTTCGTTGATGCGCGCGCTGCGTTCCTTCCACACTAGCTCACCGGCGAAGAACAGCACGATGATCACCAGCAGCCAGCTGAAGGCCCCCTGCAGGCCCATGATCATCTGCGAGGTGACCGGCCAGATCGAGGTGCCGTACAGGGTCTGCCGGAACAGCGCGTTGGGCAGGAAATTGGCCAGGCCCAGCACCAGCAGCACGATGAACGGCACGCTGCGCAGGACGCCGCGCGTGTCGAAGCGCACCTGGCGCAGGAACTGTTGCCACGCGGTGGTCGCGCTGAATGCCGGTACCACGCGCGGCAACGGGTTGCGGTTGGGCCGGAGGGCGGCGGCGTCGGCAACCGGCTGCGCCTGCCGGCGGCCCCAGCGACGACGGCCGCTGCCGCTGCGCTCGGTGCGGAACAGGGCGAACGTGGCGGCGAACAGCAGCGCCGTCACGCCCAGCCACAGGGCACGGTTGGCCAGCAGGTAGCCCGCCAGGCCGGGAACGCCGCTGTTGTGCTCGGCGGTGGACCAGTAGCGGATGGTGCGCGACAGGGCGCGCATGCCCAAAGGCTCGCTGAGCACCGCCAGCCAGGTGTTGTCGATGTCGCGCAGCACCGCCGCGCTGGCGCCGAACAGGACCAGGTAGGCCACCAGCCCGATGTAGACCCACAGGATTGAACGCGTGACCGCTGCCAGCAGTGACAGCAGCGCGGTGGTGAACAACAGGTTGGGAATGACGATGACCGCAAAACTCCAGGCATAGCCCTGCCAGCTGATCGGCCCCATGCGCTCGGCGTCCACCCAGGGCATGAACGGTGCCAGCCAGAGCCCGAAAGCGACCAGCAGGTAGAACAGCAGGCCGGTAGCCAGGGCGGCGGCGATGCGGCCGGCCAGGTAATCGCGGCGTTTCACCGGGCTGGCGAAGATCAGCTCGGCGGTGCCCAGTTCGAAGTCACGCAGCAGCGCATTGCTGACGAACAGGGCGGTGACCAGCATGCCGAGCAGGGTGAAGATGCCCAGCATCTGCGCGATCACGGTGGGCGCGTTGCTGTGCACGTTGCCGCTGCCACCACCGATCTGTACGGCGTCGCTGGACGCAGCGGCGAAGGCGAGCAGGGCGAACAGCCCGGCCAGCAGCCACAGCAGCGGGGAACGCAGCTGCTCGCGCAGCTCGAAACGGAAGAAATCGAGGATCATGGCGTGCTCCGCTCAGGCTGCTGCGCGAGCACGGGCCTGCAGGCGCAGGCGCTGGAAGTACACGTCTTCGAGGTCGGGAGCCACGGCCGCAAAGCCGTCGCCGGGGTCGTTGGCGCTGTGCACATGGATCACCGGGCGGCCACCGACCAGACGGGTCGACAGCACCACGTAGCGCGCTTCATGGTCGGCCAGCTCCGAAGGATCGACCTGCTTGCGCCAGACCTGGTGCTGCAGGGCGTTGATGGCTTCGCTGGGGCGGCCGGTCAGCAGCACCTGGCCCTTGTTCATGATCGCCATCGTCGGGCACAGGTCGGTCACGTCCTCGACGATGTGGGTGGACAGGATCACCGCTACGTTCTCGCCGATCGCCGCCAGCAGGTTGAGGAAGCGGTTGCGTTCCTCCGGGTCGAGGCCGGCGGTGGGCTCGTCGACGATCACCAGCCGCGGGTCGCCCAGCAGAGCCTGGGCAATGCCGAAGCGCTGGCGCATGCCGCCGGAGTAGGTGCCCAGCTTGCGCTTGCGGGCATCCCACAGGTTCACCTGCTGCAGCAGCCCATCGACCACCTCGCGGCGCTGCGCGCGTTGGGTCAGGCCCTTGAGCACTGCGAAATGCTCCAGCAGGTCCAGCGCGCTGACTTTCGGGTACACGCCGAAATCCTGCGGCAGGTAGCCCAGCCGACGGCGCACCGCGTCCTTGTCGCGCAGCACGTCGATCGGCGCCTCGCCCGGAATGCTGAGCGTCACCGTGCCGCTGTCGGCCTCCTGCAGGGTGGACAGCGTGCGCATCAGCGAGGACTTGCCGGCGCCGTTCGGGCCGAGCAGGCCGAACATGCCCCGCGGGATGTCCAGGGTGACGTTGTTGAGGGCATGCACGCCGTTGGCGTACGTCTTGGACAGCGAATCGATCTTCAGCATGCGACGTACACCTTTCCATGGGCAATGTCTGCGCGTTATCCGCGCAACCGCCTCCGTGCGCATCCGCCGTTGGTCATGGGGGGAGAATCCCGCCGTCGTGCGTTGGCCAGCGCGCCGGCCCAGCGGCGCCTTACCCGCGCAGGGATGATTCGCGCACCACCAGCTTCACCGGGATGCTCTGGCTGTCCACCGGCTGCCGGCCGATCAGCGCCAGCAGGCGTTCCACCAGCAGCTGGCCGGCCTGCTTGGTGTCCTGCTGCACCGTGGTCAGCGCGGGGGACACCGAAGCGGCCAGCGGGATGTCGTCGAAGCCGGTCACCGCCACGTCCTGCGGCACCCGCAGCCCGGCCTCGCGCAGGGCGCGCATCGCACCGATGGCGATCAGGTCGCTGGCCGCGCAGATCGCATCGATCGGCTCGCCGCGCGCCAACAGGGCCTGGCAGGCTTCCTGGCCGGAGGCTTCAGTGGTGATCGCATCGTGCTGCAGCGCCGGTTCGGCGGCCAGGCCGTGGTCCTGCAGGGCCGCGACGTGGCCGCGGTAGCGCTCCTGGAATTCGGGGTAGTGGCTGGAGGCATGGCCGAGGAAGGCGATGCGGCGGCAGCCCTGCTGCAGCAGGTGGGTGGTGATGTCATGCCCGCCCTGGAAGTTGTCGCTGCCGATCGAGACACCGGGCTGGCCGGGCAGGGCGGCGCCCCAGCGCACGAAGTGCGTGCCCTGTTCGACCAGCCGCTGCAGGCGGTCGCGCGATTCGTGATAGTCGCCGTAGCCAAGCAGGATGATGCCGTCGGCCTTGTTGCTGTCCTCGTAATCGGCCTGCCAGTCGGTGGACAGCTGCTGGAACGAGACCAGCAGGTCCTGCCCGTGCAGGGCGCAGGCGCGGGTGATCGAGCCCAGCATCGAATGGAAGAACGGGTTGATCAGCGAGTCGTCGTTGGTCGGGTCCTCGAAGAACAGCAGGGCCAGCGTGCCGGCATTGCGCAGGCGCAGGCTGGAGGCATTCTTGTCGACCTTGTAGTTCAGCTCGCGGGCAATGCGCAGGATGCGCTCACGGGTCTCGGCGTTGACCATCGGGCTGCCACGCAGGGCCCGCGACACGGTCGGCTGGGAGACCCCGGCCAGGTGGGCGATGTCCAGGGAGGTGGCTTTGCCTTTGATCGTCATGTGTGGGCGGAGCGGGCAGGTGGGAGGTGCCCGGGCATGATGCCATGCGCAGACGCGAATGCCCCTCCGGGCGTCGGCCTGGGCGCAGGTAAGTTATTGCCGGACAAGGAAATCAGCCTGATCCTTCGGTGCGGTCGGGGTCTCCTGACCGGGCGGAAGGCGGCGGCAATGGTAAGATGCGTCGTTCTCGCATTCCCCCAAATTTCACCAGGGGCGGCTCAGCGTACTGCACCCCGCCCGGGGCTGTGCTATCACTGGCGGTCTGCCCCTGGACAACGGACGAAGGTACCTATGGCGCGCGGCATCAACAAAGTCATCCTGGTCGGCAATCTCGGCAACGACCCGGACGTGAAGTACACCCAGGGCGGCATGGCGATCACCCGCATCAGCCTGGCCACCACCAGCGTCCGCAAGGACAAGGATGGCAACCAGCAGGAGCGCACCGAATGGCACCGCGTGGTGTTCTTCGGCAAGCTCGGCGAGATCGCCGGCGAGTACCTGCGCAAGGGCAGCTCGGTCTACGTCGAAGGCAGCCTGCGCTACGACAAGTACACCGGCCAGGACGGCGTGGAGAAGTACTCCACCGACATCATCGCCGATGAAATGCAGATGCTGGGCGGCCGCGGTGAAGGCGGTGGCGGTGGTGGTGGCAACTACGGCGGCGATCGTCCGCAGCGCCAGCAGGCGCCGCGCCAGGAGTACGGTGGCGGCGGTGGTGGCCAGCGTGGTGGCCAGGGCGGCGGCTATGGCAACCAGGGCGGCAACCAGGGCGGGGGTTACGGCAACCAGGGTGGCAACCAGCGCCCGCAGCCGCAGCAGGCGCCGCCGATGGACGACTTCGCTGACGACGATATTCCGTTCTAGAGGATACCTTTTAGTATCTGTTAACAAGGGCTCTTGGCGCATTTGCCAAGGGCCTTTTTTTGTTGTTAACGTTTTCCAGCGGCTGCCGATTTCCCGGCTTACCGACTACCTTTCGGAAACGTCAACATGGCCGCTGGCTACAGGGTGAAAACAGTTCGGTTCGAGTCTGGAGAGCGACTTCCGATGCTTCTCTGCAAGGAGTCGGGATCCCCTCTCTGGCATCCAAACCTATTTCTGGTTACCGAGCTTCGGGCAGTTGGCCTGGCCACGAACACGCTCGAGCACGCGGCCAGGGCTGTGATGATTGGCCATCAAGTGTTTCGTCATCTGGGTATAGACATTCACGATCGAATCAATGACGGTCGGCTCTTTACCCTAGGAGAGGTGGAGTTGCTCACCAAGCTGGTTGGATTGCGGCAAGAGGAACTCGACGCTCTGAGCCAGATGGATGAGTCAGCCCGAGCAGTGGTGTCTAGGGTCGTAACACTGGAGCAGGCCCGAATGCGCCCCACTGTGAAAGCGCCAGCGCAGGTGGGCGCCAACACGAAGGGAACCCGCATGGCATACATCCGGGACTACATCTCCTGGCTGACAGCAGGTCGGCGCCTGAAGCTAGAAGTGGGACATCCTCACAGCCACAGCTTGCTCGAGGCCACTCAAACATTCGTAAGCCTTATCAATGCCAGAATGCCCAGCCGCCAGTCCGCGCAGGCTAGCCGGCAGGGGGTAGACGCGGAGGTCCGTGCACGAATCCTAGAGGTCATTGATCCCGACAGTGCGGACAACCCGTGGAAGAACAGGCACGTCAGGGTTCGTAACCAACTCATCTTCCTCTGGCTACTCCTTCTGGGAGTTCGCAACGGCGAGCTGCTTGCTACCTACGCCAGTGACGTCAACATTCGGACCGGGGAGGTGACGATCGTTCGGCGGCCCGGCAATCCAGAAGAGCCGCGAAACAGCGCGCCGCTTGTTAAAACGCGAGGTCGCCTACTTGCACTGGGTCCTGATCTGGCGGAGTTGATTAAAAGTTACATCATGGGAGAACGAGCGAAGTTCAAAGGTGCGCGTCGCCATCCCTATCTGTTCGTGGCCACGGGAACAGGCCAGCCGCTGTCAAAGCCGGCGCTCAACAAGCTATTCAGGGAGCTGCGTAGCAAGGTGCCCGGTCTTCCTGATGACCTCTCCCCGCATGTCTTGAGGCACACCTGGAACGACGACTTCTCAGATCTCATGGATAGGCGAGGTGTGGCTGCAGGAGACGAAGAAAGGATGCGGACCCAGACGATGGGCTGGTCACCCAGGTCGAAGATGGCTTCGCACTACACGAAAAGGCACGTGCAGCGAAAAAGCAATGAGGCGTCGCTGGAGATGCAAGCCAAGTCCTTTAGTCGCCCAGTGAGGAGGAGCAGGTGAAACATGGCTCCGTATATCAGGAAGAAGCTGGCGAGGCGCGTGTACTCACTGTATGGGGAGGCAGTCGCACTAAGTCGGGCATCGAGTTCGATCCAAGTGCCGATATCTGGGCATACCGCGATGGTGTCAATAACGTTCATTTGGACTTCAAACAACTGCCAAACGCTTCGCCAGTGCTGGTCAGTGGTGCCAAGTCCGTATTGACGTGGTATGCAGAGAATCGCTCTCCCGACCATCTAAAGAACATGTTTCAAAGGCTGCAGCACTTCCTGCGTGCTACGCCTAAGGAAATTTCCAGCATCATAGCCGTAGATTTGCTGAACTATCGTGCAGGCCTCCATCAGTCGACGGAATGGTACTTGGGGGCCTTCGCAGGGTTCCTCCGCAAATGGGTCCAACTGGGCTACCCAGGGGTCGGTGAAGACGTCGAGCTGCTTCTCAAGCAATTGCGGCTCAAGGGCAATGACAAGGGTGTGTCTGTACTTACATGGGATCCACATGATGGTCCTTTCACCCATGTCGAAGAAGAAGCGCTGCAATCAGCGCTCAATCAAGCATATGCAAGAGGTGATGTGTCTACGGCAGATTTCACCCTTGCGTGGCTTTTTATACTATTGGGTCAGCGTAGCAAGCAGTATGCGTCCTTAAAGGTCTGCGATGTTAGGGTGGAAACAGATACTGATGGGATGCTGAAGTATTCTATTCAGATGCCAAGCGCCAAGAAAGGTGCCACGTTTTCGCGTGCTCAGTTCGTAGAACGCCCGCTTGTCGAGCAGTTTGGTGAGCATCTCAGTTCGTACGCTGAGAGCGTTCGCGCACGCTTCTGTTCGATCCTAGACGATGCGGGGCAAGCCCCTCTCTTTCCCTCTGTGCGCTCGAAGGGGGGTGCCCAAGGATTTGAATTCCATCGGACTTCCGTCATGATTGGCCGGACGATTACGGCCGTTCTCGAAAGCCTGTCAGTCGTCTCCGAGCGCACGGGTAAGGCGATGAGCATAAGCGGTGTCCGATTCAGGAGAACGATCGGAACGCGAGCTGGAGAAGAGGGCTACAGTCCTTTGGTCATCGCCCGACTTCTCGATCACACAGACACCCAGAATGTTGGCGTTTACTCGGCCAGTTCGCCTGCAATCATCGAGCGCATTGATCGTGCCATTGCCATGGAGATGGCTCCCCTGGCCCAGGCGTTCGCGGGAACGCTTGTGGAGGGATTGGGCGAGAATACGTCGAAGCGCGTAATCGATCTGCGTATTGATCGAAGCGGTTCCCCTATGGGCGATTGTGGAACACACGGATTCTGCGGATTCAATGCTCCGATCGCCTGTTACACCTGCACCAGCTTCGAGGCGTGGATGGATGGGCCACATGAGGCGGTACTACAGCACCTGCTTGACCAGCGTGAAAAGCAGCTCAGGGATTCTGATAAGCGCATCGCTTCCATCAATGACCGAACCATATTCGCAGTTGCGGCCGTGATAGAGGAATGCCGCCAGGCTAAGGTGCGTCGTTGCTCACTCGGTGGAGCTAAAGCCTGTGGCTAAAGTAGTTCTCTTCCAGCCGCGTAGTGAGCGAAATGCCGAGCAAAATGTCTCTGCGTTTATCGCTCTGTGCCGGAATGAGTTGACCATCTTTGGTGCCGAGCTTGCCTTCGATGAAATGGCATGGGAGATCACGGATTCTGTCAGAATCAAAGCTAAGCGAGGCGCGTTTCGCGCTATTTTTAGCTCATGGGAATCAGTTAACGAGCGCGTACCACGCCCGATGCCCGAGCCCTTCGGTTCGTTCGCCAAGTCCTACCTTCGATATCAGCATGGGATGCGGCCAACGAAGTGTATAGGGTTTCGGCTCGCCTCCCTGCGAGCATTGGCGGCTGTACTGGAAGATCAGGGGGCTTGTAACGTCGCATCTGTCACTGCGGCGACCTTTAATAGAGCGGCTCTACTCATCCGGGCCAAGTTCAGCCCATCTGCGGGCTATCGAGTCGGTTCACAATTGGAGATGCTTGCGTCGTTCATTGATGACAATCGCTTAGCGGCTGTCCCATTGCGGTGGTCCAATTCCATACCTCGCCCGACGGACGCGAACGGTAGGGTAGGAGAGGAGTTTGAGGCTGCACGACAGGCTAAGCTTCCCAGCCCCCGCTCGTTGGAATGCCTAGCGCTGGCCTTTCGCGCGGCGAGCGAACCTGCTGATCTGTTTGTAACGTCGGCGGCGGGGATCATGTGCTCGGCCCCGGATCGGGTGAATGAGGTTTTGCTGCTTAGGGCGGAGCCTGAGGTCACAAAAGCTCGTCCCGATGCGTCGCCGGCATATGGGCTGCGGTTCTGGCCTTCCAAGGGTGCAGACCCCATGGTCAAGTGGGTTGTGCCATCTATGAGTTCGGTCGTGCGCGAGGCCGTGAGAAGACTCAATGAACTATCTGCAGAGGCGCGTCGCGTGGCGCGCTGGTACGAACGCAATCCCAAGTCGATGTTCCTCCCATCACATCTCGAGCATTTGCGCGGCGGTGACTTGTCAATTGCAGAGCTCGGCGAAGTCCTTTTCGCAGAATCGGCGTCGCCCGCGAGCACTAGGGCGTGGTGTTTGGGTAATGGCGTGCCTCTCGAGAAGCGTCGCGGCAGAACTGTGGTCAAGTTCTCGGATGTTGAGGCTTCTGTCATCAGCTTCCTGCCCAGAGGATTCCCATGGTTGGATGTCGATTCTGATCTGCGGTACAGCGAAGCGCTTTGCGTGGTTCGGCGTAATGAGTTGCATCGGACCAGGCGTACGTTCCGTTGCGTCATCGAGGCGCCAGATCAGAACTTTATTTCTACTGGTCTTGGTGGTCGTACAGAGCACGGAGTCAAGTCCGTCTTCGATCATCTGGGCTACTTCGATTTGGACGGATCTCCAATCGTCATTCGTACTCACCAATTCAGACACTATCTGAATACCTTGGCTCAGGCCGGTGGCATGAGTGAACTCGACATCGCAAAGTGGTCGGGTCGGAATGATGTTCGTCAGAATGACTCATACAACCACGTCTCTGATCGCGATGTTCAGGCGCGGCTTGTGGGGCTGCGGCAGGAAAGGCAGCGCGAGTCGGTGACTGAACTGGCGGTCGAGCCGCTGCCGCAGGTCCGCGTTAGCCTAATTCCTCGAGAGAAGTTCGCGGAAATGGGCATCCAAGCCGCCCACACGACCGATTTCGGATTCTGCGTCCACGACTTCGTCATGTCTCCTTGTTCCTTGCATCGGGACTGTGCGAATTGCAACGAGCAAGTCTGCATTAAGGGGGATGAGGTGGGCGAAGCAAACGCGCGATCTAAGCTGGCTGAAACTGCAGCTCTTCTGGGTGAAGCGGAAGTCGCCGAGGCTGGTGGAGCCTACGGCGCATCACGGTGGGTTGAACACCAGAGATTGACGCACTCCAGACTTCTAGAGCTGATCAAGATCTTGGACGATCCCGCGGTGGCACGCGGCGCGTTGATTCGATTGAATCATGTAAGGCCTGCATCACGGTTGCAGCAAGCGAAAGAGGCACGCCGGTCACTAACGCATCGAGACGAGCGCTCAGTGCTTATGGAGTGGAAGGTTGAAGTGGAGGGGTCTGCATCATGAGTAGAGCAAAGAACCTCAGTGATTCGGATGTTGCGAAGATTGTCGGGATCCTTGACGGCTGGTCTGGCCGTTTGACCTGGGAGGGACTGCTGGATGCCGTCGAAAAGCATCTCTACGCAAGGTATACGCGGCAAGCCTTGCATAAGCACGCTCGAATTCAGGCTGCTTTTGAGCAGCGCAAGCTTGCACTAGCTAACGGTGATCGTCGCCAGCGATCCTTCGAGAACTTGCCAGAGATGCAGGTGGCGATGGATCGTATTGCCCGGTTGGAGGGCGAGCTCGCACGGCTCGAAGCGGAGAACGCTCGCTTACTTGAACAGTTTGTCAGATGGGCATACAACGCCAGTGTCCGAGGCCTAGATGACGTGTACCTTAATTCGCCGTTGCCAGTGGTCTAGCATGCGGGTGCGGGTGCGGGTGTCGTTAGCAAAGCAGAGCGCTCCGTCACTAAGAAGGGTTGATTTTCCCCATAGGTGAGCGGTGCGAATTCCTGGGCGCATGTCTTCCCTTTATGTGTGTAGAAGCAATGATTCTTTTTGGGTCTACGAGGTGCAAGTCGATTCGTGTTTCGGAAGTAAATTTGCACTTGCCCACAACCGATAGGATTTAGGTCATGAAGAGAGAATGGATCCTCCAGACCCGGGAGACGCGTCGGCGTTTCGACAACTCCACGTGGGTTCCCTTGCGCGCATTGGAGACGCTGGAGGACGGCGGAGCCGACCCGCAGACTGTTGGGTACGTCAGCGAGTTCTTTGGCTGCGGATCTGTCGCATTTCCTCCGGAGCACCGTGAGAGAGCAGAGCGCTTGAGTTGGGGGCAGATAGGGATATCGCACAGCGTTCGGCCGTATGCCTACGATGATGGGCACTATTCTCCTGTCGATGAGTTCGAGTACAACGACAGGGAGCCCCTCGGGGTTGAGCTTGTGTACGAACATGACCAGCCAGTGGTTGGCGGTAGGAAATGGATACTTAGCCCTGATCTGGTGATCGCACTTCGCTTAGTGAAGGATGGAAACAGCTGGGTTCGTCCTGAGGAAGACTTCGTTGAGGTGGTTCGTGAGAAGTTGGAGGAGGATGGAAGTCATACGTCCATCGAGATTAAGCGTGAGTTCCTGCTCGACTACTTGGCCGCGAGGGGCTTGGCGCTGCGGCTGTCGTACTACCGCAGGCGCATTGAGAACGTTCCATCGTTGATCGGGACCGAGTACGAAGAACTCGTAGATGTCGATGAGGAAAGGGACGGAGGGAGGTTCGAGCTCAGGCTTCGCGAGCTGGACCGCGTCTTTGGAGGGAGCTGGGCTTCATTTCGCGTCTGGAGGACGGATGTGGACCCAGAAGAAGATGCGCCTGTGATGGGGCCGGAGCGCGACGACAATACCGAGTCTGAGCAGAGGCAGGGGCAGAGAGGTGGATATGTGGGGGTCAGGGTCGAGGGAGAGTTCTGGCGAGACGAATGGATCGATCACAAGGGACTTAGCGTGCGTGTCAGAGGTGACGCTGACTCTGCGCTCCCGCACTTCGTGACGGAAACGGACGGTACTCGCGTAGCTTCCCAGGACCTGAAGAACGAGGATATCGGCCGATGGCTCTGGTTCCGTCCAGGTGTGGTAAATGAGCTACTAGCCCACAGAGGATTCTCCTTAAAGTGGTACACCCGGGAAACTGGGGCGATCATATCCACATCGGGGTATCAGACGCATTTTGGGATCAACTCAGCGGATTTGTTGACCATCTATGCGTACGACATTGCAAAATTGCCAACTTGGGAGCAGCACGTATGGGCGTCTAATAATGTTGCTCCGGAAGGGAAGGTATCTCCAGAGCTCTTGATGTCCCAGGTCGAGGCGCGTCCTGCCTCGACAGATGCATTCGAGGAGCTGCTGTTCCAGACTATGCGGCTGCTTGAGAGAAGCTTTAAGGAGCGCTATGGGATATCTCTTTTCACTCATGAAATAGATGATCAAGCCGCGATGCAGGTCGTGACGAGGTTTGTTAGCGCGGATAGGTCAACACTTCTTCGGCTTGCAAAAGAATTAGTGCGAGTGTTTTCCGACCGACTCAACGTGCGTGAGCTGCGTAAGATCGCTGCACGCCCAGACAAAGACAAGCTGGGATCCAACAAGCTGCTTGAAGATGTGCTTGCTCAGAAGGTCGGCGTTGACAAGGCACGAGGCGTGTTTAGCGTGGTAGCCGGGGTATACGACATGCGCCTAGCCGACGCGCACCCAGCCAGCGACAAGGTGGCCGATGCTCTGAAGCTAGCAGGGATTGATACAAGCCAGTCGTTCCTGAAACAAGGGGAGCAACTCATCTACAACTTTGGGAGCACGATCTACATGGTCGGCAAGCTGATCTTTGGGGAGGATGAACGATAGAGGCTCCGCAGAGCCCGATGCTCCAGCTGGGAGGCGAGGATCAGTCAAAGCGTTAACAACCATCCGCTAATTGGGTAGTCTGTTGACAGTATTTCGCCGCCTCGGGACAGAATGTTCATCTGTCCAGGGTTTTTTGCTCTTGTTGTCAAAAAAGGTAGCCACTTCCGTTCTGATTCCTACTTGACGGTTTTAGTGTTGATAGAGGCCCTCATCGTTGTGGATGGGGGCCTTTTTTTCGTTAGGCAGAATCCAGCCGTGATCTAACCTTCTACTTGCGGCAGGGTGTTGATGGATGACTGGCGACACACCATAGCGAATCAGAATGGAGAGCGGCACGGGAAAGCCGTCTGCTCGAGCCCATCGCTGGTGCATGGCTTCGTCGGGTCTTGATACGGCGTGCGAAGGACAGGCATAAGCCTAACGAGCTGGCGCGTGGCTGTCGCACACCCTGTGGACACGGTTACCGCGGGCCTATGCTCAATTGCGGTGTGCTTCTCCAAAGATTGTCTTGTCGCACAAAATCTGTCATTAGCTTGCTCTAGGATTTGCCCATCCCCAGCAAGGTTGGGGGGACAAGATGTTCGTTCCGCGCATTAAGGACTGATGTCGGATGGAATCCTTTGGCCGGACTTGCCAGTTGTCTTTCACATGGAGTGTGTACCAATGGCATTTGCAATGCCCCTGCGCAGCCACAAGGCTGCCGCAATTCTCTCCTTCTGCCTAGCATTAGGCGGTACATCGACTGCAAGTGCAGCCACCTACTACGGCCCTCCCTATAAGGTCCAGTCGTTCCGCGGGGTTGGCTCGTTTGAGAGCGTCGGCGCTGCGGTCAACTTCCTGGTCGGGAAGATCCAAGCCCCTTGCCAACAGGACCCTAAGTGCACCAAGCCGCCCGTTGTTACCGTGCGATACGGCAACGATGGCTGGGCGGCGACGATCTACGTCAACGGGAGTGCAAGTGACAATGTTTTTGCTTCCGAGATATTGATTGGACAGCCCCAGAAGAATTTCGGAGGGTGTCAGAAACGCTGTTCAGCCGGGCTTGGCTCTGCAACCGATGGAACCGGGGCTCGTGGTGCTGCTGACAGTGCTTCAAAGGCCAATGCCCGTGACCCAGGGAGCCCGTTTGAGGGCGATCCGATCAATACGTCTACCGGCAACTTTTACCGGCAGGAAACCGACTTCGAATCTCCGTCAGGCCTGATGTTCCGGCGGTTCTACAACAGTTCTCCCCGTGCTCCGGGTTCTTCCTTGGGGCCTCAGTGGCGCCACCTGTTTGATCGGCGACTTGAGGTGCTAGCTTCCAATACTGGAGCGGCCGGAGAATACACGTTCATCCGTGCTATTCGGCCGGATGGCAGTTCAGAGCGGTTCACTCGAACCTCAAGCGGCTGGACTGTCGACGCCGATGTCGCAGACGTGCTCGTTGATCGAGAGGCGGGCACCGGCTATGCATTGCAGTTGGCGGCGAACCGCCAAACCGAAATCTACGATGCGACAGGCTTGCTGAAGGAAGTCTACGACGCTGCTGGCAAGAAGCTTCTGTCCTTGCAGTATTCGGACGCAACCACGCCGGCGGACGTGGCGCCAGTCGCTGGACTCCTGTTGACCGTTGGCGACGCCAGCGGGCGCACGTTGAGCTTTAAGTATGATGCCTCATCGCGATTGACCACGATGATGTTGCCAGACGGTGCATCGCAAACATTTGGCTACAACCCCGCAGGACAGCTTGCCTCGGTGACCTATCCGGACGCCACAAGCAAGGGCTACATCTACAACGAAACAGCCAACAGCCCCACTGTCGCAGGCACGTCCTTCCTCACAGGGATTGTGGATGAGAAAGGCGTCCGTTACGAGACCATCAAATTCGACTACACCCATCGCGCTTATCACGCGGAGTTCGCCGGCGGCGTTGATACCACAACCCTGGACTATGCCGCTTCCACGTGGAAGGGAACGCTGCCAGTAACTGTCAAGGGGCCACTCGGAGCAACTTCCAAGTTGGGCTTCGTGGATACAGGAAAGGGGCGTCTGATGCCCGCGGGCGGTTCGGCCGCCTGCGGTGACCAATGCAACCAACCCTACAAGGCCATGACCTATGACGTGAACGGCTACCCGGCGTCGGTCACGGACTTCAAGGGAATCACTACAAGGACCACTTACACGGCAGACGGGTTGCTGGCCGAACAGGTTGACGCCGCCGACACCCCCCAGCAGCGCACCACGACGACCACGTGGGATAGCGCACTGCGTTCGCCCCTTAGTCGGGTGGTAAAGAACTCTGCGGGCGTGGCCGTTTCCAGCAGCTCATGGAAGTACAACGCATTGGGCCTGGAGGTCGCGCGGTGCGAGGTGGATCCTGCCAATTCGGCTGCGGTCGGGTATGTGTGCGGAACTGCAACCAATGCACCCGCTGGGGTTCGTCAATGGACCACCGCCTACTGCTCGGCGGTGGATGCCACCCACTGCCCGCAAGTCGGTCTTGTCCTTGCCGAAGACGGGCCGCGGTCCGATGTTCAGGACGTTACCGGGTACAGCTACTACCTGACCGCGGATGAGTCGGGTTGCGGCGTTCTCGGGGGCTCCTGCCACCGCGCTGGTGACCTTCAGACCGAGACCAATGCCTTGGGTCAAGTGACGACACGGCTGGCCTACGACCGAAATGGACGTGTCAGCCGCCTTCGAGACGCGACCGGCACGATCCATGATTTTGGCTATTCCACTCGAGGCAAGCTCACCTCGATAACCGAGCGGAGCAGCGTGGACGGAACTGCGTCTACCAACGATCGAGTGACCTCCCTTTCCTATGATGCGACAGGCAATGTCGCATCGGTTGTTGACCCCGACGGAGTATCCCTCAGCTACACCTACGATGATGCGCACCGTCTCGTCCAGATCAATGACGGGGCCGGGAACCACATTCGCTACACCCTCGATGTGGCAGGCAATCGCACCAAAGAGGAGGTGTTCGACGCAGGTGGTGGACTGAAGCGTTCGCTCTCTCGCGTTTACAACAAGTTGGGGCAACTGGTGTCCCAGAAGACGGCAGCGGGGAATTCAACCGACTTTACTTATGACCTGGCGAACAACGTCCAGCTCATCACCGATGCCCTGAAGCGCAAGACACAGTTTGACTACGATCCCTATGGAAGGCCCAGCAGGGTGCTTCAGGATGTTGCCGGGTTGGCGGTCGAGACGCGATACGAGTATGACGCCGAAGGCCGGACCACCAAGGTTGTCGATCCCAAAGGCCTGGCGACCATTTACGGCTATTCAGGATTGAGCGACTTGTTGAGCCGTCAGAGCCCCGACACGGGCGCAACCACTGCCAGTTACAACAGTGCAGGGCAGCCGGCGAGGCAGGTTGACGCCAATGGCACGGCTAGCAGCTACACATACGATGCCCTGGGGCGCGTGGTGCGCAAGGTTTATGGGAACGAAGCGATTGTTGCGTCATACGTGTATGACCAAGTCGAGACCATCTGCTCAGCTGGTGAGTCGTTTGCAAGCGGGCGGCTCTCATCCATGCAGGATGACGGCGCTAAAACCCAGTATTGCTACGATCGCGCCGGAAATGTGACGCGCAAGGTGCAGACGTCATCGGGGCAGAGCGTAGGCGTCAGCTATACCTATACCAATGCCGGCCGACTTCGTTCTGTCACCTATCCTGACGGAACGGTGGCGGACTACAAGCGAGATGCAGCCGGCATGATTACCGAGATCGGCGTGACTCGACCGGGTGCTGCTCGTGTCGTGTTGCTTTCCAGTGCAAAGCGCCATCCCTTCGGCCCCTCTGCAGGCTGGGCCTACGGCAACGGGCGTACACTGGCGCGAGACGTTGACCAGGATTACCGTCCGTCGGCGTTGATCGGCAGTGGCTCGGGAGCACTGAATGCAGCCTTCTCGTTCAGTGCTGTGGGCGAGTTGACCGGCCTTACCGCCGGCGGGACTGGGGCAGCGTCTGTATCGCTGACCTACGACGCCTTGAGCCGACTGACTGCTTTCAAGGATGCGGCCACTGGCTCGATCATCGACAGCTACTCCTACGACGCCACGGGCAATCGCATGTCTGCGAAGGTCAATGGAGCTGATCAAGCCTACGTCTATCCGTCCGACAGTCACCGCCTGCAAAGCGTCGGGGGCGTGTCGCGTGCCTACGATGCGACTGGCAACACGCTTTCGATCCAAGGCGTGGAACGGGAGTTTGCTTACAATGCAATGGGACGCCTGAGTGCGGTGAAGCGAAACGGCACGGTTGCTGCGGAATATCATTACAACGATCTTGGCCAGCAGATAACCCGCAAGGCTGGAGGTGCCTCAGCACTGAGTCTCTACGATGAGCGCGGGCAATGGCTGGGGGAATACGACCAGGCGGGTATTGCGCGTCAGCAGGTGATCTGGTTGGACAACCTGCCTGTCGGATTGCTGAAGGGTAGCGCGCTCTACTACGTTCAGCCGGATCATCTGGGCACCCCTCGCGTTGTCGTTGACCCAGCCCGTGACGTCGCAGTTTGGAGTTGGGATCTGAAGGGGGAAGCGTTCGGTGTGACGGCACCAAACGAGGATCCGGACCAGGACGGCACGCTTTTTGAGTTCGCGATGCGCTTCCCTGGGCAGCGATACGACGCTGAGAGCGGCCTTCACTACAACGTTCAGCGTGACTACGATCCCGCCAGTGGCCGCTTCGTGACGTCAGACCCGCTCGGATTGCAGGGGGGAATCAGCACCTACGGCTACGTGAAGGGCAACCCTCTCACCTCGGTTGACCCCGATGGGATGCTGGCCATTCCTTTACTGCCCCCGCCCCCGGTGGTCACGGGCGCCCCGGGGGGCGTTGGGGCGTACAATGGGGGCGACCTCAGCAATCCGAACGGCAATTGGGATTTTGGTCCAAAGTTCAACAGCGATAGCCTTAGGAATGCTCTTAAGGCGGGTGAGATGCTGGGGGTTGGTCCGAACGGTATTCTGAATCCGAATAGCCCAGCGTCGCAGATGGCTGTTGCATTGATCAGATCTGCGTGTGCCGACGGAGATGACGATGACTTCATTGCTGATTGCCAAAGCCATATTCAGGGCTGTAAGACTACCTGCACGCGCGCTAAGGGTGATTTCGATCAGCCGGGCGTCTGGGGTGGGAACTTGGCGCGCTGCATGCTTGGGTGCGTTCCCTATCGGTGTCAGAAGTTAATGAAGCAGAGCGATCTTGATGGATATTAATGAAATTACCAAGATGCTTGAGGCGGGTGACGACAATGGCGCGCGTTACCACCTTTTGAATCTTGTAAGGCGCGAACCTGCTTGTGACGCCGCGTGGTTGTTTCTTGTTGGGATTGGGTTTCGGAGCGATGATACTGAGTTGTCCCTGTGGGCACTTCGTGGGCTTGAGAAGCTTCGTCCTCACGATGTGTTGGTCGCGTCTGGATTGGTGGATTGCTTGCTTCGGTTGGAGCGATACGAGGAGGTTAAGGAGGTCATTCATGCCTTCTCTAAGGTTGCTCGTCCTGGAATGCCCGCTCACGACACGGTCCTTGAAGAGCACCGCAAGGCACTCCAGTTCATCAACAATAGCGTTGAGGCTGCAGGTGACGAAGACGAATAGCTGAAGCGTTCGCTAATCGCGAAGCCTTGGATTGATCGATTACTTTCGCTCGACGTCACGAGCTCTACGCTTTGGTTAGGTTGCTCTCCGAGCCGTGCCTGGCTGGCAGCGTTGTCTTCGATGAGTTTCTCAAGTTTTTGCGCGAGAGTGCTGTTCTTGATTCGCCCCCGAGCAGGAGTGGGGAGTTAAGATGTGTCAGTTTGCGCGCCTTTCCGACGTTTCTGGTGAGTCGATGAAAACCACCGCGCTGATTTCGTGCTTCGTCTTTTGTGCTCAATTTGGGTCCTCGCTAGCTGCCCGTCCGCTGTCAGAGAGACTCGCGGCGGACATTGAGATGGCCGAACACTCTATTCTTGCCTCGCTGGTGGTGCACAAAAGTTCCGAGAGCAAGTCACTGTGCTCTCAGACGCCATATGCTTGTGCAGGAGCAGACGGTGCTGAGCTTGGTCTCGCCTTGATAGGGGGCAGCAGGAGTGCTGCCGCTCCTCTGCACTTGGTTGAACTGTCGCGATTCCGTATGGATGGAGCGCTTTCAGAGGACTACAAGTGCTACCTCGCTGCGCAGGGCAATTCAGTGGTTCAGGCCGCGTCGAAGCTGGATGCCAAGAAGCTGGCAGGGCAATGCATGTCCGAATTTGCTGCTTTCAAGCGTCGGGCCGGCCCTGCAAAGTTCGACGTGGCGCCCGAGAACATTTGCAGCTCAGTGGCGGACATCCAGGGTTCCCTGCGTGAAGTTATCCGACTAGCCAATGCAGGTGGTGACTGTGACGGCGTCTGAGTCGGTCATCGGAAAAAGCTGATGCGTACGCGTTTCGCGAAGCCTTGGCTTGGTTGACTACTGTCGCTCGCCGTCGCGAGCTATGCAGTTCTGCAATCCGCCGTCTCCGAGGCAGGGCTGGGCCCTGGCGGCGGGGTGCACCCGGATGCAGAACGAAGACATCCAGGAACTGGTTGATATGGTTCGTGAGCCTACGAACGCCCAGTGATCATTCAATGCTTCCGAGAAAAGGGCCAATGCATAGGCTCGGGGCGTTGAAGAAGTACTGATTTTGTTCGCTCGCTTGAGCAAAAACCAGTAGATTTCATCTCAGGCGACTGATTTGGTTAGAAAAGAAAGCCCCGCCAATGCGGGGCTTTTCTTTCTGCGCGATGTCGTTGGCATTGTGCTCCGCAGCATCAGTTTTCGTGCGCCGCGACTTGCAAACAGGCAATTTCCTCCCCTATGGTGCAATCGATTGCATTGCTGTGAATCGTTGCGTTTGATACCGGTTGGGAGGCCGGTAGGTGGATGTCCATCCATTCGATCAGACCGGCTCCGGCGACGGGCCTCACGCGGCGCGATGCGTTGCGCATGGCGGTTGCTGGAGGCGTAGCGCTGGGTACTGCGGGAGCGTTGCCTGCATTCGCCGCCACCGCAGCGCTCAAGGGCAACCTGAAGCACTCCGTCGCACGCTGGACCTTCCCGCAGCTGTCGGTCGCCCAGCTCTGCACGACGGTGAAGGACATCGGCTTCGCCGCCATCGACCTGGTCGGCCCGGAAGACTGGCCCACGCTGAAGGCGAACGGCGTCTACAGCTCGATGTGCAATGGCGCGGAGCTGGGCCTGACCAAGGGCTTTGCCGGCCGCGAATTCCACGACCCGCTGGTGGAGCGCTACACGCGGCACATCGACCTGGTCGCCGATGCCGGTTACCGCAACCTCATCTGCTTCTCCGGCAATCGCAACGGCATGGACCCGCAGGACGGCATGGCCAATGCCGAGGCGGGCCTCAAGCGCATCCTCGGGCATGCCGAGAAGCGCGGCGTGGTGCTGGTGATGGAGCTGCTGAACTCCAGGGTCGATCACCACGACTACCTGTGCGATCACTCGGCCTGGGGCGTGGAGCTGTGCCAGCGGCTCGGCTCGGACAACTTCGGCCTGCTCTACGACATCTACCACATGCAGATCATGGAGGGCGACATCATCGCCACCATCGGCAAGCATCACGCCTGCTTCAAGCATTACCACACTGCAGGCGTGCCGGGCCGGAACGAGATTGGAGACCAGCAGGAGCTCCACTATCCGGCCATCTGTCGCGCGATCCGCGACACCGGTTTCAAGGGGTATCTGGCGCAGGAATTCACGCCTGCAGCGCCCGATCCCGTTGCCTCATTGCGCGAGGCGATCCGCCTCTGCGACGTCTGAAACGATATCCACCCAGGTGAGAGACCATGGCAGATAATCACTACGACGCCATTGTTGTTGGCTCGGGAATCAGTGGCGGTTGGGCAGCGAAGGAGCTGACCGAGAAGGGCCTGAAGGTCCTGATGCTGGAACGCGGGCGCAACATCGAGCACGTCAAGGACTACGTCAATGCGATGAAGGAAGCGTGGGACTTCCCGCATCGCAACCGGCCGACGCAGGCGATGAAGGCCGCCTTCCCGGTGCTGATGCGCGACTACGGCCTGGCCGAGAACCTGGAAGGAATGTGGGCCAACGAGCAGGACTCACCCTACATCGAAACCAAGCGCTTCGACTGGTTCCGTGGCTACCACGTAGGCGGGCGCTCGCTGATGTGGGGCCGGCAGAGCTATCGGTTTTCCGACCTGGACTTCGAAGCGAACCTCAAGGATGGCATCGCCACCGACTGGCCGATCCGCTATGCCGACATCGCGCCGTGGTACGACCATGTAGAGAGGTTCGCCGGCATCGCCGGCACGCGCGAAGGACTGGACGTGCTGCCGGACGGCGAGTTCCTGCCGCCGATCCCGTTGAACATCGTCGAGAAGGACGTGGCCGCGCGGATCAAGAAGGCCTTCGGCGGAACGCGGCACATGATCCACTCGCGCACCGCCAACATCACCCAGCCGATGCCCGAGCAGGGGCGCGTGAACTGCCAGTACCGCAACAAGTGCATCCTGGGCTGTCCCTTCGGTGCCTATTTCTCGACCCAGGCGGCGACGCTGCCAGCGGCGATGAAGACCGGCAACCTGACCTTGCGACCGTTCTCGATCGTCAAGGAAGTGCTCTACGACAAGGATCGCAAGCGTGCGCGCGGCGTGGAGGTGATCGATGCCGAGACCGGGCAGACCTACCAGTACACCGCCAAGGTCATCTTCCTCAATGCATCGTCGTTCAATTCGACCTGGCTGCTGATGAACTCGGCGACCGATGTGTGGGAGGGGGGACTGGGTTCTTCGTCGGGCGAGCTGGGGCACAACGTGATGGACCATCATTTCGGTGCGGGCGCCTCGGGCCGGGTCGAGGGCTACGAAGACAAGTACTACTTCGGCCGCCGTCCGTGCGGTTTCTACATTCCGCGCTTCCGCAACGTCGCGGCCGACAAGCGCGGCTACCTGCGCGGGTTCGGTTACCAGGGCGGTGCCAGCCGCACCGGCTGGTCGCGCGAGATCGCCGAGCTGAACATCGGTGCCGACCTGAAGGAGGCGCTGACCGTACCGGGCGACTGGCGCATCGGCATGACCGGGTTCGGTGAAATGCTGCCGCACCACGACAATACGATCCGCCTGGACCACGACCGCAAGGACAAATGGGGGCTGCCGGTGCTGGCGATGGACGTGTCCATGCGCGCCAACGAACTGGCGATGCGCAAGGACATGGCCGCCGATGCTGCCGAGATGCTGGAGGCGGCTGGCGTCAAGGACGTGAAGATGCACGACCACGACTATGCCCCGGGCAAGGGCATCCACGAGATGGGGACCGCACGCATGGGACGTGACCGGAAGAGCTCGGTATTGAACGCGCACAACCAGGTCTGGGATGCGCCCAACGTCTATGTGACCGACGGTGCCTGCATGACCTCCAGCGCCTGCGTGAATCCTTCGCTGACCTATATGGCGCTGACCGCGCGCGCGGCCGACCACGCGGTACGCGAACTGAAAGCGGGGAACCTCTGATGGATCGCCGCGAACTGTTGAAGATGATCGTTGCCGCCACCGGCGCGGCCATGGTCGGCCTGCCTGCGCTCGCGCAGGGAAACGCCGCTGCGGCACCGGTGAAGACCCTGTTCTCCGATGCCGACATCGGCACGCTGGACGAGATCGCCGAGACCATCCTGCCGCGGACCCGGACGCCAGGGGCGAAGGATGCCGGCGCTGGCCTGTTCATGGCGACCTTCGTCAGCGATTGCTACACCGCCCGGCAGCAGGCAACGTTCCGGGCAGGCCTGGTCGATATCGACAAGCGCGCCGGCGGCCGGTTTGTGGCGCTTGCGCCGGAAGCCCGCACCCAGTTGCTGCGAACGCTGGACGCCGAAGCCAAGGCGCGCTCTGCCGACGTGACCGAGACCGGTACGCCTGAAGAGGGCGAGGCGATGCCGCATTACTTCACGATGATCAAGCAGCTGGCCATCTTCGGCTTCTTCACCTCCAAGGTCGGGGCGACCGGCGTGCTGCAGTACGTCGCGGTGCCCGGCCGCTACGACGGCGACCTCGCCTATGTCCCCGGTACGCCCGCGTGGGGGACCAGCTGATGGACACCACCCTGATGATCCGCCCTGCGTTGATCACTGTTGGCCTGCTGGCCGCTGCATCTGCATTCGCGCAGGACAGTGCCGACGCTGCGCGCGACCCGAAGAAGACCGAAGTGTGGACCCCCGTGCCCGCTGTCGTGGCCACGCCGCCAGGCAAGGCCCCCTCCGACGCGATCGTGCTGTTCGATGGCAAGGATGTCTCCGCGTGGGAATCGGAGCAGGGCGGACGCGTGCCCTGGAAGGTTGCCGGGGGCGCCATGACCGTCGTTCCGGGCAGCAAGGGCATCCGCACCCGGCAACGCTTCTGCGATGTCCAGCTGCATGTGGAGTGGCGCACGCCCACTGACACGAAGGGCTTCGACGGCCAGAACCGGGGCAACAGCGGGATCTTCCTGCAGGAACTGTATGAACTGCAGGTGCTCGACAGCTACAACAACCCGACCTATGCCAATGGCCAGGCGGGCTCCATCTACAAGCAGGCCATGCCGCGGGTGAATGCCTCGCGCGCGCCGGGCCAGTGGCAGGCCTACGACATCATCTGGAAGGCACCGCGCTTCTCGGTGGGCGGTGGGCTTGTGTCGCCCGCGCGCATCACGGTGCTGCACAACGGCGTGCTGGTGCAGGATGACACCGTGCTGGCAGGCAAGACCGAGTACATCGGGGCGCCCTCGTATTCGCCCCATGCGTGTGCGCCGCTCTATCTGCAGGAGCATGACTCCAGGGTCAGTTACCGCAACATCTGGGTGCGCGAGCTGTAGTGGCATGCGGCTGGCGTGGCCGCCGGCCGCTTACTTCGCCAGGTAGCTGGCGATATCGTCTATCTCCTGCTGTGACAGCTGGGAGAAGGGCGGCATCAGGCCGCCGCCCTTGCTGATCTTTTCCTTGATCTGTGCAGGTGCCATGCGCTTGCCGATGTCGGTGAGTGCCGGGAACGCGCCCGGCATGCCCGCGCGATCGGCGCCGTGGCAGGCCACGCAGTTCGCGGTGTAGAGCTTTGCTCCCGCAGCCGGGTCGCCCTTGCACCAGGCGGCTGTCGCAACACTCATGCCGCCCAGGGCCACCGCCATTGCCAGGATCATTTTCATGTGGGGCTCCTTGATGCGTCAGCGCCGCGCACGGGCAGGCGTATTGGTGGTCAGGTGTTCACGCAGATAGTCGGCGCCGGCCTGGACGACCTTGGCCGGCTCGCGTGGCTGGTCGTGCTCGATGATGTACCAATGCACGCCGGCGCCCCTCGCAGCAGGCAGGATCGTGTTCCAGTCCAGTACGCCCTGGCCGACCGCAGCGAATCCGCCTTCGTCTTCGGCCTGGCCCTTGAGCGCATTGTCCTTGGCGTGTACCGCGAATACGTGGCCGCGGAACTTTCCCAGCATCACCGCCGGGTCCAGGCCCGCACGCGCGACCCAGGCCAGGTCCAGCTCGGTCTGCAGGTCGGGGCCGGCGGCGGCAAACAGCAGTTCCAGCCCGGTCCTGCCATCGAAGTCGACCAGCTCGAAGTCGTGGTTGTGATAGGCCAGGCGCATGCCCTTGCCGCGCACCTGTTTCGCGATCCGGCCCAGTTCCTGTCCCAGGGCGGTCCAGCCGGCGGCATCGCTCGGGCGTTCCTTCCTGTCCAGGTACGGCACCACCAGCGTGGTGTTGCCGATCGACCGGTTGAAGGTCACCACCCCATCCAGGTTGCTGCGCAGCTCGGCCAGCGGCACATGCGATGAAATGGCCTTGATCGAATACCGGTCCAGCAGCTGCTTCAGTTCCGCGGCACTGACGTTCTGCGTGCCGACGGTTTCCACCGCGTGCACACCGGCATCGTGGACGATCTTCAACTGTTGCTCGAGCGAGCCGGCATTGCGCAGGGTGTACATCTGCACCGCGATCGGCTTCTGCGCGCTGGCGGCTTCGACTGCGAAGGCGGGCAGCGCCGCGAGCAGCAGGACGAGGCTTGCACTTCGACGGACAAGGGCTTTCATCAACAGATCCTCCCGGGATTCAAACGATGGTGGTCCAGGCGCGTGACCTGGCCGATGCAATGACACGATCAACGATCCGCGCCGAACGCATGCCGTCCTCGAAGGTGGGCAGGCCGTCCGGTTGCTCGCCGTCGATGGCGCGATAGGTGTCGGCGACAAACGCCTCGAAGCACTGGGCGTAGCCCTGCGCGTGCCCGGCCGGCAGCACCGACAGCCGGCGCTGTTCGGCAGTGCCCGCGCCGGGCCCGCGCACGAAGATTTCCTCGCGCTGGTCGGGCAGGCCGATCCACAGCCGCTCGGCGTCCTCCTGGTCGAAGGCGATGCTGGCGTTGGCGCCGTCGATCTCGAACCAGAGGCGGTTGCGGCGTCCGGCCGAAACCTGGCTCACCGTCAACGACGCCAGCGTACCGGCGCCGGTCCTGAACATCGCCGTTGCCACGTCCTCGCTCGCGACCGCCTGCGTCGCGCCGTTCGCTGCCGGTGTGCTGAAGCTCTGGCCGGTGACGGCGCTGCGTTCGGCGATCACCGTGGCAAACGCCGCGTTCACTTCGGTGAAGCGCTCGCCACTGACCCATTCGACCAGGTCGCACCAGTGCGAACCAATGTCGGCGAACACGCGCGAGGTGCCGCCCAGCGCCGGGTCCACGCGCCAGTTGTTGCTGGCCGGGTCCAGCAGCCAATCCTGCAGGTAACTGCCATGGATCAGGTGCAGCGGCCCCAGGTCACCCTGGGCGATGCGTGCACGGGCCTCGCGCACCACCGGGTGGTAGCGGTAGACGAAGGGGACGGTGGCAACCAATCCGGTCGAGGCGGCCAGTACCGCCAGCGCCTGCGCATCGTCCAGCGTCGTCGCCAGCGGCTTCTCGCAGATCACGTGCTTGCCGGCTTCCAGCGCAGCCTGTGCCATGGCGCGGTGCAGATGGTTGGGCGTGCACACGTGCACCACCTGTACCTGCGGATCGGCGATCACCTCCTCGATATCCCGGTAGGCGCGCGGGACATTCCAGGAGTGCGCTGCCTCATGCGCGCGCTGCGGTGACGAGGCGGCCACGCCGCGTACCTCGGCGCCGGCGAGCAAGGCCGCGCGGCGGTGCACGGCGCCGATCATGCCGGTGCCGACGATGGCGATTCCAAGCTTGGGCATCGACGGGGATCCTCAGGGTGTGGAGGGCGCGGCCGCAGCCGCCGGCCGGTCGCGGAACAGCAGCAGGAAGGCGACCAGCACCACCAGCGCAACAGCGGCCGGGAACAGCCAGATCTGCTGCCAGTCGGGACCGGCCTCGGTGGTGAAGTGCTCCACCACCGCGCCGGACAGGAAGGTGCCGATCAACATGCCCACGCCATAGGTGGCCAGGGTGATGAACCCCTGTGCGCTGCTGCGCGCGGCAGGGCCGGCATGTGCATCGGTGTAGATCTGGCCGGTGACGAAGAAGAAGTCGTAGCAGATGCCGTGCAGCACGATGCCGATCACCAGCAGCGGGAAACCGCCACCTGCATCGCCGAAGGCGAACAGCGCGTAGCGCACCACCCAGGCGGCCATGCCGACCGCCAGCATGGTTTTCACCCCCAGCCGAACGAACAGGAACGGCATGGCCAGCATCAGCAGCACTTCGGAAACCTGGCCCAGCGACTGCAGGCCCGCCGCGCCGCGCACGCCGAGGTCGTTGAGATAGGGATTGGTGAAGTTGTAGTAGAACGACAGCGGGATGCAGATGGCGATGGAGGCCAGGAAGAACACCAGGTAGGCGCGCGACTTCAGCAGCCGCAGCGAATCCAGCCCCAGGATCTGCCCCAGCCCGGCATCGCGCTGCTGCGCCAGTGGCGGTGTGTGCGGCAGGGTGAACGCATACAGCCCGAGCACCAGCGACGCCGCCGCCGCCATCCGGAACGTCAGCTCAAGCCGATGCGCCTGTTCCCAGCCCAGCCAGCCGATCAGCACGCCCGCCACGATCCAGCCGATGCTGCCGGCCACGCGGACCAGCGGGAACTGCTTCTCGGGTGAGTGCATGTGCCGCATGGCCACGCTGTTGGACAGTGCCAGGGTCGGCATGAACAGCAACATGTAGCCCATGACGCACGCAGAGAACATGCTGAAGCTGGTCGCCGTGGACGCCAGCCACATCAGCGCGGCACCGGCCAGATGCAGTACCGCAAGAATGCGCTGCGCCGCGAAGTAGCGATCCGCGATCAGCCCGACCAGGAACGGCGCCACGATGGCACCGATCGACTGGCTGAGGAACGCGGTCGCCACCTGGCTCGCGCTGGCCTGCAGCGGGCCCTGCACCAGGTAGGTGCCCAGGGTGACGAACCACGCCCCCCAGATGAAGAACTGCAGAAACATCATCGCGCCCAGGCGCGACATGGCGTGCGTCATGGCTTGCCCTCCCGGGGCGGTCTTGGCTCAGATTCCCAGCATGCGGTGCAGTGATGCGGCGTCGGTGCCACTGTCGGCGAAGTCATCGAAGGCGCGTTCGGTCACGCGGATGAGGTGGTCGCGGATGAAGGCGGCACCCTCGCGCGCGCCGTCTTCCGGGTGCTTCAGGCAGCACTCCCATTCCAGTACCGCCCAGCCGGGGAAGTCGTACTGCGCGAACTTCGAGAAGATCGCCTTGAAGTCGATCTGGCCGTCACCGGGTGAACGGAACCGGCCCGGACGGTCGATCCAGTCCTGGTAGCCGCCGTACACGCCGCTGCTTGCGCTGGGGCGATGTTCCGCGTCCTTGACGTGGAAGATGCCGATGCGCGCGTGGTAGCGGTCGATGAAACCGAGGTAATCCATCTGCTGCAGCAGCAGGTGGCTGGGGTCGTACAGGATCTTCGCGCGGGGATGGTGGTCGACCTCATTGAGGAAGCGCTCGAAGGTCGCACCATCGTGCAGGTCCTCGCCCGGGTGGATCTCGAAGCACAGGTCAACGCCGCAGGCATCGAACGCATCCAGGATCGGGCGCCAGCGACGGCCGAGTTCGGCGAAGGCTTCTTCCACCAGTCCCGGCGGGCGCTGCGGCCAGGGGTAGAAGTAGGGCCAGGCCAATGCACCGGAGAACGTGGCATGCGCGGTCAGCCCCAGGCGCTGGCTGGCCTGCGCCGCCAGCCGAAGCTGCTCCACCGCCCAGGCCTGGCGGGCGGCCGGGTTGCCGCGCTTGTCCGGTGGCGCGAATCCGTCGAACAGGCTGTCGTAGGCAGGATGGACGGCAACCAACTGCCCCTGCAGGTGGGTCGACAGTTCGGTGATCTGCAGGCCGTGCCCGGCCAGCATGCCGGCGATATCGTCGCAGTACGCCTGGCTGCGCGCCGCCTCCGCCAGGTCGAACAGGTGGGGCGCGGAGGTGGGGACTTGTACGCCAGAATAGCCCAGACCCGCGGCCCATCCGGCCAGCGTGTCCAGCCGATCAAAAGGAGCCGTGTCGCCGATGAACTGCGCCAGGAACAGCGCTGGACCCTTGAGCGTCTTCAACGTGATTCGCCCTCGATGCAATCGATTGCATTATCCTAGCAGGGGCTCACGCAGGACCTGTTGTGCACTGCACAGCGGACAGGAGAACTAACGCCATGGCCACCATCTACGACATCGCAAAGCACGTCGGCGTCTCCGCAGGCACGGTGTCGCGGGCACTTTCGCGGCCGGACAAGGTCCTGCCGGCCACCCGCGCGCGCATCGAGCAGGCCGCCGCCGCACTGGGCTATGTGCCCAACACGGTGGCCCGCACGCTCAAGACCCAGCGCAGCGGCAAGATCCTGGTCACCGTCCCGGACATCGCCAATCCGTTCTTCGCACAGATCCTGCAGGGTGCGGAGGAGGCTGCGCAGGCGGTCGGCTACGCGGTCCTGCTGGGCGATACCCAGCATCAACCCGACCGTGAGGAACGCTACGCGCAGATGCTCCGGCGCAACGAGGCCGACGGCATGATCGTGCTGGGCCATCGCCTGCCACCGACCGCGCGCGAGATCGTCGAGCAGCGCGGCGCCGCCGCACCGGTGGTCAACGGCTGCGAGTTCGACCCCGCGCTGGGCATCCCCAGCGTCCACATCGACAACGCCGCCGCCGCACGCGCGGTGATGGAGCATCTGTACGGGCTGGGACACGAACGGATTGCGGTGGTCGGGGGGCCGCCTGACAATCCCCTGCACCAGCAACGGCTGGAAGGGGTCCGCGCGGCCGGCAAGGCGCGTGGCCGCCTGCGCCAGCTGAGCATCGTGCCGGGTGACTTT
Organism: Stenotrophomonas sp. YJH_SMC_123; assembly: GCF_059368215.1. Classification (NCBI taxonomy): domain Bacteria; kingdom Pseudomonadati; phylum Pseudomonadota; class Gammaproteobacteria; order Lysobacterales; family Lysobacteraceae; genus Stenotrophomonas; species Stenotrophomonas sp. YJH_SMC_123. Next base: position 203,210 of record NZ_JCAFRM010000001.1, read on the forward strand.
TCCGTGGAATCCGGCCATGCAGCGGCGATGGCGCTGCTGGATGGCACGGCCGCGCCGACCGCGGTGTTCTGCTTCAGTGACCAGATGGCACTGGGTACCCTGGCCGCTTGCCGGGACCTGGGCATCCGCGTGCCGGACGAGCTGTCCGTGGTCGGCTTCGATGATCTGGCGTCCTCCCGCTACCTCACGCCCCCGCTGACGACCATCCGGCAGCCGATGCGGGAGATTGGCGAGCGTGCGGTCAACCTGCTGCTCGCCATCATCGAGCACGTCGATGTGCCGCTTCAGCAGACGCTGGAGTTCAGCTTCAAGCTGCGTGGCTCGACGGCTGCGCCCCGCCCCGGGTAACCACGGGGAGCGGGAGGGGCAGCGGCAGCGGCAGAGGCCCGCGCGATATCGCGCAACCTTGATCCCGAATTGACGCAAAGCTGTCAGACTCATCGCAGGCAGCCCGGCAAGGGCCGTAGCACCAGGTGCGATCGCGCAAGGGGGTCGGCAATGCCATTCTTCACCGATTCGGCGGAAGGCGCGGTCGAAGGCATTGGCGCGGCACGTCGCATCGGCTGGATGCGTTTCGTCGGCAATGGGCTGGGGGCGATCCCCATCGCTTCGATCATGCTTGAACGCCAGGACGGCGGGCTGGCCTGGCTCCTGCTGCTGCTCAACGCGCTGGCGTGGCCGGCACTGGCACTGCGGCTGACCCAGCGCTCCCGCCAGCCGGCGGTCGTCCAGTTCCGTTGCATGGTGGCCGACTCCTTCTTCGGCGGTGGCTGGATCGCCTTCATGGCGTTGAGCGCGGTGCCCAGTGCACTGTTCGCCGCACTGCTGGTGGCCGACAAGATCGCTGCCGGTGGCGTGCGCCTGGCGATGCGCGCCACCCTGGCCCTGCTGCTGGGTTTCGCTCTCGCCTGGTGGCTGCTCGGCTTCCCTTTCCAGCCGGTCACCTCGCAGCGCACGATCGTGCTGAGTGTCCCGTTCCTGTTCGTGTATGGCATCGGCCTCAGCATTCTCAGCTGGCAGCTGGCGCGCCGGGTCAAATCGCAGAACCGTCAGCTGCAGCGGCTCAGCCGGATGGACCCGCTGGTCGAGCTGGCCAACCGTGGCTTCCTGATCCTGCGTGCGCAGCAGGCGCTGGACCGGGCACAGGGCCAGGGCGGTTTTGCCTGCCTGCTGATGCTCGATGTGGATGATTTCAAGCGCATCAATGACTCGCATGGCCACCGCGCCGGTGACGAGGTACTGCGGCATATCGCGGCGACATTGCGCACCTTTGCCCGGCCCGGTGATACGCCCGCGCGGCTGGGGGGCGATGAGTTCGTGGTGCTGCTGCGCGACTGCGCGCCCGTCGATGCGATGCACGTGGCCGAGCGGGTGCGCCTGCACCTGCTGGAGGCCGCGCAGCAGGCCACGCCGGGCGTGGAGTTCAGCGTCAGTATCGGCATTGCCGCCACACCGCGTGGCGGCAGTGTCGAGGACTGGTTGGCACTGGCCGACCGCGCGCTGTACCACGCCAAGCGGCAGGGCAAGAACACGGCCAGCTACGGCGAGTGAGTGCGGCACCGCCGCCGCCGAACGAGGGTGAAATGCCGGTTCATCCTGCACGCGGAATCGGCATGCCAATCCTCTACCATGGGCCACCCCGCCCGGACGCGCTCCCATGCAAGACGCTCTCGTCGCCCAGCCCAAACCCCCCATTCCAAGGATCGCGGCGTGGCTGATGATGCTGCTGGGCATGTGGCTGGCGCTGAAGCTGGGCCTGGTGGTGACCCTGCTGTCCGGCCTGCTGGTGTTCCAGCTGACGCACGTGCTGGCCTCCACCGTGGAGGGCAAGCTGCCGCCGGGGCGGGCACGGGCGATCGCAGTGATCGTGCTGTCGGCGATCATCATCAGCGGGCTGGTACTGGCCGGCATCGGCGTGGCCTCGTTCTTCCGCAACGAGACCGGCGGCCCGGACGCATTGCTGGCGCGCCTGATGGAGATCCTCAACACTTCGCGGCACCAGGTGCCGGCGCTGCTGCAACCCTACATTCCCGAAGACATGCCGGCGTTGCGCGCGGCGCTGAACGACTGGGCTGCCGAGCACCAGCGGCAGCTGGGCGTGGCCGGTACCTCGGTGGTACAGGTCGGTGTACGCGTACTGATCGGTATGGTGCTGGGCGCGATGATCGCGCTGTATGACGAACTGCCGCTGCCGAAGATGGGCCCGCTGGCGCAGGAGCTGGTCGGGCGCACCAGCCGCCTGGCCACCGCGTTCCGCCAGGTGGTGTTCGCGCAGGTGAAGATCTCGCTGCTGAACACCGTGTTCACCGCCATCTTCCTGCTGGGCGTGCTGCCGTTGTTCGGCGTGCACCTGCCGCTGTCCAAGACCCTGGTGCTGATCACCTTCCTGGCCGGCCTGCTGCCGGTGGTGGGCAACATCATTTCCAACACGATCATCGCCATCGTCGCGCTGTCGGTCTCGTTCTATGTGGCGGTGGCGGCGCTGCTGTACCTGATCGTGATCCACAAGCTGGAGTACTTCCTCAACGCGCGCATCGTCGGTGGCGAGATCCAGGCGCGTGCCTGGGAGCTGCTGCTGGCCATGCTGGTGATGGAGGCGGCCTTCGGCCTGCCGGGCCTGGTCGCCGCACCGGTGTTCTATGCCTACGTGAAGCGCGAACTGGTCGACCAGCGCTGGATCTGACGCGGCGGGGCATGACGTAATTTGCCCCGATTCGACAACCCGTGCGGCCTTTGTCGGTGTGTTCGCGGCGGGCGCGGTATACCCATGGCAACGATTGATCCGGTAGCGGCTTGGCGCCTGTGCAGGCGGCCGCTACAGTGTTGTGCACTACAGGGGAAATGTGCATGGCCCGCAAGGCGTCGCCCATCGGATTGCGGACCTGGGTCTGGATCCTGGCCGGGCTGTTCGTAGTCTGTACGCTGCCATTGATGGCCATCGCGCTGGTGCAGGGCACGCTGCGCTTCACTGCCGCCGAGGACAACCTGGTCAGCCTGCGCCAGCTGCGGCAGACCTTCGACCTGGCCAACCTGGTGTCGGCCGAGCGCGGCCCCGCCAACAGCCTGCTCGGGGCCAACACGGCCGATGCGGGCGAACAGGCCCGGCTGGCGGCGGAGCTGGCAGTCGCGCGCAAGCGGGTCGATACCGCCCTGCAACGCCTGGACACCGTGTTCAACGCTGACCCGGGCGTGGTCGACGAACACGGGCTGCTGGCCGATGCGCAACGTCGCCTGCAATCGGCGCGGGCCGCGGTGGACCGGGTGGCGGCACAGCCGCATGGCGCGCGCCAGGTGGAGGACGTGGAGCGCGCGATCAGCAGCATGTTCGCCGTGGTTGATCGCCTGCACGTGCTGACCTCGGCGCAGATCAACGTGCTGGTCAGCGCCGACCGCGAAGCGGCGATTCCGGCGATGCAGGGCCAGGTGCTGATCGACCTGCGCGAGCATGGCGGCCGCCTGGCCTCGAACGTGATGGCGCCGGTGGCGGTACCGGGGGCCTGGCGTGACGAACAGGTGCGGGCGGCATTGCAGACCGAAGGCCGCCTGCTGGAGCTGTGGCGGCTGGCAGGCAGCCATGAAGCGGTGTTCCGCAGTGATCCGGCGCTGTCCTGGCATTGGGACATGGCGCGCCGGCAGTTCTTCGGCGAATCGCTGCCGATGATCGAACAGTTGATCGAGGATGGCCGGCGCGGCGTGCCGCCGCCGTGGACCACCGCCGAATTCACCACCCGCTACGTGCCGACCCTGCGGTCGCTGGAAGCGCTGCGGGACGGCTACCTGAGCGTGTCCATCGCCCGTTTCGAACGCACCCGCAATCGCGAAGCGACGCGCCTGGTGGTGCTGGTGGCGACGGTGCTGGGCACGCTGGTGGTGCTGGGCGTGGCGCTGCGCATCGCGCATCTTCAGATCCTGCGGCCGCTGCTGCAGGCGCAGAAGCAGGTCATCCAGATCGCCTCGGAAGCGCCCGGCCCGGAGCAGCATGTGACCCACCCGCTGGCCGAGATGCAGCGCCTGTTCGATGCCATCGAAGTGCTGCGCGAGAAGTCGCGCGAGCGCTCGGCATTGACCAGCGAGCTGCGCCAGCTGGCCGGCACCGATGAGCTGACCGGGCTGTTGAACCGGCGCGCGCTGGACGAGTTGGTGCAGCAGCGTCATGCCGACGGCGGCAACAGCGCGGTGGTGATCCTGCTGGACGTGGACCGCTTCAAGGCGATCAACGATGGGCACGGGCATGACGCCGGTGACGAGGTGCTGGTGCAGGTGGCGCAGCTGCTGCAGCGCCACCTGCGCCGCAGCGACAGCATTGCCCGCTATGGTGGCGAGGAGTTTCTCGTGTTGCTGGCCGACGGGGATCTGGCCGGTGGCCGCCAGCTGGCCGAGTCGCTGCGGGTGGCGCTGCAGCGGCTGGACATCGCCCTGGTCGGTGGCAAGGTGCTGCGCGTCACCGCCAGCTTCGGTGTGGCCGAGGGCGGCACCGACGCGCTGGGCTGGCGCACCCTGCTGCGTGCCGCCGACGCGGCCATGTACCAGGCCAAGGCGCAGGGCCGCGACCGCGTGCGCGTGGCTGGCGGCGGCCGCAACGCACGTTGACGGCACCCATCAGCCGATCTGCGCATGCACGCGCCGCAGCGTGCGCGCAATCATCCGGCGCGCGATGGGACGCGGCACCGAGAGTCCACGCCAGCGCAGCGCACCCACGCGGAAGGTGGCGCTGGCAGTGGCCAGCACCTTGCCGGCCGGGTCGGTCAGCCAGCCGCGGGTGAAGGCGATGCTGCCCTTGCTGTGCTCGACTTCGCCCCAGCCGATGATCCGCCCGGGCCGTGCGGGGCTGACGAAACTGGTCTTGGATTCGACCGTGACCGCGATGCGGTTGGCAGGCAGGGTGGCGTAGATCGCTGGCCCCATGCAGTCGTCCAGCATCGCTGACAGGAAACCGCCCTGCACGTTGCCCATCGGGTTGGTGAGCACCGGCCCGGCCTCGAACTCGACCTGGATGCGGCGCAGTGCATCGTCGTAACCGACGAAGCGCCAGCCGAGCAGGGTGCCGGCCTGGGAGCGTGGAAGATCACCGTTGACCACGCTGTAGAAGATCGATTCGGGATTCATCGTGGAGCCTCGCGGGGGAGAGGGGAGAAAAAGAACTCACTGCGGTAGCGACAACAGGGCCAGCACGAATCCGATGACCGACAGCAGCACCACCGCGGCGCCGGCGGGCACCGGTGTACGCGCACCGGTGCGTCGCCGCACGCCGGAAGCGACCAGGACCGGCGGCAGGGTGGCGACCAGGCAGAACAGCTGGAACGCCAGCAGCTGCGGCAGTGCGAAGTGACCTCCGAAGAAGATCAACCAGGCCAGCATCACGCCGGCACCGGCCAGTGCGATCCAGGCAGCGCCGACCACGCGGATGAGTGCCATCAGCAGCACCTGCATGCGGGGGTCGATCTGTGCCCACGGCCTGTCCACGGCCTGGCCGTGGTAGGGCATGAAGTCGGAGCGTTTCAGATAGGCCGCAGCAAACAGGGTGACAATGAAGAACGCCAACAGGTAGCAGCCGAACGCGAGCCAGGCGGACAGGTCCATGTGGAGGCCATGCGGTTGCGGAGGAGAGGCCGCGTTTGTACCGGCAGCCATGCCGGTCGCGCCACGGGGTTGCGCGATTCTGGGGCAGCACGCCGTTAGGGGCGTGTCGCGGCTTGCAGGGCCGTTCCTCCATCTGCCGTTAACGCCAGTGTGGTGGTGAGGAATGCGTCACGTACGCGCCATGCGCTCTATCTCGTTTCCTGTGAAGAGGCCGCAACTACCCGTCCACGCCCAGGTCACCGCGCTGCGCAGACGCTGGGATTCCATTCCATGAAGGACGACGCCATGACCCAGCTCACCCTGCCCGAACTGGCCAGGAAAATGGCCGGCATTGATTTCAGCCTGCTGCAGACCCACGCCGGTGGAGAGATTGCCGGCCGTCCGATGAGCAACAATGGCGACGTGGACTATGACGGTGACAGCTGGTTCTTCACCACCGAAGACACCGACATGGTGCGCGAGATTGAAGCTGACCCCGCCGTTGCGCTGGGTTTTTCCGGCAGCAAGTCGCTGCTGGGCAAGCCGCCGTTGTTCGTGCACGTGCAGGGCAGGGCTGTGCTGGTGCGCGACCGGGCCACGATGAGCCAGCACTGGGTGAAGGACCTGGAGCGCTGGTTCGAACAGGGTGTGGATACACCGGGGCTGGTACTGATCCATGTGCGTGCCAGCCGCATCCACTACTGGGATGGCGAGGACGAGGGCGAAATCGTGATCTGACCGGAACCGCGCAGCGCCCGGCGCATCGCGTTCCAGGGTCAGCAGTGCGCAGGGTGTGCTGCCGGATCCTCAAGGTTGGCCAGTTCCGGTGCCAAGGCGTGCTCCACCGCGCGCCGCAGCAGTGCCGGTGCGACATAGTGCCGGTGCCCGGCGTCGATCAGGGCCATGTACATGCCGCCGAACGCATTGAGGGTCTGCACGCGTGAGCCCAGGCTGATCTCGACATGTCCATCGCGATGCCGCTGCACGCGCACGCTGCTGCGGAAACGCAGGTGCCGATCGTCGGCGCCGAGCAGGACTTCGGCGTCGTTGTCCTGCGTATCGATGTGCGAATCCAGCACCGGGAATCGACCAGCGAACAACCGGCTGCGATCGGTCGACAGCAATGACGACACCGGGCATCCCAGCGGCGACGTGCGCAACCGCAACGGTGCCACCAGTCGGTTTCGCAGCGCCATCAGCTGGCCTACGCCGCTGGGTGGATTGCGCAGGAAGCCCTCCAGTACGTCGGCCAGCAGCGCCGACGCGGAACGGTGGAGCACCTGCGAGGGTTCCAGGCACAGGGTGGTCAGGTCCTGGTAGTGGCTGTGCGGCAGCGCAGTGGTCAGCAGGCCATCGGTGGGCGCGGGCCGCGAATGGATGGGATAGGCCGGTGTGGCACGTTCGACGAACCCGCGCAGCGGCCGTATTGGGATGCGGCGCAGCGGGCCGAGCACGGCACGGGTACGCGCGCACAGGAGCGCGCACACGCTGGGAGGTGCCGCCTGCAGCGACAGCTGCAACAGCGGTGCCGCCGCAAGCGAGGCGCACGAAGGCCAGTACGATTCCGGAAGCACCTCGGTCAGGCTGGGGATATCGGCGGCATTGCGCTCCACCTGCGCACGGGTCTGCTCGCTCATTCGGCCTGCCAGTTCATCGCTGTGGCAGGACAGCGCAAACAGCGCCGGATGTGCAGGATGGTTTGACGCGAACTGGTGCCAGGTGCCGCCGCCGAAGCGCACGGTAAACAGGCAGTCCGGTGGGATGCGGACGCGCCGAAGCGTGCGCGCGAAGGCACCAGGATCTGCTGCCAGCTGCGCGTCGGAGGCGGTAGCGAAACGCAGCTCGGCTCCCGCGCTGCCGGCGATGGCGGTGAACATGCGCGGGCCTGCATGGCGATGAAACGGGTGGCCACCGGCACCGACGGTGAAGCTGTACAGCGAGGAGGCATCCCCGTGCTGCAGGTGCATGCCACCCAGTCGCGCCGAAGGTTCATCCAACGCATCGATGAAGGCCGGGTGGTGGCGCTGACGCTGGCCGGCGTCACTCACCAGCGCGTCGCCGGCACCGATGCCGAGCTGCGCGATCAGGGTGACTTCGGTCGGACTGCCGCCGTCCTGTGCCGGAAGCTGCACTGCTGGAAACGAACGGCGATCGCGGGTCGAACCAGGCATGGTCATGCTCCTTGGCGGGGCGGATCAGCGGGCGGGGGACCCGCGGCGGGCGCGGGCTTCACGCTTGAGCGGGCCGCCGACCGGGCAGACTTCGGCCGCCCACGAGAACAACGTGTTGGCCAAACGGTCGGGTACCTGCCTGAAGTACACGAACTGGCCGCGCTTCTCGCGTTCGATCAGTCCGGCATCCTCGAGGATGCGCAGGTGGCTGGACAACGCCGGCTTGCTGAAGTCGAAGCGCTCGGCCAGCTCGCCCGCGCTGAGCTCGCCGGCGCTGAGATAGGCCAGGATCTGCCGGCGGGCGGTGGAGGCAAGGGCTTCGAAGATGCGGTCCATTGAGAGCTAGTTAACTAATTCGTTAATTCATGTTGCTCCCGCCGCTTAGGACTGTCAAGCCATGACCCATTGCGCGGCGCGCCCGGGCTTTGCCATCCTCCCTGCTGTTTTCCGTAGCGTGGAATCCCGATGCGTCCTGCGTTCTGGCTGGCTTTGGCCCTGCTGCCCACCCTGGCGGTGGCGCAACCCGCGCGTACTCCCAAGGCCAAGGCCCCGGCGCAGGATCCCTTCAGCGAGTTGTTCGATACCGCCTGCATGCAGCACATCGGCGCGCCGGCGCGGTTGCAGTCGCTGATGGAATCCAACGGGCTGTCACCGCTGCAGCCTGCCGAAGCGGCAACGTTGCTGCAGGGGCAGTCGGGCGTGGCCTGGATGGTGCCGCTGGCCAGCGGCCGTTATGCGGTCAGCTGGGCCGACGATGGCACCTGCTCGGTGTATGCGGAAAAGGCCGAAGCGGCGGTGGTGCAGAAGGGCTTCGCACGGCTGGTGCAGGCGGCACCGAAGCCATTGCAGGCGCGCTCGCTGCCGGGCCGTGGTCCGCTGTCGGCCGACCAGGTGGCGATCCAATACGGCTGGGCCACGCCGGGGCAGGCCAAGCTGCAGGTGCGCTTCCGGCTGGTGACGCGGCAGGCGGCCGAGGCCGGCGTACAGGCGATGGCCTCGGTGACGCCGGGGGACGCGATGCTCGAACCCGCGGCGCCCACCCGATAACGCCTGCCGGGGCCCGCGCCCAGCCGGGGGACCATGCTCGCGATTCAGCCTTTCACGCAGGATGTGGTATATCGTTTATCGATAAATCCACCCTGGGGCGGCGAGGCCACCCCAATGCCGGAGGCCGCTTGACCGCTCGTCCCGCCCGCGCCAGACCCGCGCGAGGCTTGTTCACCCTGGCCCAGGCCGCCGTACAGGCCGTCCGGGCGATGTGCTGGCTGGGCATCCTGGCCGCACTGCTGGCGGTGCCCCTGGTCGCCCATGACCGCCGCTGGCTGCTCGACAGCGTGCATGACGCCGAGGCCGCCGCCGCGCATGGCAACGACCTGTTCCTGCACTTCTGCCTGGGCCTGGGCGCGATCGTCGCGCTGCTGGTGCTGTGCCTGCTGTTCCTGCGCCATCTGCTGAGGCTGCTGAAGTCGGCGGCGCGCGAGCGGCCGTTCACCCATGCCAATGCACAGCGCCTGCAGCGCATGGCCTGGCTGATGCTGGCAATGGAACTGCTGTCGATCCTGATCGGTGCCTACGCGGCCTGGATGGGCCCGGATTTCACCTGGATGGAGGTGGGCGGCGGCATGTCGATCACCGGGCTGGTGGCGGTGCTGATCCTGTTCGTGCTCGCACGCGTGTTCGCCGTGGGCGCGGCGATGCGCGATGACCTCGATGGTGTCATCTGATGGCGATCGTCATCACCCTGGACCGCATGCTGCAGGCACGGGGCATGACCTTGTCCGAGCTGGCCGGGCGCATCGACATCACCCTGGCGAACCTGTCGATCCTGAAGACCGGCAAGGCGCGAGCCATCCGCTTTTCCACGCTGGATGCGATCTGCCGCGAGCTGCAGTGCACGCCCGGCGACCTGCTTGGGCATGACCCGGCGCAGGCGCAGGATGCCGACTGAGTGGACGCCCTTTTCCCTTACCCACTGACGAAACGGACCTGAAATGGAATGGTTGGCTGACCCCTCGATATGGATGGGCCTTGCAACCCTGGTCGTGCTGGAGATCGTTCTCGGCATCGACAACCTGGTGTTCATTGCGATCCTTGCCGACAAGCTGCCGCCGCACCAGCGCGACCGCGCGCGGGTGATCGGCCTGGCGCTGGCACTGCTGATGCGGCTGGTGCTGCTGGCGGCGCTGGCCTGGATCATGAAGTTGACCGAGCCGCTGGTGACCTTGTTGGACCACAGCTTCTCCGGGCGCGACCTGATCCTGCTGGGCGGTGGCCTGTTCCTGCTGTTCAAGGGCACCATGGAACTGCACGAACGGCTGGAAGGCCGCGCGCATCACGAGGATGGCAAGAAGGTCTATGCCAGCTTCGCGATGGTGGTGGCACAGATCGTGGTGCTCGACGCGGTGTTCTCGCTGGACTCGGTGATCACCGCCGTCGGCATGGTCGACAACCTGGGCGTGATGTATGCGGCCGTGACCATCGCCATGGCGCTGATGCTGCTGGCCAGCAAGCCGCTGACCCGCTTCGTCAACAAGCATCCCACCGTGGTGGTGCTGTGCCTGGGCTTCCTGCTGATGATCGGCTTCAGCCTGGTGGCTGAAGGCCTGGGCTACAAGATCCCGAAGGGCTACCTGTACGCAGCGATCGCTTTCTCGATCCTGGTCGAGGCGTTCAACCAGTGGGTGCGTTTCAACCGTGAGCGCAACGAGCGCCGCCAGCCGTTCCGCCAGCGCACCGCCGATGCCGTGCTGAGGATGCTGGGCGCGCGTCCAGCGAACGGCCACGACGACGAAGGCGTGGACGAGCAGGTGGACGCCGACGAGCGCCTGCAGCCGGCGGAGCACGAAATGATCCGCAGCGTGCTGGGCCTGGCCGATCGTCCGGTGTCCAGCGTGATGACTGTGCGTGCCGACGTGCAATGGATCGACCTGGCGCGTGGTCAGGAGGATGTGGTGGCGCGCCTGGTGGCCTCGCCGCATACGCGCCTGCTGGTCGGTGACGGTGACCTGGACAGCCTGCGTGGCGTGGTGCAGAGCCGGGACGTGCTGGCCGACCTGCTGCAGGGCAAGCCACTGCAGCTGGAGGGCAACCTGCGCGAACCGCAGTACGTTCTGTCCACTGCCAGTGCGCTGCAGGCGCTGGAACTGATCCGCCAGCATCCGGTGCCGCTGGCGGTGGCGGTGGACGAGTACGGCAGCGTGGAGGGCCTGGTGACCGCCAACGACCTGCTGGCGGCGATTGCCGGTGACCTGGTCGATACCCAGGACGAGCGCTATGGCGTGGTGGCGCAGGGCGAGGATCAATGGGAGGCCGATGGTGCGCTGACCCTGGACGACCTGCAGCGTTTGGCGGGCGTGTCGCTGCCCCGCAGTGCCGACTACATGACCATCTCGGGTCTGGTGCTGGAGCAGCTGGGCCGCCTGCCGGACGTCGGCGACGCGGTGGAGGTGGCCGGCGTGCGCATCACCGTGCTGGCAATGGAGAAGCGCCGTATCGCCCGCCTGCGGGTGGAGCGCCTCGACGGAATGGCCTGACCGCCTGTTGTTGTAGAGCCGGGCCCATGCCCGGCTGCGTGTTGAGAAGCCGAGCATGGGCCCGGCTCTACACAACACGACCCGCAGCCGTCACCATGGCGGGCCCGCTTTCTGTCATGGATGGTTGCAGTGCTGAGTACGATCGGTTTGTTGATGGGCCTGTATGTGGCCTGGCGCCTGTTCTGGCCGCTGCGCATGCCCATCGGGTTGAAGGTCGTGCTGTCGCTGCTGGTGGTGGCCATGGCCGTGCAGCTGCGCATCGTGGCCACCTTCTGGGGCACGATGGCATCACCGGAAATCCCGAGGATGGCCATCGCCGTCCTGGCCACCGGCTCCACGGCGGTGCTGCTGCTGGCGTTGCTGATGCTGGTGCTGGATGTGGGCCTGCTGCTTTCGCGCCTGCTGCGTTGGCCGCGCATCGTATCGGCCCTGCGCGCCTCGAAGCTGCGGCCGTTGGCCGGCCTGCTGGCGCTGCTTGTGAGTGGCTATGGCGTCAGCCAGGGCATGGCCGTGCCCCAGCCCAGGCAGATCGACGTGGCGATCAAGGATCTGCCTGCTGCGTTCGACGGCTATCGCGTGCTGCAGCTGACCGACATCCACGCCAGCCGCCTGCTGACCGGCGACTGGGTACGCAGGGTGGTGGACGAGAGCAACGCGCTGAAGCCGGACCTGATCGTGATCACTGGCGACCTGATCGACGGCAGCGTCGAGGCCCGCCGTGACGACGCGCGTCCTCTGGCCGATCTGCGAGCGCCGGACGGTGTCATCGCCATCACCGGCAACCACGAGTACTACGCGCAGTACCAGGACTGGATGCAGGCATTCCGCGCACTGCGCATGCAGGTGCTTGAGAACAGCCACCTGCAGGTGCGGCGCGGCGACGCGGCGCTGACCATCGCCGGTGTCACCGATCCGGTGGCGGCGCGCTATGGCCTGCCGTTGCCGGATCTGGATGCTGCGCTGGCCGGTGCCGATCCGTCCGCACCGGTGATCCTGCTCGACCATCGCCCGCGCAATGCACGCGAGGCGGCGGCGCGTGGGGTGAAGCTGCAGCTGTCCGGGCATACCCACGGCGGGCAGATCATCGGCATGGACCAGCTGGTGAAGCGGGCCAATGGCGGTTTCGTGTCCGGCCGCTACGACGTGGAGGGGATGACGCTGTACGTGGGCAACGGCGCGGGCCTCTGGGCCGGTTTCCCGGCGCGCATCGGCGTGCCGTCGGAGATCACCCTGATCACGCTGCGCCGCGCGCCTTGACCTGATGTGGGGTCAGATCCCTTTGCCTTTGGCAAAGGGATCTGACCCCGGCCCGTCAGGCCGCCCGCAGCGGCGGCCGCGCATGCGCACTTCGACGCAGGGCCTGCGCCCGCTTGGCGATCCAGCGCACCACGAAGGCGGTGAACAGCAGCGCCGACGGCACCGCATACCAGAAGTTGCCGGGCACGCGCTTGAAGTACGAGTAGGTGAACACCGCCGCGATGATCCACATGCCGGTGACGTGCAGGCGACGCCAGGCGGTGGGTCCCATGCGCCGGGCGAGCCCCCGGTGCGAGGTGATGGCCAGCGCCAGGATGGCGATGTAGCCCACCGTGCCCGGGAGGTTGGCCAGCGCGGAGCGTGCTGGCCAGAACGCCGGGTTGAGGATGCCGAAACTGGTGATGGCGACTGCGTGCAGCAGGTGCGAGAACGCGAAGGACAGGCCGATGATGCGCCGTTCACGCAGCAGGAACCGGGTGAACGGGCCGGGCAGCAGGGTGGCGAAGGAGGATGCCGTGAATGCCGCCAGGAACAGCAGGAACGATGTGCGGGCGGTGAGCCGGATCGCCGCGCGGCTGCCTTCGGCTGCATCGGGATTCAGGGCGAAGGCGGTCAGTGCGAACGCGATCAGGACCACGGCGATGGCTACGAACAGGCGCCAGCCGTGCAGGAAGGAAATGTTGGAAGCAGCCATGATGAGACCTCGAAGTAGGGGGCGGGTAGTGCCGGCCGCTTGCCGGTCAATGAACGGGTAGTGCCGGCCGCTGGCCGGCAACCTCAGAAAGCAGGCAATGCAACCAGCACCCCCGCCGTGCACAGCTCGCCCAGAACGGGCACGCAGGCAGCACGCAATGCGTCCGTTGCCACGTCATGTGTTTCGGACAGCGCCTGCAGTGCCTCATCCACACGCGCGCCGTCGTCACCGAAGACCGAAAGCAGCGCGTAGGCCAGCGGTGACGGTTGCTCGACCTTCAGGCTGAAATCGGCGCGGCGCTGGATCACCAGCAGCGTGGGAGCTGCGCCCAACACCGGTTCCAGCCCCTCGTCCCCATGCACCGGCCACCGGTACCCAAGCACCCGCACCAGCGGCGAAACCGCCAGCACATCACTGTCCTCGGGTACGCGCTGCAGCAGACACCCAGTGCCACGCGCTTCAATGTGCAGCGACTGCTGCGTGCTCTCGTAGTGCGCCAGTTCCGCCGCCCAGCCCGGCAGTGCCAGCGTGTCCTGCACTGCCAGCCAGGCCGCGAACTCGCCGGCGATCCGTGGGAACAACGGGGTCTGGCAGGCGTGGTGGGCGTAGTAGTACGCCACGGTGTCGCGCCAGCGCGACGTGCCCAACTGCTGTTGAAGTCGCGGCAGGCTGCCGGCCAGCAGGGTCTCCAGGCTGTCGATGCACAGGCGGCGGTATACCGCCAGCCTGCGCGCCTCCACGCCATCGGGTGCGGTCTTTGCAGGGTCCCGCACATGATCGGCCCAGCGCCGTTGCAGGGTAGCCAGCGACTCAGCCATGGGCCGCCTCCGGCCAACGTGCCTCAGCCTGTGCCTGGCGGATCTGCGCGACCTCGGCCAGCAACCCGGCCAGCGGCGGGAAGTTGAAGTCGCGCTCGAGCAGCGTGGGACGCACGCCCACCCGCATGTAGGCCTCGCGCAACAGCGCCCAGACCACGCCTTTCACCGGCGCACCATGGGTATCGATCTTGAAGCCGTCGTCTTCATCGAAGTGGCCCGCTACGTGCAGCGAGGCGACACGGTGGGACGGCACGTGGGCCAGGAATTCGAAGGCGTCGTAACCGTTGTTGCAGGCATTGACGAAGACGTTGTTGACGTCCAGCAGCAGGTCGCAGTCGGCTTCGGCGAGCACGGCGTTGATGAAGTCGATCTCGCTCATGTCCGCGCCGGCAACGGCGTAGTAGGAAATGTTCTCCACGGCGATGCGCCGGCCCAGCGTGTCCTGCACCTGGGCGATACGGCCGGCGACATGGTGAACGGCCTCGGCGGTGAACGGCAGTGGCAGCAGGTCGTAGACATGGCCACCGGCGGCGCAGTAGCTCAGGTGTTCGCTGTACAGCTGCACCTGGTGCAGGTCGAGGAAGGCACGGGTCTGTGCCAGCAGGGTGCGGTCCAGCGGATCAGGACCGCCCAGCGACAGCGACAGGCCGTGGCAGGTCAAGGGGTGGCGCTCGCTGAGTTGGCGCAGCGCGTTGCCGTGTGCACCGCCGACGCCGATCCAGTTGTCGGGGGATACTTCGAGGAAGTCGATGGCACCGGCCGGCATGGCCAGCAGTTCGTCGATCAGGCCACGGCGCAGGCCAAGACCGGCGGCATGGGTGGGCAGGGGCAGGGACATGGCGGATGCTCCACAGAGAGCGCCGCCTTGAAGGCGGCGCCGGGTGAACGTCGATCAATCGGCAACGCGGGAGAACAGGCCCTTCGGCATCGGCTTGCCGTTGGCGGTGTAGACGCTGCGCAGGTAGTCGTGCGCTTCCTGCTCGCTGATGTAACCGTCGTGGTCGGTGTCGATGCGGTCGAACTCGGCGGCACGCTTGGCGGCCACAGCGTTGAATTCGGCACGCGAGACCTTGCCGTCGTGGTCGCGATCAGTGCGGGCAAACGAGGCGTCGCCGCACTTGCCTTCGCCACACTGGCCCTCGGCCACCTTGGCCTTGCCGGCGGGCGTGCCGGTGGTGGCCTTGTTGGCCCCGCACTTGCCTTCACCGCACTTGCCTTCGGCGGCGGCGCTCATGGCCACCGCGCTGATCGACAGCGGCTGGATCGCCGCGGCCTGGCCGGCCAGCAGCAGGCCACCGGCCAGGGCGATGCCGATGGCACCGATGCGCGGCAGGCGGGAGGAAGAGGTGTTCTTGGTCGAGATGGACATGGTGGTGACTCCTTGGGAAAGCACGCGGGGCGTGCGGGATGGACGCCGCCGAAGAGGCGACGGAAAGCGAAACGCGCGGGAACAGGGGAGTCGGCTCAGGCGGCGCGGCGACGGCGCAGCAGATGGCCCAGCACCAGCACACCGCCGAGCAGGGCACCGCCGAAGCCGATGCCGGGCAACAGCGCGGCAACCGGCAGCAGCAGGGCGATCAGGCTGACGCCCCAACCCAGGCCGTCATTGCGTGCCGTGGCACGGCCGGACCCGGCCAGCAGCCGGTCCACGCTGAGTGCGCCACCGCCGTTGAGGATCAGTGGCAGCAGCATGGCCAGGAACAGCAACGGCAGCTTGAAGTTGCCGTAGCCCTGGTCGGTGATCGCATAGCCCTGCCAGAGTTCACCCAGGCCGTTCCATTGGTCGGGCCAGTGCACGGCGGCGATGGCAACGATGGTGAGCACCCAGAAGACGTAGGCCACCGAGCGCGTGGCCAGGCCGAGCAGCAGCATCACCGCACCCACCAGTTCCAGCCACGTGGCCAGCTGCCAGTTCAGCGACGCGGGCAGTGTGGAGAACGGGAACGGGAAGCGGCCTTCCAGGTCGGCGAACCAGTTCTGGCCGCCCAGCTTCTCGCGGCCGGATTCAAAGAACTCCCAGGCCAGCAGGGTGCGCAGCGCCAACGGCGAGAGCCAGCGGCCGACGGCGTTCAGGCGGGGCGTATACACGGAAGAAGCGGTGCTGATCATGGTGGTGTCCTGCGGGCCAGTGGTCGATGGAAGCCATTCCAGGCGGCGCAGGTATCGGCAACGTGTGCCGTTGCCCGGGGTTTTGTCAGCGACTGTGGCCGCGGCCGGGGTTTCGTACAGTCAGATACAAAGACGATGCGCTGATGCGCATCGGGGCGTTGCGCGCCCGCGTGCGGGCAGCGATATCCACCCGAAAGCGCCCGGCCAGGACCGGCGCGCGAATGTATCCCACTGTAGAAACCCGCCTGCGCCCTACAGTCCGGTACAACTCCGCGCTGCGGAGAAACAGCGCCGATACACCGGCAGGCGGAAATGGCCACTCCCAACTCCGGAGTGCCCCCCATGATCCGTACCTGCTTGCTGGCCGCCGCTCTCGCCCTTGCCGCCGCCGCCCCTGCCTTCGCTGCCCGGGCCGATACCGCTGCACCGCCCACCGTCATCCTGGTGCACGGCGCGTTCGCTGATGGCTCCAGCTGGAGCAAGGTCATCAGGACCCTGCATGACTGGAAGCTGCCGGCGGTGGCCGTGCAGAATCCGCTCACCTCGTTGGCCGACGACGTCGCCGCCACCCGTCGTGCGATTGCCGCTGCGCCTGGCAAGGTGGTGCTGGTCGGCCACAGCTGGGGTGGCACGGTCATCACCGAAGCGGGCAATGACCCGAAGGTGCAGGCGCTGGTGTATGTGGCGGCGTTCGCACCGGATGCAGGGCAATCATCGGCGCAACAGGGCGAAGGCTTCCCGGTCGGTCCGGGCCTGGCCCGCCTGCAGGAAAGGGACGGCTACCTGACGTTGCCGGCTGACGCTGTCGCCCAGGACTTCGCGCCGGACGTGATGAAGAAGTCGGCCGCACTGCTGTACAGCACGCAGGTCCCGTTGAAGGCCAGCGCGCTGGGCGAAGTAGTGAACGTTGCGGCGTGGCGCAGCAAGCCGAGCTGGTACGTGCTCAGCCGTGACGATCGCATGCTGTCGGCGCAGCTGCAGGCCGCCACCGCAAAGCGCATTGGCGCGCAGCTGCAATCGATCGGCAGCAGCCATGTGTCGCTGCTTTCGCATCCGGCGCAGGTGGCCGACAGTATCCTCGAAGCGGCGGGGGTGAAGCCGGCGGAACTGCCACTGGCCGAGCAGGGGGGCTGAGCGATGGCCGGCCTGCGTGCGTACGTGCTGCCGTTGCTGATGGGCGTGCTGGGTGGGGCTGCTCTGTTGATGGCCTGGCCCAGCCCGGAGGCCGATGCGCAGCCGGCACAGGCCGTTCCCGCCGCCGGGTTCGACGGTGGCGGGCCCTGGCACAACAGCCCGCCGCTCACACTGGAGCAGTTGCGGGGGAAGGTGGTGCTGGTCGAGTTCTGGACCTACACCTGCAGCAACTGCCTCAACGTGGCGCCGTATGTCCACCAGTGGCATGCGCGCTACGCGTCGCAGGGCCTGAGGGTGATCGGCGTGCATACGCCGGAGTTCGCCTATGAAGGGCTGCCTGGCAACGTGCGCAAGGCCATCGCACGGTTGGACATCGCCTGGCCGGTGGTGCAGGACAACCAGTACCGGATCTGGAACGCCTGGGGCAACCGCTTCTGGCCCGCACTGTACCTGCTCGACCGGCAGGGGCGGGTGGTCTACCGCCATTACGGCGAGGGCGACTACGCACGTACCGAAAGCGAGATCCAGCGCCTGCTGGGCAACCCCTGAGCCGCGCTACCATGGCCGCACCGCGCGGCCTTGACCTTCGTCCTCATCGAGAACGCAATGAACCACGTACCGCACATCCTGGTCGTCGACGATGACAGCGAGATCCGCCAGATGCTGGCCGATTACCTGCAACGCAACGGCCTGCGCGTGAGCCAGGCCGACGGTGGCCGGGCCATGCGCGCGCTGATGGATACCCATGCCGTGGATCTGGTCGTGCTGGACGTGATGATGCCGGGCGAGGACGGACTGAGCCTGTGCCGTAACCTGCGCGCCGGCAAGCATCGTGCGGTGCCGGTGGTGCTGCTGACCGCCCGCGACGACGAAACCGACCGCATCATCGGCCTGGAAATGGGCGCTGATGACTACGTGACCAAGCCCTTCTCTTCGCGCGAACTGCTGGCACGCATCAATGCGGTGATCCGCCGTACCCGGATGTTGCCGCCGAATCTGCAGGTGAGCGAAGCCGGTCGCCAGCTGGCCTTCGGCGAGTGGCGCCTGGACACCACCGCACGCCATCTGCTGGATGCACAGGACACCGCGTATCCACTCAGTGGCGCCGAATTCCGCCTGTTGCGCGTATTCCTCGATCACGCCAATCGGGTGCTCAGCCGCGACCAGCTGCTCAGCCTCACGCAGGGCCGCGATGCCGAACTGTTTGACCGCTCGATCGACCTGCTGGTCAGCCGCGTGCGGCAGCGCCTGGGTGATGACGCACGCGAGCCGACCTACATCAAGACCGTGCGCAGCGAAGGCTATGTGTTCAGCGTGCCGGTGCAGTTGCTGGGGCCGGACGAATGAACGCCACCGCACGCCGCCCACGCTGGCCGCGCACGCTGTCGGCGCGGCTGCTGCTGGTGCTGCTGGGCGGACTGGCGCTGGCCCACGCACTGTCCTTCGGCCTGCTGTTCTTCGAACGCTACCAGTCCACCCGCAGCATGATGCTGCGCAACCTGGACGAAGACGTGGCCGTGAGTGTTGCGCTGCTGGAGCACCTGCCCGCGGACCAGCGCGATGCCTGGGTGCCGCGGCTGGAGCGGCGCACCTACCGTTACCTGCTGCGCCCGGCCGCGGCCGGACCGGGGCTGCAGACCGATCGTGCACGCCAGGTCACGGCGATCATCGATGACAGCCTGCAGCACCGCTATCCGTTGCAGGCGCGCCAGGTGGCTCGCCTGCCGGAGCGGTTCGAGGTGGAACTGCGCCTGCACGACGGCACTCCCTTGACCATTGAAGTCACCCCGTCGGGCCTGCCGCTGGCGCGCTGGCTGCCCGCCGTGCTGCTGGTGCAGCTGGCGCTGCTGCTGGTGTGCGCGTGGCTGGCGGTGCGCCTGGCCATGCGCCCGCTGCAGCAGTTGTCGCATGCGGTGGAGCATCTGCAGCCGGGCAAGGACGGGCCTGCACTGCCTGAAGATGGCCCGGCCGAAGTGGGCGGCGCAGCAGCCGCGCTCAACGCACTGCAGGCACGCATTCGTGGCCATGTCAGTGAACGCCTGCAGATCCTGGCCGCGATCTCGCATGACCTGCAGACCCCCATCACGCGCATGAAGCTCCGGGTGGAGACCCTGCCTGAAGACAGCACCCAGCAGCGGCTGCTGGCCGACCTCGACCACCTTGGGCAACTGGTGCGCGAGGGTGTGGCCTATGCGCGCAGCAGCCACGTCGCCAGTGGCGCGCCGGTGTCGATGGACCTGGGCGCGTTCCTGGCCAGTGTGGTCGGCGATTACGAGGACATGGGCAAGCCGGTCAGTGGCGGTGCGCCCGCTGGACTGGTCGTGCAGACCTGGCCGCAGCTGCTGCGACGGGTGGTCGGCAATCTGGTCGACAATGCACTCCGCTACGCCGGCGCTGCCGAGATCGAGGCCGGCCGTGACGAGGCCGGAAGGGTATGGATCAGAATTTCCGACCGTGGCCCGGGCATCCCCGAGGACCAGCTGCAGGCAGTGCTGGCGCCGTTCCATCGGCTGGAAAGCTCGCGCAATCGCGATACCGGTGGCACTGGCCTGGGACTGGCCATCGCGGTGCAACTGGCGCAGTCGCTGGGCGGCTCGCTGCGGTTGCGCAACCGCGAGGGTGGCGGGCTGATGGCTGAGCTGCAGCTGCCGGGGTAACGGGCGGGGTCGGATCCCCTTGCGGGAGCGAAGGGCTCTGACCCCGATGTGGGATCTGTGACGTTCCTGCACGGCCTTGGGATCGGCGATCATCTGCAGGGAGTGTCAAAACCAGGAAGCACGCAATGCAGGGAACGCAGCATTCAATCCAGCGCCCGCGCCACGTCGCGCTGCTGGTCGGTCTGCTCGCGCTGGCGGCCTGCCAGCGCATACCGGACGCACCGACCGACGCACCCGCAGCGGGCACACCGCCTGCCGCCCCGGCCACCGCAACAGATCTCTCTCCGCTGCTCGACGCCTTGCCGACCTGCGCGCTGGACGGCTGGTACATCGATCAGCAGACCGGGCGCCCGGCCCATCCCTGGTTGGCGGCGAACGCGCCGAAGCCCTGCAAGGAAGACGTGGAGAACGAGATCGCCACGTTCTGCGTGCAGGGGCAGTGGAAGGGGCTGCCGGTGGAAGAGGTGATCCTGCCGACGATGACATTCGTTTCGTTCCGTGGGGCCAGGATCGGCCTGCCGCTGGAGAAGGCACGTCCCATCGTCCGCCAGCGTTTCGGCCAGGACTTCCCGGGTGGTGCGGCTTACGAGGAGGGCCGCGAGCCGAAGCTGATGGCCGATCCCGAAGATGCGCAGCGTTCGTGGCTGCTGTGCAGCACCCCGGAACTGGGCCACGACGTGGACAGCGAGGGAAGCATCAGCTATTCCGGCATGAACCTGCCCTACGACCACGACGGTTGCAGTTACCGCTACAGCCCGGTCGACTTCTGCGATGCGCGGCACCGCGCAGCCATCGAAGATGCCCTCCAGCATCAGAAACCCAATTTCAACCGGCACTACCTGCTGGTACAGGTCGATGATCGTCCGGAGTATTTCCAGCGCACGCTGGTGCTGGTCGATACCCGCACGGGCAGGGCGACGCCACTGCCGTTCGATGCCTTCACCGGGCCGGCGGGAAAGGGCGGTGATGCTACCGGCTACGGGACACTGGAGACGGGCGTGGACCGGCAGCAGTTCTGCCTCGATGGCGCGTTGCTGGTCTACCGCGTGTTCGAGGAAGGGCGCTTCTGCTTCGGTTTTGACGGTGAGCGCTTCACCGGCCATGAAACCCAGTACATGCAGGCAGCGGATGGCCGATGACCGGTATTTCACCCGGGCCATGACATCCTGCCCCGAACCTGCGCAACCGGGACCGAGGCTGTTGAAGGCGAACACGCAATGACCGCGGCGCGGCAGCGCTCGATGTGGGTGGCGGGCCTGTCCACGGTAGTGGAGTGGTACGACTTCACCCTGTACCTGTATTTCGCCACGGTGCTGTCGCGGGTGTTTTTCGGCGGCGGCGAACAGGCGCTGCTGGTCACGCTGGCAGGCTTCGCGGTGTCCTACCTGATGCGCCCGCTGGGCGCGCTGTGCTTCGGCCACCTGGGCGACCGCCTGGGCCGGCGCTGGATGCTGCTGGCTTCGATGGCGTTGATGGCGGCGGCGATGCTGGCCACTGCGTTGCTGCCGACCGCGGCCACCGCAGGTACCACGGCGGGCGTGCTACTGCTGGTATTGCGCTGCGTGATGGCGTTTTCGGTGGGCGGTGAGTACACCGGCGTGGTGGCGTACCTGCTGGAAAGCGCACCGGCGCGGCGGCGTGGCCTGGTGACCTCGCTGGCCTCGGCCGCCAGTGAAGTAGGCGCACTGCTGGCGGTAGCGATCTCGGCGGTCACCGTGGCGCTGCTCGCGCCCGCGCAGCTGGACAGCTGGGGCTGGCGTATTCCGTTCTTCGTCGGCGCTGCGCTGGCACTGGTGATCCTGGTCGCGCGCTCGGGCATGCACGAATCGCCTGAGTTCGAACGCCAGCGCCGCGAAGGCAGCATTCCTGCCACGCCGCTGCGGCATGTGCTGCAGCACCACCCGCTGGCGGTGGCGCGCACCTTCGCGATCTCGGCCTTGGGATCGATCACCTACTACGTGGGCATCACCTATGTGCCCGCATTCCTGCATGCGCGGGGCCACGATGAGGGCGATGCGCTGTGGCTTTCGACAATTGCGGCGGTCGCAGTGATTGCGATCACGCCGCTGTGTGGCGCATTGTCCGACCGCGTCGGGCGGCGGCCGATGCTGCTGGGCCTGACCCTGCTGGCAGCGTTGTTGCCGCTGTCCCTGTTCGCCTGGATGGCACAGGCGCCGCCGTTGGGCATTGCGCTGGCGGCGGTGCTGCTGGCCTGCGTGGCCGGCGGCGTGAGCGCGGTCGCGGCCCCGGCCACGGCCGAGCAGTTCCCCGGCGAAGGGCGGGTGAGTGGGCTGGCACTGGGCGTGACCATGGCCACGGCCTTCTTCGGCGGGGCAACGCCATGGCTGGCGCAATGGTGGGTGGAACGCAGCGGCTGGGCGGCGGCGCCGGGCGCGATGATCGCGCTGGTGGCGGTGCTGGTGCTGCCGGTGCTGTGGACCCTGCCCGAGACGGTCCCGGGCAGGGCCAAGCGCTAGCGGGTCAGACCTTCAGGGTCTGCTCGATGTCGGCCAGCACGGCGGCCGCATCGACGCCGATGGCGATCGACTGCACCACGTGGCCGTCCCACACGCTGGGGCCGAACGCCAGGCCTTCCGGCTTGGGAATGGTCATGCCGCGGGCGACGCCGTCGGTGGCCACGCGCACGCTGGCGCGTTCGAACTGGAACAGCTCCGGTCGGGTCAGCGCGATGCAGGCGCAGCAGTCGTGCACGACCATGCCCTTGTGGCCGGCCTGCAGGTAGAAGTCCACGTAATCCTGCGACAGCGCACGCACCAGCTCGGCGTCGGTACCGCCGATCGCGGCCAGCTTGTCCAGGCCGTCACGGTCCATTTCCACGCGGGTGGTCACGTCCAGGCCGATGGCGGTCACCGGCCAGCTGGCGGTGAACACCACGTCGGCCGCTTCGGCATCGCCCCAGATGTTGGCCTCGGCGGCCGGGGTGATGTTGCCGTTGACGTGGAACGCGCCGCCCATGATCACCACGCCGCGCACCAGGCCGGCGATGTCCGGGGCCTGCTGCAGGGCCAGCGCGAGGTTGGTCATGCGGCCGACCGCGACCAGGGTCACTTCGCCCGGATGGGCGCGGACCAGGTCGATGATCAGCTGGTGAGCGGGGCGCGCGTCGGCGGCCACGTCCAGTTCGGTCGGCACCGGGTGGTTGCCCAGGCCGTTGTGGCCGTGGATGTGCACCGGCCAGGCTTCCGGGGTGGCTTCCGGCTGCAGCGGGCCACCGGCACCGCGCGCGACCGGGGCGGCGAAGCCCCAGGCCTGCTTCAGGTACAGCGCGTTGTGCGTGGTCGACTCCACCGAGGCATTGCCGAAGGTGGTGGTGACGCCGATCAGGTCAATCTGGGCGTGCTTGTGCAGGTACAGCAGGGCCAGGGCGTCGTCGACGCCCGGGTCGGTATCGAAAATGACTTTCAGCATGTTGTTGTTCTTCTTCTTCCGTGTGGTGCGGGGGGCGCCGGCGGCCTGGAAGCAGGCAGGCGCGCCCTGCATTGTCCCATCTTCATGACGGGCAGGGCCATTGCCGGGCTGGCAGGCCCATAATGCCCTCCAGTCCAGGCATGGAGCCGCCGAATGTTGATCGTTGCCCTTCTGCTGGTCCTGCTGGTGCTGGGCCTGAACGTGGCGGCTACCGTGGTGATCGTCAGGCGTGATGGCCTGTCGGCGGGTGGCCGCGCGGTGCAGCTGCTGCTGGTCTGGCTGCTGCCGCTGGTCGGCGCCATCCTGTGCCTGGCAGTGGCCACGGCCGATGGCTCAGGCAGCCGGGGGGATGGCGGTGCAAGCCATGACACCTCCGTTGGCTATTCCACTAACAGCCACAGCCATCACAGCTACAGCAGCTCCGACTGCGGCAGTGATGGTGGTGGAGGGGACGGCGGCAGCTGCGGCGATTGAGGTCCCCGTAGCGTCGAGCATGGCTCGACGCTACAAGGTGCCGGGCATAGCCCGGCAACCCTGCATGCCTCAGAACTTCCAGCGCAGGCTGGCCGACACGAAGCGCGGCTCGCCGAAGTTGTTGTAGTCCAGGTTGGCCCAGTAGGTCTTGTCCAGCGCGTTGCGCACGCTCAGCGTCGCGGTCCAGTTGTCGCTGATGCGGTAGTTGGCGTTGAACTGCACCAGCGAATACGCCGGCTGGTTCACCGTCACCGTGCCGCCGAGCGGGTAGGCGATGTTGTAGCCCTGCACCCGGCTCTGCCACTGCAGGCCACCGCCGATGCTCAGTCGCTCCAGTGCGCCACGCAGCTGCAGCTGGGTGTTGAGCTGCAGCAGGTCCTTGGGCGGATTGGCGTACAGCAGGTCGGTGGCGGCGCGGGTCACCTTGACGCGGGTGTAGCCGGCATTGACCGTCCAGCCCGGCAGGATCTCGCCGTTGACGTCCATCTCCCAACCGCGCGCCTTGGTGCCGTTGATGCCGATATAGGCCGAGCTGCCGTCGCTCAGCGTACCTTCCGGCACGCTCATGTCACGCACCGCGTAGTTGTCCTGCTTGGCCTCGAACACCGCCGCATTGGCGGTCAGGCGGCCATCGAACCACTGCGTCTTGATGCCCGCTTCCAGGTTCGAGCCCTGCACCGGTGCCAGCAGGTTCTCGTTGCGGTCCTTGTAGTTCTGCGGATTGAAGATCTCGGTGTAGCTGGCATAGGCCGACACGTTCGGGGTGATCTCGTAGACCAGGCCCACGTACGGAGTGACCTCATCGCTCACCTTGTATGCACCGCTGGTGCCGGTATAGGCGCCGGCAGCGTTGTACGAGCGGCTGAGCGTTTCCCAGCGGCTCAGGCGCGCACCGGCAATCAGCGACAGCGGCTCGGCCAGGCGCAGGCGGGTGGCCAGGTAGACGCCGCTCTGCGTGGTCTTGGCCACGCGGCGTGCGCCGGTGCGGGTGTAGGTCACTTCGGAGATGTCGCCGTTCCAGTTGAACACGTTGGGGATGTAGTAGCAGCGCTCACGCCCGCAGGTCGCCCAGTCGCCCGGGAAGTTCAGCGCCACGGTATTGGTGGTGCCTTCCAGGTCCGACCACTGCGCGCCGACGGTGAGGTCGTGGTCGCGGCCGAACAGCGGGAAGCTGCCGGTCAGGTAGGCATCGACATTGCGGCGGGTGTCCTTCGAATCACCGGCGGCCGCGCGCAGGTAGATGCCCGCGCCGGTCACCGGGTCCGGGTTGCCGGTGCCGTACAGGCGCACGTTCTGCACGTTGCCGCGGGTGTAGGCGGTGTTGATCTTCAGCAGCCAGTGGTCGCCGAAACGCTGTTCCAGGTTGGCGAAGGCGGTATTGCTTTCGCGCTTCCAGTAGCTCCACTTCGGCGACAGGTTGGTCGAGCGCGCCAGATGGGCGAAGTTGCCCTGGTTGTCGAAGAACGCCACGGTGCCCCAGGTCGAACCGGTCGGGTTGTTGTCCTGGGTCTGGTAGCCGACGGTAACCGTGGTGCTGTCGGTGACATCGCCTTCCAGCACCGCCATGCCGGCCATCTTGTTTTCCTTGTAGCGGTCGTAATACAGGCCACGATCGGTGTAGGCGGCGACCACGCGGCTGCGGAAGCGGCCGTCGGCGGTCAGCGGCGCGGTTACGTCGGCTTCCATGCGGCGGTAGTCCCAGCTACCGGCGCTGACCGCGAACGACGCGTCGAATTCCTTGCCGGGGCGCTTGCGCAGCAGGTTGACCGTGGCCGACGGCACGCCGGCGCCGCTGAGCAGGCCGTTGGCACCGCGGATCACTTCGATGCGGTCGTAGAAGGCGGTGTCGTACTCCTGGTTGGTCGAGCCGCTGTAGGTGGGAATGCCGTCGACCTGGAAGTCGGTGATGGCGAAGCCGCGCGCGTAGTACAGCGGGCGTTGCGTGTCATAGAAGGACACGCTGACGCCGGTCACGTTGCGCATCACATCGTTGATGCTGAACAGCGATTCGTCCTGCAGGCGCTGCAGGCTGATCGCGGTGGCCGACTGCGGGGTTTCCTGCAGGGTGATCGGCAGGCGCGTGGTACTGGCCGGCGGCGCCGACTGTTCGGCACGCACGCTCACCCGGTCCAGGGTCTTGGCGTCGGCAGCGCCATCAGTGGCGGCGAACGCGCTGGGCGCGGCCAGCAGGGTCAAAGACGAAAGCAGGGCAGCCGGCAGCAGCGCGCGGCGGGGCAGGCGGTTATCGAAGGTCAGGCACATGGTGGGCTCGAAGCGTGGAGGCGGGGAGGGGCGGCAACAGTCGTCCAGCACCCGGGGCGGCGGCTTCGGGCACGGTCAGGTCCGTCTGGGGCGAGGCGCGGTCACTGCGCAGGACGCAAATGTAAATAATTCTTAACAACATTACAATTCGCGTCATTGTGCGCAGGGTTCCCGGCACGGGGCATCGCTTTCTGTAGAGCCGAGCCATGCTCGGCTGCTTTTTGCCGGAGCCGAGCATGGGCTCGGCTCTACAGGCGGTAGCCTGCACAAACGCAAACGGCCACCCGAAGGTGGCCGTCCGTCTGCATCGAAAGGAACCTGCGGGCTTACAGCGCCTGCAGTTCCTCGTTGGCGTTGCGCTTTTCCTTGGCCGGCGCCGGAACCGCCGCCGGAGCGGGCGATGCCGCGTTCGCGTCCACCGGCACCTCCAGGTAGGGCAGCTGCAGGGTCTGGCTGGTCAGCGTGCGGATCTCGTTGACCAGCGCGGCGCTGTCGTTGAGCTTGCGCCCGTACGACGGCACGATCTCGCGCAGGCGGGTTTCCCAGCCGGCCTTCATCTGCTCCGGGAAGGCCTTGGCCATCAGGTCAAGCATGATCGGCGGCGAGGTGGACGCGCCCGGCGACGCGCCGAGCAGGGCGGCGAGGGTGTGGTCCTTGTCGGTCACGATCTCGGTACCGAACTGCAGCACCGGGCCCTTCAGCGGATCGCGCTTGATGATCTGCACGCGCTGGCCGGCGGTGACCAGCTTCCATTCACCCGGCTTGGCATTGGGGAAGTACTTGACCAGTTCGGCCTGGCGGTCGGCATCGTTCAGGCGCGCCTGTCCCATCAGGTACTGCACCAGGTCCAGGTTGTCCTTGCCCACTTCCAGCATCGGGCCAACGTTGTTGTGGGTGACCGAGGAATACAGGTCCCACCACGAGCCGTGCTTGAGGAACTTGGTGCTGTACAGCGCGAACGGCCCGAACAGGACCACCGGCTTGCCGTCCAGCTTGCGCGCATCCAGGTGCGGCACCGACATCGGCGGCGAGCCGGTCTCGGCCATGCCGTAAGCCTTCACCCCATGGCGCGAGGTCACGTCCTGGCCCTGGAACGCGAGGAACTGGCCGCCGACCGGGAAGCCGGCGTAGTCCTTCGATTCCGGAATGCCCGACATCTGCAGCAGCTTCAGTGCGGCGCCACCGGCACCGATGAACACGAAGCGGGCGTGGGTGGTGGATTCGGTGCCGGCCTTGAGGTCCTTCACCGTCACGTTCCAGCTCTTGTCGGCGTTCTGCCGCAGCGCGCTCACTTCATGGTTCAGGTGCAGGCTGAAGTTCGGGCTGCGCTGCAGGCCGGCGGTCAGCTGGCGGGTGATCACGCCGAAGTTGACGTCGGTGCCCAGCGGCATCCAGGTTGCGGCAACCTTCTGCTTCGGGTCACGGCCTTCCATCAGCAGCGGGGCCCACTGCTTGATCTGGGCCGGATCCTCGGAGTACTGCATGCCGTAGAACAGCGGGTTCTTGACCAGGGCCTGCTGGCGCTTGTGCAGGTAGGCGATGTTGTCATCGCCCCAGACGAAGCTCATGTGCGGGGTCGGGTTGATGAAGTCGCTGGGCTGGCTCAGCCGGCCCTCCTTCACCTGGTGCGACCAGAACTGGCGCGAGACCTCGAACGATTCGGCGATGCCGACCGCGCGCTTGGTCTCGATGCTGCCGTCGGGCAGTTCCGGGGTGTAGTTCAGTTCGGCGAACGCCGAGTGGCCGGTGCCGGCGTTGTTCCAGCCATCGGAGCTTTCACCGGCGACGCCGTCGAGGCGTTCGTAGACCTGGATGTTCCAGTCCGGCTGCAGCTCCTGCAGGTAGGTGGCCAGGGTGATGCTCATGATGCCGGCGCCGACCAGCACAACATCGACGGGCTTGTCGTTGCTGGCGGCGGGCACCGAGCGCTGGGTCAGCGGCCAGTACAGGAACAGCGCGGCGGCCAGCAACAGCAGCACGAGCAGGGCGAGAAGAGCCTTGCCAAATTTCTTCATGGGGGCGGGATCGTTGGCGGAGGGGAAGGGGTCAGGATGCGCGTGGGGCAGGGAAAGGGCGTGAAGAAACAACGCCTTGCATCATCCACCGGTGATTCTAACCGGATCCGGTCCTTTTTTGATGCAACGCAGCATCCGACGTTTCGCGGCGCTGCCACATGGGCGGCAGGCGATGCCCGGCGACGGTGGGATCAGACCAGCTCAAGGATCTCGTCGCCAGCCTCATCGACCCCGCCGGTCGGGCGCCAGCCCAGGCGGCGGTAGAAGCCGTGCGAGCGCGAACGCGGGTCGGCCGAGCAGGCCAGGAACAGCCGCCGGTGGCCGGCATCGCGGGTCAGGCTGACCACTTCCTGCAGCAGCTGGCGGCCGATGCCGCGGCCCTCGTAGTCCGGCAGCAGGGCCAGCACCAGCACCTCGCCGCTGTCGCGGTCGGCGAAGCAGTAGCCGGCCATGCGCTCGCCCTCCCAGGCGACGCGGCCGATCGAATCGCCCTGGGCGATGCCGGCCGCCCAGCTGTCCACAGTGATGCCCAGCTGGGCCAGCTGCTCGGCGCTGAAGGCGTTCTCGCGGGTGCGCCCACGCAGGTCGATGCAGGCAGCGGCATCCTCGGGGCGGGCGTCGCGCAGGTACACGGGCATGCCGGACATCCTTGTAATGGTCGGCCCGCCAGTATCCGCATCGCGCATGGACCCGGTGTGTAGGCTTGATGGAGATCCGATGGAGCCCCGAAAAAGGGGACGGAAAAAGGGGACGGAGGGGATTAAGCCGTATTTGCCTTGGATGTCGTATTGGCCTTAAGCGACTTAATCCCCTCCGTCCCCTTTTTGCGCTGTGCGTCAGCGCTTGCGCCGGATCAATGCCGAGGATGCATCCAGCACGGCGCGGGTCAGCAGGGCCATGGTCTGCACGTCGCCCTTCCAGTGCTGCCAGTACAGCGGCACGTCTTCCCACGCGCGCTGGCGTACGTAGACCAGGCGGCCGGCATCCAGGTGCCGCTTGACCAGCGGCAATGGGTTCATCGTCCAGCCCATGCCGCCCAGGTTGGCCTGCACAAAGGCGCGCGTGGACGGAATCCACCAGGTCGGTGCGGTGCTGGGCAGGTCATCGCCGGCCATGCGCCGGGCGAAGCGCGACTGCATGTCGTCCTTGCGGTTGAACACCAGTACCGGCGCCTGTGCCAGCGCCTGCGCGGTCACGCCCTTGGCGAAGTGGCGTTCGCGGAATTCGGGGGTGCAGGTCGCTGCATAGCGGATGCTGCCCAGCGCGTGGATCTGGCAGCCCTGCACCGGCTCGTCCAGCGTGGTCACCGCACCCAGCACCGTGCCCTGGCGCAGCAGTTCGACGGTGTGGTCCTGGTCCTCCACGCGCAGGTCCAGGGTGGTCCCGGTGCCCTGCGCGAACTGCGCCGCGGCCTGCGGAAACCAGGTTTCCAGGCTGTCGTGGTTCACTGCCACCGGGATGCTGGCCTGGGGCAGGTCCTCATCCGCCAGGCCCATGCGGTGCAGCGCATCGTGTTCCAGCAGGGCGGTCTGCTCGGCCAGCTGCACCAGCAGCTGGCCCTCGGCGGTCGCGGTGGCCGGGGTGCCACGCTTGACCAGCAGGCGGCCGATCCGGTCCTCCAGTGCCTTGACCCGCTGCGAGATGGCCGAGGGCGTGACATTCAGCGATTGCGCGGCGCGGTCGAAGCTGCCTTCGCGGATCACCGCGGCCAGGGCGCGCAGCTGGGCGTGATCGATGCGCATCGAATTAAGCTCCGCTAATGTTGGTTTAGGAAGTTTAGCTCGTCTTTTCCATGTTGCGGCGCGACAATGGCGCCCGTTCCGGTGCTGTCCGCCTTCGCGAGGCACCGTCCCCCAAGCAATACAAGGCAGTGAATCCCATGTTCTCGGTCATCTCCGCCAGCACCGGCCTCGGTGCCTGGTTCTCTGGTGCAGCCACCGGCATCGGCCTGTTCGCCGTGGTCGGGGCCCAGAGCGCCTTCATTCTGCGCCAGGGCATCCTGCGCAAGCACATCGTGCCGGTGGTCGCCACCTGCGCGGCCATCGATGCCATCTTCATCTTTGCCAGCGTGGCCGGCCTGCGCACGCTCACTTCAGCGCTGCCGTGGCTGACCACCGCCGTGCTGTGGACCGGTGTCGCGTTCCTGGCCTGGTATGCGATGAAGTCGGCACGCCGTGCGATCGCCGGCGGCGGTGGCATGGGCGAGGCCGACAGCGACGACGGCAGCCGCCGCGCGGTGCTGATGGCCGCGGTCGGCTTCTCGCTGATCAACCCGCACTTCTGGCTGGACATGATGGTGATCGGCTCCATCGCCGAGAACTTCGGCAATGCCCGCATGGCCTTCGCTGCGGGCGTGGTCACGGCCAGCTGCCTGTGGCTGACCGCGCAGGGCCTTGGCGCACGCCTGCTGGCGCCGCTGTTCACCAAGCCCAGCACCTGGCGCGTGCTCGACGGCACCATCGCCGTGATCCTCAGCATCCTGGCCCTCATGTTGGCGGTGCGCGGGGTCCACTGACCCGGCGCACGCCCCCCGAACCCACGTCCTGACTCTCTCTCCAAGGTAGTGGCAACGACGGCACCGGCAACGGTGCCGTCGTCTTTTCCGGCTCTGGCGGGAAACCCATTGCCCTGCCTAGAATCGGAGACCAGGACAAGGTGTCCACAGGAGCAGGGGAAGGATGCACAGGACGATTCTGGCGGCCGCACTGGCCGTCATCGGGGGCGTTGCCGCAGGCAGCGCGGGGGCGGTGGAGCTGACGCAGTACCTGCGGCGGGAGACCTTCACCGACATCAAGATCTCGCCGGGGGGCGAGTACGTAGCGGCAACGGTGCCGAGGGAAGACAGCACCGCGATCGCGATCCTGCGCCTGAAGGACAAGGAGGTGGTTGGCAGTTTCTGGCCGCCCAGCCGCAACCACGCGCAGGAATTCGATTGGGTCAGCAACGAGCGCCTGTTGATCGGCCTGGCCCAGAAGTGGGGCTCGCTCGACCAACCCAATCCCACCGGCGAACTCTATGCCATCGACGCCAACGGCAACCGCGGCGAACTGCTGGTCGGCTATCGCGTCGAAAGCAAGGGCCCGGGGACCCGCATCCAGCCGAAGAAGGTCGAAGCAGTGGCCGCCTTCCTGGCCGACGACCTGCCGGGCGACGAGCGCAACGTGCTGGTGACCGTATGGCCGCTGGCCGAGGATCCGTACACCCGCGTAGATCGCATGGATGTGACTACGGGTCGTCGCTCGCGGGTGGCGTCCTCGCCGGTACGGCGCGGCGAGTTCACCACCGACGGCGCCGGCGAAGTGCGCTTCGTGCATGGCTCGGGCAGCGACAACATCAACAAGCTGTACTTCCGCGAACGCAGTGGCGACAGCTGGAAGCTGATCAACGACGAGGCCGTCAGCAAGCGCATCGAAACCGCCCTCGGCTTCTCGGCCGATGACAGCCTGGCCTACCTCAACGTCGAGCAGACCCAGGGCCCGGACGCGATCGTCAGCTGGAACCCGCAGACCGGCGAGCGTGCCACGCTGCTGCGCGACGAGGTGGTCAATCCGTATCGCATCATCCATCGGCCCGGCACCCACGTGCCGGTGGGCGCGCTCTATCTGGGCGATACGCCGCGTACCCGGTTCTTCGACGAGAAGTCGCCGGAGGCGCGCCTGTACCGCAGCCTGGAAGCCGCCTTCGGAGGGCCGGTCTACATCACCTCCAGCACCCGCGATGGCCGTGTCGTGCTGGTGGAAACCTGGTCGGGCTCGAACCCGGGCGATTTCTACGTCTACGACACGGTGGCGCGCAAGGCTGACCACCTGATCAGCCGCAGCGACTGGATTGACGTGGACCGCAGTGCCAGCGTGAAGCCGATTGCACTGAAGGCGCGGGACGGGCTGCCGTTGCATGGCTTCCTGACCCTGCCGGCCGGCAGCAACGGCCGCAACCTGCCGATGGTGGTGATGCCGCATGGCGGTCCGTTCGACATCTTCGATTCCGGCCAGTACGACCGCGAAACCCAGATGCTGGCCGCCGCCGGGTATGCGGTGCTGCAGGTCAACTTCCGTGGGTCGGGCAATTACGGCCGGGCCCACACCCAGGCCGGTGCGCAGCAGTGGGGCGCGGCGATGCAGGACGATGTCACCGATGCCACCCGCTGGGCAATCAGCGAAGGCATCGCCGATGCTCGTCGCATCTGCATCTATGGCGCCAGCTACGGGGCCTACGCGGCGATGATGGGGGCCGCCCGCGAACCCGGGCTGTATCAGTGCGCGGCCGGCTATGTGGGGGTCTACGACCTGCCGATGATGTACACCCGTGGCGATATTCAGGACCGCGGCTCAGGCGTGACCTACCTGCGCGAATGGCTGGGTGATCCGGCCAAGCTGGGCGCGGTGTCGCCGGTGAACCTGGCCGAACGGATCAAGGTGCCGGTGTTCCTCGCGGCCGGTGGCGAAGACAAGCGTGCGCCGATCCAGCATACCGAGCGCATGGAAGCGGCGCTCAAGCGCGCCGGCACACCGGTGGAAAGCCTGTACTACAAGACCGAAGGCCACGGCTTCTACACCGAGGCGCATCGCAGCGAGTACTACGACAAGCTGCTGGCGTTCCTGGCGCGCAGCCTGGGGGGCAAGACCGCGACGACCGCGCCCGTGGCCGGCAAGGACAAGGCGCCCTGAGCTGACAGGGCGGCGGATGAATTTTCCGCCGCCCTGGTCTTCCGCACGCGGGACTTACTTCACCCCGTGCATCATCTTCTTCAGCAGCGGCGCGGCGATGAAGGCCGCCAACGCGCAACCCAGGCCGATCCACATCAGCAGCCAGAACAGGTGCGCGTAGGCACCGGCGGCAGCCACCATGTCCAGCGATTCGCCTTCCGGCACCTCGATCGCGGCCAGCTTGCCGAACAGCGCGGCCAGCGTTTCCGAGAATGCGGTGGCCAGGAACCAGGTGCCCATCATCAGGCTCATCACCCGCGGCACGGCCAGCTGGGTCACCGCCGACAGGCCGACCGGCGAGAGGCACATCTCGCCGCTGGCCAGCAGGAAGTAGGCCAGCACCAGCCACCACACGCTGGCCATCTCGCCGGTGGCGCCCACCTGCTGTGCGGCCAGCGCCAGCGGCACGAACGACAGCGCGCCGATCACCAGGCCCCAGGCCGACTTCACCGGCTTGCCCGGTTCCCAGCCGCGGCGGTCCATCCACGTCCACAGCGCGGCGAAGGCCGGAGCGAGCAGCACCAGGAACAGGCCGCCGAGGTAGGTCAGCGAGCCGGCGGTCTGCGGAATCACCAGGCAGTCGCGCACCAGCAGCACCAGCATCAGTACGACGATGGCGGCGAAGAACGTGCGCGGCGCGGCCGAGCCCGGGCGCCGTTCCGACAGGCGCGCGCTGACCACGAAGCCGAGCGGTGCCAGCAGCAGCGAGAGGATCGACCACGGCAGCGGCGTGCCGCCGGTGATCACCAGCGAGGGCACGATGTCCTTGGTCAGCAGGCGGTCGGTGAAGGTCACCCACGAGCCGTAGGACTGCTCGTACATCGTGAAGAACACCAGCGCCATGAAGATCAGCACCATCAGCGCGATCATCTGCTGGCGCTGCACCGGCGTGCATTTCGTGCCGGTGAACCAGGCGAACCAGACCAGCACGCCCCCCAGCACCACCAGCATCAGCATCAGCGCCAGGCTGATCTCACCGCCCAGCGCGAACGCGCCGTTGCCGGCGGCCCACATCAGCCATGCCACCGGCAGCACGCCGAGCACCGCGCACAGATAGATGAGCCATTCGCGTGGCAGGCCCAGCACCTTCTGCTTCAGCGCCGCCGGTTGCGGCGGTTCGGCATGGCCCTGCAGGTACTTCTGGCCCCACAGGAACATCGCCAGGCCGGCCAGCATGCCGATGCCGGCCGCACCGAAACCGTACTTCCAGCCGTAGGCCTCACCGAGGAAGCCACACACCAGGGACGAGAACAGCGCGCCGAGGTTGATGCCGGCGTAGAACAGCGAAAAGCCCGAGTCGCGACGCGGGTCGTCCTTGGCGTACAGCTTGCCGACAATGGTGGAGATGTTCGGCTTCAGGAAGCCGACGCCCATGATGATCAGCGCCAGCGACAGGTAGGTCACCGCCAGCGCCGAGGTGTCGCGCACCACTTCGCCGTTCACCCGGTACGCGGCGTGGCCCTCGAAGGCCATGCCGAGGTGGCCGAGTACCAGCAGGATGCCGCCGAACAGCACTGCCCGGCGCATGCCCAGCCAGCGGTCGGCCAGCATGCCGCCGAACACCGGGATGCAGTACACCAGGCCACCGTAGGCACCGAGCAGGTCCAGGCCGGCCTTGTCGCCGAACAGGTGGTATTTGGTCAGGTACAGCAGCAACAGCGCCTTCATGCCGTAGAAGGAGAAGCGCTCCCACATTTCAGTGAAGAAGCAGACGTAGACGCCCTTGGGGTGGCCCAGGAAGTCGTCGGAAGCAGAGGCGGCAACGGTCATCGACGGCGGGGACAGCGGAAAGGGCGCGATTATAGGCCTCTGGGCCTGGGCAGGCAGCCGCCGGTGGATCCACGCCATGCAGGGATGGCGCTCCCCCGGCGGCCACCGCTCACAGGTATCGCAACCAAGGCAGATCGCGCCTTCGCGCTTTGAACCGCGCGAAGGCCCGCGTCGGCGGGTACAGCACCACCGCCAGCGCACAGGCCACCAGCAGCAGGCCGCTGACCGAATCCAGGGCATATAGCTCGCCATGGGTCGGCCCCCAGGCCGCCAACGCGGCCAGGTACAGCCCCTTCAGTACGTACAGGTGCAGCAGGTAGAAGAACATCGGCGCGGCGCCGATATCGGACAGCGGGCGCAGCGCAAGCGCGAGGGGCGGCCATTCGTACAAGCGCAGCAGCAACAGCCCCACGCCCAGGGTCAGCAACAGGAACTGCAATGACGGCGGGTACTTGGTGACGTTGAAGATGCTCAACCACGTGCGCAGCGTAGTGGTCTGGTACGACCAGGGAGCATCCCCATACTGGTTGGCGAACCGCAGCAGCGCGAACAGGGCCAGCGCGCTGACGCCTGCCCACAGCAGCCAGCGCTGGCGCTGCTCCGGCGCGCGCGCGCGGCCGAACCAGGGCCCCATCAGATAACCCAGCGCAATCACCCCGATCCACGGCAGTACCGGGTAGGAGGTGCGCAGGCGCAGCGCGCCGGCCTCGATCCAGTCGCGCTGGTGCAGCACTTTCCACGGCACCGCCAGCAGGCCGCTTCCTTCCACCCGCACACCATCCAGCAGGTTGTGCCCGGCCACCACCGCGACCGCGACCGCCAGCAGGACGGGGCGTGGCAGCCATAGCAGCCCGGCCAGCGCGATCATGCTCAGCCCGATGGCCCAGATCACCTGCAGGTACAGCGTTTCCGGCGGCAGCTGGAAGGTCCAGGCGAAATTCACCAGGGTCAGTTCCAGCACCACCAGGAACAGCCCGCGCTTGAGCAGGAACGCAGCTGTGGCCCCGCGCGGATCCGCCTGGCGCTGGCCGTACAGCCAGGCCGACAGCCCGGTCAGCAGCACGAACACGGGGGCGCACAGGTGGGCCAGCAGACGGCAGGCGAACAGCGCGGGGGAGACCGTCGCCGCGTCCATCGGGTCGCTCACCTGGTGCTGCAGGAAGAAGGTCTCGCGCACGTGGTCCAGCAGCATCAACAGCATCACGGTGCCGCGCAGCTGGTCGATGGAGGCCAGGCGGGGGGAGGGGGAAGGGGGCATGCGATGCAGTAACAACAAGGTATCATTAAGATATAACATATCATTTACGGCGTGCCCAGCCGGACTTTGCCGGGTCGGTCGATTGCCGGTCCACGTACCGGCCCATTGCGCCGCAGCACACGCCCCCATCCTTTGGCACGCTGGACTTGATCTGCCCTGAACGCTAGCGTGGCAGGGATTTTTTGCCAGCAGGGGCTTCCATGAACCACGACGCTGCGCCCAAGCAGCTCACCTTCCGCGCAGTGGCCCTGGCCATCGTGCTGGCGGTGGTGCTGTCGGCCGCAAACGCCTACCTCGGTCTGTTCGCAGGCCTGACCATCGCCACCGCCATTCCCGCCGCGGTGATTTCCATGGGCGTGCTGCGCCTGCTGGGCGGTGGCTCCATCCTCGAGAACAACATCGTGCAGACCGGCGCCTCGGCCGGTTCGTCGATCGCCGCCGGTGTGATCTTCACCATCCCGGCGCTGGTGATCATGGGCTACTGGCCGGACTTCAAGTACTGGTGGGTGCTGGGCATCGCCGGCCTCGGTGGCCTGTTGGGCGTGCTGTTCTCGGTGCCGCTGCGCCGTTCGATGATTGTCGAAGACCCGCTGCCGTTCCCGGAAGGCAAGGCTGCGGCCGAAGTGCTCAAGGCCGGTGAGAACCCGGGCCCGGGCCTGAAGATCCTCGGCCTGTCGGCGGTGATCGGTGCCTTCGTCAAGCTGGCCGCGGAAAGCGGCATGCGCCTGATTCCCGATGCCTGGGCCACCTCGGCCTACGTCGGCAGCTCCAAGGTCACCGCCTTCATCGGCACCAACCTGTCGCCGGCACTGCTGGGCGTGGGCTACATCGTCGGCCTCAACGTCGGCATCGTGGTGGTGTCCGGCTCGATCCTGACCTGGCACATCGCCATCCCGATCTACCAGGCGTTCTTCATGAACACCGATCCGGCGCTGGCCGCGTCGGTTGCCGCGGCCTCGTCCACCGAGGCAGCGTTCGCCATCTGGGGCGCGAAGATGCGCTACCTGGGCGTCGGTGCGATGCTGATCGGTGGCATCTGGACCCTGATCTCGCTGCGCAAGTCGCTGCTCAACGGTGTCAAGAGCGGCTTTGCGGCCGCCCGCAAGAGCGGTGGCCCGGTGCTGGCGCACACCGAGCGCGACCTGCCGATGAAGTGGATGCTCGTCGCCCTGGTGGTCTTCGTGCTGCCGCTGCTGGCCCTGTACCAGGCCATCGTCGGGCAGTGGCACGTGTCCATCCCGATGACCCTCATCATGATCGTCGCCGGCTTCCTGTTCGTCTCGGTCTCGGCCTACCTGGCCGGCCTGATCGGTTCGTCCAACAACCCGGTCTCGGGCATCACCATCTCCACCATCCTGTTCGCCTCGGCCGTGCTGGTCGTGCTGCTGGGCAAGGATGGCCTGCAGCCGGTCGGCGCCTTCGGCGCGCCGCTGGGCGCGGTGGCCGCGATCATGATCGGCGCGGTGGTGTGCTGTGCTGCAGCGGTCGGCGGTGACAACCTGCAGGACCTCAAGGCCGGTTACATCGTCGGTGCCACCCCGTGGAAGCAGCAGCTGATGCTGGGCATCGGTGCGTTCTCGTGCGCGCTGATCATGGCCCCGGTGCTGAACCTGCTGGCCACCGCCTACGGCATCGGCGTGAAGTCGGAGCTGCACCCGAACGCGCTGGCCGCGCCGCAGGCCAACCTGATGGCCTCGGTGGCCAAGGGCCTGTTCGGTGGTGAACTGCCGTGGACCTTCATCGGCATCGGTGCCGTGGTCGGTGCCGCCATCATCGCGTTCGACAGCTGGCTGAAGTCGCGCAACGCCCGCTTCCGCGTGCCGGTGCTGGCCGCCGCCATCGGCATCTACCTGCCGCTGGAACTGATGGTGCCGATCTTCCTCGGCGGCCTGATCGCCTACCTCGTCGAGCGCTTCCACAAGGTGCGTGCCGATGACGAAGAAGGTCGCGACCGCGTGCACAAGCCGGGCGTGCTGTTCGCCGCCGGCCTGATCACCGGTGAGGCACTGATGGGCATCGCCATCGCGATTCCGATCGTGGTGAGCAGTCGCGCCGACGTGCTGGCCGTGCCGTTCCACCTGCCGGGCGCACAGTGGATCGGCCTGGCCGTGCTGTTCCTGGTCGGCTGGCTGATCTACCGCACCGGCAAGCGCGCCATGGCGTAAGGGTTGGGGTCGGATCCCTTCCCGCCGGGAAGGGCTCTGACCCCGGGTTGACAGCGTCTGGGGTCAGAGCCGATTCCGTCGGAATCGGATCCGACCCCGGTGTCCCCACAAACCGCGCCACGGCGCGGTTTGCTTTTTCTGGCGGCGGGGCCGCGCCCCACCGGCAGCCATGACCGATGGCCTTGGCAGCCCCGGCCGCACGGGCCTACCATCGGTTTTTTGCCGTCCTGCGGAGACCCCGATGAAACTGCGTCATGCCCTGCTGCCACTGAGCCTGCTGGCCGCCCTGCCCAGCGTCGCCGCTGCCCGTGGCCTGGAAGTCCGCGACATGGTGGCCATGGACCGCGTCTCCGCGCCGGTACTGACCGCTGACGGCGGCACCGTGGTGTTCGCCAAGCGCAGCGTGGATGCCAACCTGAAGGCCTCCACCGCGCTGTACGCACGCAACCTGCGTACCCGCGACGCAGCGCCGCCGAAGCAGATCACCCCGGCCGGCTGGAACGTCAATTCCGCTTCGCTGTCGGCCGATGGCCAGACCGTGTATTTCCTCAGCGCCAGGAACGGCAGCCAGCAGCTGTACGCGCAGCCGGTCAGCGGCGGCGCCCCGCGCCAGCTGACCGACTTCCCGGTCGACGTGGACAGCTACCACGTGTCGCCGCAGGACGACCGCGTGCTGTTCAGCGCCGGCGTGTTCCAGGCCTGTGCCTCGGACCTGACCTGCACCGAGAAGAAGCTCAAGGACGTCGCCGGCGCCAAGGCCAGTGGCAAGGTCTTCGATTCGCTGTTCGTGCGCCACTGGGATACCTGGAACGACGGCCGCCGCAACACCCTGTTCGTCGCGCCGCTGCCGGCAGCCAAGGCCGGTCCGGTCAAGGGCGCTTCCGCGCTGAGCGCCACCATCGACGGTGATGCCCCGTCCAAGCCGTTCGGCGGCAATGATGATTTCGCGTGGTCGCCGGATGGCGCCAGCGTGGTCGCCAGCATCCGCGTGGCCGGCAAGCAGGAGCCGTGGTCGACCAACTTCGACCTGTACCGCTTCGACGCGGCGGGCAAGCAGGCGCCGGTCAACCTGACCGCCTCCAACCCGGCCTGGGATGCCGGCCCGGTGTTCAGTGCCGACGGCAAGACCCTGTTCTACCGCGCGATGAAGCGCCCGGGCTTCGAGGCTGACCGCTTCGGCCTGATGGCGATGGACCTGGCCAGTGGCAAGACCCGAGAGATCGCCCCGCAGTGGGATCGTTCGGCTGGCGGCATCACCCTGTCGGCCGACGGCGCCAGCATCTACACCACGGCCGATGACCTCGGCGAACACCCGCTGTTCCAGATCGACGTGGCCAGCGGCAAGGCCACCAAGCTGATCGGCGACGGCAGCGTGACCTCGGTCGATGTGGCCGGCAACAGCGTGGCGATCACCCGCAACAGCCTGAAGAGCAACGACCAGGTGCTGGTTGGCTTGCTGCCGGCCGCGGGCGAAGCCATCGGCGAGCTGCGCGCGCTGACCCCCGCCGCCGGTGAGGTGCTCAAGGATGTCAGCTTCGGCGACTACGAACAGTTCGAGTTCAAGGGCTGGAACAACGACACCGTGCATGGCTACGTGGTCAAGCCGCACAACTACCAGGAAGGCAAGTCGTACCCGGTCGCGTTCCTGATCCACGGCGGCCCGCAGGGCAGCTTCGGCAATGGCTGGAGCTACCGCTGGAATCCGCAGACCTACGCGGGCCAGGGCTATGCGGTGGTGATGATCGACTTCCACGGCTCCACCGGCTACGGCCAGGCGTTCACCGATGCGATCAGCCAGCACTGGGGCGACCGCCCGCTGGAAGACCTGCAGAAGGGCTGGGATGCGGCGCTGAAGAAGTATTCCTTCCTCAATGGTGACAAGGCCTGTGCGCTGGGCGCCAGCTACGGCGGCTTCATGGTCAACTGGATTGCCGGCAACTGGAACGGCCCGTTCAAGTGCCTGGTCAACCATGACGGCGTGTTCGACCAGCGCATGATGGGCTACGCCACCGAAGAACTGTGGTTCACCGAGTGGGAGCAGGGCGGTACGCCGTACCAGAAGGCGGCGAACTACGAGAAGTTCAACCCGGTCAACCACGTGGCGGACTGGAAGAAGCCGATCCTGGTCATCCACGGCCAGCAGGACTTCCGCATCCCGGTCGAGCAGGGCCTGGCCGCGTTCACCGCTGCCCAGCGCCAGGGCATCGAATCGAAGTTCCTGTACTTCCCGGATGAAAACCACTGGGTGCTGAAGCCGAACAACAGCATCCTGTGGCATGACACCGTCAATGCCTGGCTGAAGCAGCACATCGGCAACTGATGGTTGCGGCGCCGCCCTCCGGGGCGGCGCTTCTGTTTCACCATCTGCTTTACCGGTGGGTGCCGACCGTTGGTCGGCACACCTTCCTGATCTGCCGCCACCAGCAGCCGGCCAGCGGCCGGCTCTACCAGAGCGCCTGCATGCCTTCGACTGCCCTGATCCAGAACGACATCGTCGTCTTCGGTTTGATCGCCGCCACTCTTGGCGCCGTGTTCTGGACCGCCTCGCGCGAGCAGGGGCTGTGGAAGCGCTTCTATACGTTCGTGCCAGCGCTGCTGCTGTGCTACCTGATTCCCGGCATCTACAACACCGTCGGCCTGATCGACGGCCAGAACACCAAGCTCTACAACCCGATCGCGCGCGACATCCTGTTGCCGGCGGCGCTGATCCTGCTGACCCTGGCAGTGGATATCAAGGGCATCCTGCGGCTCGGCCCGAAGCTGGTACTGATGTACCTGGGCGCCTCGGCCAGCATCATGCTCGGTGCGGTGGTGGCGTTCCTGGTGATGCGCGCGATCCATCCCGACACCGTGGCCGGCGATACCTGGGCCGGCATGGCGGCACTGGCCGGCAGCTGGATCGGTGGTGGTGCCAACATGCTGGCGATGCGCGAAGTGTTCGACGTCAACGCGACCACCTTTGGCCAGTTCGCGGTGGTCGATGTCGGCGTCGGTTACGTGTGGATGGCCGCGCTGATCTTCCTGGCAGGACGTGCAGCGAAGATCGATGCACGCAGTGGCGCTGATACCTCGGCCATCGATGAACTGAAGGAACGCATCGCGCGCTTCCAGGCCGAGCACGAACGCATTCCCAGCCTGACCGACCTGATGCTGATCGTGGCGGTGGCCTTCGGCGGCGTCGGCCTGTCGCATGCGATCGGTGCGCCGCTGGCGGCCTGGTTCAAGGCCAACGTCAGCTGGGCGTCGCAGTTCAGCCTGGACGCGCCGTTCGTGTGGGTGGTGGTGCTGTCGACCACGCTGGGCCTGAGCCTGAGTTTCACCCGCGCACGCAACCTGGAAGGGGCGGGTGCATCGCGGCTGGGTTCGTTGCTGCTGTACTTCCTGATCGCCTGCATCGGCATGCAGATGGATCTGCTGGCGCTGCTGGATCGCCCGTGGCTGTTCCTGCTTGGCCTGATCTGGATTGCCGTGCACATCGTGCTGCTGTGGTGCCTGGGCAAGCTGCTGAAGGTGCCGTTCTTCTATTTCGCCGTCGGTTCGCAGTCGAACATCGGTGGCCCGGCCTCGGCGCCGGTGGTGGCGGCCGCGTTCCATCCGGCCCTGGCGCCGGTGGGCGTGCTGCTGGGCACGATGGGCTATGCCACCGGCACCTACCTGGCCTACATCGTCGGCATCACCCTGCGCGCACTGGCCGGGCAGGGCTGATACGGCGACGGGTGATGGGGTCAGATCCCTTTTGCGACGCAAAAGGGATCTGACCCCGGTTCCCGGTGAATCACGCCACCGGCAAGCCGCGTTCGACCAGCCACGCCTTCGCGTCTTCGGCGTCCTGCTCAAACCACGCCTGTGTCGACCCCAGCCGATACGTATACCCCCAGGCATCCATGTCGGCCATCAGCCGCTGGCTGCCGACGCCGGGCAGCTGCCCGGCCAGCACGATCTGCAGGTAGCAGGTCGCGTCTTCCTCGGCCACCGAGTCGGTGGCATCGGTATGCACCTGCGCCCGCCGCTCCGGCGGCAGTACGATCAGGTGGCAGGCCTCATGCAGCATCGAGTGCACGGGCGTGTCATCGCGCACGTAGACGTTGCTGGCGATGATGCCCGCCTCGGGCTCGCCCCAGTAGCTGCCGGGAATCGGCTCGCCGGCGGCCACGTGGTGCAGCCG
This sequence comes from Stenotrophomonas sp. YJH_SMC_123, assembly GCF_059368215.1. Lineage (NCBI taxonomy): Bacteria > Pseudomonadati > Pseudomonadota > Gammaproteobacteria > Lysobacterales > Lysobacteraceae > Stenotrophomonas > Stenotrophomonas sp. YJH_SMC_123. The sequence goes on from NZ_JCAFRM010000001.1 coordinate 245,386, forward strand.
CAGGCCATGCGCGGCGAGCAGGCACTGCGCATCGGCGAAGGCGATGTCGCCCACGCAGGTGATGTCCATGGCGGTTGTCGTATCGGTCATGCGGGTCAGGCAGCCCCGCCCATGCAGGCACGGGCGGGGCAGGGGATCAGGGTTTGTCCGGGCCTTCCGGCAGCGCCACGGAGATGTCCAGCACATCGTGCTGGCCATCCTTCACCAGGTCGACCTTCACCGCATCGACGTCGATGTTCACGTACTTCTTGATCACTTCCAGCAGCTCGCGCTGCAGCAGCGGCAGGTAGTCCGGGCCACCACGGTGGCTGCGTTCCTGCGCGATGATGATCTGCAGGCGGTTCTTGGCGGTTTCGGCGGTGGTCTTCTTCGCTTTGAGGAAATCAAACAGGCCCATGCTTACCTCCGAACAGCTTGCTGAAGAAGCCCTTCTTCTCGACGTTGGTGAAGCGCATCGGGCGTTCTTCGCCGAGGATGCGCGCGACGGCGTCTTCATAGGCCTGGCCGGCAGCGGATTCGACATCCAGGATGACCGGCTCGCCCTTGTTGGAGGCGTTGAGCACGTCGCCCGATTCCGGAATCACGCCGATCGCCTTCAGGCCGAGGACTTCCTCGACGTCGGCGATGCTCAGCATCTCGCCGCTTTCCACGCGCAGCGGGGTGTAGCGCGTCAGCAGCAGGAAGGCCGGCACGTCCTGGCCGGATTCGGCCTTGTGGGTCTTCGAATCGAGCAGGCCGATGATGCGGTCGGAGTCGCGCACCGACGACACTTCCGGGTTCACCACCACCACCGCGCGGTCGGCGAAGTACATCGCCAGGAAGGCGCCCTTCTCGATGCCGGCCGGGGAGTCGCAGATGATGTAGTCGAAGCCGTCGGCGGCCAGGTCCTTCAGGACCTTGCCCACGCCTTCCTGGGTCAGTGCGTCCTTGTCGCGGGTCTGCGAGGCCGCCAGCACGTACAGGTTGTCGAAGCGCTTGTCCTTGATCAGGGCCTGCTTGAGGGTGGCTTCGCCGTGCACGACGTTGACGAAGTCGTACACCACGCGGCGTTCGCAGCCCATGATCAGGTCGAGGTTGCGCAGGCCGACGTCGAAGTCGATCACCGCCACCTTCTTGCCGCGCCGCGCCAGGCCGCAGGCCAGGCTCGCGCTGGAAGTGGTCTTGCCGACGCCGCCCTTGCCGGAGGTGACTACGATGATTTCAGCCAAAGGACTTCTCCTGGTTCTGCATGAGTTTGGTGCTGCGTCAGTCCAGCGCAGCGATCTTGATCTGGTCCTGTTCCAGCCACACCTGGACGGCCTTGCCGCGCAGGTTGTCCGGAACATCGTCCAGTACCTTGTAGTGGCCGGCAATGGCCACCAGTTCCGCATGGAAATCACGGCAGAAGATGCGTGCCGCGGTGTTGCCCTGGGCCCCTGCCAGCGCGCGGCCACGCAGGGTGCCGTAGATATGGATGCTGCCATCGGCGATGACCTCGGCGCCGGCGCCGACGGTGGCCATCACGGTCAGGTCGCAGTTTTCCGCGTACAGCTGCTGGCCCGAACGCACGTTGCCCAGCTGCATGCGGCCCGGCTGCGGTGCAGCGGCGTCGGCCACCTTGGCCACCGGCGTCGCCGGGGCTGGCTTCGGTTCGGCACGGGCTGCCCGGCGCGGTTCCGGTGCGGGCGGCGGCGGGGCCGGTTCGCCCTCGGCACGCTCGTACTGCGCGCGGAACTTGGCCAGCAGCGGCAGGCCGAGCTGCTGGGAGAGCAGGTCGACCGCGCTGGTGCCGTAGGCCAGCGCCACCGGCAGCACCCCGGCGCTGCGCAGGCCGTCGACCAGCGCCTGCGCGGTGGACACGTCCGGCACCTGGCTCAGGCCGCCGAAGTCGAGGATCACCGCGGCGCGGCCGAACAGCTTCGGGGCGCGGGTCACGCGCTCGCGCATTTCCTGCACGAGACGTTCGACATCAAGGGTACGGATGCGCAGGTTGGCGATGCCCACCTGGCCGATCTTCAGTTCACCGGCCTGTTCGTAATCGAAATTCACCGCCACGCTCAGGTCCCCGTCGGCCGCTGTGCCTGCGCCGGCAGCTGCCGGGCGCGTGTCCATGCCACATCCGGCAGCTTGTCGCCGTAGGTCTCCTGGACCCATGGGTAGCTGCACAGTTCCTTGGCCAGCATGCTGGCGCGCACATCGACCTGCGGCATGGTGTTCTGGCCCAGCTCGCGGAAGCCGAAGCTGCCGTGGAAGAGCAGGGCGGCATCGGCGCCATGGTCGAGGAAGACTTCGCAGGTCATCTGCGGGTAGCGCAGCTCGGCGAAGCTCTGCGCGTCGGCGTAGAACGCACGCCCGACGCCACCGCCACGACGGCGGCTGGCGACCACGATGCGGTCGATATAGAAGAACGGGGTGTCCAGCTGCTGCTTGAACCAGGCGAAATTGCTGCTGTCGTGCTGGCTGTCGCTGCCGAAGCCGATCAGGAAGCCGGCCAGGTTGCCGTCGCGCTCGGCGACGCGGAAATACTCAGCGGTTTCATAGAACAGGCGCAGGCGGGCCGCATCCAGGGGAAGGATGGCCAGGCCAGCGTTGTTGTTCAAAGCCAGGACGGAATCGAGCTCGTGCTCGCGCACGTCGCGGATGACAATCGACATTGTGACTCCGTGGGGTAACGCGGTTGGTCCATCAAGGGACCCTGCGCACGATTATTGCATGCCCGGGGTGGGCTGCGGCATGAACAGGCGACCGGGCAGGCATGACTTCCGTGGGGTGCGGTGCGCAGGCGGGGCCCGTAGAGTGCTGGCATGTTGGGAGTCCTCAGCCATACCCGCGTCCTCCGCCTGGCCGGCCTGTTCACCTGGGTCATGGTCGGCCTGCCCCTGGCGTACTCGCAGTTCGAGAACCTGCACAGCCGCGGTGACATGGGCGGCTGGGCGATCCTGTTGTTCGTCGCCTACCTGTCCTTCGGCACGGCCTACTACTGGTTGACCCGTATCCTGCGCAGCGACAGCCACACCAGCTGGCTGGACCGCGGCCTGCTGCTGTTGCTGACGGTCTCGGCGCTGGGGGTCAGTTTCCTCAGCGGTTCGGGCCTGGGCAGCATCCTGATGATGGTGGCCGCCGGGGTCATTCCGTGGATGCTGTCGGTACGGCTGGGGGTGCTGTGGCTGCTGGTCAGCCAGCTGGCGGTGGCGCCGGTCTATTACATGCTGCTGCGCTTCCCGCTGTTCGAAGCGGTGATGCAGTCGCTGCTGTACGGCGGCTTCTCCATGTTCATCTTCGTGACCAGCCTGGTTGCACGGCAGCAGACCGAGGCCCGCGACGAGCAGCGCCGGCTCAATTCGGAGCTGCGTGCCACCCGCGCCCTGCTGGCCGAGAGCGCGCGGGTCAACGAGCGCACCCGCATTTCGCGCGAGCTGCACGACCTGCTGGGCCACCAGCTGACTGCGCTGACCCTGAACCTGGAGGTCGCCGGCCACCTGGCCGAGGGCCAGGCGCTGGACCACGTGAAGCGCTCGCACGCGCTGGCCAAGCTGCTGCTGGGCAATGTGCGCGAGGTGGTCAGCCAGCTGCGCGAGACCGGCGCGATCGATCTGGCCGCGGCGCTGCGCCCGCTGACCGAGAACGTGCCCTCGCTGGATATCCAGCTGGAGATCGAGGATCCGTTGAACGTGGAAGACCCGCAGCGGGCCCACGTGCTGCTGCGCTGTACCCAGGAGATCATTACCAACGCGGTGCGCCACGCCGGCGCCCGCCACCTGTGGATCAAGGTGTACCGTGAAGCCCCCGACCGGGTGGTGGTGGAGGCCCGCGACGACGGCGTCGGCGCGGATATGGTCAATGTAGGCAATGGCTTGCGCGGCATGCGCGAGCGCCTGCAACAATGTGGTGGCCAGCTGCAGATCGAAACCCGTCCCGGAGAAGGCTTCCGGCTGCGGGCGACGGTGCCGGCAACGGTGCTGGTGGCGGCCCTTACCAAGGTTCCTGAAGGAGTGCGTTGATGATTCGCGTCTGCCTGGTCGACGACCAAACCCTGGTGCGGCAGGGAATCCGCTCCCTGCTGGCGCTCGACGACGGCATCGAGGTGGTGGCCGAGGCCGGCGACGGCCGGCAGGCGGTCGAGCTGATACCGCAGGTGCGCCCCGACGTGGTGCTGATGGACATGCGCATGCCGGTGATGTCCGGTCTGGAGGCATTGCAGGTGCTGTCGCGGCAGGAACAGCTGCCGCCGACCATCATCCTCACCACGTTCGACGATGACCAGCTGGTGCTGGCCGGGCTCAAGGCCGGTGCCAAGGGCTACCTGCTCAAGGATGTCACCCTGGCGCAGCTGGTCGGTGCCATCCGTACCGTGGCCGACGGCGGTTCGCTGGTGCAGCCGGCGGTGACCCAGCGCCTGCTGTCCGGCCTGGAGCACATGCGCAACGAGTTCGTCAGCCTGGACCGCCCGGACCCGCTGACCGACCGCGAGACCGAGATCCTGCGGCTGATGGCCAGCGGCTTCTCCAACAAGGAGATCGCCAATTCGCTCGGCGTGGCCGAAGGCACCATCAAGAACCACGTGTCCAACATCCTGTCCAAGCTGGGCGTGCGCGACCGTACGCGTGCCGTACTGAAGGCGTTCGAACTCCAGCTGGTCTGAAGAAAATCGTTCAAGTACAAAGACTTGGGTCGTAGTTACGGGTTCCTGCCAAGGTTGCCCCCTACTTGCCGGGTAGCGGTATGCGTTACCCTTCGAATTCTTTGTCCATACAAATACGCAGCCGGCAGGGAAACCGGTGCGCCAATCCCGATAAACAATGCCCGCGAAGCCTGCTAGGATTGGCGCTTCGCTTCAATCAACCCGGCCGTGGGATCGGCCCCGGAGACTCTCTGAATGACCCGTATTATCGAGTTCCTGATCGCCTTGGGGATCGTGGCTGGCCTGTTCGTCATCATTGGCGTATGTCTGCCGGGCGAGCGTCACATCACCGAAAGCATCGAGACCAACCGCAAGATGACGATCGTGTACGACACGGTCAGCAGCCTGCGCCGCTTCAAGGACTGGAACCCGCTGGTACTGCGCGATCCCGCCGTTGAACTGAAGCTGTCCGGCCCGGCCTCCGGTACCGGTGCCACCCTCGACTTCACCTCCAAGGAGCTGGGCACCGGTTCCTGGAAGATCACCGAAGCCGAAGAGAACAAGCGTGTTGTGATCGCCATCGAAGACGCCACCAAGGGTCACGACAAGGTCACCACCTTCAACCTGGAGCCGACCGGCAAGGGCGGTCGCAACGTCAAGATCACCCAGGACTACTCGGTGAAGTACGGCTTCGACCTGTTCGGCCGTTACGCCGGCCTGTATGTCAGCCGCCAGATCGGCGATGACATCAAGCTGGGCCTGTCGCGCATCGCCAACATGCTCGCAACCGTGCCGAACGTGGACTACCGCACGCCGGAAGCCCCGCTGACCGACCTGGCCATCGTTGAAGTGCCGGCCGAGAACCTGCTGGTGGTCAACGCCGGCAACGTGGACCGCGGTCAGGACACCATCACCAAGTCCATCAAGGACAACCAGGAGTGGATCAAGCGCGTGATGGAGGCCAATGGCCTTGAAGCCGCCGGCCCGTTCCGCATCATCACCACCGACTTCGGCCAGGAGAAGTACGCCTTCGACATCGCCCAGCCGGTGAAGAAGAAGGGTGCTGAAGGTGCTGCTGCCGACGAGCTGACCGTCAAGATCGACGGCGGCGCTCCGGTCAAGTACGTGCACGTTGCTCCGCACCGTTCGGCGCATGCGGCCTACACCGGCCACATGGCGGGTCTGGACGTGGCCCGCAACGGCCTGCGTGCCTGGGCCGTGACTTCGGGCAACGAAGTCATCGACCGCCCGTACGAAACCTGGAAGGACGGCATCGACAAGTCGTTCACCCCGGAAGCGACCTACGACATCTACTGGGCCGTCAAGTAAGCCTCGGCTGACCCATGTAGTGTTGGACACGAAAACGCGCCGCTCATTGCGGCGCGTTTTTTTTGATCCGGCGCCCGGCAAGGGGCGCTGCGCAAGGAGCCCCCATGTTCAATCTCGAACGTCGTGCACGTAAGCCGTCCCTGCTCGCCTGCCTGGGGGCGCTGCTGGCCGCTGCCTCGATCGGCCTGTCCGCCTACGCCTCGCATGGCGTGGCCGATCCGCTGGCGCAGCAGCACCTGAACATGGCGGCGCTGTACGCGTTCGCGCATGGTGCGGTACTGGTGGCACTCGGGCCGCGCGCGCACGGGGCGATCGCACACCTGGCGCTGTACGTGCTGCTGCTGGGTGTGCTGTTGTTTTCAGGCAGCCTGGTGGGCGGGGCGCTGTGGCAGTGGCCGACGCGGATGGCGCCGATCGGTGGCACCAGCATGATGGCCGGCTGGGTGGTGCTGGCGATCAATGCGTTGAGGCGGTGACGGCAATCCGGGTACAGCCGAGCATGGCTCGGCACGACATGGGGGCGTTGCGCGGCAGCTGCTGTAGAGCCGAGCCATGCTCGGCTTCGAGCGAAGCGGCCCGCTTTTGTCTTCGCTCTCTCGTTCCATTCCGCGTGCGGGCGCCACGAGGGGCTCAGCTGTTGGCCGGCCTCCAGCACCAGTGCCAGGGTTCGTAGACGATGCCGTGCGGGTTGTCGCGTGGGTAGCTCAGATGGAAGCCATGCCCGCCGGCATGCACCTGCAGCCAGGCGAACGCGTCGGTGGCTTCAAATGATTCCTCGGCCGGGGCATCGCCCGGTGTGCCGATGTCCAGCGCGTGGCCGCTGTGGTGTTCGCTGAAACCCGGGGCGGCATTGACCTTCAGGATCTCCGCCACGCTCAGGCCGCGCGCCAGTTTCCGTTCAAAGATGCCCAGCTGGTAGGCATGGCTGCGGAAGCCGGAAATTGCGTCGAGCGCGATGCCCTCCCGTGCCGCCTGCAGGCGCATCCGCCGCCATCCCTGCGCGGCGCCACGGCGCAGCCACAGCGGGCGGCCGAAGCGGTCACGGCCGGCGAAGTGCAGCAGGCACGGTTCGGGCTCCAGTGGCAGGCCGCTGTCGTCGGCATAGCGCTGTGCATCCAGGCCCAGTTGCTGCAGGCGTTGCTGCAGCCCGGCCAGCGGCAGCCACTGTTCCTGCAGCGCAGCGCCGAACGGACGTGCCGCCGCTGCATCGAGCAGCGCCAGTGCGTCCTCGGCCCCGGGCTCGCGCGGCAGGCGTGGCACCAGCGAATGCACGCCATGCGTCGTTACCGCCGCCAGGTAGCGGCCATCGCGCTTGCGCCGCAGCACCCACTGTGCCTGCGACAGCAGACGGGCATCCAGGTTGCTTCGTGCGCGCAGCAGGTGGGCGGGCCACAGCTCGATGGCCTCGGTATTGATCAGCAGGGGGGCGCGTCGTTGCATCGCCGCAGCTTACCGCCGAGGCGCCGGTGCGGCCACCTTGCGCAGTGCGTCCAGCAGCACCTGCGGCCGCTCCAGGCTGAGCAGCAGCGTGCTGCCATCGCTGACCGGCAGGGCGAGAACGCGCGTGCGGTCGGTGACCAGCGCGAACCCCTTGCTGCCGCCCTGCAGGCGGAAGTGGCCGGAATAGAAGCCCGGCATCGCATAGCCATTGGTCTTGAAACGAATGCCATAGCGGCGGTCACGCTGCAGGTCGACCACCTCGGCCTGGTCCAGCCGCAGCTGTGCCACCGGAACGCGGCGGCGGTACATCGTCGAGCGCACGTCCAGCACGTCGTCGGCTAGTTCCACCCGGCGGCGGAAGAACGCCGCGCCCAACCCGATGCCGAGCGCGGCGATCACCAGCAGGCTCCAGGCGGCACTGCCGCCCATCCGGAACCAGGGCGGCGACAGCGTCACTTCGATCCAGGGCGCCGTGGCCGGTGCCTTGTACAGCTGCGCATACAGGCAGGCCACGAAGGCGGCGAGCAGGGGCAGCACGATCCACAGCACGCGCAACGGCGAACTCTCGGCCACCTCGTACTGCTTTGGATCGCTGGCACCCATGGCTCAGGCCTCCTTCTTGAATACCAGCATCGCCGGGCGCATCGGTGCGGGGATGATGATGTTGACCAGCTCCCAGCCCAGTTGGCCCTGGCGGCTCAGTTCGCTCTGGATGTCCTCGGCCTTGAGCTGGCCCATCATGGACGTCTTGACCTCGATCGTCTGGTAGCTCCAGCGCTTGCTCATTCCTTGTCCCCCGAAGATGGCGTGGGTTTCGGCAGGCGTCCTGCCTTGCGCAGGGCGTCGCGCAGCACGTATTCGATCTGTGCGTTGAGGCTGCGCAGCTCGTCGTCAGCCCAGCGTTGCGCGGCGGCCAGGACGTCGGCATTGATGCGCAGCGGGTAGGCTTTCTTCTCACTCATGCAAGCTCCTGGCGGGGTGGTGGGGCACCCCGTTGCGAGGGTGGTTCAGTACAGCGAACCGGCGTTGACGATCGGCTGGGTACCGCGGTCCGAGCACAGCACGGTCAGCAGGTTGCTGACCATGTGCGCCTTGCGTTCTTCATCCAGCTGCACCACGCCGTTCTTCTGCAGTTCGGCCAGGGCCATTTCAACCATGCCCACCGCACCGGCCACGATGCGCGTGCGTGCGGCGATCACCGCGTTGGCCTGCTGACGCTGCAGCATCGCCTGGGCGATTTCGGCGGCGTAGGCGAGATGGCTGATGCGTGCGTCGATCACCTGCACGCCGGCGTCGGCCAGGCGTTCGGCCAGCTCGTTCTTCAGGTGCTGGGAGATCTCGCTGGCATGGCTGCGCAGGGCCAGCTGGCCATCTTCGTGCTGGTCGTAGGGATAGCTGGTGGCCATCGCACGCAGCGCCGATTCGGACTGGATGTGCACGAAGCTCTCGTAGTCGTCCACGTTGTAGACGGCCTCGGAGGCGTCGACCACCTGCCAGACGATCACCGCGGCGATCTCGATCGGGCTGCCGTCCAGCTCGTTGACCTTCAGCTTGCCGCTCTCGAAGTTGCGCACGCGCTGGCTGACCCGGCGCTTGGCAAAGAAGGGGTTGTTCCAGCGCAGGCCGTTGTCCTTCACCGTGCCCACGTACTTGCCGAACAGGCTAAGGACCGCCGCCTGGTTGGGCTGGATGGTGTACAGACCGGCCAGGATGAACACGCCCAGCGCCACCAGCAGGGCGCCCAGCAGCATCAGCAGCAGGCTGGGCGAGCCGGTGCTGGCCTTGGCCGCCACGCCCACCACGAACAGGGCGGCGCCGGCGAGGCCGACGAGCAGGGCGCCGACCAGCGTGCCGAGGCCGTTGAGGGAAGACAGCGACTTCTCTTTCATGGCGGTACGTCCTTGAGGGTTCAAATTTAAGATATCAAAGTGATATCACCTGTCCACTACCGTTCGTCGGATGCCATGGTCAGGGTGCCCGGCCAGCTAGAATGCCCTCCCGCCTTCACATCGCTGCTGGAACCGCCATGGCCAAGCTTGGAACGCCGTTGTCCCCCTCCGCCACCCGCGTGCTGCTGCTGGGCTCGGGCGAACTCGGCAAGGAGGTGGCCATCGAGCTGCAGCGGCTGGGCGTGGAGGTGATCGCCGCCGATCGCTATGCCGACGCCCCGGCCATGCAGGTCGCGCACCGCTCGCACGTGATCGACATGCTCGATGCGATGGCGCTGCGGGCGCTGATCGCCCAGGAGCAGCCGCACCTGGTGGTGCCGGAAATCGAGGCCATCCACACCGAGACCCTGGTCCAGCTGGAACAGGAGCAGGGCCTGCGGGTGATCCCGACCGCGCGCGCCGCACGCCTGACCATGGATCGCGAAGGCATCCGTCGCCTGGCCGCCGAAACCCTGGGACTGCCGACCTCGCCGTACCGCTTCGTCGATACCGAGGCGGAATACCGTGCTGCCGTCGCCGCCATCGGCCTGCCGTGCGTGGTCAAGCCGGTGATGTCGTCCTCGGGCAAGGGCCAGAGCACCCTGCGCAGCGAGGCGGACATCGCCCCGGCCTGGGACTACGCGCAGACCGGTGGCCGCGCCGGTGCCGGCCGCTGCATCGTCGAAGGCTTCATCGATTTCGATTACGAGATCACCCTGCTGACCGTGCGCCATGCCGGTGGCACCTCGTTCTGTGCGCCGATCGGCCATCTGCAGAAGGATGGCGACTACCGCGAAAGCTGGCAGCCGCAGCCGATGTCGAGCGCGGCACTGGCGCGTGCCGAAGAGATTTCGCGCGCGATCACCGATGACCTCGGCGGCTGGGGCCTGTTCGGCGTGGAGCTGTTCGTGAAGGGCGACGAAGTGTGGTTCAGCGAAGTGTCGCCGCGCCCGCACGACACCGGCCTGGTGACGCTGGTATCGCAGGAGTTGAGCGAGTTCGCGCTGCATGCGCGCGCCATCCTCGGCCTGCCGATCCCGGTGATCCGCCAGAGCGGCCCGTCGGCGTCGTGCGCGCTGTTGGCACACGGCGAGGGCGTGCCGTACTTCAACAACGTCGCCGCTGCATTGCAGGTGCCGGATACTGCCGTACGCCTGTTCGGCAAGCCGAGCGTGCATGGCCATCGCCGCGTCGGTGTCACCCTGGCGCGCGCGGAAACCATCGACGAGGCGCGCGCCATCGCGCGAGATGCCGCCGACGCCATCGGCGTCGAACTGCGACCGTAAAGCAAAAAAGGGGACGGAGGGGATTAAGTCGTTTGTGCCACAAACGACTTAATCCCCTCCGTCCCCTTTTCAGGGCCGTCGACTCTACCGCACGTCCACCCACACCAGGTGGTGGTCGCTGCCGTCGGCGATCTTCGCTTCCGGGCTTTCATTGGCCGGCCAGAAGATACCGCTGCCGACATATTCGAAACCGGTCGAGGGCAGTACGTAGTCCAGGCGCATCGTGCCGGATTTCGGGCCGAAATCGCCGGTGGCATGGAACGGTGCGCCATTGCGCTCGATGCCCTTGGCCGCATAGGCCAGGCTGGTCTGCTCGCCACCGACGCTGCGCGGGGTGGGGTAGCGCAGCACGCGGGCGTTCTCGATCAGTTCGACGATCGCCTCATGGCGGCCATCACCATCGACCGGGTCGTTGTTGAGGTCGCCGAGGATCACGAAGCGCGCGTCCTGGGCCAGGCCGCCGCACTGACCCTTGTCGTCGCACAGCCATGGCTTGTCACCCTTGGACAGGTATTCCTGCCACAGGCGCAGCTCGTCATGGTTGCGCGCCGCGTTGCGCTTTTCCGGGCCGTCGAACACCGGCGGGGTCGGGTGCGACACCAGCGCGTGCACCACGCCGGCCGGGGTCTTCACCGGCACGTCCCAATGCGACTTCGACGACAGGCGCAGCTGCGACCACACATGGTCGTTGTAGAAGCTCTGGCCGGTACGTGGGTCGACCGGGCGGATCGCGCCGGGCATCGCGCTCCACTTCAGTAGCTGGAAGCTGCGCACCCTGGCTTCGTCGATCGGGTAGCGCGACAGCACCAGCATGCCGTACTGGCCCGGGTGCAGGCCGTAGCCCCAGGCATCGTTGCCGCGGCTGCGGCCTTCGCCACCGACCACGCCGTTGTTGTCCAGGTCCAGGCCGCTGGGCACGCCGGTGTTGACCGGTGCCAGATAGCGGTAGGCGAAGTGCAGCGGTTTGCCGCCACCGGGCTGGGCGACCTCCAGGTAGCGCTTCTGGAACAGGTCGGCGGCGCGATGGGCGTCGTCGAAGTCGAATTCGTTCAGCAGCACCAGGTCCGGGCGCACCTGCTGCAGCACTGCGGCGATCTTGCGCGCGTGTTCGCTGTCGCCTTCCAGCTCCTTGATCAGGCCACCGGCGTCATCGGAGTACAGCGAGGTGTTGTAGGTGGCCAGGCGCAGCGCAGCGGACGGCTTTTCGGTCATCGCAGGGGACGTGGCGAAGGCAGGGGCGGTGGCGCCGCAGAGCAGGGCCAGGGCGAGGATCAGGGGATGGCGGCGGGTCATGTTCATGGGCCGTATTGTGCACCCGGCCCGGTGTCAGCGGTTTGTCAACGCCCGTCCAGATCCTTGTCGAAATCGTGCCAGCGGCGGCCATCGTAGGCTTCCAGCGGATGGAAGCGGCGCTTGTAGTCCATCTTCTGGTGGCCGCGGATCCAGTAGCCCAGATACACGTGCGGTAGGCCCTCGCGGCGCGCCCACTCGATCTGCTGCAGGATCGCGAAGGTGCCCAGCCCGCGCGCGGCGTGGTCCGGGTCGAAGAAGGTGTAGACCGCCGACAGGCCGTGCTCGGTGACGTCGGTCACCGCTACCCCCAACAGCTGGCTGGGCTGGCCGTCGTGGCCGGGCAGGCGCATCTCCATGAAGCGGGTGTGCGACCAGCTGCCGATCAGGAACTGCTCGAACTCGTGCGGGCCGTGGTCGTCCATGCCGCCGTTGGCATGGCGGTGGGTGAGGTAGCGGTGGTACAGCGCGAACAGGTCATCGCGGGCGGTGGCGGCGGTGATCCGCACCTCCAGGTCGTCATTGCGGGTGGCACAGCGGCGCTGGCTGCGGTCCGGGGCGAAGCGGGCCACCGGGATGCGCACCGCCACGCAGGCCTGGCAGTGCGCGCAATGCGGCCGGTAGACCAGGTCGCCGCTGCGGCGGAAGCCCCAGCTCAGTGCCAGTGGATAGAGTGCGCCGAGGCGGCGGTCGTTCGGGTCCAGCACCAGGTCGCGTGCCACCCGGTCCGACCAGTACCCGCAGGGGTGCTCGCCGGTCTGGAAAAGTCGCAGTTCGTCGTCTCTGTCGCCATGTATCGCCATGGGCACAGCATAGCCCCAGGTTGTCGCAGTGGCGGCGACTGTCCGCCGGATGAATGGAATCGGCAGTAGCGTCAACCGACGTCGCGCCCGGGCGTTGTTGTCCCCCGAGGGTGAAGTGATCACCCCGACGCTGTTCCCATTCCCAGGAGTGACCTCATGATCCGTACCCCCCTGCTGCTGGCCCTGCTGCTCGGCACCTCCGCATCCGGTATCGCGCTGGCGGCCGACACCCCGGCCACGCCGGCACCGCGCCCGGCCAAGCTGGACACCAACGGTGACGGCGTGATCGACCGCAGCGAGGCGGCCGCCAACCCGCGCCTGGCCGCGAAGTTCGACGAGCTGGACAAGAACAAGGACGGCAAGCTCTCGCGCGACGAGCTGCCGCGCTGGCAGCATGGCCGTCGTGGCCACGGCGGTGAGCGCTGGGCCGCGCTGGACGTCAACAAGGATGGCCGCATCAGCCGCGAGGAAGCCAAGGCCGATCCGCGCCTGGCCGCGCGCTTCGACCAGCTTGATCTGAACAAGGACGGCTACCTGGACAAGGCCGACCGCGAGCTGCGCATGAAGCAGCATCGTGATGCCTGGTTCGCCGCCGCCGACACCAACAAGGACGGCCAGCTGAGCAAGGCCGAGTTTGATGCGGCCAAGGGCCCGATGCATGGAGGCCCGCGCCATGGCGGTCCGCGCGACGGCGGCGCACCGAAGCCGCAGCGCTGAGGGTCAATGCAGTGATGACGACAACGCCGGCGGCACTGCCGGCGTTGTCCGTTACAAGCGGCCGCTGCGCATCAGCGAGTACGCCACAAGCGCAATGACCATCAGGTTCATGGCGATGATGGCGGTGCGGCCGTACATCGATTCGAACTTCCAGTTGATGCCGGTTCGCCCGCGCCGCGCCGAATCGCGCGCGATCATCGGCGCCATCACCCGCTGCAGCGTCACCAGGCACTGGTAGTTGACCACGCCCAACCCGACCGCCAGCACCGTCAGCTGCGTCCAGACCGGTGCCTGCAGCACCACAGCCAGCAGGATTGCCAGGCACCAGAACATGCCGGTGGTGATGTTGAGGTAGAGGAAGCGGCGCACATCGGCCCGCTCTGCCGCAGTTTCGGTGTACGACATCAGGAAGCGCCCGCCGAGATAGCTGCCGATCGCGCCACCGGCAACGCCACCAATGACCGCCCCCCAGCTTTCGGCCGGCAACACATGCAGCTGGCCCAGGGTGGCGGTCAACGAGCCCATCGCGGTTCCACCGGCAACGCTGGCGCCGCCGAGGCCGAGCTTGCTGCCGCCGATGCCGACGCCGGTGCCGAGCAGCACCGCTGCACTGGCGGTGCCGGGCGCGGCCACCAGCACCATCGACACCACGGCGGTGGCGAATGCAGCGCTCGGCGCGCTGCTGCGGGCGAATTCACCGAAGCGCTGCAGCAGGCCTTCGCGCACCAGGGCACGTGCACGCGACAGGCGCTTGCGCACGGCCGCATCGCTGAGCCCGAGCAGGTCGGCGACCTGCTGCGAGCGCTGTCCTTCGCGGTAGTACAGCAACAGGACTTCGCGGCTGTCGGCGGGCAGCGCGGAGATGATGTCCTCGGCGGCGATCTCCTCTTCCACCCGCTGCAGGCGATCGGCCGCACCTGGGGCCGGGTCGGCGGCCATGCCCATCGCCACCTCCGCGGCCTCGCCGGTCAGCGGCCGGCCGCGTTGCGCACGCAGCCAGTCGCGGGCCAGGTTGCGGGTGATCTGCCGCAGCCAGGGCAGGAAGCTGGTCGCGCTGCGCAGCTGGTGCAGCTGCTGCCAGCCCTTCACGAAGGCCTCCTGGGCGATGTCCTCGCTGGCCTGGCGGTCGCGGGTGATGGCCAGGGCGATGGCGGTGACCGTGTTCTGGCAGGCCAGCACGATACGGCCGTAGGCGTGCTGGCAACCGCTGGCGGCGGCGGGCAGTTCGCGTTCCAGGGTCTGGTCGATCGATGCGGCGAACGTCGTCATGGCGGCGGCTCTCCTGCTGGGATTGTGTCCCATGACGGAGCCGCGCGCCCAATGTGACCGACTTTCTGTGCTGACAAAAAAGGGGACGGAGGGGATTAAGTCGTTTGTGCCACAAACGACTTAATCCCCTCCGTCCCCTTTTTGCAGTTGCCGGCCAGCGGCGGGTACGACCCGTGGGTTATTTCGATGGCTGGATACGGACCCGGACTTCTTCCTCTTCCGGTGCGGCCTGCGGGGCCGGTTGCGCCTGCTGCGGCTGGGCCTGCGGGGCAGGGGCCGGTGCTGCCGGGGCCGGGGCATCGCGATGGCGCAGGCCGATCACCAGCGCCACGCCGGCGATCACCACCAGCAGGGCGATGCGGATGCGCCAGGCCCAGCTGCGGCCGCCGCTGCCCTGTTCCGGCGTGTCGCGGAAGGCGAACTCGGCGGTCGGATGGTCGCGGCGGGTGGTGTCGAGCAGGCGCGCCTCACGCAGGATCTCGCGTGCACGCGGCTGGTCGTCGGCGCGCACGATCCATACCGCCGGGTAGGCGTTGGCGTTGCCGAGGTCGGTATAGCTGAACTGGCCGCGGCGACGGGTCTTGTACGAGCGCCCGTTGGTCACCTTGACGTCGATGCCATGCCCGCGCAGGAGCTCGGCCACGCCTTCGACGGTTTCCACGCGCTGGCTGCTGAAGATCTGGCGCATGGGTTTACTCCTTGGCCGGCACGGCGGCCGCGGCAGCCTGGTCGGGAACCACGCGGATCAGGCCCTCCTGCGCGGTGCTGGCCACCAGCACACCATTGCGGGTGAAGAACTGGCCGCGGGCCAGGCCGCGCGAATCCTGCGCGCTGGGGCTGTCCAGCGAGTACAGCAGCCAGTCGTCGGCACGGAACGGGCGGTGGAACCAGATCGCGTGGTCGAGCGAGGCCATCTGCACGTGCGGGTGGTAGTAGCTGATGCCGTGCGGGAACGTCGCCGTGCCCAGCAGGTGGAAGTCCGAGGCATAGGCCAGCAGGGCCTGGTGCAGTTCCGGAGCATCGCCGACCGGCTCGCTCAGGCGCAGCCACACCTGGTGGTAGGGCGGGCGCTTGGGCGGGTTCAGTTCGTCGCGCGGGTAGACGTGGCGGAATTCGAACGGGCCGCCGCGCGACAGCCAGCGCTGCACCTTGATCGGCAGCCGCTCCAGCACTTCGGCCGGCAGCGGCCGGTTCGGTTCGATGTCTTCCGGCTGCGGCACTTCGGGCATCTTGTGCTGGTGCTCGGCGCCGGTCTCGGCCTGCTGGAACGATGCCGCGCAGAAGAAGATCACCTTGCCGTGCTGGATCGCGGTGACCCGGCGCACCGAGAAGCTGCCGCCGTCGCGGGTACGGTCCACGTCGTAGACGATCGGGTGGTCGATGTTGCCGGCGCGCAGGAAATAGGCGTGCAGCGAGTGCACGTGGCGGCCGTTGTCGACCGTGGCCTGTGCCGCGGCCAGCGCCTGGCCCAGCACCTGCCCGCCGAACACGTACTTGGTGCCGATGTCGCGGCTCTGCCCGCGGAACAGGTTGTCCTCCAGCCGC
The DNA here is from genome assembly GCF_059368215.1 of Stenotrophomonas sp. YJH_SMC_123. Classification (NCBI taxonomy): domain Bacteria; kingdom Pseudomonadati; phylum Pseudomonadota; class Gammaproteobacteria; order Lysobacterales; family Lysobacteraceae; genus Stenotrophomonas; species Stenotrophomonas sp. YJH_SMC_123. The sequence goes on from NZ_JCAFRM010000001.1 coordinate 261,593, forward strand.
TCCAGCGTGAGCAGGTCGATCAGCTCGGAGACGACGGGTTCGGGCGTGTCGTTCAAGGGGGCGGCCACAGCAGTGAAAGAGGGCCTGATTATACCGGTCAGGGGTCAGATCCCTTTCGCCCGGCGAAAGGGATCTGACCCCGGGCGGGGCAACCGCTATTTGCCCAGCCGGGCTACCAGGGCCTGCAGGGCGTTCTGTGCGTCCGGGGCGAACCAGGCCTCGACGAAACGGTCGAGCTGGATCAGGTCCGGCTGCAGCGCCACGTGCAGGTCGGCGCGGGCGATGGCGCGGGTCAGCAGCATCGGCTGGCGCGGCTGCCTGAGCAGGTCCTGCAGCCAGGCAATCGCGCGTGCCACCACCAGGTCCCCCTCTGCCAGCTCATCCACCAGGCCGATCTGCACCGCCTGTTCGGCCGGTACCAGCGAACCGGTGGTCAGCAGCACGCCGGCGCGGTGCACGCCCACCGCACGGCGCAGCAGGCGCTGGATGCCCTCCGGCGCGATCAGGCCCACCTGCACCTCGTTCAGGCCGATGGCATATGGCCGCGACGGATCGGCGCTGCGGGCCATCACCCGGTAGTCGCAGCACAGGGCCAGCACGCAGCCGCCCGCCGGGGCGTGGCCGGTGATCGCCGCGACCACCGGGATGCGGCTCTCGGCCAGCGTGCGTACGGCGCCAAAGAAGGCGTTCCAGGTGTCCAGCAGCTTGTGCTTGTCATCGCCATGCGAGAGCAGGTGCGGCACGTCCATGCCGCCGGTGAAGATGCGCTCGCTGCCCGACAGCACGATGCCGTGCGCGTCTTCGGCCATGGCCAGCTCGATGGCATGGATCAACTGCCGGCACAGGTCGGTGTCCAGTGCGTTGACCGGCGGCCGCGCCAGGCGCAGTTCGCGGATGGGGCCATGGTTGATCACCTCGATGAGCGTCGTCATGCTGCGGTCTCGTTGCGAAGAAGGAACCTGGGCGATGATAACCAAACCATTCGTTGGCGTACTGTGGCTTCTGTGTGCGGCCGCAGCATCGGCCTCGGCGGCGGAATCGGGCTGCGTCACGGTGGATCAGGGCTGGGCGCGGTTGCCACCGAATCCGGCAATGCCGATGACCGCTGGCTACGGCGTCATCCACAACGGCTGCGGCAAGGCGGTGGTGATCACCGGCGCGACCAGCAGCAGTTTCAATGATGTGTCGCTGCACGAAACCACGATCACGGATGGGGTCAGCCGGATGCGCGCGATCGAGCGCCTGCCGCTGGCGCCGGGTGCACGTGCCGAGCTCAAGCCCGGTGGCCTGCACCTGATGCTGATGCAGGGCAAGGGCGCGCTGAAGGAGGGGCAGGCGGTGCCGCTACGGCTGCAGCTGGAAGGCGGCGGCGAAGCAAGTGCGACGCTGGCCGTACGCAAGGCTGCGCCGTAGCGGGATGGTCGTGCCGGCCGCTGGCCGGCAGCACGGGCAATGCCGGCCAGCGGCCGGCACTACCACAGGGCCTTACGACCAGTCGTACGAGAACAGCACGGTGCGGCTTTCCGGCTCGTACAGCATCACGATCGCATCGGCGCCGGTGGCGCACCAGTTGTAGCCGGCTACGCCGGCCACGGCGAAGAACTTGTTGCCGTTGCGGGTGATGATCACCGTTTCGGCATCGTCCGCAGCGTTTGGGTCATCGGCAGCGTCGGTGAAGCCCAGTTCGAAGGCCGCGGGAATCTCCGCGGTCTCGGTCCAGTTGCCGAAGCCTATCGGTCCGCCCAGCGTATCCAGGTAGTCGCGTTCGCTGGCCTCACCCTTGCCGTAGCGCGAGTAGCAGGCGAGACGACCGTGCGCGGCATGGTAATCGCGGGCCTTGGCGTAGCTGTCGCGCATCTGCGCGATGTGCTCCTGCGCATCCTTGTCCTGCACCGCCTCGCCGATGAAATAGCCCTCATTGCCGAGGAAGCGCATCTCGTTGCCGGCGGTCAGTTCGAAGGCGATCCAGTTGGTGCCGGTGAAATCGTTGTGGTGTTCTTCGGTGGTCTCGCCGATGCAGCCGTCGTACGGCTCGATCGGGCACAGCATCGTCGCCACCTGGCCGGCCAGTTCCGGCCGCAGCACGCCCAGGTCAATCTTCAGCAGCGGCAGCAGGTGCTGGCCGAGCCAGGCCTGGTCGGCGGGAAAGACGTCGGTGGGGAAGGGGACCATGCCGGGCAGCAGGTCGCGCAGTTCAGTCTGGTGGATCATGTCAGTCCATTGAATGGGATCGGTAGTGCCGGCCGCTGGCCGGCAACCTCATTGCAGCCAAAGCGTGCCGACCAAGGTCGGCACCTACCAGGGCGCGTCAAGTGGAGGCGCTGCGGATCGCCTCCGGCAGCGGCGCGCTCTTGCCGGTCTGCGTATCCATCCACACCACCACCACGTTGCCGTCGGAATACAGCTTCGACGCGTCCTGCTGGTCGACGATGCGGTGGCCGATGGTCACGCTGCTGTTGCCCAGGCGCTCGACGAACAGCTCGACCAGTATGTCGTTGGGCCACACGATCGGCAGCCGGTAATTGACGTTGGTCGCGGCCACCACCGGTGCGATGCGGTCGGTCATCGATACGCCGTCCACGCCCAGCATCCAGCGCACGCGCGCTTCTTCCAGGTAGGAAATGTACTTGGCGTTGTTGACGTGGCCCATGCTGTCCATGTCACGCCAGCGCACGCTGATCGGGATGCGGGCCAGGATCTTGTGTTCGCTGCTCATCAGGCGTCCTTCTTCTTCGATGTGCTCTTGCTGGCCTTGCCGGTGCTCTTGGCGGCCGCGGCCTTCTTGGCAACCTTGGCCGGCTTCTCAGGCTTCACCTTGCGTGGCGGGCGGGCGTCGGGCTTGTTGGCCACGGCGGCCGGCTGTTCCGGGCGCGCGTTGGTGGACGGCAGCATGCGCGCCAGGAACTGGCCGGTATACGACTGCGGACAGGCCGCCACGTCTTCCGGCGTGCCGGTGACCAGGATGGTGCCACCGCGGTGGCCGCCTTCCGGACCCAGGTCGACGATCCAGTCGGCGGTCTTGATCACGTCCAGGTTGTGCTCGATCACCACCACCGTGTTGCCTTCGTCGCGCAGCTTGTGCAGCACGCCCAGCAGCGCTTCGATGTCGTGGAAGTGCAGGCCGGTGGTCGGTTCGTCGAGGATGTACAGGGTGCGGCCGGTATCGCGGCGCGACAGTTCCTTGGACAGCTTCACGCGCTGTGCTTCACCACCGGACAGCGTGGTCGCGCTCTGGCCCAGTTTGATGTAGCTCAAGCCGACGTCGACCAGGGTTTCCAGCTTGCGTGCGATCGACGGCACCGGTTCGAACAGCTTCAGTGCATCCTCGACGGTCATTTCCAGCACGTCGTTGATGTTGAAGCCCTTGTACAGGATCTCGAGCGTCTCGCGGTTGTAGCGCTTGCCATGGCAGACGTCGCAGGGCACGTACACGTCCGGCAGGAAGTGCATCTCCACCTTGATCAGGCCGTCGCCCTGGCAGGCTTCGCAGCGGCCACCGCGCACGTTGAAGCTGAAACGGCCCGGCGAATAGCCACGCGCACGCGCTTCGGGCACCTGTGCGAACAGTTCGCGCAGGGGGGTGAACAGGCCGGTGTAGGTGGCCGGGTTCGAACGCGGGGTGCGGCCGATCGGTGACTGGTCGATGTCCACCACCTTGTCGAACAGGTCCAGGCCATCGATCTCCTTGTACGGGGCGATCGGGTGCGAGGAACCGTTGATCTCGTTGGCGGCCAGCGAGAACAGGGTGTCGTTGATCAGGGTGGACTTGCCGGAGCCGGACACACCGGTCACGCAGGTCAGCAGGCCCGACGGAATCGCCAGGTCCACACCCTTGAGGTTGTTGCCGCTGGCCCCGCGCAGGTGCAGGGTCATCTTCGGGTTCGGCTTGTGCCGGCGCGCGGGGATCTCGATCGCGCGCTTGCCCGACAGGTACTGGCCGGTCAGCGAGCGCGGTGCCTCCAGGATGTCCTGCAGGGTGCCCTGGCCGACGATCTCGCCGCCATGCACGCCCGCGCCCGGGCCGATGTCCAGCACGTAGTCGGCCAGGCGGATCGCATCCTCGTCATGCTCGACCACGATCACCGTGTTGCCGAGGTCGCGCAGGCGGGTGAGGGTGCCGAGCAGGCGCTCGTTGTCGCGCTGGTGCAGGCCGATCGACGGCTCGTCGAGCACGTACATCACGCCGACCAGGCCGGCGCCGATCTGGCTGGCCAGGCGGATGCGCTGTGCCTCGCCACCGGACAGGGTGTCGGCCTTGCGTTCCAGGGTCAGGTAATCCAGGCCCACATCGACCAGGAAGCCGAGGCGCTCACCGATTTCCTTGACGATCTTCGCGGCGATCTCGCCACGCCAGCCCGGCAGGCTCAGTTCGCTGAAGAACTTCAGCGCCTCGTCGATCGGCAGCACCACCAACTCCGGCAGCGGGCGGTCGGCCACGAACACGTTGCGTGCCGCTTTGTTCAGGCGCGCGCCATGGCATTCCGGGCACGGCTGTTCGCTGATGTACTTGGACAGCTCTTCGCGCACCGCCGGCGATTCGGTTTCCTTGTAGCGGCGCTCGAGGTTGGGAATGATGCCCTCGAAGCGGTGCTTGCGCTGGGTGCGGCCACCGGCTTCGGTGAAGTAGGTGAAGGTGATCGCCTCATCGCCGCTGCCGTACAGCACGGCCTGCTGCACGTTCTGCGGCAGCGAGTTCCATGCCGCGTCGACGTCGAACCGGTAGTGCTTGGCCAGCGAGGCGATCAGCTGGAAGTAATAGGCGTTGCGGCGGTCCCAGCCGCGCACCGCGCCGGCGGCCAGCGACAGCTCGGGATGCACCACCACGCGCGAAGGATCGAAGAATTCGGCCATGCCCAGGCCGTCGCAGCCGGGGCAGGCGCCCATCGGTGCGTTGAACGAGAACAGGCGCGGTTCCAGCTCCGGCAGCGAGTAATCGCAGACCGGGCAGGAGTACTTGGAGGAGAACAGCGTCGGCGAAGCGTCGGCACTGTCCAGGCTCTGCACCGAGGCCATGCCGTCGCCCAGCTTCAGCGCGGTCTCGAAGCTCTCGGCCAGGCGCTGCTTGATGTCCTCGCGCGGGCGGAAGCGGTCGATCACCGCCTCGATGGTGTGCTTCTGGCGCAGCGCCAGCGGCGGCACCGCATCGATTTCATGCAGCTCGCCGTCCACGCGCACGCGCACGAAACCCTGCGCGCGCAGCTGGTCGAACACCTGGGCATGCTCGCCCTTGCGGTCGCGGATGACCGGGGCCAGCAGCATGTAGCGCTGTTCCGGGTCCAGGGTCAGCACCTGGTCGACCATCTGGCTGACCGTCTGCGCCTCCAGCGGATAGCCGTGGTCCGGGCAGCGCGGGGTGCCGACGCGGGCGTACAGCAGGCGCAGGTAGTCGTAGATCTCGGTGATCGTGCCGACCGTCGAACGCGGGTTGTGCGAGGTCGACTTCTGCTCGATCGAGATCGCCGGGGACAGGCCCTCGATGTGGTCCAGGTCCGGCTTTTCCATCACGCTCAGGAACTGGCGCGCATAGGCCGACAGCGACTCGACATAGCGGCGCTGGCCTTCTGCATAGATGGTGTCGAACGCCAGCGAGGACTTGCCCGAGCCGGACAGGCCGGTGATCACGATCAGCTTGTCGCGGGGCAGGTCGAGGTCGAGGTTCTTCAGGTTGTGCGTCCGCGCGCCGCGGATGCGGATGAAATCCATCGCCATGGGGGATCCGGTTGTGGGGGCGTTGGCTGGGTGCCGGGCCAGCAGGGAACGGCAATCGGTCAGCCTACCGAGGTGACCAGATGGGGGCAATGGGCGACAATGCCAGCCCGATGTCTCATCTGGTGAGACAGGCCGTCAGGCAGGGGTCAGATCCCTTTTCACGGGGTGAAAAGGGATCTGACCCCGTTCCGGAGCCGTCCCCCCGCGGCGTTCGGGGGTTGACTTGACCCGCGCCCGCTGATCTGCGTACAATTCCGCTCCTGTCCGCCCTCGATGGCGGCAGCTCAGACCACAATAACTACAGAGGAAGGCCTGGTCATGTACGCAGTACTGGTCACCGGCGGTAAGCAATACCGCGTGGCGCAGGGCGAAAAGCTCCGCATTGAAAAGCTCGAAGTCGAAGTCGGCAGCGAGATCAAGTTTGACAACATCCTGATGCTGGGTGACAGCGACGGCGTGAAGCTGGGCGATGCGCTGAAGGGCGCTGCCGTCACCGCCAAGGTCCTGTCCCAGGGTCGTGCTGACAAGGTCCGGATCATCAAGTTCCGTCGCCGCAAGCACCACATGAAGCGTCAGGGTCACCGTCAGTACTACACCGAAATCGAGATCACCGGCATCGCCGGCTAAGCATCAGGAGAAGCAGTCATGGCACATAAAAAGGGCGTAGGCTCCTCGCGCAACGGTCGCGACTCCAACCCGAAGTACCTGGGCGTCAAGATCTTCGGCGGCCAGGCCATCGAAGCCGGCAACATCATCGTGCGTCAGCGCGGCACCCAGTTCCACCCGGGCACCGGCGTTGGCCTGGGCCGTGACCACACCCTGTTCGCCCTCGTGGACGGCAAGGTGGAGTTCTCGGTCAAGGGCGCCAAGAAGCGTCGCACCGTCAGCATCGTCTCGGCCGACGCCTGATCCAGGCATCGCCGGCACCCGTGCCGCGGCATGGCCGTGCTGGATGAAGAGCACGCTGCATGGAGAGCCCCGCTTCGGCGGGGCTTTTCGTTAGAGTTGAAGCAAGACCGGCTGGGCCGGGTTGCCGGCCCGCGGCCGGCATGACATTCAAGGTGGCGGCCAACAGGTCGCGCCCATCGCAGGCATCGAAACAATGAAACTGGTAGACGAAGCAGAAATCGAAGTGTTCGCCGGCAACGGCGGCAACGGCTGCATTGGCTTCCGTCGCGAGAAGTTCATTCCGCTCGGCGGCCCGGACGGCGGCGACGGCGGTGCGGGCGGCAGCGTGTACATCCGCGCCGACGAAAACCTGAACACCCTGGTCGACTTCCGCCATGAGCGTATCTTCAAGGCGCAGCGCGGCGAGAACGGCATGGGCCGCCAGGCCTATGGCAAGGGCGGCGAAGACCTGACCATCACCGTGCCGGTCGGCACCGTGGTCATCAACGTTGCCACCGATGAAGTCATCGGCGACCTGACCCAGCACGGCGACCGCCTGCTGGTGGCCAAGGGCGGTCGCGGTGGCCTGGGCAACATGCACTTCAAGAGCTCGACCAACCGCTCGCCGCGCCAGGCGCTGCCAGGCGAGCCGGGCGAAGAGCGCACGTTGAAGCTGGAGCTGAAGCTGCTGGCCGATGTCGGCCTGCTGGGCTTCCCCAACGCCGGCAAGAGCACCCTGATCCGTGCCGTTTCGGCGGCAACGCCGAAGGTGGCCGATTACCCGTTCACCACGCTGTACCCGAACTTGGGCGTGGTGAAGGTGGAGAACCACCGCAGCTTCGTGATCGCCGACATTCCGGGCCTGATCGAAGGCGCTGCGGACGGCGCCGGCCTGGGTGCGCAGTTCCTGCGCCACCTGCAGCGCACCCGCCTGCTGCTGCACCTGGTGGACATCTCGCCGATGGAAGGCGGCGTGGAGGGCATTTCGCCGGTGGAGCAGGTGCGTGCGATCGAACGCGAGCTGGAGAAGCACGATCCGGAGCTGCTGAACAAGCCGCGCTGGCTGGTGCTGAACAAGGCTGACCTGATGTTCGAAGACGAGGCGCAGGCCGCGGCCGAGCAGATCGTCGCCGAGCTGGGCTGGAAGGAGCCGTGGTTCCTGGTTTCCGCGCTGGGCCGCGAAGGTACCTTCCCGATCATGAGCCGGATCATGGCCTTCTTCGATCGCCAGAAGGAAGACGAGCTGGAAGCCCGCAACGCGCAGTGAATGCCGTTGTGGTTCCATGCGGAAAACCCGGCTTCGGCCGGGTTTTTCATTTGGTAGTGCCGGCCGCTGGCCGGCAATCCCGGTGAACCGCAGGCAACAAAAAACCCGGCCGGGGCCGGGCTTTTGTCTGCTGCCCAACCCCGAAGGGCAGGGCGGCAACGCCGGATCAGGCGGCCTTGAGGGCCTTGATGCGGTCGTTCAGGCGGCTCTTGTGGCGAGCAGCCTTGTTCTTGTGGATCAGGCCACGCGCGCTGAAGCGATCCAGGATCGGCTGGGCAACGGCGAAGGCGGCTTCGGCGCCGGCGGCATCGTTGGCGTCCAGCGCCTTGATCACTTTCTTGACAGCGGTGCGCAGCATCGAGCGCTGAGCCACGTTGCGCGCGTTGCGCACGACGGTCTGCTTGGCGCGCTTCTTGGCGGACTTGATATTGGCCACGGTGGTGGTTTCCTGAAAAAATCGGTGTTATGGGAACAGCAAGCTAGCTAGTATGATGGCCCGAGAAATGCACGTCAAGTCGATTGTCAAGAGGGACGCTGAGTGAGTTCACCGAAGATGTTGCGGGGCCTGCTGTCGTTCAGCAGCATGACCATGGTCTCGCGGGTTCTCGGACTTGTCCGGGATCAGGTGATCACTACCACGTTCGGCACCAATGCGGTTACCGATGCGTTCTGGGTTGCCTTCAGGATACCCAATTTCCTGCGCCGGTTGTTCGCGGAGGGGTCCTTCTCCACCGCCTTCGTGCCGGTGTTCACCGAGGTGAAGGAGACCCGCAGCCACGCCGAACTGCGTGAGCTGATGTCCCGGACCGCCGGCACCCTGGGCGGGGTGCTGATGCTGGTCACCGCCCTGGCGCTGATCTTCGCGCCGCAGCTGGCGGTGGCATTCTCAAGTGGTGCTGACACCGACCCGGTCAAGCAGACCCTGCTGGTCGACCTGTTCCGCCTGACCTTCCCGTTCCTGCTGTTCGTGTCGCTGACCGCGCTGGCCGGCGGTGCGCTGAACAGCTTCCAGCGCTTCGCGATGCCGGCGCTGACCCCGGTCATCCTCAACCTGTGCATGATCGCCGGTGCGCTGTGGCTGGCGCCGCGGCTGGGCGGCACCCCGGAGAAGCAGATCCTGGCGCTGGGCTGGGCGGTGCTGGCGGCCGGTCTCCTGCAGCTGCTGTTCCAGCTGCCCTCGCTGAAGGGCATCAACCTGCTGACCCTGCCGCGCTGGGGCTGGAACCATCCGGGGGTGCGCAAGGTGCTGACGCTGATGGTGCCGACGCTGTTCGGTTCGTCGGTGGCGCAGATCAACCTGCTGCTGGATACCCTCATCGCGGCCAAGCTGACCGACGGCTCGCAGTCCTGGCTGTCGCTGGCCGATCGCTTCCTGGAGCTGCCGCTGGGTGTGTTCGGCGTGGCGCTGGGCACGGTGATCCTGCCGGCGCTGGCCCGCCACCACGTCAGCACCGACCGCGAAGGCTTCTCGCGCTCGCTGGACTGGGGCCTGCGCATGACCCTGCTGATTTCCGTGCCGGCGATGCTGGGCCTGGTGCTGCTGGCCGAGCCGCTGATCGCCACCCTGTTCCAGTACCGCCAGTTCACCGCGTTCGATACCCGCATGACCGCGCTGTCGGTGTACGGCCTGAGCTTCGGCCTGCCGGCGTTCGCCCTGCTCAAGGTGGTGTTGCCGGCCTTCTACGCCCGCCAGGACACCAAGACCCCGGTGCGTGCCGGCGTGGCCGCGCTGGTGGCCAACATGGTGTTCAACTTCGCGCTGCTGGCCGTGCTGTACCAGGTGATGGTGCCCGACGCGCTGAAGGCGCAGGGCGTGATGGCGGCGATCGGCAAGCAGCCGGGCCTGCACCTGGCGCTGGGCATTGCCAGTGCGCTGTCCAGTTACCTGAACCTGGGCCTGCTCTGGTACTGGCTGGGCAAGACCGACGTCTACCAGCGGCGGCCGGGCTGGGGCGGCTATCTGGTGCGGCTGGGGGTGGCCTGCGTGGCCATGGTCGGCGTGCTGCTGGCCCTGCTGCACTGGGTCCCCGACTTCACCGGCATGGACAAATGGCACCGTATCGGTGGCCTGATGCTGCTGGTCGGCGGCGGCGGCGCGACCTACGCGGTGGCCATGCTGGCGATGGGCTTCCGCCCGCGCGACCTGCGCGGGCATTGATCGCGGTCCGTGGCGGCTATACTTCAGGGTTACACCATTGAAGCGGCGGCCCCGGTCGGGCCGGAACGAGAGTTGATGAGCAGGCTGTTCAGAAGCGTCGAGGGCGGGGAGCTGTTCCCCAACGGAAGCGTGGTCTGTATCGGTGCATTCGACGGCCTCCACCTGGGCCATCGTGCGCTGGTCCGCCACGCGGTTGCCCGCGCGCGCGCCTTGGGCGTGGCCGCAGTGGCCGTGGCATTCGAGCCGCTGCCGCGCGAATTCTTCGCCCAGGGCACGCCGCCGCCGCGGCTGACCCTGGCGCGCAGCAAGGTCGAGATCCTGCGCGAGCTCGGCGTCGATGCGATCGGCCTGCTGCGTTTCGACGCGGCGATGGCGGCGATGCCGGCCGAGACCTTCGTGCGCCGGTTGCTGGTGCACCGGCTGGGCGCCCGCGAAGTGTGGATCGGGCCCGAGTTCTGCTTCGGCAACCGCCGCCGCGGTGATCTGGCACTGCTGCAGGAGATGGGCGCCGAACTCGGCTTCACCGCGGGCGAGATCGAAGCGGTGGACCTGCATGGCGAGCGCATCTCCAGCACCCGCATCCGCCAGCTGCTGCAGGAGGGCGATTTCGCCCGCGCCAACGACCTGCTCGGCCGCCCCTACGCGATCAGCGGGCGGGTGGTGCGCGGGCGCCAGCTCGGCCGTACGCTGGGCTTCCCCACCGCCAACCTGCGCTTCCCGAAGACCCCGGCACTGTCGGGCATCTACGCGACCTGGGTGCACGGCGTGTTCGACCAGCCCTGGCCTTCGGTGTCCAGCTTCGGTACGCGGCCGACGGTGGAGGGCGTGGAGCCGCTGCTGGAAGCCCACCTGTTCGATTTCCAGGGCGACCTGTACGGCCGCCACATCGACGTGGAGTTCGTCGCCAAGCTGCGCGACGAAGAGAAATTCAATGATCTGGCGGCGCTGACCGACCAGATGCACCGCGACGCCGAACAGGCGCGCGCCATCCTTTCCGAACATAGATTGCGAGCCACTGCGTGAGCCAGGACTACAAGACCACCCTGAACCTGCCAGCCACCGAATTCCCGATGCGCGGCGACCTGCCCAAGCGCGAGCCGGGCATTCTGGCGCGGTGGGAAGAGCAGGGGCTCTACCAGCAGCTGCGCGACAACGCCGCCGGCCGCCCGCTGTTCGTGCTGCATGACGGCCCGCCATACGCCAACGGCCGCATCCACCTGGGCCACGCGGTCAACAAGATCCTGAAGGACATCATCGTCAAGTCGCGCTACCTGGCCGGCTTCGATGCGCCCTACGTGCCGGGCTGGGACTGCCATGGCCTGCCGATCGAGATCGCGGTCGAGAAGAAGTGGGGCAAGGTCGGCACCAAGCTTGACGCCGTCGAATTCCGCCAGAAGTGCCGCGAGTTCGCCGAAGAGCAGATCAACATCCAGCGCGTGGACTTCAAGCGCCTGGGCGTGACCGGTGACTGGGACAACCCGTACAAGACCCTGAGCTTCGATTTCGAAGCCAACGAGATCCGCGCGCTGGCCAAGGTCGTGGCCAACGGCCACCTGGTCCGCGGCGCCAAGCCGGTGTACTGGTGCTTCGACTGTGGCTCGGCGCTGGCCGAGGCCGAGATCGAGTACCAGGAAAAGGAATCGCCGGCGATCGACGTCGCCTACGCTGCACGCGATGCGCAGGCCATCGGCCAGGCGTTCGGCGTGAGCGTGCCGGTCGACGTCGAAGTGGCCGTACCGATCTGGACCACCACGCCGTGGACGCTGCCGGCCTCGCTGGCGGTGTCGCTGGGCGCGGAGATCAACTATGTGCTGGCCGAAGGCCCGGCCCACAACGGCAAGCGCCGCTGGCTGGTGCTGGCCGCGGCCCTGGCCGAGCGCGCGCTGCAGCGCTATGGCGTGGACGAAGTGGTGCTGCACGGTGAAACCACCGGCGCTGCGCTGGAAAACCAGCTGCTGGCGCATCCGTTCTACCCGGAGCGCGAGATCCTGGTGCTCAATGGCGACCACGTCTCCGACGAGGACGGTACCGGTGCGGTGCACACCGCCCCCGGCCACGGCCAGGAAGACTTCGTGGTCAGCCAGAAGTACGGCCTGCTGGACAAGTACAACGCTGGCCAGGTCACTCCGATCGACGGCCGCGGCGTGTACCTGGAATCGACCCCGCCGGCCGGTGACGTGGTGCTGGCTGGCCAGCACCTGTGGAAGGCGCAGGAGGCCATCGTCGGCGTGCTGCGCGACAACGGTTCGCTGCTGGCGTTCCATCCGATCCGCCACAGCTACCCGCACTGCTGGCGCCACAAGACGCCGGTGGTGTTCCGCGCCACCCCGCAGTGGTTCATCTCGATGGACAAGGGCAACCTGCGCAACGATGCGCTGGCCGCCATCGACACCGTCGGCTGGTTCCCGACCTGGGGCAAGGCGCGCATCCAGAGCATGGTCGACGGTCGCCCGGACTGGACCATCTCGCGCCAGCGCACCTGGGGCGTGCCGATCGCACTGTTCACCCACCGCCAGACCGGCGAGATCCATCCGCGTTCGGTGGAGCTGATGCAGCAGGTCGCCGACCGCGTCGAAGCCGAGGGCATCGACGTGTGGTATTCGCTGGACGCCGCCGAACTGCTCGGTGCCGACGCGGCCGACTACGAGAAAGTCACCGACATCCTCGACGTCTGGTTCGATTCGGGCGTGACCCATGAAGGCGTTCTCGCCGCGCGTGGCTTCGGCAAGCCGGCCGACCTGTACCTGGAAGGGTCCGACCAGCACCGCGGCTGGTTCCAGTCCTCGCTGCTGACCGGCGTGGCGATCGACAAGCGCGCCCCGTACAAGCAGTGCCTGACCCACGGCTTCACCGTGGACGAGCACGGCCGCAAGATGTCCAAGTCGCTGGGCAACGGTATCGAGCCGCAGGACATCATGAACAAGCTGGGCGCGGACATCCTGCGCCTGTGGATCGCCTCGGCCGACTACAGCAACGAGATGTCGCTGTCGCAGGAGATCCTCAAGCGCAACGCCGACGCCTACCGCCGCCTGCGCAACACCGCGCGCTTCCTGCTCGGCAACCTGGACGGTTTCGACCCGGCGCTGCACCTGCAGCCGCTCGAGCAGATGGTCGCACTGGACCGCTGGATCGTGCACCGCGCGTGGGAGCTGCAGGAGAAGATCAAGGCGGCCTACGACGGCTACAACATGGCCGAGATCGTGCAGCTGCTGCTGAACTTCTGCAGCGTGGACCTGGGCTCGCTGTACCTGGACGTGACCAAGGACCGCCTGTACACGATGCCGACCGATTCGCACGGTCGCCGTTCGGCGCAGAGCGCGATGTACCACATCGCCGAAGCGTTCACCCGCTGGGTGGCGCCGATCCTGACCTTCACCGCCGACGAGCTGTGGGGCTACCTGCCGGGCGAACGCGCCGGCCACGTGCTGTTCACCACCTGGTATGACGGCCTGGCGCCGTTGCCGGCCGATGCCCAGCTCAATGCCGCCGACTTCGACCAGCTGCTGGCCGTGCGCGAGCAGGTGGCCAAGGTGCTCGAGCCGATGCGCGCCAACGGTGCGATCGGTGCGGCGCTGGAAGCGGAGATCACCATCGCCGCCAGCGAAGAACAGGCCGCGCGCTGGCAGCCGCTGGCCGATGAACTGCGTTTCCTGTTCATCAGTGGCGACGTGCAGGTGCGCCCGGCGACCACCGACGAGGTGTTCGTCAGCGCCCAGCCGACCACCAAGGCCAAGTGCGTGCGCTGCTGGCACCACCGCGCCGACGTCGGCAGCAACGCCGACCATCCCGAGCTGTGCGGCCGTTGCGTGAGCAACGTGACCGGCGCCGGCGAAGTGCGGAGCTGGTTCTGATGGCCGCGCCCCGTCCGCATCCGAACGCCCTGGTCTGGCTGCTGCTGTCGGTGGCCATCATCGGCCTGGACCAGTGGTCCAAGGCCTGGGTGCTGTCCAGCCTGCCGGAGTTCCAGCCGGTGGTGGTCATCGACGGCTTCTGGAACTGGTACCGCACCTACAACACCGGCGCGGCATTCAGTTTCCTGAGCGACGCCGGTGGCTGGCAGAAGTACTTCTTCACCGCGCTGGCGATCGCCATCAGCGGGCTGATGGCCTGGTGGCTGCGCGGCACCGCCCGCGGCAACTGGAAGGCCGCGGTGCCGTATGCGCTGATCATCGGCGGTGCCATCGGCAACGTGATCGACCGCCAGGTGCACGGCCACGTGGTCGACTTCATCCAGTGGTACGTGGGCAGCTACACCTGGCCCTCGTTCAACATCGCCGACTCGGCCATCGTGGTGGGTGCCATCGGCATCGCCCTGTTTGGCCTGTTCGACGGCAAGTCCGCCAAAAAGGCGGATAATGCCAACCCGAAACCGTAAGCCGGCTGCCGCCGGGAGACTGAACTGATGGATGTGCTGCTCGCCAACCCGCGTGGTTTCTGTGCCGGTGTCGATCGTGCGATCGAGATCGTCAAGCGCGCGATCGAAACGCTGGGCGCGCCCATCTATGTCCGCCATGAAGTGGTGCACAACCGCTTCGTGGTCGACGACCTGAAGCAGCGCGGCGCGATCTTCGTCGAAGAGCTCGACGAGGTTCCGGACAACAACACCGTGATCTTCAGCGCGCATGGCGTGTCCCAGGCCGTGCGCCAGGAAGCCGAGCGCCGTGGCCTGAAGGTGTTCGACGCCACCTGCCCGCTGGTGACCAAGGTCCACTTCGAGGTCGCGCGCCACTGCCGTGCCGGCCGTGACGTGGTGCTGATCGGCCACGCCGGTCACCCGGAAGTGGAGGGCACCATGGGCCAGTGGAACCGCGAAGCCGGGACCGGCCAGATCTACCTGGTCGAGGATGTCGAGCAGGTCGCGACGCTGCAGATCAACCAGCCGGAAAACTTCGCCTACACCACCCAGACCACGCTGTCGGTGGATGACACGCGCGGCATCATCGATGCGCTGCGCGAGCGGTTCCCTGCGATGCAGGGCCCGAAGAACGACGACATCTGCTACGCCACGCAGAACCGCCAGGATGCTGTGCGCGACCTGGCCAAGCGCTGCGACCTGGTGCTGGTGGTCGGTTCGCCGAACAGCTCCAACTCCAACCGTCTGAGCGAGCTGGCCCGCCGCGAAGGCGTGGAGTCGTATCTGATCGATGGTGCGCACGAGATCGACCCGGCATGGGTGGCAGGCAAGCAGCACATCGGCGTGACCGCCGGCGCCTCGGCGCCGCAGGTGCTGGTCGATGGCGTGCTGGCGCGCCTGGCCGAGCTGGGCGCCACCGGCGTGGGCGAGCTGGACGGCGAACCGGAATCGATGGTGTTCGCGCTGCCGAAGGAACTGCGCCTGCGCCTGGTCGACTGAGCGCGGAAGGACGTCTGCAGGGTACGGCCCGCCACTACCCGGTGTGGGTGCGAACCGAAACTGATCTGGTGGGTGCGAACCTTGGTTCGCACGCCTTTGGCATGGCCGGGTGGGCGCACCGCCCATGACCTTTGGCCATGGGGCCGGCCATCGCACAGGCCTAGCATCGGAGGATTCCCCGTTGTTGGAAACTGCCTGATGAAGACCCGAGCCCTGGCGATGTCGTTGCTGTTCGCGCTGGCGGCCACGCCTGCACTTGCGCAGACCTCGCCACCGGCCAACGCGGCAGCCCCAGGACTGCTGCGCATCGATGTGGACGCGCGCGATCTGGCCCGGCGCATCTTCAAGGTGACCGCCACCGTGCCGGCCACGCCCGGCCCGATGACCCTGCTGTACCCGCAGTGGATTCCCGGCAACCATTCGCCCACCGGCCCGATCGACAAGCTGGCCGGCCTGCGCGTGACCGCCAACGGCAAGCCGCTGGCCTGGCAGCGTGACCAGTACAACGTCTATGCGTTCAAGGTGGACGTGCCGGAGGGCGTGAGCGAGATCGTCGCCCACTTCGATTTCCTGTCCTCGCAGGGCGGCAGCCAGGGCCGGGTGGTGATGACCCCGGAAATGCTCAACCTGCAGTGGAACGCCAACTCGCTGTATCCGGCCGGCATCGACGCGCGCCAGCTGCAGGCGCAGGCCAGCGTTACCCTGCCCAAGGGCTGGTCGTTCGCCACTGCATTGGAGACCGCGCGCCGCGACGGTGACATCGTGGTGTTCAAGCCGATCTCCTATGACCATCTGGTCGATTCGCCCTTGTTTGCCGGCGAGCACTACCAGCGCATCGATCTCGATCCGGGCGCGAAGGTGCCGGTGCACCTCAACGTGTTTGCCGACGACGCCAAATCGCTGAAGCCGAGCGAGGCGCAGATCACGATGCACCGCGCGCTGGTGCAGCAGGCCGACAAGCTCTACGGCGCGCGGCACTACAACCACTATGAGTTCCTGCTGGCATTGACGGACCGCCTCGGCGGCATCGGCCTGGAGCATCACCGTTCCAGTGAGAACAGCGCCGACCCGGGCTACTTCACCGAGTGGGACAACAACGCGTGGATGCGCGATCTGCTGCCGCACGAGTACACCCATTCCTGGAATGGCAAGTACCGTCGCGGCGCCGATCTGGCCACCGCCAACTTCAACACGCCGATGGGCGATAGTCTGCTGTGGGTCTACGAAGGCCAGACCCAGTTCTGGGGCCAGGTGCTGGCGGCGCGTTCAGGGCTGTGGTCGACCGCGCAGGCGCGCGACATGCTGGCCAACGTGGCCGCGACCTATGACCGTGGTCGCCCGGGCCTGGCCTGGCGGCCGCTGCAGGACACCACCAATGACCCGACCATCGCGCAGCGCCGCACGCTGCCTTACCGCAACTACCAGATGAGCGAGGACTACTACTCCGGCGGCCAGATGCTGTGGCTGGAAGTGGAGGGCAAGCTGCGCGAACTGAGCGGCAACCGGCGTAGCCTGGATGACTTCGCACGTGCGTTCTTCGGCGTCGGCAACGGCGACTGGGACGTCAACCCGTACACCTTCAACGACGTGGTCGCGACCTTGAACGGCATAGCGCCGTATGACTGGGCGACGTTCCTGCGCGCGCGCCTGGACGGCCACGGTTCGTTGACCGGCGGCCTGGAACTGGCGGGCTGGAAGCTGGTCTACCGCGATACGCCGAACGACGCCTACAAGGCACAGGAAAAACGCGCCAAGGCGGCGCTGCTGGCGTACTCGCTGGGTGCGACCGTGCTCGACAGCGGCGTGGTCGGCGACGTGATCTGGGACAGCCCGGCGTTCAATGCTGGCCTGGCGCCGGGCATGAAGCTGATTGCCGTTGGCGGGCGCGAGTACAGCAGCCAGCGCTTGAAGGATGCGGTAGCTGCGGCGGCGAAGGACAAGGCGCCGATCGTGCTGCTGGTGAAGCAGTTCGACCGCATCGAAACGATGAACATCGCCTACCACGGTGGCCTGCAGTACCCGGTGCTGGAGCGTATCGCCGGCAAGCCTGACCGCCTTGCGGACCTGTGGAAGGCACGATGAAACCGCGCGCCCGCGATGGCGTGATCCTGTTGATGGCGATCCTCGCCATCCTCGGTGCGTTCCTGCAC
This sequence comes from Stenotrophomonas sp. YJH_SMC_123, assembly GCF_059368215.1. NCBI lineage: Bacteria > Pseudomonadati > Pseudomonadota > Gammaproteobacteria > Lysobacterales > Lysobacteraceae > Stenotrophomonas > Stenotrophomonas sp. YJH_SMC_123. The sequence goes on from NZ_JCAFRM010000001.1 coordinate 279,118, forward strand.
GGCGACGGGCGCTGGCTGCATTGGCTGGCCAAGCCGACCACCACGCTGCTGATCGCTGCCATCGCCTGGCGCGTGCATGATCCAGCGCAGCCGTTCTACCGACGCGCGGTGCTGGCTGGCATGCTGCTGTCGTGCGTGGGGGATATCGCGCTGATGTTGCCGGTGGATGCGTTCGTGCCGGGGCTGGTCGCGTTCCTGCTGGCGCACCTCTGCTACATCGTCGCCTTCCGCGATGGCCTGCGTGCCGGGCGTGGCCTGCTCGCCGCCAGCGTCCTGCTCGGTGCGTTCGCTGTACTCAATGTACTTGGTCTGTGGCCGCACCTGCCCGCACCGATGCGCATTCCGGTGCTGGCATACGTGGTGGTGCTAGCCTCGATGGCGGTCCTGGCGCTCGCACGCCAGTGGCGGCGACCGCACACCGATGCAATGGATGCCAGCAGCTCCCGCTGGGCAGCCGCCGGTGCGCTGCTGTTCGTCGCCAGCGACTCGCTGCTGGCCTGGGACCGCTTCGCCGGCGGCCTGCCACTGGCCAGCCTGCTGGTGCTGTCCACCTACTACGGCGCGCAGTACGCCATCGCCCGCTCCGTGAAACGGCAAAAAGGGGACGGAGGGGATTAAGTCGCAGACGGCACCAAGGCACAAACGACTTAATCCCCTCCGTCCCCTTTTCGCGTTGACTATCGGAGGGTCGCGTTGCCGGAACGGCCCTGTGCGTCGAAAGAGAGGCGTGCGGACTGGCGATCACCGGCGACCTCGTCCGGCAGCCAGACCAGAGTGCCACCCTTGCGCACGATCACATAGACGTGGCCGACTTCACCGGGAGTGCCCGTCAATGCGTTGCGCTGTGCCTGCAGTGCCTGGGCCACGCGCGGCACCGCCTCGAAATCGATGTTGGCCAGCGCCGTGCTGCTGCGGCGCAGGGTGATGGTGGGCGCGAAGCGCTGCGGATTGACCGGGTCGCCCTTGCGCCACTGGCCGCGTTCGAAGTGGTAGCTGTCCACGCGTGACGGCTGCTGCGGATCCACCAGGTCCAGATTGATCCGGCCATCGTCGTAGAAGTGGATGCTGTGGAATACCGTCAGCCGGTGCCCGGCCAGCGCAGGCATCTGTTCCAGTGCCTGGCGGGCGGCCAGCAGGTAGTCCGCATCGAACAACCGGTTGTTGCGTTCGGGCACCGGCGGCAACCGCGGCTCGGTCATCGGCGCGAGCGAAGCGGGCCTCTCGCGCGCTGGCGGCATGGCGATCGGCGCGCTTGCGCTGTCGGCCTGCACCGAATGGCCCAGTGTTTCGCCCAGCGTCTGCAGGGCTCCGCCTGCCACGGCGACGCCGGCCAGCACCAGCAACACCACGGAGAACACCAGCCGGGTCGAGGGCGGCTGCTTCATACACCCTCCAGGCGAACGTTGCGGCGATCTTCCGGGTCGTACAACAGCGTGACCCGCTCGCGCGGAAGATTGGCCAGCTCGATCAATGGGATGAAGCGGCGCACGCTCACCTGCTGCACGCCACCTTCGCGGTCGATGTACTCCAGCTGGAACTCCACCTGCGGCTGCTCGTTGAGATAGGTGCCGGTCTGGCGCAGCTTCAGCACCTTCGCATCCACGCCGATGCCGCGATACTTCAGCGCGTCACCGCGGGCGTCGGCCTGCAGCAGCCGGCCGAGCAGGCGCAGGCCCAGCGCGTAGCCGCACAACACCAGCGGGCACACCAGCAGCGGATGACCGAGCGACAGGAAGGTCCAGCCCAGCCCCTCACTCTGCAGCCGATAGGCGGCCACATAGGCACTGGCCACCGCCACGATGCCGATCGCTGCGCCGACACCACGACGCCAGAGGCTGGCGACATCCAGTTCGGGCTGCGCTCCCTCCAGCACCACGTTGGGGAACGCGCCCGGCATCCGGCTCAGGCGCACCTCGATACGCTGGCCGGCCACGAAACGCTGCAGCTGCGGCTTGCTGTCCACCACCAGCATCTGTTCGTTGATGGGCGTGCCGGACAGGTTCTTGAAGCCCAGTTGCAGCTTCCACTGCGCGAAGCCGCGCACGTGCACGCCGGTCGGCTCGGCCTGTTCGATCAACGCGTCGCGCGGCTCACCGCCGGCCAGGATGGTGCGCACCCGATGCAGCGCGCGCGGCGGGCCCAGCAGCAGGTAGTGCAGGAAGGCGAGCAGCAGGGCCAGCCACAGGATCACCGATAGCGCGAGCAGCAGCAGGGCCAGCCATGGCGCGCTGCGGTCGGCCAGTTGCACCGGCCACGACGTGCCGACATAGAGGATGCAGGGGAAGGGCAACGCGAAGAACAGCAGGAACGCGCCCCAGAACCAGAGATAGGCCTTCATGGGGTGGTGGTGAACCGATGGAACAGGGCGCGTAGGGTACTACGCTCAGCGGATCTGCAGGGTCAGCAGGAAGTAGCGGCCGAGCGGATCGTCGAGCCCCGGCATCTGGCCACCGTTGCCAACCAGATAGTTCACCGGTTGCGTGTCGAGCACGTTGTGCACGTCCAGCGCGGCGACCACGCGCGGCCCCAGGCGTCGTGCGAGATGCAGGTTCCAGCGCAGCTGCCGGGGGTTCATGCAGTGGTTCTGCTCGCGCTGTTCCTCCGGGCATTCCGCACCGGGCAGCCAGGCGCGCGTGCGCCCCACCTGGTTGCCGCGCAGGGCGATGTCCCAGTTGCTGTTCTGCCACTGCACGTTCAGCACGGCGGCCATCGTCGGCGTGACATGGCCGCGCAGGTCCACCGTTGCATCATGGCCACGTTCGCGGCGCAGTTCCTGCTGCTTCAGCGCATCGAGCGAGAACAGCCACTGGCCGGTGCTGCCGGTATCGATGTGGTACTCCCCGCGCAGTACAAAGTTGCGCGAGGTGGTGCGGCCGATGTTGTCGAAGGACAGGCGCAGGTTGCTCAGGTGGCCGTCCTCGTCCAGCTCCCAGGTGCCGGGGTTCCACACCGCGTCGGCCGGTTGCAGGGCCAGGATCTCGTTGCGCAGTTCGACGATGTTGTGGGTGAGTGACAGCGAGAATGTATCGGTCGGCGTCCAGGTCGCGGCCAGGGAATGGCTGCGCGACCGCTCGGCCTTCAACGCATCGTTCTCCACCACGTCCACGGTGACGCTGCAGCGCCCGTTGCCGCTGCTCTGCGCGCAGTCGGGCAGGGCGCTGGAGGCCGGCAGCTCGATCGCACCGAAGTAGCCCGGGGGACGCCGCTGTTCGAACAGGCTGGGCGCACGATAGCCGCGCCCGCTGGCAAGCAGGAAGGACCACCGGGGCGTGGGGCTCCAGCGCACGCCCACGCGGGGCGAAAAGGCCTGGTAGTCGCCGTCGCGGTCCCAGCGTGCGGCCAGGTCCATGCGCAGCGTGTGCGCCAGGGGCAGGCCGAGTTCGGCGTAGGCGCCGCTACTGCGGCGCGCCAGGTGGCGCTGCTCCTGCGGCAGGCCCAGCGCCAGGTCACCCTGGCTCAGCAGGGCGTCGGGATGCGAGGTCCAGCGCTCCTGGCGCAGGTCGATGCCGGTGGCCAGCTGTGCAGCACCGCCGGCCAATGGCATCAGCTCCCGCTGCATGCCCCACCAGCCCTGCCACTGCTCGGTGCGCCCGCGATTGCGGATCGACGGGAACAACTGCTCGGCCGCGCCCGCCGGCAACGAGGTGAAGCCGGGCAGGAAATCCAGTGTCTCGGCGACCCGCAGCAGGGGCTCGGCGCGCACGGTGCCCGACGTGGACAGGCTGACATCGCTGCGTTGTGCGCTGATGCCGGCATCCCAGCTGCGCCGGCCCTGGTCGCGGCCAATGCCGAAGGTGACGTCGGCGTCGGTGGCACGTACATGCGGACGCACGTTGCCGGCTTCGCGCAGCACGCTGTTGAAGGTGAACCCGTACAGGCCGATGGCAACGGCGGTTGGACCAAGGTCGAAGCGTTGCCGGTTGTGGCTGGCCCGCGCCTCGGCGTAGGCATAGCGACCTTCGCCGCGCTCATGCCGGTAGCGCAGGTAGGTCGAGGCGGTATCCGAGGCCGGTTGCAGCGAGCGTGGTCGGGCGCTGTCGAACCAGCAGGCACCATCGCGCCGCGTCAATGGGCCTTCGCAGCGTTCTGCCGGCCAGTAGCGTCCATCGCGGAACGCGCCGATCAGGTACTGCGAGGTTTCCGCATGCCATTGGCGGCGATCACCGGCCACGTGGTCGATGCGGTGCAGGTCGATGCCGGCGAACCAGCGGTCCCCTCCGTCGCGCACGCCGCCGGTGGCCGCCTGCACGCGATACTGGCCAGCGTCGCCGCGCCCGCTCAGGCCGGTCTGCAGCATGGCTTCCGGGCCGTCAGCCTGGTCGCGCAGGATGATGTTGACCACGCCGGACATCGCGTCGGCGCCATAGATGGCCGAGGCGCCGCCACGTACCAGCTCGATGCGTTCGACGAAGCTGAGCGGAATTCCCCCAAGATCGGTGAGCCCACCCTGTTCCAGCGACACCATGGGATAGCGTGGCAGGCGACGGCCATTGACCAGGAACAGGGTCGCACGCGGGCCCATGCCGTCCAGGCTGGTGGTGGTGGCCGCACCCACCGGCAGGTACTGCGAATCGCCACTGCGCGAGGTGCTCATCGCCGGGTGGCCGTTCATGCCCGGCAAGTGCCGCAGCAGGTCGAACAGGCTGCCGTAGCCGCTGCGCAGGATGTCATCGCGGTCGATGATGGTGACCGGCAGCGTGGTCTGCACGGAGGTGCGCGGCAGCCGGCTGCCGGTGACATGGATCGGCGCCAGTTCCACCTGCGGCGGCGCGTCGGCGGATTTGTGTGGCGAAGGTACTGCGGGCGTGGCGCGTGCCGCGACCGACGGTGGCGATGGTGGCGCGGGGCGGGTGCGGCGGACGACGAATCCGCCAGCAGGCGTACGCAGGATGTTCACCGGCATGCCCGCGACCAGTTCCTTCAGGGCCGCGGCCGCATCGCGGTGGCCATGGGTGCCGGCCGTGCGCAGGCCATCCAGCTCACGCGCATCGAACAGCAGGGCAATGCCGCTCTGTCGCGCCCATTGCTGCAGGGCCGGCGCCAGCGGGCCTGAGCCAACATCGACCTCCAGGGTGCCCGCTTGCTCGGCCGCAGCGGCAGACGGCAGCGCGGGGATGCCCAACGCGAGGCAGAACAGGGTGCGGAGCAGCAGCCCCCCCTGCAGCGCGCCCGGTACTGCCATCACCGCAGGCCTCCTCAGTACGTGCGGCGCAGTTCCAGCGCGCCATCCGGTCGCGTCTGGCCAGCCACCGACCAGCCCAGTTCCAGTGCCGACAGCAGTTCCTGCGCGTCGCCGGCACGGAAGGTGCCGCTTACCGCCAGGCTGGCGATCTCCGGATCGGCGATCACCAGCGGCGTGTGGCCGTAGCGGTTCATGCGTTCGACCACGATCGATAGCGGTGTGGCATCGAACACCAGCTGTCCCTGCAGCCAGCCTTCAGCGGCGGCATTGGACGACAGTGCCGGACCGGGCTGGATGCGGCCCGACGGCAGTACCTGCAGTTGCTGGCCGGGCGCCAGGGTGTGCTGGGTGCCCCCGCTGCTGACTTCCACCGCACCTTCCAGCAGTGCGACTTCGACCAGGCCATCATGCAGGCGTTCCACCTGGAAGGTGGTGCCGATGTCGCGGATGGTGCTGTCGCCGGCGCGCAGCTGCAGGGCCTTGCCCGACGGTGCGACCTGCAGCTGCAGGCGGCCACGTTCCAGCACCAGGTTGCGATGGCGCCAACCGAAACGGGCGTGCAGGGTGGTGCCCGCATCCAGCGTGGCCACGCTGCCATCGGCCAGCGTCTGCAGCCGGGGCTGGTGGGAATCGTTGGCATAGCGCAGCGGCGTGGGGTTGCCGTCGACGGCAATCATCCAGCCGATCCCGATGGCCAGGCAGACGCCTGCGGCAGCGGCCACTGCCGGCAGCCAGCGACGCGGCGCCGGCCGTGCCGCACGTGCCGCGGCGGTGCGCAGCCACGGGTCGGCGGCCAGTTCCTCGCCCTGCTGGAACAGGGTCTCGGCCTGGACCCAGGCAGTAACATGGGCCGGGTCCTCGGCCAACCAGTCCTCGAACGTCTCGCGCTCGCCCGGCGTACAGTCCGGAGCCTCCAGCCGCGCCACCCAGGCGCTGGCGCGTTCGAACAGCTGCGTATCTTCCCTGGGCCTGGCGTGACTCATCCGTTGTCCCTGTCGTTGTGCAGCGGATCCGTTCCGAGTTCCTGGCGCAGGCCCTGCAGGGCGCGGGCGATGTGTTTTTCCACGGTCTTGGCAGTAATTCCACAGTGCCGCGCGATCTGCGTGTAGCTCATGCCGGTGATCCGGTTGAGCAGGTACACCTCGCGCGCGCGCTCGGGCAGCTTGAACAGGGCCTGCCGCAGCAGGGACAGCATCTGCCCGGACTCGGCCTGGCGCAATGGATCGGGCGACGTGCTGGAAGGCTCGTTGCCGCCATCATGTTCGGCGAGGGACAGATGCGGCCGCGACTGCGACGAACGGCCGCGGTCTGCCAGGCGGTTGCGGGCGATACGATACAGCAGCAGCCGCAGCTCGTCGGCACTGTGCGCGCGATAGCGGATCAACCGCTCCATGCAGTCCTGCGCGATGTCCTCCGCATCCTCCGGCCCGACACCGCGCGTGCGCAGGAACGCACACAACGGCGCGCGTTCCTCCCGCACGAACGCAATGAACGCGTCCGCCGGCGCGGACAGGTCCGGCGCGCGATGGATCAGAGGAGAGGGGGCGGACAGGGCTGGCCTCGGACGTCGGTGGCGGGTACGTCTTCGAGTTTTACGCGACGATGACCGGATGGGGAAGAGTGTGCGTGGCCCACGAATCCATTGTGAATGCGTTCATGTTTCGAGGGGCGCTGCACTGGGGGAGGGCGCACCGTCCGGACGTTGAACTTTCGACCCGTGCGTTGCGGGTGGAGAGAGAGAACACATGAAGCATTCGAAGTTGAGCCTGGCCCTGGCAGCGTTGCTGGGCATCACCGCCATGGCGGCGGTTGATGACGTCATGGCAATGAATTATCACGTGCAGGACGATCGCGTCTTCCTCAGCGGCGGCGTAACCGTTGCCGATGTGGTGGCGCTGCCCGCGCTGCTGGCCAAGGCGCAGGCCGAAGGACGCCCGATCCGCGAAGTCGTGCTGCGCACGTCCAACGGTGGCGCGCTGATCGCCGGCGAGTGGCTGCAGGCGGTGATCCGCACCCAGGGCCTGGACACGATTGTGTCCGGCCACTGCATTTCGTCCTGCTCGATCATGCAGTCCGGCGGCGTCAACCGTTATCTCGGCGGCGACCTGCCGCTGGTCGATTCGGTGCAGATCCATGCCGCCAGCAGTGGTGGCAGGATCACCTACGCACCGTCGCCGCGCATGACCCAGATCTACACCGGCAACTATGGCGGCGGCATGGATGCCGGCCTGCTGCACAAGGCCATGTATGAGGTGGTGCGGCCCAATGGCCTGCTGGTGTTCCGCGACCCGGCGCGCACCACGGGTACATCGGTCACCTTCGATCCGGATGGCAGCGGCAGCAAGCTGGAGTCGTTCCCGGGCCAGGACATCCGCGGCAACAACATCATCAACACGGCAGGCTATCGCGATCCGGGCGACACCCTGCATGTGACCAGCAACGTCAGCGGCGACATCAATCCGGGCTACCTGCGCACCGCGCGCCAGTTGCAGGCCTTCGTCGACGACGATTTCGCGCGCTGGAACACCGACTGGGCCAGCACCTACATCAACTACGCGGTGAGCCTGTACAACGTCTCCACGCGGGGGCCGAACGGCATCGGCACGCAGTCGCTGCAGCAGCTGCTTGCCGACCCCGACCTCCAGGATGAGCTGCGCGGCCAGTTGCGGCTGGCCGATCTGGATGCGTCCACCCTGGCAGGTTCGGCGGGCGTGATCCGTGTCAGCAATGGCGCCACCTGGCGCACCGCCGAAACCACCGGCGCCGATTTCATGCTGGTCGACAACGGCACCATCGCGCTGGAGGGCGGCGCGCTGCGTACCCCCGAGCTGCGGGTGATGCCGGGCAGCGTGGTGGTTGGCCATGGCGATATCGCATCGGTCGGCACCGACAGTGATGCGTTGCTGGATGGCACCGGCCCGTCCTGGCGCGAAGACGGCTTCAACCGACTGCGCGTGTTCGGCACGCTGATGCCGCGTGGCGGTGATCTGGTGACCCACGGCTACGTCAACATCATGCCCGGCGGGCAGGTGCTGTTCGATGTTACCGAGGCCGGGGGCACCGGCAGTGGCCGCCTGCGCGTCGGCAGCTTCTACGATGGCGGGGCCGAAGAGGGGGCGCTGGTGATCGCGCAGGGCGCACACCTGGCGTTGAACGTCGCCCAGGGCTTCTATGCCGGCGGCTACCGCCGCGATCTGGTGGAAGGGCCGATCTACCAGGGCGGTTTCCAGGATGCCGTGCGACTGGGCGACACCGGCTACAGCGCCAGCATCACCGCGGGCGAAGTATTCCGCCCGCGCCACAATTCGCTGCTCAGCTTCAACGTCAACCAGACGGCCGACGGGCTGTGGCTGACCGCCAACCCGGGCTTCGATCAGCTGGGCCTGTTTGCCAACGGCACCTCCGGCGATGGACTGGGGCGCGCGCTGGCAGCCGCATCGGATCGCCAGGACAGCGGCCTGAAGTCGCTGCTCGGCGCACTGCAGTTCGCCGACCGCGATGTGATCGCACAGCAGGCCGGCGCCCTGCGCGGTGATGCACACGCCAGCCTGCGCCTGGCCGACAATGCACTGCTGGGCAGCATCGGCAACGTGGTGCAGCAGCACCAGGCGGCGATGCGCAGTGGCGGCGATGCCGATGGCCTGGCCTCGCAGGCGGCGCAGTCGGTGTCGGCGCAGCCGGGCATGCGCCATGGCAGCCTGTTCAACCAGCTGGCCATGCATCTGGTCGAGCCGGCCGGCGAGGCTGCTGGCGACAGCCGCGCGGCGGGTGGCAGCCGTGGCCTGTGGGCGCGCGGTTTCGCCAGCCATGGCCGCATCGACGCCGACGGTGGCGTGGCCGGCCTGAGCCATAACATCGGCGGCATCGTGGTCGGTGCCGACACGCACGTGGCCGATGACCGCGTCACCCTCGGCGTCAGCGTGGCCGCCGCGGACATGTCGACCAAGGCCAGCGATGGCTCCGGTTTCAGTGGCGACGTGCGCGCGCTGGATGTGGGAGGCTACCTGGATGCGACCTATTCGCGTGGCTACCTGTCGGCGGCCGTGCGCTACACCGACCTGCGCCACGATACCCGCCGCAGCCTTTCGGCCATCGATGGCCTGAAACAGCCGCTGCGCGCCCGATACAGCAACGACGCGATCTCGGCGCGGGTCGAACACGCGTTCTCCTTCACCACCGGCAAGGGACTGGTGATCCAGCCGCTGCTGCCGGTGGTGGATTACGCGCGGACCTCGGCCACCCGCTTCAACGAAGAGCAGGGCGCTGGCGCGCTGGTGGGGCGCAGCGGCAGCCTGGAGAGCATCCGCGTGGGTGCCGGCCTGCAGCTGTTCAAGACCTTCGAGGGCAACAACGGCGAGCGCATCACCCCGCGTGCCCGCGTGGCCTGGCAGAAGGAGCTGGGCGATTCACAGGCGCGCTACAGCACCGGTTTTGCTGCGGCCCCGGACCTGGTGTTTGGTGCCAGCAGCCAGGCCGTGGGCGAGCAGGTGCTGGCCTGGAACGTGGGCGTGACCAGTCGCGCCAGCGAGCGCCTGTCGATCATGGCCGACTACGTGGGTGAGCGCCGCGACGGGCAGATCCGGAACGGCGTGATGCTGGGCCTGGGCTACCGGTTCTAAGCGGTACCCGGCCCCGGCGATATGCGTATCGCCGGGGCCATCCCATCAGGGCAGGTGCTGCGGTATGGTCGGCAGGGAACTCCCGCCAGGCCCCGTCATGCAGATCGCCGTCTTCAGTGCCCGCCCCTACGATCGTCGTTTCCTCGACGAGGCCAACCAGCGCGATGCGGCCGGGCAGGGCTTTGCATTCGTGTATTTCGATGCCGCGCTGGACGTGCATACCGCTGCGTTGGCACAGGACTGCGCCGCCGTCTGCGTGTTCGTCAATGACCGCCTCGACGCGCCGGTACTGCACGCGCTGCATGCGCTGGGCGTACGCGCCGTACTGCTGCGCTGTGCCGGCTTCAACAATGTGGACCTGGCCGCCGCGAAAGCGCTGGACCTGTTCGTCGCACGGGTGCCGGCCTATTCCCCCGAAGCCGTGGCCGAGCACGCGCTGGCGCTGGTGATGACGCTCAACCGGCAGACCCATCGCGCCTACAACCGCGTGCGCGAGGGCAACTTCATGCTCGATGGCCTGCTCGGGCGCACCCTGCATGGGCGCACGGTCGGCATCGTCGGCACCGGCAAGATCGGCCTGGCCACCGCGCGCATCTTCAAGGGCATGGGCTGCACCGTGCTGGGGCATGATCCGTATCCGTCGCCGGCCTTCGCCGGCGTGGGCGACAGGGTTGGTCTGGATGAACTGCTGGCGCGGGCCGACATCGTATCGCTGCATTGCCCGCTGACGCCCGATACCCAGCACCTGATCAACGACGCCTCGCTGGCGCGGATGAAGACCGGCGCGATGCTGGTCAACACCTCGCGCGGCGCGCTGGTGGATACCCATGCGGTGATCCGCGCGCTGAAATCGCGGCGGCTGGGTCATCTGGCCATCGACGTCTACGAGCAGGAAAGCGCGCTGTTCTTCCAGGACCTTTCCGGCGAGATCATCGACGACGAGGCCTTCCAACGCCTGATGACCTTCCCCAACGTGCTGGTGACCGGCCACCAGGGCTTCTTCACCGTGGAGGCGCTGCAGGAGATCTCGGCGATCACGTTGGGGAACCTGCGCGATTTTGCGGAGGGGCGGGTGTGTGCGAACCGGGTGGGAGCGTAGACACGCTGCGGAAGTGGGCCTCACCCAGTCCCCACCTGGGGTATTTACTTTGGGTGAATATCATATGAAGCTGTCGTGAAGGGGGGCTTGTCCTCCCTTGAAGTACAGGGGGCGCAAGGGACGGCGCAGCTGCTTTCTGGCCGGAACATGACGCCAGCACACGTCGGTGGATTACCGATCGTCTGGTGATTGCCGACGCAATTGGACAAAGGGATGTTCCATGCGTATCTGGCAGTGGCAGGCGTTGTTGGGCGCGGCATTGGTCGTGTCATCCGGGTGGACCTGGGCGAGTAGCCCGGTCACCCCGCATACCGAGTACTACAAAAAGATCAAGAACAGCGAGGGGCTGGCACCGCTGACCTCGAGCCTGTTCGGGGATAGCATCAGCCCCAGCTCGGGGTCGACCGAATTTGTCGTTACCGACATCGACTTGCCAGGCAACAACGCGCTGCCGGTGCGATTGCAGCGTCGTCTCGCTGTGCAGTCCTTCAAGGACCGGCAGCCGTTGGGGGGATTCGGCAGCTGGGACATCGAAGTCCCCTACATGCACGCCACCTTCGACTCCATCTGGAAGTGGAACGAGTCGGGTAATGGCGCCACCCAGCGTTGCTCGCAGACCTTCTACCCCAAGACGCGTACCGGCGTGGGCACCTTCGAGATATGGACCGGCGTGCAGGTGCGTGTCCCCGACCAGGGCGAGCAGGAGATGCTGCTGATCGCCAACGCCTCCAACCCTAAACCCACCAACGGTGAAACCTATCGCTGGGGTACTCGGGGCAACATGCGCCTCAGTTGCCTGGGCTCGACGGCCAATGGCTATCCCGGTGAGGGATTCCTGGGCGTGGATGCATCGGGGAATCGCTACTTCTTCAATGTGGGTATTGAACGAACAGCCGGTTTCATGGATCTCGGCCAGGGCGTAGGTTCAAAACTGGTGCGTGTTCTGCTGATGGCCAGTCGGGTCGAAGATCGCCACGGCAACTGGGTAGCCTATGACTATTCGGGCGACAAGCTGGTTGGCATTCGCGGCAGTGATGGTCGCGCCATCTCCATTGCCTATGCCGGGGACCGTATTGCAAGTGCAACAGCCAATGGCCGTACCTGGAGCTATGAGTACAACGAGGGCTCCGGTGCAATGGGATTCGCACGCTGGCCTGCGCTGCGTGCCGTGCAGCAGCCGGATGGTGCTCGCTTCGGCTATGAGTACAGCTGGCAGGACGGCGGATTCGGGGGCCTGAACCCGGAGTATCAGAGCTGGGATGGTGAACCGAAGCTCTGCATCAAGCCCACGTTCGAGCAGTCTGGATTCACCCTGATCGCGACCCATCCATCAGGAACGCGTGGACAGTTTGAGTTCAAGTACCTGCGCCGCACCCGGCTGGGTGTAAAAAGTACCGCTTGCGCAGACATGGGCGGTGGGCGCTACGCGCAACGCGCCTCCAATGCGTTCGACCTCTTCGCGATCACCAGCAAGACGCTGACGGGGCCCGGGTTGGGCAGTTTGACCTGGACGTACGAGTCGGGCGGATATGACTCGGGCCTGGCCAACTCCGCAGTGTCGACGATTGTGGAGCCAGATGGTACGCGCCGTCACAGTGTGTTCGGACGAAAACTCGACGAGAACGAGGGGCAGTTGCTGCAGGAGGCGGTGCGTGCGCCGGACGGTCAGATCGTCCAGGTCATCACCAATACCTATATGAGTTCGGACGAGGTCCAGGCCGGACCGTTCCCGGACAGCTACGGTTCGATGACCGCGGCCGATGATCCCTTCGCCGTCAAGATTCGTCCCCTGAAGCAATCTGTGCTCAGCCAGGATGGCGTCAACTTCGTCAATACGACCGATCAGTTCGATGCGCATGTGCGGCCGGTGGTGCAGACCGAGAGTAACTCGTTGGGGCGCGCGCGAACGCTGAGAACCACCTACTTCGACGACACGGGTCGTTGGATACTCAGCCAAGTCGCGCGCAGCACACAGAGCGTTGGCGGCGTTGAGATTGAGACCGAACGCACCGAGTTCGACTCGATGGCGCGCCCGCAACGTACCTACGCCTTCGGCGCGTTGCAGCAGACGCTGGGCTATCACGCCGATGGCACGCTCGCCTCCGTGGCCGATGGCAAGGGCAATGCCATTGCGCTTGGCAGCTGGAAGCGTGGCCTGCCGCAGAGTGTCGCGTACCCGGACGGCAGCAGTGCCTCGCTGCAGGTCGATGACAATGGCTGGGTGCGCGCAGCGGTGGAGCCCAATGGTGCCAGCCGAAGCTTCGACTACGACGGGATGGGCCGAATCGTACTGGCGACCCAGGCCGCCAATGACAGCGTGGCCTGGAATCCTTCTACAACGCGATTCTTCCAGGTGGCGGGAGCGGAGATCGGGCTGGAAGCGGGACATTGGAAGCGCGAGTCCAGTACCGGCAACGCACGCGCGGTGACGTACTACGATGGGTTGTGGCGCCCAGTATTGGAAGAGTCGTTCGACGCTGCGGACCGTGGCGGTACATTGCGCCAGACGGTGACCCGTTATGACAGCAATGGGCGCCTGGTTTTTACCTCCTATCCGACGCGCGCGGCGTCCGACTTCCGCTCGGCGCTGCCCGGCACCCATACCGGCTATGACGCGCTCGGGCGCCCCAATCGCAGCGAGCAGGACAGCGAACTGGGCCGGCTTGTCACGACCACCGAGCAGATCGGCGGAGGCAGCGTAAGGGTGACCAATCCGCGCGGCATTGCCACCACCACCGACTACTTGATGTACGGCAAGCCCAGCCAGGACACGCCCATCCGGATTCTCCACGCGGAAGGGGTAGTGACGGAGATTCAGCGCGACACGCTGGGCAAACCGCTGTCGATCCTGAGGCGCAACTACGATGGCAGCGTCAGTGTACGGCGCCAGTACGTCTATGACGGCGCCCAGCGGCTGTGCAAGAGCATGGAGCCTGAGACCGGTGCGACCGGCATGGGCTATGACGCTGCAGGCAATCTGCTCTGGTCTGCCTCGGGCCTGACGTTGCTGGGCCCTCAGTGCGACAGCGACGCTGCCTATGCGTCGCCTTCGCGGGCTGACCGCAGCTACGACAGCATGAATCGCTTGCTGACCCTGCGTTTCTCTGATGGCCAGGGTGATCAGGACTGGAGTTATTGGCCGGGCGGGAAAGTCAAGCGTGTGCAGACGCGCAACAACGGCGCCGTCACCACTAACGACTACACCTACAATCTGCGTGGACTGCCCACGTCCGAGAGCGTGGCCTACGACGGTGGCGAGGCCTGGGCGCTGGGCTATGGCTACGATGCAAACGGCGCCTTGGCAACCCATGTGCAGCCGTCCGGCCTGACGATCGACTACGGCCCGAATGCGCTGGGGCAGCCGACGCGAGCCGGAGCCTTCGCCACCAACGTGCGCTATTACGCGAACGGCGGCATGAGCGGCTTCACCTATGGCAACGGCGTCGTGCATCAGATGACGCAGAACGCGCGCGGCCTGCCCGATCGCAGCACCGACAGTGGTGCAGGTGGCAAGGTCATCGATGACGGCTACGACTACGATGCCAATGGCAATGTGGCGGCCATCAGTGACGGCCTGCCGGCAGCCCCTGGAAACCGCGACATGCGTTACGACGGCCTGGATCGTCTGACCACGGTGACGGCGGCCAGCTTCGGAAACGCAAGCTATGCGTACAACGTTCTGGACAATATCGTCACCGCCAGCGTTGGTGCACGGCGGCAGTCCTTTGAGTACGACTTCAACAATCGGTTGACGAACGTGCGGGATGTCGGCAGTGGTGCGACCGTGACCGGGCTTGGCTATGACAGCCAGGGTAACCTGAAGATCCGCAATGGCGTGGCGTTCCGGTTCGACTACGGCAATCGCCTGCGCGAGGTCGATGGCAAGGAGGCCTATCAGTACGACGCGCATGGACGCCGCACCCTGGCCAGTGCGCCCAATGGCAACATTCGTTCCCTCTATGGGCAGGATGGCGTGCTGCGCTATCAGCACGATCAGCGCCAGGCGAAGGGCTTTGACTATATCCAGCTCAACGGCAGCCTTGTTGCCAAGCGTGCCGTGGATATCGCGCCTGCAGCACTGGTCGTAACGGTTCCGGGTTACAGCGCGGACGGTGCGTTTGCGGTGCAGTGGACAGCCGTTGCCGGTGCGCAGCGTTACGAGGTGCAGGAGTCGGGTGGCGGTGACTGGCAGGCTGTCTATCAAGGGCCTGCGCTGAACGTTTCGCTGGCCGGGCGAAGCTCCGGCGTCTATCGCTATCGTGGCCGTGCCTGCAATGGCACTGTCTGCGGTGCTTGGGGTGTGGAAGCCTCCATCCAGGTGGAGCTTGCTCCCACCGCTGCGCCGGTGATCACTGCACCGGCGCAAGGTATCAACGGAACCTATTTCCTGAGCTGGTCAGCGGTACAGGGTGCCGCCCGCTTTGTGCTTGAAGAGGCCGTGGGTGGCGGATGGAGCGTGGTCTTTGATGGTGCTGGCCGCACCTATCAAGTGACCAGCAAACCGGCAGGCACCTATCGCTATCGGGTCAAAGCATGCAATCCACAGGGCTGCGGCGTCTACTCGGCCGAAGCGGCGATTACCGCGCTGTATGCCCCATCCGTACCCGCACTGTCGGTACCTGCTGCGAGCTACAACGGCAGCTACGCCGTCTCTGTTTCGAGCGTGGCACAGGCCAGCAGCTATCGCATTGAAGAACAATTCAACGGAGCAGCATGGACTGAGATCAACCGGATCAGTGGGAATCAACTGGCCATCAGCGGACGAATCGCCGGCAGTTACGCCTATCGTGCCTTTGCATGCAATGACGCCGGGTGCAGTGCGTCAAGCGCCGTAGGCAGTATCGTCGTGACATTGCCACCGGTCCAAGCCACGGCGATCAATCTCGGTGGCGTGAGCTACAGTTCAACCGTGAGCATGTGGTGGGGCGCAATCCCCGCAGCGACGAGCTATCAGCTGATGGAGCAGCTCAATGGGGGTGGCTTCGGACTCGCCCAGGAAGACGGTGCGACCGCCGTGGCCCGAGGCGGCCGCTGGCCGGGACAGTGGGACTACCAGGTGCGTGGCTGCAATGTCGCCGGTTGCGGACCGTGGTCCGCGGTAGCGGGCGTGCGCGTGATTGGTCCTCCGGCGACCCCGGTTCTGCGCGTGCCGGATGGGGTGGGAATCGGCGCGGCTTACTCGATCTCCCTGCTGGAAGTGGCGGACGCGACGCGCTATGAAATCGACGAAAGTACTGACGGCGCCAACTGGTCGCTGATTGCGGGGGATCGAGCCGTTTCCCTCAGCAAGGGCGGCGGAGGCAACTTCTACTACCGTGGTCGTGCTTGCAATCCCGCAGGCTGCAGCCCCAGTTCTGCTGCTGGCCTGGTTGCGATTTCCAGTGCGCCGGCCGTACCTACGGGTGTGAGGATCGTAAAGAGCGGCCCCAACATCTGCTCGGTCATCTGGAATGCGTCGCCGGGTGCCACCTACTACAACATGCGTTCAAGCAGCGGCGGCGCGACCTATAGGGCAGAAGGCATCGGCTACGACCTCGATACGCGCTGCCAGGGTGGTTACAAGGTGCGTGCCTGCAACGCGCAGGCGTGCTCGGCCTGGTCGAACTGAGGTGGGCGCGATGAACGCAGGAATGAAGATGCTGGTGAGTCGAACCGTAGGTGGGGCCGCGCTGATTCTGGGTGGACTGTTCAATCAGGCTGCTGCGGAGACGATTACCTATATCCATACCGATGCGTTAGGGTCACCGGTCGCTGAGACTGACGCGGCTGGCAGCGTTATCCGGCGTACCACCTATGAGCCCTATGGCGCCGTGGTTGGTGGGTCCGTTGCTGATGGGCCTGGCTATGCAGGGCACGTGAGTGATGCTTCGACGGGCTTGAGTTACATGCAGCAGCGGTATATGGATCCAATCCTTGGTGTGTTCCTTAGTGTGGATCCGGTGTCGCCCCAAAGCGATTCGGTGGGAGCATTCGGACGCTACAGGTATGCCAATTCGAACCCATATCGCTACTTTGATCCCGATGGCCGGCGAGCATGTGGCAAAGACACTGACTGCCAGTTGGAGCAGGGGGCATACGGTGGTTCTTCTGCAGGTCGAGGAACGATGGGCACGGGGGCAGTGGGAAGCAGGCAGTCAACTTCGGCGTCACCAAGTTACGGTCGCTCTCCGCAATCGACTGATCCTGCTTGGACGAGAGATCCTGGGCTGAAGCGGCAGATGGAGCGAGCTTGGCAGGACTCCAACCCCGATGCGCCAACTGTATTGTGGGGGCAACCTGGATCGCTGAAGCGGGAACAAGGAGGGTGGATCGTGGCTCCGAACCTGGTTGGCGCCCCTCAATTGATTCGTGCTCAACCTGGTACTCGTGCTCAAATGGGGCAGGATGTGCTTTTCAAGCCTTCAGAGTTTCAGTGTGGTTGCCGAGTTATAGGATTCTTCCATACTCACCCGAATACTCGGGAAGAGGGTTATCGCCCTGCAGCTAACGGGTATGACTATCAG
The DNA here is from genome assembly GCF_059368215.1 of Stenotrophomonas sp. YJH_SMC_123. Classification (NCBI taxonomy): domain Bacteria; kingdom Pseudomonadati; phylum Pseudomonadota; class Gammaproteobacteria; order Lysobacterales; family Lysobacteraceae; genus Stenotrophomonas; species Stenotrophomonas sp. YJH_SMC_123. The sequence goes on from NZ_JCAFRM010000001.1 coordinate 296,521, forward strand.
TTCCTTGAAGAAATGGGAGTGCCTGGGATGATTAGAAGTCATGAGGGTTATGAGTTCGTACCTATCATGGAGGGACGCAGATGAAACGCTCAGTCATCTTGAAAGTGGGGCTGCTGTTTTCATTGCTGATAGCAGGCGGCTGTGCAGCGAAGGAGCCCCGAGGTGAGAAGGGGTTGGAAGGGCTAGAAAGATGCGTGACGACAATCGAGACTTACGTCCAAGAGACGAGGGGATGGAAACGGGAGATGTATCGCATTGCGGAGGAGTCTTCCGGCACCGCAGATATTGGCTTCTCAGTCCAGCACGTCCATGACAGGGTTCTGCTGCCAGAAGGTGGACTGAAGTCATTTCATGTTGATCTCGACCAGCGATGTTCCAAGGTCATCCGTGAAAGCCACTATCAGTAGCTGGTAGCGGCTTGTTGGCCCATGAAGAGGGTAGATGCGCAGCCATTGACCGCATGTTGCTTGTAGTCCTACAATGTCCAGCTAGGCCGGAATAGCTCAGTTGGTAGAGCGGCGCATTCGTAATGCGTAGGTCGCAGGTTCGACTCCTGTTTCCGGCACCAGTTGTAGTTAAAAGCCCCGGCCTTTGGTCGGGGCTTTTTGTTTGCGCCCGCCGGTTATCATAGGATGGTGACCTCACTGAAGGCTGCAAGCCTTCAGCAACGTCTCGTCATCCCCGCATCCCGTGCCAGCCACCACGCGAGCTGCCGGAGATAACCACCCGCTGCTCCCGCCGATGCACCGATCAGCAGGTGTGCGAGCACCCTGATCCCACGCGCGGCCCGCTCCCGCACCCAAGGCAGGACCGCCACCACCTGCGCACCCAGCAACAGCATCAGTACGTCCAGGCCCAGCGCATCCACCACCGGCAACAACGGCAGCAGATCCGGATTGCAGGCCAGCACGATCACCAGCGCGGCACCCAGCACGGCCATCAGGCGGCGCCCGGCGGGCAGGGTGGTCCAGTGCAGCAGTCGGTTGATCAGGTGCATGGCATTCCTTGTGTCATGTGCCGGAATCCTCATCAGGCTTGATCGGCCGCACCGGCTGCCGCAGCACGGTTTTCAACCGCGCCGCGTCGGTCCTGCGCGGGTCGCTCAGGTAGATCTCATGATGGGGGCCGGCGAAGGTGTAACCCAGTGCGGGCATCACTTCCTCATGCAGATGCGCCAGGACGGGGCCTTCGTCGTCGTAGGCGCCCACGTGCAAGGTCTGCAGGCTGGGGCCCTCGGCAAGGATTTCATTGCGGAGGCTGGGCGGCGCATCCCCCAGCTTCGCGCGCGCCTTGCTGATCGCGGCCTGCCACTGCGTAGGGCCGATGCCCTCGGGCGTGCGGATCATTACGGTCCAGGCCCACTCGTCCTTGCGTCGCGCGATGAAGCTGGCCGGGTCCTCGGCGCTCCACAGCGCCTCCAGCGGTGGCACCACGTAGTCGCGCCCTTCGGCCTTCAGCGCGAACTTCAATGCATAGCTCACCGAATACAGCCACTGCACGGCCTGCAGGTAGGCGGGGGCCGTGTTCGGGTCGCCGCGACCATCGACCATCACGTAGGGCAGGGGCGGCACATCGACCGGTACGAACCTGCCGGCGGGCGGTTGATAGAGCGCCTGGTCGCGCTTCTTGAAGTCGATCTTGTCCATCGGGGGCTTCCTCCTGTGCAGAGCATCCCACGCCAGGCACCCGCCAGTACGCTGAACCGGTTCAGGTGACTTTGCCGAACGAGGGCGAATGGCCCCACGAGCGCGCGGGGCCGCGACGCAGTCCTGGGTCATGCGCCCGTCACACCTGCGCGGTGCGACAACGTGTCGCAGCCAGAATCGGGCCTTTCCTGCGCTCGATCAATGTCAATGCCTTTCTTAAATGGTGGGTGACGGCCTAAAATTGAAAGGCTGACTCGACCCCACCTCCCTGCCTGTCTTCCGGACCGGTGGGACCGGCTTTTGGCCGGAACAGGCAGGGACGGGGAACGGCATTCCCTCGCAATTGGATCGACCGATGATTCCGTTGAAAACCCTTGGGCGCTGGTTGCGCCCGGGCCTGCTGCTGTCGTTGCTGGTGATGCTCACCGGTTGCGATGCGGTGGCCATCCTCAGTCCGAAGGGCCAGATCGGCCAGGATGAGAAGACCCTGCTGATCACGGCCACCGTGCTCATGCTGCTGGTCGTCATCCCGGTCATCATCATGACCCTGACGTTCGCGTGGAAGTATCGCGCCTCCAACACCAAGGCCCGTTACGAGCCGAAGTGGTCCCACTCGACGGCGATCGAGGTGGTGGTGTGGTCCATTCCCTGCATGATCGTGCTGGTGCTGGCGGTCCTGACCTGGCGTTCGTCGCACGCACTGGACCCGTATCGTCCGCTGGATTCGGACGTCAAGCCGGTCACCATCGAGGCGATCTCGCTGGACTGGAAGTGGCTGTTCATCTATCCGGAAGAGAAGGTGGCGGTCGTCAACGAAATCAAGTTCCCGGTCAACACGCCGCTGAACTTCAAGATCACGTCCGATTCGGTGATGAATGCGTTCTTCATCCCGCACCTGGGCAGCATGATCTATTCGATGGCTGCGATGGAGACCAAGCTCCACCTGATCGCCAACGAGACCGGCGAATTCCCGGGCATGTCCTCGCACTACAGCGGCGCGGGCTTCGCCAAGATGCACTTCACCGCCTACTCGGTCACCGATGCCGAATACCGCCAGTGGCTGGACCAGGTCCGCGCCGGTGAGCAGACCCTGGACAAGGCCTCGTTCAAGGCGCTGGGTGAAGCACGCAACGCCGAGTGGTATCCGGTCACCTACTTCGGCAAGACCGAAGAAGGCCTGTTCGACTGGGTCATCGCCAAGCACATGGGCGACAACAAGCATTACGGCATGAAGCACTCGCATGCCGGTGCCGCCGCTGCCGATGCCGCCACCCATGAAGCGCACGAGGGCCATGCCCCCAGTGATGCGCATGATTCCAAGGAATCGGGTGAAAACCTGGATGCCAACGAACACGAACACGCAGGCCATGCCGGCCACGCGGGTTCGGGAGAATGAACATGTTGGGAAAACTCTCTCTTGAGTCGATCCCCCACGATCCGATCGTCCTGACGACGTTGATCGGCGCGGTTCTTGGTGGCCTGGGCGTCGTCGCCCTGATCACCAAGTTCAAGCTGTGGGGCTATCTGTGGAAGGAGTGGTTCACCTCGGTGGATCACAAGAAGATCGGCGTGATGTACCTCATCGTCGCCTTCGTCATGCTGCTGCGCGGTTTCTCCGACGCCATCATGATGCGTACCCAGCAGGCCATCGCCGTCGGTGGTTCCGAGGGCTACCTGCCGCCGCACCATTACGACCAGATCTTCACCGCCCACGGCGTGATCATGATCTTCTTCGTGGCGATGCCGCTGATCACCGGCCTGATGAACCTGGCCGTGCCGCTGCAGATCGGTGCGCGCGACGTCGCGTTCCCGTTCGTCAACTCGCTCAGCTTCTGGCTGTTCGTGTCCGGTGCGGTGCTGATCATGCTGTCGCTGTGGATCGGTGAGTTCGCTGCCACCGGCTGGCTGGCATTCCCGCCACTGTCGGGCATCGAATACAGTCCAAGCGTCGGCATGGACTACTACATCTGGGGTCTACAGGTCGCAGGCCTGGGTACCACGCTGAGCGGTATCAACTTCTTCATCACCATCCTGAAGATGCGTACCCCCAGCATGAAGCTGATGCAGATGCCGGTGTTCACCTGGACCGCCCTGGTGACCAACGTGCTGATCGTCGCTGCCTTCCCGGTGCTGACCATCACCCTGGTGCTGCTGACCCTGGACCGTTACCTGGGTACGCACTTCTTCACCAATGACGGTGGCGGCAACGCCATGCTGTACATCAACCTGATCTGGATCTGGGGTCACCCGGAGGTGTACATTCTGGTCCTGCCGGCGTTCGGTGTGTTCTCCGAAGTCATCGCGACCTTCTCGCGCAAGGCGCTGTTCGGCTACAAGGGCATGGTCTACGCCACCGCCTGCATCGGCGTGCTGTCGTTCATCGTGTGGCTGCACCACTTCTTCACCATGGGCTCCGGTGCCAACGTCAATGCCTTCTTCGGCATCACGACGATGATCATCTCGATCCCGACCGGCGTGAAGATCTTCAACTGGCTGTTCACCATGTTCCGCGGCCGCGTGCACTTCACCACCCCGGTGCTGTGGACCATCGGCTTCATGGTCACCTTCGTCATCGGCGGCATGACCGGCGTGATGCTGGCGATCCCGGCCATCGACTTCGTGCTGCACAACAGCCTGTTCCTGATCGCCCACTTCCACAACGTCATCATCGGCGGCGTGGTGTTCGGCATGTTCGCCGGCATCACCTACTGGTGGCCGAAGATGTTCGGCTTCCGCCTCAATGAGTTCTGGGGCAAGTGCGCGTTCTGGTGCTGGTTCATCGGCTTCTACGTGACCTTCATGCCGATGTACGTGCTGGGCTTCATGGGCATGACCCGTCGCCTGCAGAGCACGGTCAACCCGGCCTATGAGCCGCTGCTGCTGATCGCCGCCGCAGGTGCCTTCATCGTTGGCGCCGGCATCCTGTGCCAGATCATCCAGGTGGCCGTCTCGATCCGCGACCGCAAGAAGACCGTCGACCTGACCGGCGACCCGTGGGATGCCCGTACGCTGGAGTGGGAAACCTCTTCGCCGCCGGCCTTCTACAACTTCGGCACGCTGCCGGAAGTCACCGAGCTGGACGATTTCTGGGAGCGCAAGCAGCGTGGTGAAGCCTGGCCGAAGCCGGCCAAGTACACCGACATCCACATGCCGCGCAACACCGGCACGGGCGTTGTCATCGGTGCTTTCAGCCTGGTGTTCGGCTTCGCGATGATCTGGCACATCTGGTGGCTGGCCATCGTCGGCTTCGTCGGCATGATCGCCACGTTCATCTACCGCACCTTCGACCAGGACGTGGACTACTGGGTCCCGGCCGCCGAGGTGGAACGCATCGAGAACGAACACCGCAAGCACCTGGAAGCCCAGGGCCTGGTGAAGTCGGAGCTGAAGGCATGAGCACCAATACCTCGACCCTGAGCCACGGGCACGCCGCGCACGCGGCGGCCCATGGCCATGACGACCACGAGCACCACGACACCGGCGGCAACACCGTCTTCGGTTTCTGGGTGTACCTGATGAGCGACTGCCTCATCTTCGCCTCGCTGTTCGCCACCTACGTGGTGCTGGCAGGCGGTACCGATGGTGGCCCGACCGCGAAGGACCTGTTCGAACTGCCGTTCGTGGCGTGGGAAACCGCGCTGCTGCTGACCTCGTCGCTGACCTTCGGCCTGGGCATGATCGCCATGCACCGCAAGCAGGTTGGCCAGATGTTCCTGTGGCTGGCGGTTACCTGGCTGCTGGGCTTCGGCTTCATGTGCATGGAAGTCTATGAGTTCCAGCACCTGATCCATCAGGGCTACGGTCCGGACCGCAGTGCCTTCCTGTCGGCGTTCTTCGCCCTGGTCGGCACCCACGGCCTGCACGTCAGCGCCGGCCTGCTGTGGCTGCTGGTGATGTTCGTGCAGCTGAAGAAGTACGGCCTGACCCCGACCAACAAGACCCGCATGGCGTGCCTGAGCCTGTTCTGGCACTTCCTGGACCTGATCTGGATCGGCGTGTTCTCCGTCGTCTACCTCAATGGAGCGCTGTAATGGCACATGACAACCACGCACACGACCACGGCACCGGCGGCGAAAGCCACGGCAGCGTGAAGTCGTACCTGATCGGCTTCGTGCTGGCGGTGGTGCTGACCGTCATCCCGTTCTGGATGGTGATGTCGGGTGATTTCTCGCGCACCGTCAACGGTGTGGTGATCGCGGTCACCGCGGTGCTGCAGATGCTGGTCCACCTGGTGTTCTTCCTGCACCTGGACCGCTCTTCGGAAAGCCGCTGGAACGTCAACGCTGCGGCCTTCACCGTTGTGGTGATCGGCATCATCGTGATCGGCACCCTGTGGGTCATGCACAACATGAACGTGCACATGATGCACTGACGTCCTCGCGACGTTGCCACGCAGAAAGGCCGCCCTCGGGCGGCCTTTCTGTTTGCTGTGGTTGCGCGTTTCGTGCACCCACCAGGCTGGTAGTGCCGGCCGCTGGCCGGCAATTACGCGAAGCCGGCCAGCGGCCGGCTCTACCAGGAGATCCACGCCATGCGTGGATGGGGTCAGAGCCCTTGCCTGCGGCAAGGGATCCGACCCCGGACCTGGCGCCTCACCCCACCCGGCGCAGGAATTCCTCGGCGTCCATCGGTCGGCCCAGGTGGTAACCCTGCAACTGATCACACCCCAGTTCGCTCAGGTACTCGCGCTGCGCCTGCGTCTCCACGCCCTCGGCCACCACCTGCAGCTGCAGGGTGCGGCCCAGCGCGATGATCGACGAGACGATGGCGGCGTCCTCGTCATTGCGCTCCAGGTCGTGCACGAACGCACGGTCGATCTTCAGTTCGGTGGCCGGCATGCGCTTGAGGTACAGCAGGCTGGAATAGCCGGTGCCGAAATCATCGATGGCGATGTGCACGCCCATCGCGGTCAGGTCGTTGAGAATCGCGAGGCTGGCATCGACGTCCTTCATCGCCGTGGTCTCGGTGATCTCCAGGGTCAGCCGCGCCGGTTCGATCCGGTGCCGGTGCAGCACCTCGCGCACGCTGTCCAGCAGTGCCGGCGAGGCGAACTGCAGCGGCGAGAGGTTCACCGCCATTGTCCATTCCGTATGCCCGGCCTGGTGCCATGCCCGCAGCTGCGCACAGGCGCGGTCCAATACCCAGTCACCGATCGGCAGGATCAGGCCGCTGCGCTCGGCAATGGGGATGAACACGTCCGGCGCCAGCAGTCCCAGCTCCGGGTGCTGCCAGCGCAGCAGCGCTTCGGCCCCGGTGGCCGGTGCGCCGGCGGCAGGGAACTTGGGCTGGTAATGCAGGATCAGTTCGTCGCGGGCGATGGCCTTGCGCAGGTCCTGCAGCAGGCGCAGCTGGCGGTTGGCACTGAGCTGCATCGACGGGGTGAAGAAGGTATAGCCGTTCCGCCCGGTTTCCTTGGTGTGGTACATCGCCGCATCGGCGTGGGCCATCAGCTCGCGCTCGTTGCCGGCGTCATCCGGGTACAGGGCAATGCCAAGGCTGGCGCTGACCTGCAGTTCGGCCGCATCCAGCAGGAACGGTTCGCCGGCCGCGGCGATGATGCGCTCGGCCACCACCACCGCGTCGTCGGGAATGTCGATGGCCAGCACGATCACGAACTCATCGCCGCCGAGGCGGGCCAAGGTATCCTGCGGTCGCAGCTGGCCGCCGATGCGCTGTGCCACCGCCACCAGCAGGCGGTCGCCGAGCTGGTGGCCGTACGCATCATTGACCGCCTTGAAGCCGTCCAGGTCGCAGAACATCACCGCCACTGCATGGTTGCGGCGCCGCGCCTTCTCGATGGCCTGCTCGATGCGGTCCTGCAGCAGCATGCGGTTGGGCAGCTGGGTCAACGGGTCGTGCAGCGCGGCCTGGATCAGCTTGTCGTTGGCGTGCGCCAGCGAATCGGCCAGCAGACCGGTGCGCACGCGCATCTGCCGGTCGAACAGCGAGGCGACCAGGGCGATGCCCAGCGTGGCCACGGTGGTGACGATCACCAGCACCGCCAGCCAGCGCGTGTCGATGCCGCCACTGCCGACGGCGCCACAGATGCTGCCTTCGGGGAAGCGCGCCGCCGCCATGCCGGTGTAATGCATGCCGACGATGGCCAGGCCCATCACCAGCGAAGCAAGCGCGCGCAGCAGCAGGGTGTTGCGCCGCTCGGCGCGCAGGCGGAAGGCGATCCACAGTGCGGCGCCGGCGGCACCGATGGCCACCGCGATGGACGCGGCAAACCAGCCCGGGTGGTAGTCGATGCCGGGCTGCATGCGCATCGCCGCCATGCCCAGGTAATGCATGGTGGCGATGCCCAGGCCCATCAGCACGGCCCCGGCCAGCAGCCGGCGCCACGGCAGGCTGGGCCGCGACACCAGCCACAGTGCATACGCCGAGGCGCCGATCGAGACCGCCAGCGAGTACAGGGTGATGCCAAGGTCGTAACCCACCGGAATCGGCAGGTCGAAGGCGAGCATGCCGATGAAGTGCATCGACCAGATGCCCAGGCCCATGGCCGCCGCGCCGCCGGCCAGCCACCAGCGGGCCACGCGACCCTCGGCCGTGGCCAGGCGCCCGGCCATGTCCAGCGCCGTGTACGAAGCAAGAATGGCCACCAGCAGGGAGATGATGACCAGGCTCTGACTGTAGCTGCCAGTCATGATGAATCCAGTGGGGGAGGAAGGGGCGCCCGCAAGGCGCACGCCCGCGACCCCTATCGGCGCAGGTGGGCAGGACTTGAGTGGTCGCAGCACCTGCGACCCGGCTCGGCTATCCTGCCACGCCTGTTCCCGTTGCTGGAAATCATCCGATGGCAAAAGCCCGCACCGCCTACGTCTGCAATGAATGCGGCGCCGAATTCAGCAAGTGGCAGGGCCAGTGCACCGAGTGCAACGCCTGGAACTCGCTGTCGGAAATCGTGCTGGAAAGCGCGGCGGCGGCCAAGGCGCCGGCTTCGCGCCGGGCCGGCTGGGCCGGCAAGATCGACCCGCCGAAGATCACCGCCCTGAAGGACGTGGAGCAGACCGAGCATCGCCGGGTCTCCACCGGCATCGGCGAGTTCGACCGGGTGCTGGGCGGTGGCCTGGTCGAGGGCGCGGTGGTGCTGGTCGGTGGCGATCCGGGCATCGGCAAGTCGACCCTGCTGCTGCAGGCGGTGGCGAAGATGGCGGCCGAACTGCCGGTGCTGTACGTCACCGGCGAGGAATCGCTGGCGCAGGTCGCCGGCCGCGCGCACCGCCTGGAGCTGCCGCTGGACGGGGTCAACGCGCTGGCCGAGACCGGGGTCGAATCGATCCTGCAGCATGCGTCCAAGGCCGGCCCGCGGCTGATCGTGGCCGACTCCGTGCAGACCCTGTGGACCGAGAGCCTGACCGCCGCGCCCGGTTCGGTCAGCCAGGTGCGCGAGAGCGCGGCGCGGCTGGTCCGGTTTGCCAAGGAAACCGGCACGGCCGTGTTCCTGGTCGGCCACGTGACCAAGGAGGGCGGCATCGCCGGCCCGCGCGTGCTCGAGCACATGGTCGACGCGGTGCTGTATTTCGAGGGCGAGAGCGGCAGCCGCTTCCGCCTGCTGCGCGCGTTCAAGAACCGCTTCGGTGCGGTCAACGAACTGGGCGTGTTCGCGATGGGCGACAAGGGCCTGAAGGAGGTCTCCAACCCATCGGCGATCTTCCTGTCCGGCGGCAGCACCCATCAGCCGGGCAGCTGCGTGATGGTCACCCGCGAGGGCACCCGGCCGCTGCTGGTGGAGGTGCAGGCGCTGGTCGATGCGTCGCCGCTGTCGAATCCGCGCCGTGTCGCGGTCGGCCTGGAGCAGAACCGCCTGGCCATGCTGCTGGCGGTACTGCATCGCCACGGCGGCGTGCTGGTCGGCGACCAGGACGTGTTCGTCAACGTGGTCGGTGGCATCCGCGTGCAGGAAACCGCCGCCGACCTGCCGGTGCTGCTGGCGGTGTTGTCGTCGCTGCAGGACCGGCCGCTGGCGGAAAAGACGATTGCGTTCGGCGAGGTGGGCCTGTCCGGCGAGATCCGGCCGGTGCCCAATGGCGAAGACCGCCTGCGCGAGGCCGCCACCCATGGCTTCAAGCGCGCCATCGTGCCCAAGGCCAATGCGCCCAAGGGCGGATCGGTGAAAGGCATGGAAGTGATCGCGGTGGAGCGCCTGTCCGAGGCCATCGACGCGGCGTGAGGCACTGGGGGGACTGCTGCGGGGCCTGCCTCCACATACGTCATATACGGCAACGGTCAGGCTGGCTGTGCTAGTTTTTCCCGCTCGACGAAGGCGCCCTCTGGCGCCTTTCCGTGCCCAGGAGTAAACGATTACATGCAGGACACCGCGCTCACCGCCCCCAACGCCGAGATCCGTCGTGCCGGGGTCGATCTCAATGGACTGATGACGGTGCTGGGCAAGCACCTGTATTCCACCCCGGTGGTGGCGCTGCGCGAACTGGTGCAGAACGCGCACGACTCGATCATCCGCCGCCGCATCGAGCAGCCCGGCGTCCAGGTGCCTTCGCGCATTTCGGTGCAGGTCGATGCCGGTGCCGGCGTGCTGCGCATCACCGATACCGGTGCCGGCCTGACCCGCCAGGAGATCCACGACTACCTGGCCACCGTCGGCGTCGGCTATACCCGTGGCCTGCGCCAGGGCGGCGAGGATGATGAAGGCCTGATCGGCATGTTCGGCCTCGGCTTCCTGTCGGCCTTCGTGCTGGCGCGCCGGGTCAGCGTGCGTACCACCTCGTACCAGACGCCGGAGCTGGGCCATCTGTACGTGTCCAGCAATGCCGAGCAGTACACCGTCAGCGAAGTGCCGGCACGCGCGGTCGGCACCGAGGTGGAACTGGAACTGCATCCGGATTTCCTGCCACTGGCCAACGAGGCGCGCCTGCATGAGGTGCTGGGCCGCTACTGCGCGCTGCTGTCCGAACCGATCTTCATCGGTGCTGCGACCGAAGCGCTCAACCCCGAGCCGCCGCCGTGGCGGGGGCAGGGCGACGTGGCCGTGCACCCGGTGCAGGCACGCCGCCAGGCACTGCAGTTCGCCGCGCGCTTCGAGCACGATTTCGAGCCGATCGTCACCGTGCCGCTGCGGGCCGACGGCAACAGCGATGCCACCGGCCTGCTGTGGGTGCAGGATGGTGCCACCTATGGCACCAGCGACAACCGCAACCTGTCGGTGTTCGTGCGCGGCATGCTGCTGGATGACGATGCCCGTGACCTGCTGCCGCCGTGGGCTGGCTTCATCGGCGGGGTGATCGAATCCTCGCGGCTGACTCCCACCGCCAGCCGCGAAGACCTGCAGCGCGATGACCAGTACCGCGCTGTGCAACATGCCTTGCTGGAGGCGCTGATCGATGGTCTGGCCGACGTTGCGCGGCAGCAGCCGGAGGCGTGGCGACGCGTATTGAGCCGCCACAACGAGGCGCTGCTGGGCGCGGCGCTGTGCGATGACCGCCTGTTCGACCTGCTGATGGAGCATGTGCGCGTGCCGACCTCGCAGGGCGACCTGCCGGCCAGTGCCCTGCCGGCGCGCGGTGCCGTGCATGTCATCCTCGACAATGGCGGTGGCTTCGAAGAGATGCTGTTCCGCGCGATGGGGGTGCCGGTCGCGCATGGCCATCGCTACGCGGTGGTGCCGTTTCTGCGGCGCTGGGCCCAGGCCAAGGGCCTGCGCCTGGTTGAACTCGGCACCGAGCAGGGCAATCGCGCACTGTTCCGCAGCGATGACAGCCTCGACGACGCGCAGCTGGCCTGGCTGCGCGAACAGTTGGGTGATGGCGAGCAGCTGCTGCCGGCGCGTTTCAGCCCGGAAGCACTGCCGGTGGTGGTGGTGCCCGACCGCGAGGCCGAACTGAAGCAGCGCCTGGAAGACGACGAGAACGACAAGCGCGTTTCGATGGCGGCGCTGCGCCTGGCGCGCCAGTTCACCGCACGCATCGAATCGCGCGCACCCTCGCGGCTGTACCTCAACCTCGACAACCCGGCGGTGCAGGCGCTGCTGCGCGCCCAGCGCGAGGGCCACCCGCAGGCCGAAGCGGCGGCACGCCTGCTGCGCTCGCTGAAGATCATCGTCGCTGCGCAGGGCCGTCCCTTGGCCCGGGCAACGACCGCCACGCAGGGCCCGGATCTCAACGGCGCCTTTACCGATATCGCCGGTGCCCTGCAGCAGATGCTGCGCTGAGCACCGCGCCCTCTCATCCAGCCTTCGCTAGACAGGAGTACTTACCCCATGGACATCTGGAACTGGGTCGAAAAACTGCAGGGCGACCTGCGCCAGGCCGGCCAGGCGCAGAACGCGCACCTGCTGAACCGCCTCGCCGACGAGGTCAGTGAGCTGCAGATCGACCGCGTCGATGCACTGCTGCCCGAAGCACGCGCACTGGGCAAGGCGCTCGACAACCCATGGGTCGACGTCTACGTCGGCCACTGGGCGCTGCGCAACCGCGTCGGCAACCGTGTTGAAGGCGAGAGCGCACTTGGCGAAGCCGTTGCGCTGTTCGAGCGGGCACACCGCGAAGACACCCTGGAATGCCCGCAGTCGATCTGCGTGACCCAGGACCTGGCCGCCTGCTACGGCAACATCGATGGCCCGGGCTGGGTGCCCGAGCGCATCGAGGTGTGCGACGAGACCCTCGGCCGCATCGATCCCAGCTGGGCCTGCTTCCAGTGCCTGAGCTGCGAGAAAGCCGATGCGCTGCTCGACGATGGCCGTGGCCAGGAGGCGCTGGATTACCTGCAGGCGCAGGCCGACGCCGTGGAGGCCTGTGGCAAGGAAGTGTTCGACAGCTTCCCGGAGATGCAGATCAAGATCCTGCTCGCTGTCGGCCGCGCCGACGAGGCACTGGCGCTGATCGAGAAGCGCGAAGCCGAAGTGGCCGCCTCCGGGGAGTACGAGCCGGCCAACTGCACGGTGCCGCGCCGCTTGTCCAAGGCATGGGCGTTGGCCCAGCTGGGCCGCGACGAAGAAGCGCTGCAGCAGCTGGTGCCGTGGAGCGAGCTGACCCCGAACTACTGGCGGCTGTGGGCGAACACCGCCGCAGCGCTGTGCCAGCGTGACCCTGCGCGCAATACGTGGGACCTGGGCACGCGCTTCAACACGATCATCGAGCACTTCGCCCGGGTCGGTTCGCATCGCCTGCTGATCGAAGTGGCGGCGCTGAGCCTGGAGCTTGCGCTGCAGCGTGGTGCGCGCTGGGTGGCGCTGCGCCAGCTGGAACTGGCCCGCACCCATCTGGCGCAGCTGCGCCAGGACCGGGGGGCGGCAGCGCTGGTGGCCGGCCTGGCGGCACGCATCGATGCATTGCCGGATGTCGCACCGCTGCCGGTGCCGGCCGGCGAGCTGCTGGCATGGCTGGACGCGCAGGGCGAACAGAACCAGGCGCGCGACCCCGAGCGCGAGGCGCAGTGGTTGCTGCAGGCGCAGGCGCAGCTGCCCGATGACGAGGCCTTGGCCGAGATGGCCGCCTCGGCGCTGAGCGCCTGCGGCGCGCAGGCCGAGGCGCGAGCGCTGTTGTGGCGGTTCGTACGCAGCCATGCGCAGAACGATGGTCCCGCAGCCTACACGCTGATGCGCTGGCTGGCCGAGCAGGGGAACGACGACGGCCTGCGCCAGCTGGCCGAGGTCTACCGCAGCAGCGTGCCGGTGTTCGCGCACTGGTGCGACGTGCAGCGCGCACGCCGGGTGTCCGACTGGCCGGCGCTGGAGCAGGCGGCCCGATCGCTTCTGGAGCTGTCTCCGGGCTCGCACGGCGCGCGCGGCACGCTGGCGCGCATGTACATGGAAACCGGCCGCTTCAGTGAGGCCCAGGCCTGCTATGCGCAGTTGGTGGAGCTGCTGGACGAGCCGAACGCCGCGCATTGGGACCACATGAGTGCGGCCAGCGCGGCGCGCGACTGGGACGCGGTGCGCCGCTCGGCCGCGGCGATCGGCATGGAGCTGTCCAGCCAGGAAGGTGTGGTCGAGGAGCCATGGGGCTGGGTGATCATCCGCAGCGAAGAGAACGGCGAGCCGATGGAGTACTACGCCCGCCGCAGCGGCCCGGTGACCGCGCGCATCGTCGAGAATGCGCCGTCCAACCGCGCCCAGCAGGTGGGCGACTGGGTGGTGTTCGATGCCGCACTGGTGCATCCGGCACCCGAGGAGGAGGAAGCGCGCGAGCATTTCATCCCGACCTATGCGCAGGTGCATGTGCTGGAGCGCGGCGGCTTCGCCCGCAGCTGGATGATCGATGGCGCGCACCCGGGCGAAGAGGCGTGGAACGCCTTCGTCGAGGCGGCCGAAGCGCAGGGTTGGAAGGTGTGGTCGCACAGCCGCCCGGACTACACCGTCACCGACCCCGATAGGGAGGGGGGCACGCTGCCCGGCCTGCTGTTCACCGTCGCCCAGCCGCAGGACCATGCGCCGCTGGCGCTGCACCGCTTCCTCCAGCAGCACACCGCGACGTGGCCGCATCCGCATTGCTGGCTGCGCCTGGCTGAAGCCTGTGACCAGGACCGCCAGCCGCATCTGGACGTGATCGAGCGTTACGGGCTGTAAGCTGCACGCTCCTGTAGAGCCGAGCCTGCGCTCGGCCCACGCGGAAAGCAGCCGAGCATGGGCTCGGCTCTACAACGGATCATCATCACCACCAGGGAATGGAATACATGCGAAAGACAGGGATGTTCGTGATCGCCGGGCTGCTGCTGGCCCCCACCGTGCAGGCCGCACCGGCCTGCCAGGAACCCATGGCCGTTGCCCGTGCCTTGTTCGAGGCCACGACCGGCAATGGTGACCTGCTGGAGCCACCGCCCGCGCTGGTCAGCCCGGCGTTCGGCAAGGCACTGCGTGGCGAGCGTGCCTGCCAGCAGCGCGAAGAGGGCATCTGCACGATCGATTCCGACCCGTGGCTGGATGCGCAGGACGGCGACATTGAAACCCCGGTGCGTTACCGCTGGAAAGAGGCCTCGGCCACTGCCGGCCAGGTCGAGATGCGCTATGCGGTATGGAAGAAGGCCTACGTGGCCCGTCTGCCGATGGTGCGCCAGGGCCAGGGCTGCTGGCAGGTCGATGACATTCTCACCAACAGTGGACGCTCGGTACGGAAGATACTGGCGCAGCCGCTGCCTTGATCGTCTGCGGCATCCACGTAGGGCGTGGTTCAGTTGCCGGCCAGCGGCCGGCACTACCCGGTGATGTTGGGTGGGTGCCGACCGTTGGGCGGCACGCTTCTATCGCGTATGCCCGAACACCAGTTCGATCACGAACTGGCTGCCGAAGAACGCCAGCAGCAGCAACAGCATTGCCGCCAGCGTCCAGTGCACGGCCTTCATGCCGCGCCAGCCGTAGCGGCGACGGCCGATCAGCAGCACGCCGAACACGATCCACGACAGCACGCTCAGCACGGTCTTGTGCACAAGCTTCTGCGCCAGCAGGTCGTCGACGAACAGCACGCCGGTGACCAGGGTCAGGGTCAGCAGCGCGAAGCCGACCGTGATCACCCGGAACAGCAGCGATTCCAGGTCGGCCAGCGGTGGCAGCGCGCGCAGCCACGGGCGGAACTCGCGGCGGCGCAGGGCGCGTTCCTGCAGCCACAGCATGATCGCCAGCAGCGCGGCGATGCTCAGCGTGGCGTAGGCCAGCAGCGCCAGCCAGGCATGGCTGGCCAGGCGCCAGCCCAGCACCTTGCTCGGCTCGTGGCCGTAGCCGTGATAGGCCAGAAGCAGTACCGCGGCCAGTGGGAACACCACCACGCCCAGCGCCGACATGCGGCCGCGCGCGCCCACCAGCGAGGTCAGCCAGGCCATGCCCAGGCCGACCAGCGACAGCGCGGCGAAGAAGTGCATGTCCGGCCCGCCGTTGGTGCGCATCGCCACCATCACGTGGTAACCGCCATGCAGCAGCATCGCTGGCAGGGCCGGCCACAGCCAGGTGGGGGAGCCGGTGCTTTCATCGCGGCCGAGCGCGCGCACCAGCAGGGCACTGGCAGCCAGGTAGAGCAGGACGGCGATGAGAACGATTGTCATCGTTGCAGTTTCGCATACCCCTGTGATGCTGGCGACGGCCCGGTGGTCGCAGTCCGGGCGGACAGCCGGACCCGTTATACTGTCTGCCTTATTGTCCCCCGCTTTCAGACAGGTTGCGCCGCATGTTCGAGTCCCTGACCCAGCGCCTTTCCGGCACCATCGAGCGCCTGCGTGGCCGCGGCCGCCTGACCGAGGAGAACATCCGCGAGGCGACCCGCGAAGTACGCATCGCGCTGCTCGAAGCCGACGTCGCGCTGCCGGTGGTGCAGGCCCTGATCGAGCGCATCAAGGTGCGCGCGGTTGGCCAGGAAGTGCTGAAGTCGCTGACCCCGGGCCAGGCCCTGATCAAGGTCGTGCGCGACGAGCTGACCGCGGTGATGGGTGCCGAGGCCAGCGACCTGAACCTCAATGTGCCCGCTCCGGCCATCATCCTGATGGCGGGCCTGCAGGGCGCCGGCAAGACCACCACGGTGGGCAAGCTGGCCAAGCACCTGAAGGAAAAGCGCAAGAAGAAGGTGATGGTGGTTTCGGCCGACGTCTACCGCCCGGCCGCGATCGAGCAGCTGAAGACCCTGGCCGAGCAGGTCGGCGTGCTGTTCTTCCCGTCCAGCGCCGACCAGAAGCCGGAGGCCATCGTCCGCGCCGCCATCGACGACGCGCGCAAGTCGTTCGTCGACGTGCTGCTGGTCGATACCGCCGGCCGCCTGGCCATCGACGAAGCGATGATGGCCGAGATCAAGGCCCTGCACGCTGCCGTGAACCCGGCCGAAACCCTGTTCGTGGTCGACGCCATGACCGGCCAGGACGCGGCCAACACCGCCAAGGCCTTCGGTGATGCGCTGCCGCTGACCGGCGTGGTGCTGACCAAGACCGACGGTGACGCCCGCGGCGGTGCCGCGCTGAGCGTGCGCTACATCACCGGCAAGCCGATCAAGTTCGTCGGTGTCAGCGAAAAGCCGGAAGGCCTGGACGTGTTCCATCCGGACCGCATCGCCAGCCGCATCCTCGACATGGGCGACGTGCTGTCGCTGGTCGAGCAGGTGGAGCAGCAGGTCGACAAGGACAAGGCCGCCAAGCTGGCCGAGAAGGTCGCGAAGGGGAAGAAGTTCGACCTGAACGACATGCGCGACCAGCTCGAGCAGATGCAGAACATGGGCGGCATCGGCGGCCTGATGGACAAGCTGCCGGGCCTGGGCAACATCCCCGACCACCTGAAGCAGCAGGTCAGCCAGGGCAAGGAAGTGCCGCGCATGATCGCCATCATCGGCTCGATGACCAAGAAGGAACGGCGCAACCCGAACCTGCTCAACGGCTCGCGCCGCGCGCGCATCGCCAAGGGTTCGGGTGTGACCCCGGCCGACGTCAACAAGCTGATGAAGCAGTACATGCAGATGGAAAAGATGATGAGCAAGATGGCCGGCGGTGGCATGAAGGGCATGTTGCGCAGCATGAAGGGCATGATGGGCGCCATGGGCGGCCGCGGCATGCCGTTCCGTTGATGACGGCCCCGGTCGCAGTGTGATGTAGCGCCCGAGCCTTCGCTCGGGCGGCGGCGCGCAGCAGCAGGCTCGACTCTTCCCCTGTCCCGCGCGCACCATGGGGGCCTGTCCGAAACGATGGGCCGTCATGCAGAGTTCCGCTGTAACTTCCCGCGTCGAGGCGTTCTGCCGGCGCTTTGGCATTTCCGTTCCGATCCTGCTGGCACCGATGGCCGGTGCCTGCCCCGTACCGTTGTCCGCCGCGCTGGCCAATGCCGGCAGCATGGGGGCGATGGGCGCGGTGCTGTCGTCGTCGGCCGATATCGGTCGCTGGATGGAGGACTTCCGCGCGACCTCCACCGGCCCGGCGCAGGTGAACCTGTGGCTGCCGGACCCCGCACCGAGCCGTGATGTCGCTGCCGAGGCCGCCAGCCGCGCTTTCCTCGCGCAGTGGGGCCCGGACGTGCCGGCCAGCGCCGCCGACGCCACGCCTGCCGATTTCGAAGAACAGTTCGCTGCGTTGCTTGCGGCACGCCCGGCGGTGGCGTCGACCATCATGGGCGTGCTGCTGCCGCGCCACGTGCAGCAGCTGAAGGACGCCGGCATTGCCTGGATCGCCTGCGCGACCACCTTGTCCGAAGCGCGTGCCGCACAGGACGCCGGTGCCGACGCCGTGGTGGCGCAGGGCATGGAGGCCGGTGGCCATCGCGGTGCGTTTGATCCGGCAATGGCCGAACGCCAGCTGGTCGGGCTGTTCGCGCTGTTGCCGCGCCTGGCCGATCACCTGCAGATTCCGGTGATCGCTGCCGGTGGCATCGCCGATGGCCGTGGCATTGCTGCCGCACTCACCCTGGGGGCCAGCGCCGTCCAGATCGGCACCGCCTTCCTGCGCACGCCCGAGGCGGCGATCGCGTCGGCGTGGGCCGATGGGCTGGCCGCCAGCGAACCGGAAGATACCTGGCCGACGCGCGCGTTCAGCGGCCGCCTTGGCCGTGGCCTGGCGACCGCGTATGTGCGCGCCGCTGCTGCCGAAGGCGCCCCTGCGCCGCGCCCGTACCCGGTGCAGCGCGGCCTGACAGCCCCGATGCGCAGGCAGGCGGCGCAGGAAAATCGCCTGGCGGCGATGCAGGCCTGGGCCGGGCAGTCGGCGTGGATGGCGCCTGCACAGCCGGCCGCCGACGTGCTGCGCGGCATGTGGGAACAGGCGCAGGCGCTGCTGCGATGAGGGTCACCTGCAATGGCCAGCCGGCGCAGGTGGCGGACCTGCTGCCGGCGCTGGTGAACTACGGCCACTTCACCTCGCTGCAGGTGCGTGGTGGTGCAGTGCAGGGGCTGGACCTGCATCTGGCGCGGCTGTCGCAGGCCACGCGCGAACTGTTCGGCAGCGAACTGGACACGGTGCAGGTGCAGGCGTGGATGTCGCAGGCGCTGCGGCAGGCCGGCCTGGCCGATGCCTCGCTGCGGGTGACGGTGTACTCGCGCCGCTTCGATTTCCGCAATCCGCTGGCGGCCGTGCCGGTGGACGTGCTGGTGGCAGTTTCAGCGCCGGTGGCCCGGGCCGCGCCCAAGCGCGTGCGCAGCGTGGCCTGGCAGCGCGAAATGCCGCAGATCAAGCATGTGGGCACATTTGGCCTGTTTGCCGAGCGGCGCGCGGCGATGGCGCAAGGATTCGACGATGTGCTGTTCGTAACCGCCGATGGCGACGTGAGTGAAGGCAGCACCTGGAACCTGGCCGTGCACGATGGTGAACGGCTGCTCTGGCCGCAGGCGCCGGCCCTGCGCGGGACCGCCGAAACGTTGCTGAAGCAGCATTGGTCCGGCGCACAGTTGACGCGGCCGTTGGCGCTGGCAGAACTGGACAGTGTGAAGGCCGCTTTTGCCTGCAACGCCAGCGGCCTATGGGCGCTGGACGCCATCGACGGGCATGCCCTGCCAAGCTCGCAGACGCTGGCTGAACAGGGCAGGGCGGTGCTGGCGGCGGTGCCTTGGGACAGATTGGGGTCAGATCCCTTTTGCGGCGCAAAAGGGTTCTGACCCCGGGCGGGACCCCGGGCGAGTTCCCCCGGGGTTGGCTCGGCCGGGCTCTGCCGCTATAATCGCCCGCTTACCTCGCCATCCTGGCGACTGGGCAATAGGAAAAACACCATGGTCAAGATTCGACTGACCCGCGGCGGCGCCAAGAAGCGTCCGTTCTACCACATCATCGTCACCGACGTGCGCAGCGCGCGCGACGGCCGCAACATCGAGCGCGTTGGCTTCTACAACCCGGTTGCCCAGGGCGCCGAGAAGCGCATCGAGCTGGACCTGGCCCGCGTTGACCATTGGGTCAAGAACGGCGCCCAGCCGACCGACAAGGTCCGCAACCTGATCAAGGAAGCGACCAAGTCCCAGGCCGCTGCGGCCTGATCCTGACGGGCCACGCTTTGGCGTGGCCCTCTTGGTTGAAGCAGATGAAAGATATCGAGCGCCGCATCCTGCTGGGCAGGGTTGTCGGCGCTTTTGGTGTGCGCGGCGAAATCAAGCTCGAGTCCTGGACCGAGCCACGTTCCGCCATTTTCCGTTACCAGCCGTGGATCGTGCGCAGCCCGTCCGGCGTGGAAACCACGATTGAAGGTGTGCGTGGCCGCGACAGCGGCAAGCACCTGGTCGCCCGTTTCCCCGGCGTCGAGGACCGCGATACCGTCGAAGCGATGCACGGCACCGAGATCTACGTGGCCCGCAGTGCATTGCCGCCACCGAAGCCCGATGAGTACTACTGGGTGGACCTGGAAGGCCTGGACGTGAAGACCACCGAGGGCGTTGCCCTGGGCCAGGTCTCGCACCTGTTCAGCACCGGCGCCAACGACGTGGTGGTGGTCCGCGGTGACCGCGAGCGGATGATTCCGTTCGTGCAGCCGGACTTCGTCAAGTCGGTCGACTTCGAGGCCAACCTGGTCGTGGTCGACTGGGATCCCGAGTTCTGAGCGTGAGCATGCGTTTCGACGTCATCACCCTGTTCCCCGAGTTCCTCGCCCAGTCCGCCGGACTGGGCGTGGTCGGGCGCGCGCAGGAGAAGGGGCTGTTCAGCCTGCACGGCTGGAACCCCCGTGATTACGCCGAAGGCAACTACCGCCGCGTGGACGACCGTCCGTTCGGTGGTGGCCCGGGCATGGTGATGCTGATCGAGCCGTTGCAGGCCTGCCTGCAGGCGATCCGTGAGGCCGATCCGACCCCGGCGCGGGTGATCTACCTCAGCCCGCAGGGGGCGCCGCTGACCCAGGCCAAGGTGCGGGAACTGGCGGCGCTGCCGCGCGTGGTCCTGCTCTGCGGCCGCTACGAGGGCATCGACGAGCGTTTCCTGGAGGCCAATGTCGACGAGGAGATCTCCCTCGGCGACTACGTGCTGTCCGGGGGTGAACTGGGCGCGGCGGTGATCATCGACGCCGTGGCCCGCCTGCAGGACGGTGCCCTGAACGACGCCGAATCGGCGGCGCAGGACAGCTTCGAGGGCGACCTCGGCCTGCTCGACTGCCCGCACTACAGCCAGCCGGCCCAGCACCCGCTGGGTGACGTACCGGACGTGCTGCGCTCGGGCAACCACGCGGCCATCGCCGCCTGGCGCCGCCAGCAGTCGCTGCTCCGGACCGCCGAGCGGCGCCCGGACCTGCTGGATGAGCAGGCACTGGGCAAGGCCGACCGCAAACTGCTGGAGCAGGGCCGTCAGGCCCGGAACCAGAAGGCCAGCCCCTAGCGCAGGGTCGGCTTTATCGGCTATCATGGCCAATTCCCGTCGGCCCTGGTCGGCGCGCGCAGTACCCAAAACAAACGTGCAGCACAGTCCGGTGACTGCATGAGCCTACGTTGTCGATACGACACGCCCACCCGAACAAGAATCGGTGTAACCCATGAGCAAGCTGAACAAGTCCATCGTCGCGGAATTCGAATCCGCCCAGATCACCCGTGAACTGCCGAAGTTCAGCCAGGGCGACACCGTTGTCGTCAACGTGAAGGTGAAGGAAGGCAGCCGCGAGCGCGTGCAGGCCTACGAAGGCGTCGTCATCGCCACCAAGAACGCCGGCCTGAACTCCTCGTTCACCGTCCGCAAGATCTCGCACGGCTACGGCGTCGAGCGCGTTTTCCAGACCCACAGCGCCATCATCGACTCGGTCGAAGTGAAGCGTCGTGGTAAGGTCCGCGCCGGCAAGCTGTACTACCTGCGTGGCCTGGAAGGCAAGGCTGCCCGCATCAAGGAAGACCTGGCTGCCGCTGCTGCCGCCAAGGCTGCCCGTCTGGCCGACAAGGCCTGATAAACAACTTCGGTTGTTGCCGCGACGGCCACCTTCGGGTGGCCGTTTGCGTTTCCGGCATCGCATCGGCCACGATCAGGTGATGAACGACATCAACCTTCGCTATCCGGCCGTGATCCAGTCGGCGTTGCGCTTTCTCGACGGCAAGGGGCTGGCACGCGTGCAATCGGCGCCGTTGCTGCATCGCCTGTTGTGGCGCCTGGGCATCGCACTGCCGCCACCGATCCTGGCCGGCTTTGGCACCAACGCGTTGGTGCAGGGCCTGCTGTTCGGGCTGTTCTGGACCGCGCTGATGTGGCTGATGCTGTGGCAGGGCAGCGAACGTCCGCTGGTGCTGTTGCTGGTGGCCGGTCTGGTGGCCGGCGCGCTGTTCGGCCTTGTGATGGCGGCGCTGATGCGCTCGCTGCGCCGCCACCGCAAGCTGCCGGACTGGCGCCAGTTCCGGGCGCGGCAGGCGGACTGAGCCGATGGCGCACTGCGCCGTGACCGCTGGCTACGGGCCGCGCTAGGCTGCGGTTTCATCCCGATGGACGTGCCGTGCGATGCCTGCCAAGCGAACCGCACCTTCCACCGCGCCCACGCTGTTGTCCGGCGGCAACCCCCGGATCGCCAAGGGCGAGGGCGATCCTCCGGTGCAGGCATACATCGCCGCCATGCCGGACTGGAAACGCCCGGTCGGCGCACAGCTGGATGCGTTGATCGAACGGGCCGTACCCGGCGTGCACAAGGCGGTGAAGTGGAACTCGCCGATGTATGCGGTGGCGCCGGGCGAAGGCTGGTTTCTCAGCTTCCATTACTTCACCCGCTACATCAAGGTGGCGTTCTTTCGTGGCGCGGTGCTGAAGCCGATGCCGCCCGAGCCGTCCAGGAGTGCCGATACGCGCTACCTGCATATCGCACAGGATGGCGCGCTGGATGAGGCACAGTTCCTCGACTGGGTGCGCCAGGCCGCCGCGTTGCCCGGCGAGCGCATGTAAGCCCACCGTTCTGATTCCTTTCCCGACGAGAACCGCTGATGGCCACGCATGCTCCGAACCCTGACGATGCCGGAATCCCGGCGACCGAACTGATCGATGCACGCATCGCCGAACTGGGAGACTGGCGCGGCGAAACGCTGGCACGCGTGCGTGCATTGATCCATGAAGCGCTGCCGGACGTGCAGGAAGCCTGGAAGTGGCGCGGTACACCGGTGTGGGAGCACAACGGCATCCTGTGCACCGGCGAAACCTACAAGCAGGCAGTGAAACTGACCTTCGCCAACGGTGCGGCGCTGGCGGACCCGAAGGGCCTGTTCAACGCCAGCCTGGAGGGCAACACGCGGCGTGCGATCGACATCCATGAAGGTGCGAAGCCGGATGCCGCTGCGTTCAAGGCGCTGCTGCGCGCAGCGGCGGCGTTCAATGCGGCGAAGAAGAAACGGTAGAGCCGGCCGCTGGCCGGCTGTTGCGCGATGCTGCTGGAGAGGTGTGAGGTTGCCGGCCAGCGGCCGGCACTACCTTGTCATTGGCCGGTCCATGAGGTTGCCGGCCGGCGGCCGGCACTACCGCAGCGGTGCGGCATCCGGGTCGGCCACCGGCGACGGCGGACAGGCCGGAATCTCCGACGGCGTCGCCAGTTCTTCGGCATGCGAGGGCTTGCCCATCATCTTCGCCTTGCGCCAGCCGCCCCAGCGGTAATACGCCAGCGACAGCAGCATCGACACCAGCGAGCTGACCGGGAAGCTCCACCAGATTGCATCGGCGCCCCAGTACGGCTGCAGCAGTTCGGCGAACGGCACGCGCACGCCCCACAGCGAGCCGGCCAGGATCAGCAGTGGCGGAATCACCGCGCCGGTGGAGCGCACCACGCCGGAGATCACGAAGCTGACGCCGAAGAACAGGAACGAGCCGATCACCACATGGTTGAGGTGGCGGGCGATGTCCAGCGCCTGGCTGGCCGGCGGCAGGAACAGCGCCAGCAGCTGGCGATCGAACACAACCAACGGCAGGATCAGCGCGCCGGTCAGCAGGAAGTTGAACAGCACGCCCTGGCGTGCGGTACCGCGCACGCGGTCCCAGCGCTGCGCACCGACGTTCTGTGCGGCCATCGAAGAACACGCCGCACCGATCGCCATCGCCGGCATCTGCAGGTAGTTCCACAGCTGCAGGGCAGCACCGTAGCCGGCGCCGGTGTCGGTGCCGTACTGGTTGACCATGGTCATCAGCAGGATCACCGACAGCGAAATCAGCACCATCTGCAGGCCCATCGGCACGCCCTTGACCACCAGCGCCTTGAGGATGGTCATGTCGAGCTTGAACAGGCGCAGGTCGGCGCGGCCCAGCCACAGGGTGTGGCGCTTGTGCCGCATGTACAGCAGCAGGCCGGCCAGCGACAACGTCTGCGCGACCAGCGTGGCCCAGGCCGAGCCGGCGATGCCCAGCGCGGGGAAGGGCCCCATCCCGAAGATCAGTACCGGGTTCAGCACGATGTCCAGTGCCACCGATACCATCAGGAAGCGGAACGGCGTGCGCGAATCACCGGCACCGCGCAGGGCGGCGGTGAGGAAGGCGAACGCGTATAGCGTCGGCATCGCCAGGAAGATGATCTGCAGGTAGGCCTCGGCCAATGGCAGCGAGGCGGCCGGCGTGCCCATCGCTGCCAGCAGCGGATGGGCCATGAACCAGCCGGCGATGGCGATGATCACCGACAGGCCGATGAAGAAGGTGGCACTGGTGCCGACCACGCGCCGCGCCTGCGCGATGTCGCGCGCGCCGATCGCCTGTCCGATCAGGATGGTCGAAGCCATGCCGAAGCCGAACACCGAGCCGATAAGGAAGAACATGATGTTGTTGGCGTTCGCGGTGGCGGTCAGTGCCGCCTCACCGAGGAAGCGCCCGACCCAGACCGCATTCACCGAACCGTTCAGCGACTGCGCGATGTTGCCTGCCAGGATCGGCAGGGAAAACAGCAGGAGATTGCGGCCGATCGGGCCGGAGGTCAGGTCAAGCGGCGCTTTGGCCATGGAGTGGTGATCGAATCCCGGGAGGCGCACACTAGCACCAAGCCGGTTTGCGGGATGTGGCAATGCATCAACGACTGCAGGTGAAGTGGAGCCTGGCGCTGGCCTTGATCAGCGTCGTACTGGCCGCATGTTCGACAGGTGACCGGCTGGGCGATACCCAGGTGCGGCCCACCGACCGGCCCGAGTGCCTGGTCGGCAGCCAGCGCCAGGATCTTTCTGCCGGCGTACCCACCCTGATCGGGGGCAGCGGCTGCCGCACCGACCCCGACAACCCGCGTCCCCTGAACAAGCGAACGGAGTAGTCCCTACCGATGACCGAGCTTTCCCCGCTGCCGCCCAGTGTCCGCCTGGACATCTGGCTGTGGGCGGCCCGTTTCTTCAAGACCCGCAGCCTGGCCAAGCAGGCCATCGAGACCGGCAAGGTCAGCGTGGCTGGGCAGCGCCCGAAATCCTCACGCGCGGTGCGCGTCGGCGAGCAGCTGCAGGTGGAACGCGGCGAGGAGCATTTCGAGATCCAGGTGCTGGGGCTGAGCGATCAGCGCGGGCCGGCGCCGGCGGCGCAGCAGCTGTATGCCGAGAGTGAGGCCTCCAGGGCCCGCCGCGCCGAGCAGCGGGCGCTGCGCATCGCCGCACGCGATGGTTTCCAGCCGCCGGAGCACAAGCCGGACAAACGCGCACGGCGGTTGATCCGCGCGCTCGGCGATATCGACGCGTTGTAAGTTGCAGGGCGCCAGACCGGGTCCGGCGCCCCCTTGGCTCAGCGCTTGCCGCCCAGCAGGCTGCCGCCGATCTTCAGCAGATCGCCCACGCCGAGCTGGCCGTCACCGTCCTGGTCCAGCACGCTGCCAAGCAGGCCGCCGGCAAGGCCGCCCTGTTGCTGCACCTGCTGCTTCTCCTGGCCGAGGGCCTGGCTGAGCGAGCCGGCATCGGCCTGGCCACCACCGAGGCGCTGGGCGAGGAAGGCCATCACGATCGGTGCGAGGATCTGCAGCAGCTGGCTGGTACGGCCGCTGTCGAGCTGGGTGGCCTGGGCCAGGCCGGTTTCCACCTTCTGCTGGCTGCCGCCGAAGATGTGGCCGAGGATGCCGGCACCGTCGCTGGCGGCGCCACCGCCACCGCCGCCCAGTACCGAGCCGAGCACGCTGCTCAGGTCCAGGCCGCTGTGGTTGTTCTGCAGTGCACCGAGCAGCGCCTGTGCGCCCTGCGGCTGCGAGGCGTTGTTGCCCAGCGCGCCCATCAGCACCGGCAGCGCGGCACTGATCGCACCGGAGGCCTGGGTATCGCTGATGCCGAGCTGCTGCGATACCTGCTGCAGCGGGGCGCCCTGCAATTTGGCGAGAAGTTCGTCGGTCAGGCTCATCTGCGGAATCCTTGATTGGGGTTGGGCGTGCAGAAGGTACGACGCAGACCGTTAAAACGGCGACGCCGCCTCACGGGGAGGCGGCGTGGCGTTCACGGGGCAGGGCGATCAGAGCTCGATGTCTTCGGCACCCGGGGTCGCGGTGGGGAAGTCCGCTTCCGGCTGGGCCGGCTTGAACGGATCCGTTGGCTGGCTGGCCAGCGCCTTCAGCGCCGCGGCAACACCAGCGCCATAGGCCGGGTCGGCCTTGCTGCAGTTGTCGATGTGGCGCTGCTTGATGAAGTCCGGCGCATCGCCCAGGGCACGGGCGGTGTTGGCGAACAGTCGCTCCTTCTGTGCCTGGTTGTAGCTGCGGAACAGCGCACCGGGCTGGCTGAAGTAGTCGGCGTCGTCCTCACGGAAGTTCCAGAAGTCGGCGTCGCCCCGGATCTTCATCGGCGGTTCGCGGTACTGCGGCTGTTCCTGCCACTGGCCGTAGCTGTTGGGCTCGTAGTGCGGCAGGCCGCCGTAGTTGCCGTCCACGCGCATCGCACCGTCGCGGTGGTTGCTGTGCACCGGGCAGCGCGCCGCGTTCACCGGAATCTGGTGGTGGTTCACGCCCAGGCGGTAGCGCTGCGCATCGGAGTAGGCGAACAGGCGCGCCTGCAGCATCTTGTCCGGCGACGGGCCGATACCCGGCACCAGGTTGCTCGGCGCGAACGCTGACTGCTCCACGTCCTGGTACCAGTTGACCGGATTGCGGTTCAGTTCGAACTGGCCCACTTCGATCAGCGGGTAGTCGCTCTTCGGCCACACCTTGGTCAGGTCGAACGGATGGATGCGGTAGGTTTCCGCCTCCAGTTCCGGCATGACCTGGATGAACAGTTTCCACTTCGGGAAGTCGCCCTTCTCGATCGCGGCGAACAGGTCGCGGCCGTGGCTTTCGCGGTCATGGCCGACCAGGATCTGCGCCTGCGCGTCGGTCAGCGATTCGATGCCCTGCTGGCTGATGAAGTGGAACTTCACCCAGAAGCGCTCGCTGTCGGCGTTGGTGAAGCTGTAGGTGTGCGAGCCGAAACCGTGCATGTGGCGGAAGCTGCGCGGAATGCCGCGGTCGCTCATCACCACGGTCACCTGCAGCAGGGCTTCGGGTAGCAGCGTCCAGAAATCCCAGTTGTTGCGTGCGCTGCGCAGGTTGGTATGCGGGTCGCGCTTGACGGCCTTGTTGAGGTCGGCGAACTTGCGCGGGTCGCGCAGGAAGAACACCGGCGTGTTGTTGCCGACCAGGTCCCAATTGCCTTCTTCGGTGTAGAACTTCAGGGCGAAGCCGCGGATGTCACGCTCGGCGTCGGCGGCGCCACGCTCGCCGGCCACCGTGGTGAAGCGGGCGAACATCTCGGTCTGCTTGCCGACCTTCTCGAACAGCTTGGCGCGGGTGTACTTGCTGATGTCGTGAGTGACGGTGAAGGTGCCGAATGCGCCCGAGCCCTTGGCGTGCATGCGGCGCTCGGGAATGATCTCGCGGTTGAGGTTGGCCAGCTTTTCCAGCAGCCACACGTCTTCCACCAGCAGCGGGCCACGCGGGCCGGCGGTCTTGCTGTTCTGGTTGTCCACCACCGGTGCGCCGAAGGCCGTGGTCATCGGCGTGACCGGTTCATCGCCGTGCTTCTGCTTCGGGGTAGTGCTCAGCTCGCGCTGCTGCTGGGCGCCTTCCGCAGGCGACGGCGCGGTGTGATACGGACATTTCGGGCTGTTGTTATCGGACTGGCTCATGGCTGGCTCCTGCGGGTGAAGACGGGATGGAACATCTTCACTCGACTTTAGCTAGGGCCAGATGAAATGAATAATCGAATGATCCGCTCAGTTTGATAGTTTTTGTCAATTGAAACAAAGAATCAGATTTGCCGGATCTTTCGACAGGCCTCCCGCGTGGCGGCGGGAAGCCATGGGTGCGTGCTGCGGTTACAGCAGTGCTTTCAGTCGGTACAGCGCTTCCAGTGCCTGCTTCGGCGTCAGTTCGTCCGGATCGATGGCGGCCAGTGCTTCCTGTGCCTTGTTCGACGGCGCCGCGAACAGGCCGAACTGCTGCGGTGCATCCAATGCCTGCGGCGCCAGCTCGGCGGCATGGCTCTCACCGCCGCGCTGTTCCAGCTCGGCCAGTCGACGGCGCGCCTGCGCCACGGTGGCGCGCGGCAGGCCGGCCAGTGCGGCCACCTGCAGGCCGAAGCTGCGGTTGGCCGGGCCGTCCTTAACGGCGTGCATGAACACCAGCGCTTCACCGTGCTCGACGGCATCCAGGTGCACGTTGGCGATGCCGCTGCGGCCGCCCTCGTGCTGCTCGTCGGCCAGCGCGGTCAGCTCGAAGTAGTGGGTGGCGAACAGCGTGTAGCAGCGGTTCTGGTAGGCCAGGTGGCGGGCCACCGCGTCGGCCAGCGCCAGGCCGTCGTAGGTGGACGTGCCACGGCCGATCTCGTCCATCAGCACCAGCGAATGCGCGGTGGCGTGGTGCAGGATGTAGCTGGTCTCGGCCATCTCGACCATGAAGGTCGACTGCCCGCGGGCGAGGTCGTCACCGGCGCCGATGCGGGTCAGGATGCGGTCGATCGGGCCGATCAGCGCCCGGCTGGCCGGCACGAAGCTGCCGATGTGGGCCAGCAGCACGATCAGCGCGTTCTGCCGCATGTAGGTCGATTTACCACCCATGTTCGGACCGGTGATGACCAGCATGCGGCGGTCCGGATGCAGATCCAGATCGTTGGGTTCGAACGGCTGCTCGCGCACCGCCTCGACCACCGGATGGCGGCCACGCTCGATCTTCAGGCACGGTGCCGTTTCAAGTTCCGGCCGCGACCAGTCCAGCGCCTGCGCGCGTTCGGCGAAGGCGGCCAGCACGTCCAGTTCGCTCAGCGCGGCGGCGCACTGCTTCAACGGTTCCAGCTGTTCGCCGAGGGTGTCCAGCAGCTGCTCGTACAGGTACTTCTCGCGCGACAGCGAACGGTCGCGCGCGGACAACACCTTGTCCTCGAATGCCTTCAGTTCTTCGGTGATGTAACGCTCGGCATTGGTCAGCGTCTGGCGGCGGGTGTAGTGCACCGGCGCGCGATCGGACTGGCCCTTGCTGATTTCGATGTAGTAGCCGTGCACGCGGTTGTAGCCCACCTTCAGGGTGGGAATGCCGCTGCTCTCGCGCTCGCGCAGTTCCAGGTCAACCAGGAACTGGTCGGCATGGGTGGACAGGCGGCGCAGCTCGTCCAGCTCTTCATCGAAGCCATCGGCCAGCACGCCGCCGTCGCTCAGCTTCAGTGGCGGCATTTCGGCGATGGCGCTGGCCAGCAGTTGTGCGCACGCGTCGTGCTCGCCCAAGGCGGCATGCAGTGCCTGCAGGCGCGGTGAATCCAGCGGCGCCAGCACTTCGCGCACCGCCGGCAGCAGGCCCAGGCCATCGCGCAGGGTGGAGAAATCACGCGGGCGCGCCGAACGCAGTGCGACGCGGGTCAGGATGCGTTCCAGGTCGCCGAGGCGGCGGAACTGTTCGCGGATGTCGGCATCGCTGCCGCGATCGATCAGGGTTTCCACCGCATGGTGGCGCTGTACCAGCACCTCGCGCAGGCGCAGCGGGCGGTGCAGCCACCGGCGCAGCAGGCGCCCGCCCATCGGCGTCACCGTGCTGTCGAGCACGCCCAGCAGGGTATTGCGGGTATCGCCGTCGACGCGCGTATCCAGTTCCAGGTGGCGGCGGGTGGCGGCGTTCATCGCGATCGCCTCGGCGGCGGTTTCCATCGCGATCGAGGTCAGGTGCGGCAGGCGCTGCTTCTGGGTTTCTTCGACATAACCGAGCAGGGCGCCGGCGGCGGCGGTGGCACGTGGCTTGTCATCGATACCGAAGCCGCTCAGATCGTGCAGCTTGAAGAAGTTCAGCAACTGGCGGCGGCCGCTGTCCGCGTCGAACAGCCACGGCGCACGGCGGCGCACGCCGGTGCGCTGGCGCAGGAAGTCGGGCCAGTTCTCCTCGTCGGGCACCAGCAGCTCGGCCGGTTCCAGTCGGGCCAGTTCGGCTTCCAGCGCGTCGTCGGTCTCGACTTCATTGACCAGGAAGCGGCCACCGGCTAGGTCGGCCCAGGCCAGGCCGTAGCCCTGCTTCGTGCGCGACAGCGCCATCAGCAGGGTGTCACGGCGCTCGTCCAGCAGCGCTTCGTCGGTGACGGTGCCGGGGGTGACGATGCGCACCACCTTGCGTTCGACCAGGCCCTTGGCCAGCGCCGGGTCGCCGATCTGCTCGCAGATCGCCACCGACTCGCCCAGCGCCACCAACCGCGCCAGGTAGCCTTCATAGGCATGTACCGGCACGCCGGCCATCGGAATCGGCGCGCCGCCGGAGCTGCCACGCTGGGTCAGGGTGATGTCGAGCAGGCGCGCGGCCTTGCGCGCATCGTCGTAGAACAGCTCGTAGAAGTCGCCCATGCGGAAGAACAGCAGCAGGTCCGGATACTCGGACTTGGCTGCGAAGAACTGCTTCATCAGCGGGGTGTGTTCGGCGGACTTTTCTTTGGACATGGGGCTCGTGAATCCGGGGCGTCCGTTCGCGCCGGAGGGCAGCGGCAACGGAGCGGGTACAGGGCCGTCCATGGTAACTGCTGGGGCACAGGGCTGCCGCCACCGGTGGCAGGCGGGTACCGCACAGCCACGGGGTCAGGCCGGGACCAGGGTGATCTGCCGGTGGCTGGCGAAGATATCCATCACGATCTCGAAGTAGGTTGGGCCCTCGCCCCGTTGCAGGGCGTCCAGCTGGCGCGCAATGATCCGCGTGTTGACGGTGCCCGGGGCTTCCAGCTTGGACTGCAGCCACTGGCGGGTGGTAGTTCGTCCCAGTGCGGCGCGGCTGTGCTCGATATCACTCCAGATCACCGTGGCCCGCTCATGGCCGGCCAACACGCCATGGACGCCATGCAGCAGATCATCCAGGGCGTCCAGGCTTGGCCCGAGCTGCCAGTCCTCGCCGGCCATGAACACGCGGTTGATCTCCGCGTACAGGCTGGGGATGTCGTGAATGGTACAGCCTTCGATCTGCAGGATGAGCGTCATATGTCGACTGTAGCGTTGTTCCCTGTGCGTTGGACATGGCTGAGCGCCGGATGCTTTGGGGACCCATGCTGGGGTTTGGCAAACTTCTTTGCTGAGTCAAGTGCTCGGCACTCCCGTCGTGGCGCGCGCCGGTTTGCAGGGAAGAAAACGACGTGACCCATCGCCAATAGCAGGGCCATCAGCTGGTAGAGAGTTCGCCCGAAGTCTTCTTCTTCATTGATTGGTGCCATCGGCAGCAGGACCCCCTCGGGCGCGTTCAACTTCCACTGTCAATGATGACTGGCTGGGTGATGGAAATAGATTCTCCTCCTGTATCATCGGCAATAAAGGTCTGGAAAATTGTTTCTGGGATGGTCAGTAACGTTGTATCTGCGTCTCCGGTGAGGTGGGGGGTAGTTTGATCTGTCCCCGTTGTGAGCAGGGTGAGGTGTTGAAAGCTCAAGTAAAGGAGCGCGGCGTTCAGATATTTGTCTGCGACGAGTGCGATGCCGTGTGGTTCTCCTTCGCTGCTATAGGGGTCTCTCCGTTCAGAGACCTTGAGCGGTATCTTGAGGAAATTTCCGTCGCGCGGTCCTGGGAGTCAATTTCCGTGGACAGGCATGAGTAGAAAGTACGCAGTTTCCATGCACTCCTCGATCGTATTGCCTCAGCGCAGCGCGTGGGTCCGTGCAGCATGGGATGACCTTCCCGTCTCCTACTTCCAGAGCGACGAGAATCTCAATGACTGCGGTTTTATTGACTTGAAGGTCAAAGTGGGAGATCAGTGGCAGTCGATTGTAATGGGGTCTGGACCCCTTCATCAGGGTTGAAATACTCAAGGGTCGGGGCCCTGCGATGGCAGATGCCAGATTGCAGCCCTGACGGTAGTCGCGAAGCAGCGCGTTGTTCCTCTGGACAGAAGGGTGCCGGATCGATGGGCTTCATCCTCCCCCTCCGTGCATCAAGTGACGGTTTCTGCGGTCACGACTCGCGAGCGCTGCGTGATGACTGCGATTGATGTGCTCGTGCATTGATATGCCCGGTAGGAATAACCACCTCCATTAAGTGTGTCCTTCACACCTGTCTGCATAGTTCCAGAGATTTGGATCGATACAATAATATCGACCCATAAAGTTTCCCCGCGCTGCGCCGCCATCGATCGTACGGCCATGATCAAGGGAATTGAGATGCTCGCCTTACGCAACCTCCGAGTGGGATCCCGGCTGGGTGCCGGGTTTGGATTGCTGCTGCTGTTCATCGTGGCCATCGTTGGCCTGGCGCTGTACGGAAATCACCTGAAGTCCGCCCAGTTCGAGAAAGTGGTGGACGTCAACATGGTGAAGATGCGGCTGTTGAACGACATGCTGGATACCAACAACGCGGTGTTGATGCACCGCCGCCTGATGGTGATCAAGCGCGGCGAGGATTTCGACAAGGATTATCAGAAGGCGCAGGAGCTGTCGCAGACCTACGACGGTATCTGGGCCAGGTACATCAGGATTCCGCGCGACGCGACCGGCGATACCCTGGTGGCGAAAATCGATGCGGCACGCAAGGCCACCGACGCCTCCACCCGGCATCTTCACGAGCGCATGAAGGCCGGGGATTTCGACGGCGCGGCCAAGGAACTGCTTGCCGAGCAGGGGCTGGCAACCGCGTGGAACGAAGCGATCTCGACCCTGCTGCGGCATCAGGAGACACTGACCGAGCGCAGCCGCGAGGAATACCGTTCAACTGAATCCTGGACCGGCACGCTGTCGATCGTGTTCGGCGTGTTGAGCCTGGTACTGGGCTCGCTGGCCGCCTGGGCCATCACCCGCAGCCTGACCCGCCCGCTGGAAGGCGCGGTGAAGCTGGCCGACGGCATCGCCAATGGGCGGCTGGACAACAGCATTGACGCCTCCGGCAACGATGAGGTCACGCAGCTGCTCAGGTCGATGCAGCGCATGCAGGCGCAGTTGCAGTCGGTGATGGCGGCGCAGGGCGAGTTGGCCCGCCAGCACGATGCGGGCAGCCTCAGCTATCGCATGGACGAGAGTGCCTTCCCTGGTGACTACGGGCGCATGGTGCACGAGACCAACGCGCTGGTCGGCTCACACGTGCAGGTACAGAACCGGCTGATCGAAGTGATGAAGCATTACGCCCGTGGCGACCTGTCGGTGGACATGGATCCGCTGCCGGGCGAGAAGGCGGCGATCACCCAGGCAATGGACGAGACCAAGGCCAGCCTGTCGGCGATCAACAGCGAGATCCGCCGGCTGGCGACGGCCGCGGCGGCGGGCGACTTCAGCCTGCGCGGCGATGAAGATCGCTTCGCCTACGATTTCCGCGACATGGTGGCCGGGCTCAATCGCCTGATGCAGACCACCGACCAGAACCTGGTGCAGGTGTCGAGCCTGCTGCAGGCGATCTCGCGCGGTGACCTCACCGTACGCATGCAGGGCGACTTCCACGGCGTGTTCGCCCGCATGCGCGATGACTGCAATGCCACCGTCGATCAGCTCAAGCAGATCGTCGGGCGCATCCAAGCCAGCGCGTCCAGCATCAATCTGGCGGCAGGCGAAATCGCCTCGGGCAACACCGATCTGTCGCGGCGCACCGAGCAGCAGGCGGCGAACCTGGAAGAGACGGCGGCGTCGATGGAGGAACTGACCTCCACCGTGAAGCAGAACGCCGAGCACGCCCGCCAGGCCAACCAGCTCGCCATCGGTGCGCACGGTGTCGCCTCGCAGGGCGGCGAGGTGGTCGGCCAGGTGGTCACCACGATGTCGGCCATCGAGGCCTCGTCGAAGAAGATCGCCGAGATCATCTCGGTCATCGATGGCATTGCCTTCCAGACCAACATCCTGGCGTTGAACGCGGCGGTGGAAGCCGCGCGTGCCGGCGAGCAGGGCAGGGGCTTTGCGGTGGTGGCCAGTGAGGTGCGCACGCTGGCACAGCGCTCGGCCGGTGCGGCCAAGGAGATCAAGGGCCTGATCGAGGATTCGGTTGGCAAGGTCGCCGATGGATCGGCGCTGGTCCGACAGGCAGGCACCACGATGGGCGAGATCGTTGCTTCCGTGCAGCGCGTGACCGACATCATGGCCGATATCTCTGCTGCCTCGCAGGAGCAGAGCTCGGGCATCGAACAGGTGAACCAGGCGGTGGTGCAGATGGACGAGACCACGCAGCAGAATGCGGCACTGGTGGAAGAGGCCAGTGCTGCGGCGCGTTCCATGGAGGAGCAGGCGAACCTGCTGGCCGAGGCGGTTTCGGTGTTCCGCACCGGCGCGGTAACGGCGGCTGCAGCCGTGCGTCCGGCCCTGGCTGCGGTGGCCGCGAAGGTCACCCCGGTGCGCAGGGCGGCAACGCTGTCGCCGCGCATCGAGCCGACACTGGCGGCCAATGCCGGGGGGTGGGAAGAGTTCTAGCAGAGGGCAATGCCGGCAGGGAGACGGCGCCCATCACGCTGGCTGATCGTGATGGGCGCGGATTTTCTTCCTGAACGCGCGATGGCCGATGAGGCCGCGGACACGCGCATTTCACTTCCGGTTGCCAGCCGCGGGAGGACACTTGCGCCATACCGGAACCTAGGAGATGGCCATGAAGACCTCGACCCGATTGCTTGTGCTGGGCACCCTGCTGGCGGCTTCGTCGGTGGCCGGCGCGCAGACCTATGGTCCGCGTGATGAAGGACGCCGATTCAACGATGGCAGCCGCGTGGTCTGCAAGAACGTGGAAGTGCAGCGCAACTCGCGCGATCCGAACCGCATCGCCGGTACGGCCACTGGTGCGGTGATCGGCGGCCTGCTGGGCAACCAGGTGGGCGGCGGCAATGGCAAGAAGCTCGCTACCGTGGCCGGTGCTGTTGCCGGTGGTGCGGCGGGCCGCCAGATCCAGGGCAACAGCCAGCAGAAGAATGGCGACCGCGTGGTCGAGCGCCGCTGCGAACGCGTCTATCGCTGATCGATCGCCGACGGCCCCCGTTTTTCCCCTTCCACATCGCAGTACTCGAACGCCGGCCTCGCGCCGGCGTTCTTCATTGCAGGAAAAGGGGACGGAGGGGATTAAGTCGCAATCCCCCAAACCGGCCGCTTACGACTTAATCCCCTCCGTCCCCTTTTTTGCGAGGAGGCGCCAGGTGGCGAGGCTGCCGTAGAGCAGCAGCAGGACGGTGAGGGTGATCAGTTCGTGGCAGACTTCGGCCAGGCTGGCGTCCATCTGGTTCAGGCGCACCATCAGGTTGATGCCGGAGGTGGTCGGCAGCAGCTGCGCCAGCCAGACCAGCGGTTGTGGCGTCATCACCGAGGGCCACGACAGGTTGGCGAGGAAGAACAGCGGGATCGAGGTGGCGATGATGTACTGGAAGGCGCGTTCGCGGGTGCGGAAGAAGCTGCCGACGAACAGGCCGAAGGCCACCGTCGCCGCGATGAACAGCGTGCCACCCAGCAGCTGGCCCAGCGGGTTGCCTCCGCGTGGATAGTCCTGCACCCAGGCAGTGAACCCGGCATACCAGAACAGACCGAACAGGCCGATCAGGCCGAAGCCCAGTGCCATGCCGGCCAGGGTCGGCAGGTCGAAGCGCAGGCGCCGGCCGAGCGCGAGGCGGCGGCCGCCGAGCAGGACGCCGATGCCCATCATCAGCGTCTGGTGCACGATCAGCTCGGCCACGCCGGGAACGATGGCGCTGCCATAACCTTCCTGCGTGTTGTACAGGGGGCGCTGCACAAGCGTGACCGGCGGTGCCTGCGGTGCGCCCATGAAGGCGGCCTGGCCGACCACGGCATCACGCCCGAATGCACCCAGCGCGTCAGCCACGCTGCCCAGCACCCAGCTGGCGCGGCCCAGGTAGGCACCGTTGCCAAGCAGTACCAGCTTGGCCGGGTGGCCGCGCAGGATGTCGCGCTCCAGATTGGCGGGGATCACGACGATCCCCTCGGCATGGCCGGCTTCCAGCTGCTGGCGCGCGCTGTCGACGTCCGCGGGTTGACCGACCACGCGCGCAACGCGCAGTGCGTCGAGCTTTCGCAGCAGCTCGCGGCTGGTCGCGCTGTGGTCTTCGTCCACCACCAGCACCGGCAGGTTGCCGGCCACCTGGTGCCGGTAGGCGGCTGGATAGAAGAACGAGTACAGGATCACCGCCCCGACCATCACCACGATCGCGTAGCGGTCGCAGAGCACTGCCATCAGGGTCTGCCGCAGGCTGCGCCAGAGTGCGCTCATGCGTCGGCCCCTGCGGGTTGTGCGGCGGCAGGTGTGCGCGCAAAGGCGATCAGGCGCAGGCCGCCGACGCCTCCTGCCACCACCGCCATCAGCAGCAATGTGGCCAGCGGCCACGCCGAAACCTGCAGCGGTGAACCGATGAACTGCTGCTGGGTCTGCAGCTTGATGTAGGCGCTGAGGGGCAGCAGCTGATGCCAGACGCGGGTGAACAAGGGACCGTCGAGGACCGGGAAGGTGGCGCTGGAGAAGGCCAACGCGGTGCCGATGCTGAGGCCGACTGCGGACAGCGCGGTACCCATGTCGCGGGTGACGCCGACGAAGAACAACGCGTAGGCGGCCGTGGCCAGGTAGAACAGTGGCTGTGCGAGCAGCAGCAGGAGCACGCTGCCGGCCACGCCGTCACCGCGCAGCCAGGCCAGGTAACCGATGCCGAGCGCGCCATACAGCGAGAACAGCAGGATGTATGGCGCGACCTTGCCGGCAATCGCCGGCCATGGCGTGCGGCCCAACGAGGCGGGCAGGGTGCCGTCGCGGATCTCGCGGCCAAGGCTGCCGGCCACTGCAAGTGCCAGTACCAGCGACAATACCGCCGGGAAGATCAACGGCAGCAGGAACAGCTCGTAGCTGCGTGCCGGGTTGTACAGAATGTCCGACTGCACCGCGATGGGTGCCGCGCGCAGCTTGCCCGGGCCGACCTGCAGGCCGATGCGCTCGCGCAGCAGGCGCGCGTTCCAGGCCGAGACCGCGTCGCCGATATCGCGCGACGCGGACTGGCCGGTGGTCATGTAGGTGGCGTTGTAATAGGCGAACACCGTGCCCTGGCGTCCACGCAACGCCTGCCGGGTGACATCGCGCGGCACCAGTACGATGGCGAACACATCCAGCCGACGCAGCTGCGAACGTGCGTCTTCCAGGTCCACCGGCTGGCTGGCGACGCGCACGCCGGGACTGGCGTCGAGCATGCGCAGCAGCAGGCGGCTGTCACTGCTGTGGTCGAGGTCGACCACCGCGATCGGGATATCGCGCATCACCGAGGGCGTGAACATCCATGCCATCACCGCCAGCATCAGCAGCGGCAGCAGGGTGACCAGCATCAGGTCGGCGCGGTTGCTGCGCAGCGACTGCAGCTCGCGCCGCCAGCTGGCGGCGAAGCCGCCGCGGCCGGGGCTCAGTGCTGGGGCCATGCGAACAGCACGCTCATGCCGGGGCGGAAGCCCTCGATGCGGCGTACCGGGCGCACCCGCACCTCGAAGCTGCGGACGTCGTAGCCGGACGACTGGCGGGTGGTACGCCAGGTTGCATAGTCGCCGGCCGGATTGATGAAGTAGACCTCGAATTCGCCATCCAGGCTGAGCGCCGGCACGCTGCCCTGCAGCTTGCTGCCGACCTTCAGGCCCTGCATCTGCGATTCGCGCAGGTTCATGGCGACCCACATGCGGTCGATGTCGACCAGGGTGAACACCGGGTAGCCGGCCGGCACCAGCTCGCCCGGGTCGGCCATGCGCTTGTTGATTTCGCCGGCCACCGGCGCGCGCCCTTCCACTTCGACACGCGCGGCGTTGACTTCGGCCACCGCGCCCTGTGCCTGTTGCACCTGGCCCTGCGCGGCACGCTTGTCCTGCTCGCGCGCGCCGGCCAGGGCCATGTCGTACTGCGCGCGCGCGGCACGGGCCAGCTCACGGGAACTGGTGGCCTGGGCATGCGCTTCATCACGCTTCTGCCGGGTCATCACCCCTTCGTTGAACAGGTTCTGCACGCGCTGGTAAGTGGCTTCAGCCAGCGTCGCACCGGCTTCGGCCCGCTTCCAGTTCGCTTCGGCGGCGCGGATGTCTTCGCTGCGTGCGCCTTCGTCGGCCTTGTCGGCCACTGCCTGTGCGGCGGCCAAAGCGCCGTGCGCCTGCTGTTCCTTGGCGGCCACTTCGGGGCTGTCGAGCAGGAACAGCACCTGCCCGGCCTGCACGCGGTCGCCCTCGCGCACCTTCAGTTCGGCCACGCGCGCGGTGATCTTGGCGGCCACGTTGATCGTGTCCGCATCGGCCATGCCCTGGATCTGGTCGGCCGGGCTGCGCCAGGCCAGCCACAGGCCGAGCACCACCACGACCAGCAGCACCACTGCCAGGATCGGTCCCAACCGGCGCTTGCCCGGGGGCGTCGTCGCATCGTCGTGCAGCACATCACTCATGGTCGATCACCTCGTCCGCCCGCCGCCGGA
The DNA here is from genome assembly GCF_059368215.1 of Stenotrophomonas sp. YJH_SMC_123. Taxonomy (NCBI): domain Bacteria; kingdom Pseudomonadati; phylum Pseudomonadota; class Gammaproteobacteria; order Lysobacterales; family Lysobacteraceae; genus Stenotrophomonas; species Stenotrophomonas sp. YJH_SMC_123. Next base: position 334,738 of record NZ_JCAFRM010000001.1, read on the forward strand.
ACTCTTCGAAACGGTCCATCTGTCCACTGATCTCCAGCAACTGTGCCAGCGCAATATCGTATTGGTAGGCGGCCTGTGCGCGCTCGACGCGGGCGCCGCCCAGGCCGAGCCGCGCGTCGATCACATCCAGCGAAGTCGCCTGGCCTTCGCGGAACGCCAGCTCCTGCAGGCGCAGGTTTTCCTGTGCCTGGGCGATGCTGCTGTCGAGCAGCACGTACTGCTGGCGTGCGGTTTCCAGCTCGTTCCAGGCCTTGCGCACACCCAGCGCGACCTGGTTCTCGGCCTCGCGCAGGCCCGCTTCGGCCTGGTCCTGCTGCGCACGCGCGGCGCTGATCTGCGCCGGCCGCGAGTTCGGCGACAGGAAGGTGTACTTCAGGCCGATGCCGAACGCCCAGTCCGGATCGGTCAGCATCTCGTCGCGGCGACGGAAGTCGTACTGGCCGAAGGCGAAGATCTGTGGTTTCAGCTTGGCCTGCTGCACGCGCACGCCCTGTTCGGCCTGCGCCACCATCGCCCGCAGGCGCGCGATCTGCGGCTGCCGCGCCTGCGCGGTGCGTTCGAAGCTGGCCACCGGTTCCAGTGGCACGCGCTGCACGAACAGCGGCGACACCGGCTGCACCTCGCCGCCACTGCGCAGCAGCGTGGCCAGTGCGGCCTTCAGCGTGGCCAGGTCGTTCACCGTCTTCTGGTATTCGCGCTCGGCCTTGTCGCGGGCCACGGTGGCCTGCAGGCGCTGCGCGCGGGTGGCGAAGCCCTCGCGTTCCAGCTTCTCTGCGTCGGACAGGTGGCGGTTGAGGCCATCGCGCACATCGCGGCGCACGTCCACCGCCTGCTCGGCCAGGCGCTGGCCGAAATAGGCCTGGGCCAGCTGCACGGTCAGCGATTGGCGTTGTGCTTCGCGCTCGGCGCTGGCCTGTTCGTGGGCGGCACTGGCCGCACGTTGCGCGGCCGGAATCACGCCGCCGGTGTACAGCGGCAGTACTGCAGTCACCACCGGGCGGGTACGCCAGTCGCGTTCGGTGAACGACAGCGGCGAGTCGATGCCAAAGGCCTCGGCCACCGGAGCCAGCGAACCCAGGGGCAGGGTGAGCGTCTTCTGGAACTGCAGCCGGCGCACTTCGCCGGTGATCTCCGGCAGGCGCAGCAGGCGGGTCGCGTCCTGCAGGTCCTGCTTGTTGCGCACGGCGGCGTCGGCAGCGGCCAACGCATCGGAGACCTGCTCCAGGCGTTGCCGTGCCTGTTCCCAGTCCAATGCCGGTGCGTTGCTGGTGGGCTGCGCGGCGGCAGCGAATGGCAGGCAGGCTGCCAGCGCCAGCGCGGCCTTCGCGCGGTGCATCCTTGTACGTCGGCCGATCACGCCCATGCCGTCCCAGTAGTGAAGAAGTGCGCAAACGGTAGTGCGTGCAGCGTGAAGCCCGGGTCTGCGATCATCGGTTTGTCCTCAACGAAGGGTGCCTCTGGCCGCAGTGCGCAGCGCCTGGGTGATGTGCTGCAGCGTGCTTGAGCGCACGGCGGCATGCTGCCAGTACAGCGGCACATCGAGCCAGCGGCGGGGTTCCAGTACCACCACGCGGCCGGCGCGCACGGCGGGCGCGACCAGGGTTTCCGGAGCCATGCCCCAGCCGAGTCCGCACGCGGCGGCTTCGACGAAACCGGTGGAGGAGGGCAGGTAGTGTAGCGGCGGCTGCAGCCGCGCGCGGGTCAGGCGCCGCACGAAGCGCCACTGCAGTTCATCTTTGCGGTTGAACACCAGCATCGGTGCGTGCGCCAGGGTTGCGGCCTGCATGCCATCGCGGAAGTACTGGCGGGCGAAGCCGGGCGAGGCGATGGCGTGGTAGCGCATCGCGCCGAGCGGGTGCACGTTGCATCCCTTCACCGGTTGGCTTTCGGCGGTGACCGCGCCGAGCACGCTGCCATCGCGCAGCAGCTGCAGGGTGTGGTCCTGGTCGTCCATGCGCAGGTCGAACAGATAGCCGTGGCGCTGGTGCAGGTCGGCGATGGCCGGTACGAACCAGGTATCAAGCGAGTCATCGTTGACCGCCAGGGGGATCGGCGTGCGCGCAGCGTCGCTGCCACGCTCGGGTAGCAGCTCGGCCAATGCCTCGGCCTCCAGCGCCTGCATCGGTCGCACCCGGCGCAGCAGCGCTTCACCCGCGGCGGTCGGCCGGCAGGGTGCCTGGCGCACCACCAGTACCTGCCCGAGCCTGTCCTCCAGGGCCTTGATCCGCTGCGACAGTGCTGACGGGCTGATCGACAGGCGGCGTGCCGCAGCCTCGAAGCTGCCTTCCTCCAGCACCGCGGCAAACGCGGCCAGTTGCGGGTGTACCAGGTCCATGCCGGTGCCTCTTCAGTTTTCCTGCACAGGATAAAGAAAAATCAGTTTGTCTAATCAAGGCTGTTGGCCGCACCCTGCGCGTCCCCTCGCTGCCTGGCCTGTCCCGATGTGGATTGCCGCTACCGCCGCCGGCCTGTTCGCAGGTGCCGGCCTGATCATCGCCATCGGCGCGCAGAATGCCTTCGTGCTGCGCCAGGGCCTGCAGCAGCGCAATGTGGGGACGGTAGTGCTGGCCTGCGCCGGCGCGGATATCGCGCTGATCCTTGCTGGCGTTGGCGGCATGGGCGCGCTGGTGCTGCAGTGGCCGCTGCTGCTGCAGGTGCTGCGCTTCGGTGGTGCGGCCTTCCTGTTCTGGTATGGCCTGCGGGCGGGGCTACGCGCGTGGCGCGGTGGCAGTGCCCTGGCCGCCGCCGAGGCGCAGGGCGGCAGCGGACGGCAGGTACTGCTGACCTGCCTGGCGTTCACGCTGCTCAACCCGCACGTCTATCTGGATACGGTGGTGCTGCTGGGCAGTCTGTCCACGCGCTACCCCGGTGACCTGCGCTGGGCGTTCGCCGCCGGTGCCTGCGCCGCCAGCGTGGCCTGGTTCTGCACGCTGGGCTATGGCGCGCGCCTGTTGCAGCCGGTGTTCCGCAGGCCGGGCGCCTGGCGGGTGCTGGATGCCGCCGTGGCGGTCTTCATGTCCTGCCTCGCCACGCTGCTGCTGTTGCGCCCGCTCTAGGCCGCGTCCACCGCGCACTGCGGGGTTTCGCCGGGGCGCAGGGTCAGCACGCGCACGCCGCTGCGGGTGACCGCCACGGTGTGCTCGAACTGCGCCGACAGCTTGCCGTCGCGGGTGTAGACCGGCCATTGGTCCGGCTGCTGACGGATGGCCGGCTTGCCCTGGTTGAGCATCGGCTCGATGGTGAACACCATGCCTTCTTCCAGCACCATGCCGGTGTTGGGATGGTCGTAATGCAGGATCTGCGGTTCCTCGTGCATCTGCTGGCCGATGCCATGGCCGCAGTATTCCTTCACCACGCTGTAGCCGTGGCTGCGCGCGTGGCGGGCGATGGCGTGGCCGATATCGCCCAGGCGCGCTCCCGGGCGCACCGCAGCGATGCCTTTCCACATCGCCTGGTAGGTGGCCTGCACCAGCCTGCGCGCGGCGTAGTCGACCTCACCGACCAGGTAGGTGGTGCTGGAGTCGGCGATGTAGCCGTTCTTCTCCAGGGTGATGTCGAGGTTGACGATCTGGCCGTTGCGCAGCACGTCGGTGGTGCTGGGAACGCCGTGGCAGACCACGTTGTCGATCGAGGTGTTGAGCACATACGGGAAGCCGTACTGGCCCTTGCTGGCCGGCCGCGCCTGCAGCTCATCGACGATCATGCGCTCGACGAAGTCGTTGATCTCCATCGTGCTGCGTCCCTGCAGCGGCAGCTGGTCGAGCGCGGCGAATACCTGCGCCAGCAGGCGCCCGGATTCGGCCAGCAACGCGATTTCGTGCGGCTGCTTGATCATCGTCATGTCAGGCCCGCCCGGGCGCCAGCGCCTGCGGCTGCACCCCGGCTGCCCGCAGTTCGCTGGCGACGATGTCCTGGAAGCTCAGCGTGGGGTTCATCTCGCACAGCATGCCGACCCGGATCCAGAAGGTGGCCTGGGCGTTGATCGAACGGCTGGAGACGGTGCAGGCACGGCGCAGCTGGTCGTGCAGGGTGTCATCGATGTTGACGATGCCCATGGGCGGTCCTGGCGGAATGGATATATGAAGCATATATGTTCCGTATATCCGCCTCAAGCCCGCATCGTTCAGTCCACGTGGGTGGCAAAGCGCAGTCGGTTGCCGTCCGGGTCACGCAGGAGCATCTCGCGGCTGCCCCATCCGGTGTCGTGCGGTGGCTGCTCGATCGGTACGTTGGCGGCACTGAAGGCGCGGTGCAGGGCGTCGACGTCTTCAACGATGAAGTACACCGCGCCGCCGACCTCGCAGTCGCCGCTGTGTTCGGTGAGGAAGATCGTCTGGCCGTCGCGGGTGAGCTGGGCGAACAGCGGGAAGCCGGGTTCGAAGCGGTGTTCCCAGTCGACCACGAAACCCAGCCCCTGCACGTAGAACGGCAGGGTGGTGTCGGCATGGCGCATGCGCAGTTGCGGGATGACGGTCTGGGGCATCGCGAGGCTCCGGGGCGGGAGTCCAGTGTAGTGCCGGCCGCTGGCCGGCATCCCGGCGAGCCTGGGAACGATGAGGTTGCCGGCCAGCGGCCGGCACGACCGAAGCCACGCCGGCCAGCGGCCGGCACGACCGAAGCCACGCCGGCCAGCGGCCGGCACGACCGAAGCCACGCCGGCCAGCGGCCGGCACGACCGGCGCGGTCAGCAGGCGGTCGGCACGGCGGCCATCGCCGCCAGCAGTTCGCGATTCACCTGCTGGTGCCGTGCCTGCCACACCGGCAGATCCTCGGCGCTGACGTCAGGTTGGCCATCCAGCGACGACAGCCAGCGCTTGAAGCGGCTCTGGTAGTTGGCCAGCGACACTTCGCCGGTGATGTCGCTGCCGACCAGGCCGCCGGCGCGCAGCGCTTCGATCACCACCAGTGCGTGTTCCAGCTGGAAGCGGCCCTGGTCCCAGTTGCTGCGGGCGACGTCCTCGGCGAACACATCCTTGTCGATCGACAGGTAGGTCGGTTGCGGCGACTTGGCCTGCTCGGCGGCGAACGCGGCAACCAGTGCCTCCGGGTGCTCGAACCGTCGGAATGCACGGCCGCTGCCGAGGCGGTGGCCCCAGCCCACGTCCACATCCATGCACCAGTAAGTCAGGCGCCCGCCCATCAGGGGGCGCCAATGGTTCTCCCAGGCGTGGCCCAGGCCGATGTCACTGGAGGTGATGCCGAGCACATGGATGTGCGAGATCTGCGGCAGCTTGCTGGCCGCGTTCACCCACGACCCGCAGTGCATGCCGAACGGGAAACGCATGTTGTCCGGATGGTTGTCCAGCACCACCAGCTGGAACGGCTGGTGCGCACGCATGCGACGCAGCAGCGGCAGGCTGAGGTGGTGGAAGTCGCCACTGCCGAGCATCACCGTGCCGAGCTGGGCCGGCAGCGGTGCCAGCACTTCAGCGGCGAAACGGTCCAGGGTTGAAGTGCTGCAGGCGAAGCGCAGCGGATCGTGCCACTGCGGCAGCGCCAGGGTCTGCGCCTGTGGCAGCGGCAGTACGCCACCGTCCAGGTCCAGGATCAGCGGAAAACGCGACGACATCGTTCAACCGCCTCCATCAGGTTCGCCCTGCAGGTACGGGGCCAGCTTGCGCAGGGCAGCGCGCAGCAGCGGGGAGCGGGCGTGGATCGCGTGCCGGGTGGAGGTGAAGCGGGCGCCCAGCTCGGCCTTGATCCGCGAGTCGGTCCAGCCGGCCACGTAGTGGCTCAGGCCGTGCTGCAGCGCGTACTCGAGGTTGTGCATCCAGCTGACCGCGTACAGGTTGTGCTCGCGTGATTGCGGGTAGGCCAGGCCGATGTACTTGTCCACCAGCTTTCCGGCGTGGATGTAGCACAGGTTCCAGCCGATCAGCAGACCCTGGTGGCGGTACAGGAACATCCGTCCCTGGCCCTGGCTGTCGGCCAGCAGGTGTTGGAAGTAGGGCAGGTCGAGCTGGTCGAAATGCACCGCGCTCTGCGCGAACACGCCCAGGTACAGCGCGTACAGTTCGGCCTGCAGTCGCGGGTCTGCGAGGGCCGGATCGCCGGTGGCGATGCAGTCGATCTGCAGGCCATCGCGCGAGCGCAGCTTGCGCCGGATGTTCTTGCGGCGCGAGGACGACAGGCGTCCGAGATAGCCATCGATCGAATCGAAATCGATCGCCACCCAGGCCAGCGGCATGCCTTCCAGTTCGACGAAGCCGCGTGCCAGCAGCGCCTGCAGGAAGGCGCTGCTGTGTGCATTGGCCGCGTCGTCCAGCAGCGGCGAATCGATTGCCAGGTCCTTGACCACCAGCAGCCGGGAATCGCCGATCGCGTGACGCGTCACGTCCTCGGCCAATGCCTCTGGTGCGACGTGCGCGGGCAACGGGGTGTACTCGGTGCTGGTGGCACCGACGAAGCGGGTCTTCCAGGTGATCCAGGGCCGCCACAGGCGCGACAGCGGCAAGCCAAGCAGCTTGCCGCGCAGGTCGTCGTCCATCGTGGTGGTCAGGTCGAGCGGCGCACGGAAGGTCGGCAGGCCGCTGGGAAGCAGGCCTGCCTCGAATCCAAGCGGCGGGTGGGCCAGGAAGCCCTCCAGCAGCGCGGCCGGTTCCAGCGCGGTGCTGGATGCGCGTGACGTCATCTCCATCGGCACGGGAACCGGCAGCGCATCGACCTCAGCCCTTGGCCTTGGTCAGCGCCTGGTCGAGCAGGGTGATCGCCAGGTCGATCTCTTCGTAGCTGATGTCCAGCGACGGCGCGAAGGTGATCACGTTCTTGTACCAGCCACCCACGTCGAGCACGAGGCCCATGCGCTTGCCGTCGTGCAGGAGGTCACCGGCCAGGCCGATGTCGACCATGCGGTCCAGCAGTTCCTTGTTGGGGGTGTAGCCGTCGGTCTGGCAGATCTCGGCGCGCAGGGCCAGGCCCAGGCCGTCGACGTCGCCGATCTCCGGGTGACGCTTCTGTAGGCCACGCAGGCCGTCCAGGAAGTACGCGCCCTTCTCCGGCACGGTGCGCTCGTAATCCATTTCCTTGCCCAGCTTCAGCACTTCCAGGCCGAGGCGGGTGCCCAGCGGATTGGAGTTGAAGGTGGAGTGGGTGGAGCCCGGCGGGAACACGGTCGGGTTGATCAGTTCTTCGCGCGCCCACAGGCCCGACAGCGGGTTCAGGCCGTTGGTCAGCGCCTTGCCGAACACCAGCACGTCCGGGGTAACGCCGAAGTGCTCGATCGACCACAGCTTGCCGGTGCGCCAGAAACCCATCTGGATTTCATCGACGACCATCAGGATGCCGTACTTGTCCAGCACGCGCTTGAGGCCAGTGAAGAAGTTGCGCGGCGGGATGACGTAGCCGCCGGTGCCCTGGATCGGCTCGACGTAGAACGCGGCGTACTCGGCCTGGCCGACCTTGGGATCCCACACGCCGTTGTACTCGCTTTCGAACAGGCGCTCGAACTGCCACACGCAGTGGTCGGAATACTCGTCCGGGGTCATGCCCTTCGGGCGACGGAACGGGTACGGGAACGGGATGAACATCGCGCGCTCGCCGAAGTGGCCGTAGCGGCGGCGGTAGCGGTAGCTGGAGGTGATCGACGAGGCACCCAGGGTGCGGCCGTGGTAGCCGCCCTCGAAGGCGAACATCAGACTCTTGCCGCCGCGCGCGTTGCGCACGATCTTCAGCGAATCTTCAATGGCCTGCGCGCCGCCGACGTTGAAGTGCACGCGGCCGTCGAGGCCGAACTTCTGGTGCATGTCCACGGCAATGGTCTTGGCCAGCTGCACGCGGGTCGGGTGCAGGTACTGGCTGGCGACCTGCGGCAGGGTGTCGATCTGGTCCTTCAGCGCGTCGTTCAGGCGCTTGTTGCTGTAGCCGAAGTTGCAGGCCGAGTACCACATCTGCAGGTCGAGGTAGGGCACGCCCGCACCGTCGAACATGTAGCTTCCTTCGCCGCGCTGGAAGATCTTCGGCGGGTCGACGTAGTGGACGGTGTCGCCGAAGGAGCTGTAGCGGGCTTCGTCGGCCAGCAGCTGCGCGTCGGAGGCAGCCGCGTCGGCGTTCTTGTCAAAAATGTTCATGCAGTTCGGTTCCGTGAAGGACGTTCGAAAGGGGTGACGGGGGAGCGCGCCTGGAAGGGAGTGCTCAGGCGGTGGCCAGCAGCAGGGGCAGTGCGGCGGGCTGCGGGCTGGCGTCGAGGCGACGTGGCTGCAGCAGGCTGCCATCGAGCAAGCGCGGCAACAGTGCGATTGCATCGTGGAAGGTATCGATGGCGGCATGCTCGATGCCGGCCTTCGTGCAATGGGTGATCAGGCGGCGCTTGGCGAACACGAAGTCGGCATCTTCGGAGACGCAGAAATCCGAGCTGCCATCGCCGATCATCAGCACGCGTGGTGCTTCGTCGACACGCGCCTGCGCGGCGCAGGTGCACTTGCAGGTACCACCGCGGCATCCTTCGGCCTGGTAGGGCGACTCCAGTTCCCAATGGTCTTCGCACCAGCGCAGGTGGTTGGCCACCACCGGCAGTCGCGACAGGCCGTGGTTGGCGAGGATGCGGTGGATCGCATAGTCCAGCCCGTCGCTGACGATGCGCAGCGGCACGCCCAGCTGTTCGGCGCGGCTGACAAAGGCGGCGAAGCCCGGATCGATCTGCACCTGGTCCAGGTGCGCGTCGAGCGTGGCCGGGTCCAGCTTCAGCAGCCGCACCTGGCCCTGCATGCATTCACGCGAGCCGATCTTTCCCGCCTTCCACTGGTCTTCCAGTTGCTGCCAGCCCGGCTGGCCGTACTTCTCCAGCAGCGAGTCGATGACATCTTCGAGGCTGATGGTGCCATCGAAGTCACACAGGATGCTCCAGTGCATGGGCAGGTCCGTCGATGAAAGAAACGTCCGGCACGATGCCGGGGCAGGCTCAATGTAGGCAGGCAGCCTTTCTCGTTCCTTTCCTGTTGAAAGCCTGCACCGCCGGGTGGGGAAAGTGTTCAGGAATCGAGCGTGCTGAATGGGCGTGATGCCGTGAAAACCGCGCTTTCAGGGCTGCGCAGCGGCCAGCGCCCGCAGGATCTGCGCGGTCTCTTCCCGGGTCTGCCAGGCGCTGTTGCCGAGGGTCAGCATGCGTGCGGCGAAGTCGCGCGCGTTCGGCATGTCGTCCTGCGGCACGATGCCACGCAGGTAGGCGTAGTCGGGCAGGGCATGGATGAACATGCGGCTGGCACCGAGGCCGCGCGGCCACAGTTCGTCCAGTGCGGCATCGCGCGCGCGCTGGCTGGGCAGCAGCAGCATCAGCATCGGCCAGGTGCCGCCGGTGACGGCCAGGCCATCGACCACCTCCACCGCCGGCAGCTGTGCCAGCTGCACACGCAGCTGCAGTGCGCGCAGGCGCCCGGCCTGCAGGAACGCAGGCAGCCGCCGTGCAGCGTGGGCGCCCACGTTCTGCCGCCACTGGCTGACCCGGTGCTGGGGGATGTCCAGCGGGAAAATGTCTCCGACCGCGTCTTCCAGATCGCCGCGTTGCAGGGCGCTGCGCAGCGGATTGCCGTACACCAGCGACAGCAGCGAGGGGCGGTAACAGGCGGCAAGACCCAGCAGCTGCACGCTGCGAAGCAGCTCCCAGCGCAGGCTGAAACGTACCTGTTCGGCGGCATGTTCGGCCAGCGCGGCGCGCAGCTCGTCATCGCGGCTGACCAGCAGGCCGCCTTCATGCAGGCTCAGCCCCTTGCCGGCGGCCAGGCTGAAGAATCCGATGTCGCCACGCAGGCCCACGCTGCTGTTGCCGACCCGTGCACCCAGCGCCTGTGCGGCATCTTCGATCACCCAGGCGCCGGCGCCGCGTGCGACCTCGCAGGCCCGTTCGACATCGGCGATGCGCCCGCCGAGGTGGGTGGGCAGGATCGCCAGCGTCCGCGCGTCGGCCAGGCGCGAGAGCTGTGCCGGATCAAAGTCGAAATGGCCACGCCGGGTATCGCACAGCTGCACGCGCAGGCCGAGGCTGTGTACCGCGATCGGCACCAGCGGACAGGTATAGGCCGGCAGGATCACGGTATCGCGCTTGGGCGCGCGCTTGCGCAGGGTGCGCAGCGCGATCAGCAGCGCGTGGGTGCCGGAACAGGTCAGCTGCAGCGGCGGTGTGCCGAGCTGGGTGGCCAGGATGTCGCGCAGGTCGCCGCCGCCGGGAAGGAAGTCGCTGGCCTGCATCGGCAGGCCAGCGGTCGGCGGCAGTTCGCGCGCGAACAGGCTCATCGCACCCCGCTCACGAAGTGCTGTCGGCGGGGCTGTGCGGATCATCCGCTTCGGCGCGGCCGAGGCAGACGATGCCAGCCACGATCAGTACCGCACCGACAAGGTGGTGCAGGGTGAGCGGCTCTTTCAGCAGCCAGGCCGACAGCAGCAGCACACTGATCACCTCCAGGTGCGAGGCCGCGAACGCCGGGCCGATCGGCGCATGGCGCAGCAGGCTCATCCAGGTGAAGAACGCGCCGATGTAGCCGAGGACCGCGCCGTACACCCACGGCTGCGACAGCACGCGCAACAGCCACGCGGTGTTGGCCTCGACCGGCAGCGCGGCGTCACCGGCGTACTTGAAGCACAGCTGGGCCAGCGTGTCGAAGGCCATCAGCAGGGGAAAGCCGATCACATACAGGCGCCTCATGAGCCGGCCCCCACCACCGCCACGCCCGCCGTGACCAGCAGCATGCCGGTCACCCGCAATGGCGTGAGCTTTTCGCGGAACAGGATGCGGCCGGCGATCATCAGCGCAACGATGTTGATCGAGCCCAGCAGCACGCCCTTGGACAACGGCACCAGCGACAGGAACGCGATCCAGGCAACGAACTCAAGCACGTAGCAGGCGATGCCGATCCACAGCCAGGGGCGGCTGAGCATGTGTTTCCAGCGTTGCAGTCCTTCGCCATCCTGCGGGTCGCTGGCGGCGGCCTTGAAGGCGAGCTGGCCACCGGTATCGAGCACCACATTGGCCAGCCACAGCAGCGTGGCGAGTGCCCCCATCTCAGGCCACCGCCTTGAGCACGCCGCTGCGTTCACCGATTTCGGTGAAGAAACGCGCGCTGCGGCGGATCACCTCGCGGCGTTCGCGGTCGATCGTGATCATGTGGTAGCTGTCTTCCAGCACCACCAGTTCCTTCGGGCCGCTGACCCTCGACATCACCAGTTCGGCGTTGCCCATGCTGGCCACGTCGTCTTCGCGGGCGTGCATCACCAGGCACGGTGCGGTGACCTGGTGCAGGTGGCGGCGGGTCCAGTTGCTCAGGGCGCGCATCTCGGCCAGCGCGTGCCAGGGGTTGCCCGGCAGGCCGGCCGCGGCGCTGTCGCCGGACAGCATGGCGGCACTGACCTGCGCACGCAGGCGCTCGTCACGCAGGCCATAGGGCGGTTCTTCCATGAACATGCGGTCGCGGCCGATGTTGAAGCGCTTGAACCACGGCAGCAGGAACGACAGGCGGGCCACGGCGGGAATGTTCCAGCCGTCGTAGCGGAAGGTGGCGCCATACACGCCGACGCCGGACACCCATTCGGGGCGGCGTGCAGCCAGCGCCAGCGCCAGTACCGCGCCCATCGACAGGCCGCCGACGAACAACTGGTCGACCTTGCCACGCAGGCTCGCCGCTGCATCTTCCACGCCCTGGTACCACTGTTCCCAGGTGGTCGCCAGCAGGTCATCCACGGTGCCGCAATGGCCGGGCAACTGCACGCCGTGTACGGTGAAGCCGGCGTTGTTCAGGCCCTTGCCCAGCATGCGCATTTCCGCCGGGGTGCCGGTCAGGCCGTGGACCAGCAGCACGCCCTGCGGGCCACCGGGGAGGAAGAAGTCGTGCGATTCGGTCACCTGGCGGCTCCGGGACGGCAGTGGGGATGGTCAGGATCGCAAGCGCGATTTTCGCCAGCCTTTCAGCGCCCCGGTACGGGTCAGGGGGCCTTCAGCAGCGGCAGTGTGATGGCGACCTTCAGGCCCCCACCGGCGCGGTTGAGGAAGGTCAGGCGGCCGCCGGAATGCTCCACCGCTTCGTGCGCGATGGCCAGGCCCAGGCCGGTGCCGCTGGCTGCGGTGCCAGGCGCTCGGAAGAAGCGCTCGCCCAGCCGTGGCATCACGTCCTCGGGCACGCCGGGGCCGTTGTCCTCCACGTACAGTTCGACGTCATTGTCATCCAGCGCATGCACGCCGACCGTGACGGTCGCATCGCGGCCGGCATAGCGCAGCGCGTTGTCGATCAGGTTGTCCAGTGCTTCCTGCAGCTGGGCACCGTTGCCGAGCACGCGCAGCGGGTGGGGGCTGCCGCGGTAGCCCAGATCGATGCCATCGCGGATCGCTTCGGGCACGCGCATGCCGACCCACTGCGGCACCAGCTCGCACAGGTCCAGTGCCTCCACGGTATCGGGCACGGTCTGCGCCCGGCTCAGTGCGAGCAGCTGGGTGCTGACCCGGGCGGTGCGCTGGTTGAGCCGGCGGATGTGCTGCAATGCCTCGCGCACCGTGTCCGGGTCGCCATGTGCCAGTGCCTGGTCCACATGCAGGGCCATGCCGGCCAGCGGCGAACGCAGCTGGTGCGCGGCATCGGCGATGAAGCGGTTCTGCAGCGTGATCATTTCCGCCTGGCGCGCGAACAGATCGTCGATGGTGCTGATCAGCGGCTGGATCTCTTCGGGCACGTCGGCATCGGAGATCGGTGCCAGTTCGCCGCGGCGCTGCGCCAGGCGGGTCCTCAGCGGGGTCAGGATGCGCAGGCCATGGGTCACCCCGAACCAGACCAGCGCGGCGGTGCCCAGCGCCAGCATGGTCATCAGCGGGATGATGATCATCAGAATCTCTCGCGCGCGCTGGCGTCGTTCGGCCATGCTTTCGGCCACCGTCACCGCCAGCTGGTCCTGCGGATCGTTCATCGCACGCGTGCAGACGGTGGCCATGCGCACCGGCTGGCCGTTGAGAATGCCATCGTACAGGGTGGGGTCCACGCCGGTGCATTCCTGCGAAGGCGCGTAGGCACTGAAATCCGCATTGCCGCTGAGTGTCCCCTGGCGGCTGCTGTCCACGTTGAAATAGCGATGGCCGTCGGGCTCGTATTCGATCAGGAAGCGCGCCTGCGGAGACAGGTCGCTGGTCACCGGCATGGTGCTCAGCATCTGCGCGAACGAGTGCGTGTCGTCGATCAGGTTACGGTCGTGGATGCGGTTGGAATAATCCAACGCAACGTAATAGGCCAGGATCGTATTGAAGGTAAGCAGGCCCAGCATCGGCAACGCCAGGAAGGCGAGCAGGCGCCGGCGCAGGCTGGGGGGGCCACTGATCACGGGGCGCTGTCGTCCTGCGCGTCTTCCAGCATGTAGCCCAGTCCGCGCACGGTGCGGATGCCCATGCCGCCGGGCTGCAGCTTGCGGCGCAGGCGGTGCAGGGCGATGTCCAGGCCGTTGTCGGTCAGGTCCTGGCCCCAGTCGCACAGCGCCTCCACCAGCTGTGCGCGCGAGACGATGCGCTCGGCGCGTACCGCCAGTGCCGACAGCAGGCCGAACTCGCGTGCGGTCAGTTCCAGCGACTGGTCGTCGATCCACACCCGATGCCCGGCCAGATCGATGCGCAGGCGGCCGATGCGCAGGTCCGGGTTGCCATTGCTGGTCACGCGGCGCAGCTGTGCGCGCACGCGGGCTTCGAATTCGTCCAGTGCGAATGGCTTGACCAGGTAGTCGTCGGCACCGAGGTCGAGCACGCGCACGCGTTCGGCCAGGCCGTCGCGGGCGGTCACCACCAGTACCGCCAGGCCATCGCCGCGCTGGCGCAGGCGCTGCAGCACGTCGCGGCCATCCAGCTGCGGCAGGCCCAGGTCCAGCACCAGCAGCGCGTATTGGGTCGAACCCAGCGCGGCGTCGGCGTGCGCGCCGTTGTCGACGTGGTCGACCACATGCCCCTGCCGGCGCAGCGAGGCGCACAGGCCGGAGGCGATGTCCGGGTCGTCTTCAGCAATCAGAACGCGCATGCGCGGGGAGCTCCTGTAACGGTCGGGCCCAGCGGGTGGACGGGGCGGGCCTCTCGGCTGCCGAGGGTAGCCGCAAACCGGGTGAAGGTGGAGCGCGCCGGCACCTCCCGGCACCGTCGCGCTGTCCCGCCATTCAGTCCTGCAGGCCCGGCTCACCCAGTGCCAGCGGCACCCGTGAGCCGTCCAGCAGGCCGCGGCTGAGCCTGCCATCCTCGATGAACAGCAGTTCGCCGTTCTCGCCGTTCTTGATGCTGCTGTCGATGGCGATCACGCGGTCGCCATGGAAGCTGCTGACGTGCGGCATCGAGGTGTGGCCGACCACGATGCGCGTGAGCTGCAGGCGGTCGAGCACGGCCTGTACCGCCGCGGTGTCGAGGCGGCCATCGAAATAGCCGCGGTACCAGATCGGGCTGGTCTTGCCGTCATACAGCGGTGCGGTGGCCGGGTCGGCCTTCACTTCGGCCTTGGGCAGGCCCAGAGAGGCCTGGTAGGCCGCATTGGTGCGTACCGGGTCCAGCGCCAGCTGCAACGCCTCGGGCGAGATGCCGCCATGCAGGAACAGGGTATCGCCGATCTTCAGCAGCACCGGGCGGGTGCGCAGCCACTGCCCGATCACCGAGTCGGCGCCATACAGTTGCGGGTAGCTGCGGCCCAGCAGCTGGGCGCTGCGCAGGTACTTCGGGTTGACGTAGCGCAGGTCGTCGTACAGCACCATGGTTTCGTGGTTGCCTAGCACGAAGTGCACTGCGCCACCGGCGGCGGCGGCCTGCTGCTGCAGGCCGTACAGCAGCCAGAACGCCTCGGTCACCTGCGGGCCGCGGTCGAATACATCGCCAGCGATGACCAGCGTGTCCTTGCCCAGGGCCCAGCGATCCTGGGCGTCGATGACCTGGTGGGCGCGCAGCAGGCGCACCAGCAGCCCGTACTGGCCATGGATGTCCGACAGCGCGACGATGCGCGGCGCGGCCGGCAGCACGGAGACCGAGGCCGCATTCGGCGCGGCCACGTGCACGGTGTGTTCGTAGCCACAGCGCGGCGCGATATCGGTGCCCGTCGTGTTGATGGCCAGCGAGCGCGACTCGACCTTGTCGTCGCAGATCCACTTGGCCTGCAGCTGGTCGCCCTGGCGGAATACATAGGGGCCATCGGCCTGCACGTGGTCGGCGGGCGCGGCAACCTCGCGGGCCTGCGTGGTTGCTGTGGCGCAGGCCAGCAGCGGCAACAGCAGGGCGGTCAGCAGGAAAGGGCGATAGCGCGGCATCGGCGGCGTCCGGCGGCGGAAACCTCCGATGCTAACCGGCGCGGCCCGATCGTGGTGTGCGCGAATGGGCGGATCAGGCGCCGCGCCGGTCGTCCTTGAGCTTGCGCACGCGGGTGGCGGCGGCCTGCAGCGGCTGACCGTCGCGCCCGTGTGGCTGCATGTAGGGCAGTGGTCGCCGCGTGCTGGATTCGATCAACTGCGAATGGGCTTCACCGGCGCTGAAGCGATGGCGTTCTCCCCACTGGCGCAGCGCGACCAGCAGCGGGAACAGTTCCTGGCCGGCGCGGGTGAGCACGTATTCCTGGTAGGCCGAGCCATCGGAGGCCGGTTGCAGTTGCAGGATGCCGGCCTCGACCAGCCTGCGCAGGCGATCGCTGAGGATGTTGCGCGCCGCGCCGAGGCTGCGCTGGAAGTCGCCAAAGCGCGTGACGCCGTCGAAGGCATCGCGGATCACCAGCAGTGCCCAGCGATCACCGAGCAGGTCGGCGCTGCGGGCAACGGGGCAGGGACTGTTGGCGTGCATGCTGTGGCCTCCGAATGTGGTTGCAGTTTAAAACCAATGACGATAGCCTGCATCAAGTTTCAAATTGCAACTACATCATGAGCGCATCGATGTCCCGCCCATTGCTGACCCTGCTCGCGGTCGCGGCCGGCGCCAGCGTTGCCAACGTCTATTACGCGCAACCGCTGCTGGATCGGCTGGCACAGGCCTTCGCATTGGACCGTGCCGTGGCGGGCGCAGTGTTGGCGGCAACCCAGGCCGGCAGTGTGCTGGCATTGCTGGGCCTGCTGCCGCTCGCCGATCGCGGTGACCGGCGACGCCTGCTGCGGATGCGGTTGATGGCGCTGGTGCTGGCCCTGCTGTGGCTGGCAGCGGCACGCACGGCCGGTTGGCTGTTGTCGGGCATGCTGCTGGCCGGGCTGT
This sequence comes from Stenotrophomonas sp. YJH_SMC_123, assembly GCF_059368215.1. Classification (NCBI taxonomy): domain Bacteria; kingdom Pseudomonadati; phylum Pseudomonadota; class Gammaproteobacteria; order Lysobacterales; family Lysobacteraceae; genus Stenotrophomonas; species Stenotrophomonas sp. YJH_SMC_123. The sequence continues at coordinate 350,891 of NZ_JCAFRM010000001.1, forward strand.
TGGGCACCGCGCTGACCCAGGGCTTGATCGCCTATACCGCCACGCTTGCGCCGCCCGAGCAGCGCGGGCGCCTGGTGGGCGTGGTGCAGGGCGGCGTGTTCATCGGCCTGTTGCTGGCGCGCGTTGTATCGGGCGCGGTCGCGGCCACCGTCGGCTGGCGGGCGGTCTATCTGCTGTCGGCAGCGCTGATGGCGGCCCTGGCCGGGCTGCTGTGGCGGCGCCTGCCGGCGGTGCCGGTGCCGGCGGTACCACCGCGCTGGCGCGAACTGCTGGGTTCGATGCTGGGCATGCTGCGCCGGGACCGCGCGCTGCGCGAGCGTGGGCCGCTGGCATTGCTGCTGTTTGCTGGCCTCAACGTGTTCTGGGCGGCGGTGCCGCTGCCGCTGTCGGCGCCGCCGTTGCAGTGGTCCACCGCGGCCATCGGCGCACTGGGCCTGGCCGGCGTAGTGGGCGCCTTGATGGCGGCGCGGGTCGGGCACTGGATGGACCGTGGTTTCGCCGGTCGGGTCAGTCTCGGCGGGCTGCTGCTGATGCTGGCCGCGTGGTGGCCGCTGCTGGGCCTGCCGCAGTCGCTGTCGTTGCTGCTGCTGGGCGTGATCGTGCTCGACCTCGGTGGGCAGGCACTGCACGTATCGAACCAGGCGCTGCTGCTGCGTGCACCGGCAGAACAGCATGGACGCCTGGTGGCGTTGTACATGCTGTTCTATGCAGTGGGCAGTGGTGCCGGTGCGGCTGCCGGGCCCTGGATGCAGGCCCGGCATAGGTGTGCCTGCTGGGTGCAGGCATCGCGGCACTGGCGCTGCTGTGGTGGGCAGCATGGCGGGTGGTGGCGTCCAATGCATCGGCTGGCGGGCGAACCGGTAGAGTCGACTGTCGGTAGAGTCGACTGTCAGTCGACTGCTCTTCGCCCCGCGTGCGAAAAATCCCGCGCTGCGTGCGATAGTCGACCAGCGGTCGACTCTACCTGTCCTGTCGTCATCGCTGCAGTGCACGCCGTCCCGGTGCTTCCTCAAGGTCCGCGCTGGCCACTACCACGCGGTTGCGGCCGCTGCGCTTGGCCTCGTACATCGCCGCATCGGCCCGTGCCATCAGCCGCTCGTAGTCCGGGTGGCCGTCATGGCCGGCTACGCCGATGCTGGCGGTCAGTGCCAGTACCTGGCCGTTGGCCAATGCCACCGGTGACTGCGCGATCTGCCGCCGCAGGCTTTCGGCGATCACCGCGGCCTGTGATTCACTGGCCGCGACCAGCACCACCACGAACTCCTCGCCGCCATAGCGGAACAGGTAGTCACTGCCGCGGGTCAGCTGGCCGAGCAGGCCGGCGACGTGCTGCAGCGCGCGGTCCCCGGCGTCGTGGCCGTGGCCGTCGTTGATCGCCTTGAAGTGATCCAGGTCGAGCAGCAGCAGCGAGAACGGCGTGCGGTTGCGCGTGGCCAGCTCGATCTCCCGGCGCAGCACGGTAGGCAGGAAGCGGCGGTTGAGCAGGTTGGTCAGCGCATCGCTGCCGGCATCCAGCTCGCCGATGCGCTCGAACAGCAGCGTCATCAGGGTGCGGATGGCGGCCAGGTCCTCGCGGATGGCCGGCAGCACCGCCAGTCGTTGTGCCGGGGCATCGTTGCTCGCCCGCTGCAGGTTGCTGTCGATGCGGGCCATCAGCTGGCCGACCTGCCGGGTCTCGCTGCTCTCGCCGAAGCTGGGGATGCCCTTGTGGGTGAACCACAGGCCGAACTCGGAAGTGGCCAGGCTGGCGCTGTCGCTGGCCTGTACGTGGCCAGCGAGCGCGTAGAGCAGGGCGTTCTCCCAGTCCAGCAGCAGTGCGCGCTGGCGTTCGCGTTCGGTGCCGACGTTCTGCACCAGCGAGAACAGCCGGTACGCAGCATCGGCGCGGGTCGAGCGCTCGCGTGCATGGGTATAGGCCAGGGTCATGCCTTCCATGGCGATGTCCATGATCGCGCTGAGGCAGTCGATGGCGGCGAACGCAGTGGCACTGTCGGGCGCGTCGTCGTGCAGGCGCACGAACAGTTCGTGCTTGAGCACGCGCGCGCCGCGGGTGACCAGGTCGACCGGAATACCGACCCGGGCATGCACATCGCCGATCACCCGCTGCGAGGCAACGGCGCCGGCAATACCGTCGGCATTGGTGGTCAGCAACTGCACCAGCCAGCGCTGCATGGCCGGCTGCAGGCGCTGCTTGACCTGATCGTGGGACAGGAAGCGGCGTGCACGCCCGTCCTGCAGCAGTACCTCGTAGAAGCGTTGGGCCAGCGCCGGCGGGGCATCGGCGGCGGCGGCGTGCAGCAGCGCGGTGGCGGCAGGGCCGGCCTGTTGCAGGCAGTGCTGCCAGGCCTCGGCCAGCGGTTGGCTGGCATCGTCCAGTTGGGGTGGTTCCACGTCGATCTCTGACTGCGTACGGCAAACCACGGGTATCGGCCGCGGTGGCGCACGGTTGATGGCGGGTTGGCCGGTCAGTTTATGCGCGATGCAGGGTTGCACGGCGCGCAAAGCACGTCGGCGCCGCGGCGGCAATGAGTGAACGCATTTGAGAATCACTCGCATTGATGGGAGAATGCGCGCACGGATCGGCCCGCAGGCGACTGCAGCGACGCTCCGCCTCCCCCTCGTCGTTGCCTCAAGCCCTTTGCCAGAGGCCCCGTTGCCCTGCCAGAAGGTCCAGATCATGTCTCCTGCCGTTGTCCTTTCGCCGCGCCCGCTGGCGCTCGCCGTTGCCGCCCTGCTGGCGGGAAGCGCCCTGACCGCCCGGGCTGAAACCGACGCCACCGATATCGACACGGTGCATGTCACCGCCTCGCAGATTGCCCGCCAGGCACTGGGTACCTCGACCATCACCGCCGAGGACATCGCCAAGCGCCCGCCGGCCAACGACATCGCCGAGCTGCTGCGCACCATGCCAGGCGTCAACCTCACCGGCAACAGCGCCTCGGGCCAGTACGGCAACAACCGCCAGATCGACCTGCGTGGCATGGGCCCGGAAAACACCCTGATCCTGGTCGACGGCAAGCGCATCGGTGCGCGTGATGCCGTGCGCATGGGCCGTAGCGGTGAGCGCAATACCCGCGGTGATACCAACTGGGTGCCGGCGGAAATGATCGAGCGCATCGAAGTGCTGCGCGGCCCTGCGGCGGCACGCTATGGCTCCGGTGCGTCCGGTGGCGTGGTCAACATCATCACCAAGCGCCCGACCGGCGACCTGACCGGAGCGGTCGACCTGTATGGCCTGGTGCCCGAGCACAGCGCCGAAGGCGGCAGCGAGCGCGTCGGCCTGCAGCTGAGCGGGCCGATGACCGACACCCTGTCGTTCCGCCTGTACGGCAACCTCAACAAGACCGACGCCGACTCACTGGACCTCAACCGCCAGTACGCCACCAACCCGAACGCGGTGCCGCCGGCTGGCCGCGAGGGTGTCAAGAACCGCGACGTCAACGCGTTGCTGCGCTGGGACATCACCGCCGACCAGGTGGTGGAGTTCGAAGCCGGCACCAGCCGCCAGGGCAACATCTACGCCGGTGACCGCGCGGTCAGCACTACCGGTACCTCGACCGGCGTTGACCTGGCAGCGCTGGCCGACGGCGAAGCGGAAACCAACCGCATGTACCGCAACACCGGCGCGATCACCCATCGCGGCCGCTGGGGCGACGTGACCTCGCGGGTGACCGCCGCGGTGGAAGCGGTCAACAACTCGCGCATCAATGAAGGCCTGGCCGGTGGCCCGGAAGGCAGCTTCAACGGCACCGACTGGTCGACCTCGCGCCTGCGCAACTACCAGCTGGATGGCGAAGTGAGCTTCCCGACCTCGCTGGGCAGCGTCGAGAACATCTGGACGCTGGGCTTTGAATACCTGGACAGCCGCCTGACCGACCCGTACTCGATGAGCCAGTCCAGCAGCAGCGGCGGCGGCATCCCGGGGCTGTCGGCCGATCGCGCGCGGGGCAAGGCCGACGCGCAGACCACCGCAGTGTTCGTCGAAGACAACATCTACCTGGGTGAGCGCTGGATCGTCACCCCGGGCCTGCGCTTCGACCACCACAGCCAGTTCGGCAACAACACCAGCCCCAGCCTCAATGCGCAGTTCCGCATCAACAGCGACTGGGTGGTGAAGGGCGGCATCGCCCGCGCGTTCAAGGCGCCGAACCTGTACCAGTCCAATCCGGACTATCTGTACTACACCCGTGGCAACGGCTGCCCGAATGCACTGCCGAGCCTGGGTGCCGGTTGCTACATGCGCGGCAACGCGGACCTGAAGGCGGAAACCAGCCTGAACAAGGAACTGGGCATCGAGTGGGCACCGCAGAGCGGCTGGCAGGCCTCGTTGACCTACTTCCACAACGACTACAAGGACAAGATCCAGGCCGGCTACACCCAGATTGGCCTGACCGCCGACACCAAGGGCCGCATCTTCCGCTGGGAGAACGCGCCCAAGGCGATCGTGCAGGGGCTTGAAGGCAACCTGGTGATCCCGCTGCTGGGCGAGCAGGGCAACCGCCTGAAGTGGAGCAACAACTTCACCTACATGGTGGAAAACGAGAACAAGAGCACCGGCCAGCCGCTGTCGGTGATCCCGAAGTACACCGTCAACACGATGCTGGACTGGCAGGCCACCGACAAGCTGTCGGTGCTGCTGACCGGCACGTTCTACGGCAAGCAGGAACCGGCCACCGCCAACATCAACAATGATCCGCGCTGCACCGGCAGCTGCGATCCCTCGATCGCGCTGCAGGACCGCGGTGCCTACAACATCTGGGGCGTGAGCGCGCGCTACAAGGTGACCGAGACGGTCAGCTTCGGCTTCGGCGTGAACAACCTGGCCGACAAGCGCCTGTTCCGCGAGGCCAACAGCAGCGATGCCGGTGCGGCGACCTACAACGAACCGGGCCGCGCATACTGGGCCAGCCTGCGCTTCGGGTTCTGACCGCACGCGGACGCCGGTCCGCTGCGGTCGCCAGGCCAGGCCTGGCGCTGCCGGCCACGCTCCGGTAGCGCCGGGCCTTGCCCGGCGACACCGGCGCCGCGCGCCTGCAATGTTATAAACACCGTAATAGTCTCCCCCGCCAGCACGGCGTAGCCTGCACCGCATCGCAAAGGAGCTGTTGCCATGGGCCACGACCACGATCACCTGCCATCCCAGATCCGCCACGAGAAACCCTTGTGGTGGGCGCTCGGCCTGACCTCCACCTTCCTCGTCATCGAGGTGGTGGGCGCGTTCTGGACCAACAGCCTGGCGCTGCTGTCCGACGCGGCACACATGGCCACCGATGCACTGGCACTAATGATTGCGCTGGTCGCGGTGCGGTTGAGCCGACGCCCGCCGGACGCGCGCCGCACCTACGGCTATGCACGCCTGGAAGCGCTGGGCGCGATGATCAACGGCGCCATGCTGTTCGTGGTCGCCGCCTACATCCTGTGGGAGGCGATCGGTCGTTTCCGCGAACCGCAGGAGATCGCATCTTCGGGCATGCTGGTGATCGCCGCCGCAGGCCTGGTCATCAACCTGATCTCGATGCGCCTGCTGCAGGCCGGCAGCGGCGAGAGCCTGAACGTGAAGGGCGCCTACCTGGAAGTGTGGGCGGACATGCTTGGCTCGGTGGCGGTGATCGCCGGTGCGTTGTTGATCAAGTGGACCGGCTGGAAGCCGATCGACCCGATCCTGGCGGTGCTGATCGGCCTGTGGGTACTGCCGCGCACCTACGTGCTGATGCGCGAGGCGATCAACGTGCTGCTGGAAGGCGTGCCCAAGGGCATGGACGTGGCCAAGGTGCGCGACAGCCTGTCCGGTCATGCTGCGGTGCTGGACGTGCATGACCTGCATGTGTGGGCGCTGGCCTCCAGCACGCCGGCGCTGACCGCGCACATCGTGATGCGCGACGGCACCGACGCCGATGCGCTGCGCCGTGAGCTGGGCGGGCGCCTGCACGATGACTTCGGCATCGAGCACGTGACGCTGCAGATTGAAGCGGACCACTGTGGTGAAGCCTGCGCTGGACCGGCGTCGGCCAAGGGCGGCGCGCAGCAGGGCCATGAAGGCCACGACCACGGTGAGGACGCGCAGGGCCATCGCGGCCACGTGCATCATTGAATGAAAATGAAAGCCGCACCGGGGAATGCCCGGTGCGGTCATTCGTCGCGTCGCGAGGCCAGCCGATCCGCCAGCCGGGTCGGTTCCGGCAGCCGGTAACCGCGCAGCGTGCGCTGCACCCAGTCCAGCGCGGTATCGGCACTGACCCGATGGCCGCCGGCCACGAACAGCGGCTTGCAGCGCACCTTGCTGCGCAGCACCCAGCCCAGTTGTTCGTCGCCATCCTGCAGCGGCGCATGTGCACCGGCCTCGGCGCCCGGTTCGACGAACCGGCCCACCAGCTTCGACTTGGCCACGCCGATGCTGGGCAGGTCGGTGACCACGCCCAGATGCGCGGCCACGCCCAGCCGGCGCGGATGGCTGATGCCATGGCCATCGACGAACACCAGGTCCGGCGTGCGCGGCAGCAGCGCCAGCGCGGCCAGCAGTGCCGGCAGCTCGCGGAAGCTGAGCAGGCCGGGGATGTAGGGCATCACCGTGGGGATGCGCGCGATCTCCTGCGCCACGGGCTTCAGCGTCTCCACGTCCAGCAGTACCGCCGCGGCGCGGGTGATGGCGCCGTCGTCTTCAAAGCCAACATCCAGCCCGGCCAGCCAACGGACGTCGCGTGGCAGGCGGTCCTGGCGCTCCACGCGGCCGGCCAGCTGGAGCTGCTGCGCGCGTGCCGCAGAGACGCTGCCTTCCCAACATCCGGGATCGATCACCGTATTCATCGGTCACAGCATCGCACGGGCGGCGCCACGGCCCGGTGAGCGGCGGCCGGGCTACAATGGCGGCCTGCCTTTCCTCGCGTTGGAGACCCTGCAGTGACCCGTAAACTCGTACTGTTGCGCCATGGCCAGAGCCAGTGGAACCTGGACAACCGCTTCACCGGCTGGGTCGATGTCGACCTGACCGAGCAGGGGCGCCGGGAAGCGGCCGCCGCCGGTCGCCTGATGCGCGAGGAAGGCCTGCAGTTCGACGTCGCCCACACCTCCGTGCTCAAGCGTGCCATCCACACCCTGCAGGGTGCGCTGGCCGAGCTGGAGCAGGACTGGCTGCCGGTGAACAAGTCCTGGCGCCTCAACGAGCGGCACTACGGCGGCCTGCAGGGGCTGGACAAGGCCGAGACCGCGGCCAAGCACGGCGAAGAGCAGGTCAAGGTCTGGCGCCGTTCGTACGACATCCCGCCGCCGCCGATGGACCTGGAAGATCCGGGCCACCCGATCCATGACCGCCGCTACGCCGGTCTGGACCGCAACGCGCTGCCGGGCACCGAGTCGCTGGCCACCACCCTGGACCGCGTTCTGCCGTACTGGCACGACGCCATCGCGCCGCAGCTGAAGGACGGCAAGACCGTGCTGGTCACCGCCCACGGCAACTCGCTGCGCGCGCTGTACAAGTACCTCAACAATGTCTCGCGCGAGGAGATCCTCGAGCTGAACATCCCGACCGGCATCCCGCTGCTGTTCGAACTGAACGACGACCTGACCGTGCAGTCGTTCCGCTACCTGGGCGACCCGGAAGCAGCGCGCAAGGCCGCCGAAGCCGTGGCCAACCAGGGCAAGGCGAAGTAAGAAGCACAAGGCCGGCGCAAGCCGGCCTTCGCTTTTGTAGAGCCGAGCCCACGCTCGGCCGGCGCTGTCGCAACCCGGTAGAGCCAAAACCCATGGGGGCTGCATCAGCCAGCTACGAGGGATCCATGCGGCGCACCTTCGGCGGCTGCAACGCGGCAATGTCGATGACGTGTTCCTGGCATATCACCTGATAGTGCGTGAATGGGCCCGGGTAACTGACATCGGCAAAGGTGGCATGGTCCAGATAATCGAGGAACTTCGAACGGCTGTAGCGGCGGAACAGGTTGCCGCTCCAGGTTTCGGCGTCGTCCCAGCTCTGGTAGGACTCGTTGTGCACGGCGTAGCTGATGTAGTGGTCCCAGATCAGCTCAAAACGCTGCGAGTGGGGCATCACCTCTATCGCACGCGCATCATCGATTGAACGTCCATGAGCGAGCTCCACACGGGAGGGCTTTCCGACCACCAGGCCTTCCTCGACGACCAGGCGCAGACGATTCGCTTCCGGCTCGCCGATGCCCGCCAGGAACAGACACTCACAAGCGTCGATGGCCTGCAGCAGCGCAGCTTCGTCCATGGTCATGAAGTCCAGTGATCGCGGAAGCCAGAGCATAGCGGCATGCAGACGGAGCCGCGCCATGCGCTCGTGACCTTTGGCCGGTCCCCAGCGTCGCTCCCGCGGCTACCCTGTGAAATTACCCGCAGGAGAGCCTCATGAACGTCCGCAACCTGGTCCCGCTGGGCCTGACCATCGCCATCGCTGCCTCACTGGCGGCCTGTGGCAAGAACGAAACCGCCCCGGCGGCCAGTGCCGACGCCAAGCCGGCCTTCGACCTGTCGCAGATCAAGACGCCGCTGATCTCGCTCAACAGCGCCGACCTCGATCCGGCCATTCCGGCCTGTACCGACCTCAATGGCTTCGTCAACAGCAAGTGGTTGAAGGCCAACCCGGTGCCGGGCGACCAGACCACCTGGGGCAGCTTCGAGATCCTGCGCGAGCGTTCGCTGGAAGTGCAGCACACGCTGGTGCAGCAGGCCGCCGCCAGCCAGGCCAAGGCCGGCTCGGTGGAAGCCAAGATCGGTGACATCTGGAAGACCGGCAACGACGAGGCCAAGATTGAAGCCGCCGGCCTGGCGCCGCTGCAGCCGCAGCTGGACAAGATCACCGCGCTGAACGACACCGCTGCCATCACCCAGTACCTGCGCGACAGCCAGGCCGAGGGCAAGGGCGTGCTGTTCTCGCTGTTCGCCAATGCCGACTACAAGGATTCGGCCAACGTCATCGCCTACGTCGGCCAGGGCGGCCTGGGCCTGCCGGAGAAGGGCTACTACTTCGACGATGCGCAGGCCAAGATCCGCGACGCCTACGTGGCCTACATCGCACAGGTGCTGACCCTGTCCGGCGTGGACGCGGCACAGGCCGCCGAGCAGGCCAAGGCCGTGATGGCCTTCGAAACCCGCCTGGCCAAGGCCTCGATGTCGCGCATCGAAATGCGTGACCCGGCCAAGCGCTACAACCCGCTCAGCGCGGCTGAGGCCGACAAGCTGACCCCGAACTTCAGCTGGACCGCGCTGTTCGACACCCTGAAGGTGCCGGCCGCGCAGAAGTTCTCGCTGGCCCAGCCGGGCTTCTTCGGTGAAATGGACAAGATGCTCGCCGATGTGCCGGCCAGCACCTGGCAGGCCTACCTGCGCTTCCACACCATCGACGACGCCTCGCCGTACCTGAGCAGCCAGTTCGAGAAGGCCAATTTCGATTTCTACGGCACCACCCTGCGTGGCCAGAAGGAAATGCAGCCGCGCTGGAAGCGCGTGCTGGAGTCGGTCAACGGTGGCATGGGCGAAGCCCTGGGCCAGCTGTACGTCGACGCCGTGTTCCCGGCTGAGTCGAAGGTTGCCATGCAGCACCTGGTGGAAAACCTGTCGCAGGCCCTGAAGGCGCGCCTGGAGCAGCTGCCGTGGATGGGCGAAGAAACCAAGAAGAAGGCACTGGAAAAGTGGGCCAGCTTCACCCCGAAGATCGGTTACCCGGACAAGTGGCGTGACTGGGCGGGCCTGCAGACCAACGGCGACAGCTACCTGGGCAACATGCAGGCGGCGCGTGCATTCAACTACCGCTACATGCTGGACAAGATCGGCAAGCCGGTGGACAAGACCGAGTGGGGCATGACCCCGCAGACCGTCAACGCGTACTACAACGCCACCAAGAACGAGATCGTGTTCCCGGCGGCGATCCTGCAGGCGCCGTTCTTCGACGCCAAGGCCGATCCGGCGCTGAACTACGGCGGCATCGGTGCGGTCATCGGCCACGAGATGATGCACGGCTACGACGACTCGGGCAGCCAGTTCGCCGCCAACGGCAACTTCGACAACTGGTGGACCGACGCCGACCGCAAGGCCTTCACCCAGCGTACCGACCAGCTGGTCGCGCAGTTCGACGGCTATGAATCGGTGCCGGGCGTGTTCGTGAAGGGCAAGCTGACCCTGGGCGAGAACATCGGCGACCTGGGCGGCCTGACCGTGGCCTACGACGCGCTGCAGATGGCGCTGAAGGAAGACCCGAAGGCCAATGTCGAGGTTGATGGCCACAGCCAGGACCAGCGCTTCTTCATGAACTGGGCCACCGTGTGGCGCCGCAACTTCACCGATGGTGAGCTGCGCGTCCGCCTGAACACCGATCCGCACGCCCCGGCCAACTTCCGTGCCAACGGCGCACCGTCGAACATGCCGTCCTATGCCGCTGCATTCCAGTGCAAGGCCGGCGACGCGATGGTGCGTGCCGACGACAAGCGCGTGGTGATCTGGTAATCGATCACCCGTGACTGCGTGATGCGAAAGGCCCGGCGAATGCCGGGCCTTTTGTCTTCCAGGCCGGTAGCGCAGCGCCGACTGGTAGAGTCGACTGTCAGTCGACTATCGCGCGCAGCGCGGGATTTTCGCGATCTGGACGAAGAGCAGTCGACTGACAGTCGACTCTACCGACGGGTCGTTTCACCTTCCGGAAGATCTCAGGCCAGCTCCGGCTCCCGCGCCAGCATGCGATGGAAGCGCTGCAGCACGTAGGGATCCACCAGCCCTCCAGACTGCGAATCGATGATCCGCAACGCGGTTTCGTGCTCCATCGCGTCGCGGTACGGGCGCACGCTGGTCATCGCATCGTAGGCATCGGCGATGGTGACGATGCGCGCGCCCAGCGGGATGGATTCGCCGCGCAGCCCATCGGGATAGCCGCTGCCATCGAAGGCTTCGTGATGGGCGCGGATCAGCCGCGCCACGGGCGCGGCGTCGCTGCGGCCGGTGGCCAGGAAGATGTGCTCGCCGCGCACCGGATGCTCGCGCATGATCGCGCGCTCCTCATCGGTATGCCGGCGCGGCGCCAGCAGTACGTCGTCGGGAATGCCGATCTTGCCGATGTCGTGGAAGCGCGCGGCCAGGCCGACCTGCGCACAGGCCTCGTCGTCGAGATCGCAGTGCGCGGCCAGCCGCTGCGCGAACAGGCCGACGCGGTCGCAGTGATGGCGGGTGTAGGCGTCGCGCATCTGCAGCGACATCGAGAGGGCATCGATCAGGCAGGCCTGCGCGTGCAGCAGGTCGGGGGCGGGTACGGCGTCAGGAAACATGGTCATCCGCCCGCACCGGGTGGGGGCCGGTGCGGGGTGTTCGGGGGGCGATCAACCCGGGGCGAGGGTGGTCAGAAGGGCGCGGGCCGCGTTGAAGCGGTCTTCCGGCAACGGCAGCGGGTGCTTGATGCGCAGCTTGTCGGGCCCTTCCATGGCGTACAGGTTCGGTTGCTTCTGGATCAGCTGGATCACCGCCATCGGGTCGATGTTCGGCTTGGATTCGAACACGATGCGGCCACCATTTTCGCCCAGGTCCAGCTTGCGGATGCCCAGCGTGTTGGCCTTCAGCTTCAGCTCGGCGATGGCGAACAGGTGCTTGGCCGCATCAGGCAGCAGGCCGAAGCGATCGATCATCTCCACCTGCAGTTCGCGCAGCGCATCGCTGTCGCGCGCGCTGGAAATACGCTTGTACAGGGTCAGGCGGGTATGCACGTCCGGCAGGTAGTCTTCCGGGATCAGTGCCGGCACATGCAGTTCGACCTCGGCACCACGCACTTCCTCGCCGGCATCAAGGTCGGGCAGCTTGCCCTGCTTGATGCTGCGCACCGCGCGCTCCAGCAGCTCGGTGTACAGGCTGAAGCCGACCTCGGCCATCTGCCCGCTCTGGTCCTCGCCGAGCAGTTCGCCGGCACCGCGGATTTCCAGATCGTGCGTGGCCAGGGTGAAGCCGGCGCCCAGCTCGTCCATCGAGGCGATCGCTTCCAGGCGCTTCTCAGCGTCGGGGGTGATCGCGCGGCGGTCGGGCGTGATCAGGTACGCGTAGGCGCGGTGGTGCGAACGTCCGACGCGGCCACGCAGCTGGTGCAGCTGGGCCAGGCCGAAACGGTCCGCACGGTTGATGATGATGGTATTGGCGTTGGGGATGTCGATGCCCGACTCGATGATCGTGGTCGACAGCAGCACGTTGAAGCGCTGCTTCTGGAAATCCAGCATCACCTTTTCCAGCTCGCGCTCGGGCATCTGCCCATGGGCGATGCCGATGCGCGCCTCCGGCACCAGCTCGGACAGCTCGCGCTGCATGCGGCCGATGCTCTCCACGTCGTTGTGCAGGAAATACAGCTGGCCACCACGCGCCAGCTCGCGCTGGAAGGCTTCGCGCAGCAGCGCGTTGTCCCACTGGGTGATGAAGGTCTGCACCGCCAGCCGGTTCGGCGGCGGCGTGGCGATGATCGACAGGTCGCGCAGGCCGGCCATGGCCATGTTGAGCGTGCGCGGAATCGGTGTGGCGGTCAGGGTCAGCAGGTGCACGTTGGCGCGCAGCGCCTTCAGCGCTTCCTTCTGGCGTACGCCGAAACGCTGCTCCTCGTCGACGATGACCATGCCCAGGTCCTTGAACTTCACGTCCGGCTGCAGCAGGCGATGGGTACCGACGATCACGTCGATGGTGCCGGCGGCGACCTTTTCCAGCTCGGCCTTGATTTCCTTGGTGGTCTTGAAGCGCGACAGCACCTCGACCTTCAGCGGGTAATCGGCGAAGCGGTCGCGGAAGTTGCGGTAATGCTGTTCGGCCAGCAGCGTGGTCGGCACCAGCACAGCCACCTGCTTGCCGGCACTGGCGGCCGCAAAGGCCGCACGCACCGCCACCTCGGTCTTGCCGAAGCCGACGTCGCCGCAGACCACGCGGTCCATCGGCTGGCTGCTGGCCAGGTCGCGCAGGGTGGCGTCGATCGCGGCCAGCTGGTCCGGGGTCTCCTCGAACGGGAAACCGGCCGCGAACGGCTCGTACATCGCGCGGTCGATCTGCAGTGCCAGGCCGGCACGCGCCTGGCGGCGGGCCTGGATCTCCAGCAGTTCGGCGGCGACGTCGCGTACTTTCTCGGCGGCCTTGCGCTTGGCCTTGCTCCACTGCTCGCCACCGAGCGAATGCAGCGGCGCGGTTTCCGCCGACGCACCGGAATAGCGGCTGATCAGGTGCAGCTGGGCGACCGGCACATACAGGCGGTCGCCCTTGGCATATTCGATTTCGAGGAACTCGCCGGGCATGCCGCCGACGTCCATCGCGATCAGGCCACGATAGCGGCCGACGCCATGATCCTCGTGCACGATCGGCGCGCCCTCGGTCAGTTCACCGAGGTCGCGGATGATCGCTTCCGGCTCGCGGCCGGCACGGCGCGTGCGCCGGGTGCTGCCGGCGCGCTCGGGGAACAGCTGGCGCTCGGTCAGCACCGCGATGCGCGGATCGTCCAGCGCGAAGCCATCCTCCAGCGGTGCCACCGCGATCGCGAAGCGCGCGTCGTCGGCGAGGAAGCTGGGCAGGTCGGCCACCACCGGCGGCTTCAGCTCGGCGGCCTGCAGCACTTCCAGCAGCGCCTCGCGGCGGCCGGGTGAATCGGCGGCGATCAGTACCCGGCCCGGATAATGGCCGAGGAAGGATTTCAGCGCCTCGCCAGCGGGGGCTTCGCGCGCGGCCACCGGCAGCGGTGGCAGCGGCTGGTCGCCCAGCGCGTGCGCGTCGGCGATGCGCGCATGGTCAGCCGACCACACCTCGATGCGCGGGGCATCGTTCAGGCGCTCGCGCAGCAGCTCCGGCGACAGGTACAACGCCGACGGCGGCAGCAGCGGGCGCTCCACATCATGGCGGCGCTGCTCATAGCGGTCCGCAGTCTGCGCCCAGAACGCGACGGACGCTTCATACGCACCGGCACAGACCACCGGCAGGCTGCCGCTGGGCAGGTAGTCGAACAGGGTTGCGGTGCGTTCGAAGAACAGCGGCAGGTAGTACTCGACGCCGGCCGGCGCCAGTCCGGACTTCAGGTCTTGGTACAGCGAACTGCGCCGGGTATCGACATCGAACCGCTCGCGCAGCGTGGCCAGCACGCGGGCGATGCTGGCTTCATCCATCGGCACTTCGCGGCCGGGCAGCATGTGCACCGCCTCGACCTTGTCCAGCGAACGCTGGCTTTCCGGGTCAAAGGCACGGATCGAGTCGATGTCCTCGTCCAGCAGTTCCACCCGCAGCGGCTCGTCGGCACCCATCGGGTACACGTCGAGCAGGCCGCCGCGCACAGCGAAGTCGCCCGGGTCCATCACCTGCGGCACGTTGCGGTAGCCGGCGCTTTCCAGGCGGCGCTTCTCGGCTTCCAGGTCCAGGCGCTGGCCGACCTTCAGGTCGAAGCTGCCACCGATCACGTAGCTGCGCGGGGCCAGGTGCTGCAGCAGGGTCTGCACCGGCACGATCACCAGGCCACGCTTCAGCGCGGGCAGGCGGTGCAGGGCGGCCAGGCGCTGCGAAATGATGTCCGGATGCGGACTGAAGCGGTCGTAGGGCAGGGTTTCCCAGTCCGGGAAGGCGACCACCGGCAGGGCCGGATCGCCGCCGAGCAGGGTGTGCAGGTCGGCTTCGAGCTGGTTGGCACCGTGGTTGTCACGGGCGATCACCAGCAGCGGGGCGTCGTGCGCACGCGCGGCCTGGGCAAGGTACCAGGCCAGGGCGGTCGGCGAGGCGGGGGCGCGCCACCAGGCGCGGAGCTGGCCGGCGCGCGGCAGCGGCGGGGCGGGGTATGAGGTACGCGACATGGACCCCGGATTTTAGCAGAAGCCCGATCGAAGCCCGGTGGGTCGTGCCGGCCGATTGCCGGCAGCCTCATGTACCGTTGGGGTAACGCAGTTCAGGCCAGCGGCCGGCACTACCGGCAGGCGTCGCCGGGCGGGGCCCGGCGCATCTGTCAGTTGTCCAGCTCCAGCACCATCCGCACCAGGCCTTCGGCACCGGCCGGGTGCGGGACCGGCTTGAAGCCCAGCGAGGCGGCCAGCTGTTTCATCGGCTCGTTCTCGGCGGCGACGTCGCCGTACAGGCGGTCCAGGTACTTGCCGCGGCCCCACTTCACCAGCTTGCGCATCAGCTGCCGGCCCAGGCCCTGGCCAATGAGGAAGCGGCTGATCAGGATCGCGTACTCGGCTTCACGGGTGCCGGGGATGATCGAGGCCCGGGCGACCGCGCCGACCACCGCTTCGCCAGCGGGCAGGGATTCGGCTGCGACCAGGGTGATCTCGGTCTTGGGATTCGGGTGGGTCAGGCGCTGGGTGGTTTCCGGCGAAAGCTCGGTCACCGCCTGCAGGAAACGATCACGGATTTCTTCCGGCCCGAACAGGCTGAACGCCGCTTGCAGCGGTGCGCCATCTTCCGGGCGGATGGGGCGGATCAGCAGCTCGTGGCCGCTGGGAGCCTTGAAGATCTCATGCCAGGGCGGCATGCGGTTGCGAGTGGCCATACCGGGTGATTCCTTGGTGGTCCATCGATTGTGGCATCACCGGGGCTGCATTCCGTGAACGAAAGGCTCACGGCGGTACAGCCTCGTGAAGGCCGTCATTCGGGGGCTTTGAGCCAATCCAGGCGGGTGCTGGCCCCCGGTTCGCCCAAGTGCTGGCGCAGCGCCGGCAGGGCCGGGCCGACCACCCGGTCGAACTGCCACGGCGGGTTGAGCAGCAGCATGCCGCTGCCGTTGAGGCGCAGCGGCGAGTCGTCCGGGCGCACCAGGAACTCGATCGTCATCGCCGATTTCACCGGCAGGGCGGTGGCCTTGCGCAGGAAGTGCAGGATGGTGCGGCGCTGCTTGATCGGGAACCACACCGCGCAGGTCGCCTGTGGCCAGCGCGCCAGGGTCTCGGCCAGGGCGGCCAGAACGGCCTGGTACTCGGCGTCCTGGGCCTCGTACGGCGGGTCGATCAGCACCAGGCCACGGCCGATCTTGCTGCCGTTGAACTTCGGCGGCAGCAGCGAGCGCAGCAGGGCATAGCCATCGCCAGCGCGCACATCGACGCGGCTGTCATGGGCGAACAGGGCCTTCAGCGTGGCCGTTTCGGCTTCCTGCAGCTCGCAGACCGCCATGCGGTCCTGCGCGCGCATCGCCTGTGCGCTCAGCAGCGGCGAGCCCGGGTAGTTGGTCAGCGCGCCCACCGGGTTGTCGGCCTGCACCGCCTTCAGGTAGCGCTCGACCACCTCCGGCAGCCTGGGCTGGGCCATCAGCCGCATGATCCCGGATTCGGCCTCCAGGGTCTTGCGGCTCTCTTCGCTGGCCAGCAGGTAGCGGCCGGCACCGCCGTGGGTGTCGAGCACGAAGAACGGGCTGTCCTTGCGCTTGAAGCTGTCGATCAGGG
The DNA here is from genome assembly GCF_059368215.1 of Stenotrophomonas sp. YJH_SMC_123. Taxonomy (NCBI): domain Bacteria; kingdom Pseudomonadati; phylum Pseudomonadota; class Gammaproteobacteria; order Lysobacterales; family Lysobacteraceae; genus Stenotrophomonas; species Stenotrophomonas sp. YJH_SMC_123. The sequence goes on from NZ_JCAFRM010000001.1 coordinate 367,252, forward strand.
CCAGCTGCACGATGTGCTTGAGCACATCGGCGTGGTTGCCGGCGTGGAAGGCGTGGCGATAGTTCATGGGCGGCAGTGTACGGGGCGGCGGCCGCAGCGGCTATGCTGCGCGCCATGACAGCTCCCGTTGCCCATGTCCTGGTGGTCGAGGACGAAGCCGCCATCGCCGAAACCGTGCTCTATGCGCTGCGCAGCGAAGGCTATGCCGCCAGCCACTGCCTGCTGGGCGGCGAGGCCCTGCAACGGCTGCAGGCCGGCGATATCGACGTGGTGGTGCTGGACGTGGGCCTGCCGGACCTGGGCGGTTTCGAGGTCTGCCGGCGGCTGCGTGCGCAGCCCGGGCCGGCGGCGCAGCTGCCGGTGATCTTCCTGACCGCCCGCAACGATGAAGTGGACCGCGTGCTCGGCCTGGAACTGGGCGCCGACGATTACATGACCAAGCCGTTCTCGCCGCGTGAGCTGGTGGCGCGGGTGCGTGCGCGCCTGCGTCGCGTGGCACCGGTCGTGGCAGCCCCCGGCGCAGATGCGGGCTGGCAGGAACATGGCGCCTTCGCCATCGACCGCGAAGGCCGGCGTATCCGCTTCCGCGGCCATGCGCTGGACCTGACCCGATACGAGTACGCGTTGCTGGAAGCGCTGCTGCAGCGCCCCGGTGCCATCCTCAGCCGCGCGCAGCTGATGGACCGGGGCTGGGACAGCAGCGCCGACAGTGCCGACCGCACCGTCGACACCCATGTAAAGACGTTGCGCGCCAAGCTGCGTGCGGCTGGTGCCAGCGACGACCCGATCCGCACCCACCGTGGCCTTGGCTACGCGCTGGAGGTCTAGCCGATGCGCCTGGTACTGAAGCTGTTCCTCGGCTTCTTCCTGATCACCGGCATCGCCGCGTTCTTCGTGATGCGCGTATTCGTCAACGAGGTGAAGCCCGGTGTGCGCCAGGCGATGGAATCGACCCTGGTCGATGCGGCCAACGTGCTGGCCGAGATGGCCGCCGCCGACGTCAAGGAAGGCACCATCCGCAGCGGCAGCTTCACCCGCAACCTGGCCAAGGCGCGGCAGCGCGACCTGAAGGCGATGGTCTGGCGTTTTCCCAAGCGATCGCTGGATTACCGGGTGACCATCACCGATGCCAGGGGCATCGTCATCTACGACTCGCTGGGCCGCGACCTCGGGCGTGACAATTCGCGCTGGAACGATGTCTACCGCACCCTGCGTGGCGAGTACGGCGCCCGCTCCAGCCCGGAAATACCAGGCGAAGAAGGCGATACGGTGATGCACGTGGCGGCGCCGGTATACGACCCGGCCGATGGGCGCACCCTGATCGGCGTGCTCAGCCTGGCCCAGCCCAACCGCAGCATCGATCCGTTCATCGCCGCCAGCCAGCGCGCCATCATCGAGCGCGGCGCCTGGTTGATCGGGCTGTCGGCGCTGGTCGGCGTGCTGGTGACGATGTGGCTCACCACCGGCCTCGGCCAGCTCAGCCGCTATGCACGCGCGGTCAGCGCCGGCGAACCGGTGCCACCGCCACGGCGCCGCCGCGACGAGATCGGCGACCTGGGCCAGGCGCTGGAAACCATGCGCCGCAAGCTGGAGGGCAAGGCCTATGTCGAACAGTACGTGCAGTCACTGACGCATGAAATGAAGAGCCCGCTGGCGGCGATCCGCGGTGCCGCCGAGCTGCTGCAGGAGCCGCTGCCCGAGGCCGACCGCGTGCATTTCGCGCGCAGCATCGTCGACCAGCAGGAGCGGCTGACCGAGACCATCGACAAGCTGCTGGCGCTGGCCGAAGTGGAACAGCACGGCTGGCTGCAGACCCGCGATCCGATCGCGCTGCCAACGTTGCTGGCCGATGCGGCAGCGGCGGCGCAGGTGCGTGCGCAGGCGGCCGGCGTGCAGGTCAGCATCGGCAGCGCGCCCGACCTGCGCGTGCAGGGCGATGGCTATCTGCTGCGGCAGGCGTTGCACAACCTGATCGACAACGCCATTGCCTTCTCACCGCCCGGCGCGGACATCGCACTGCAGGCCGAGGTGGACGGGCAGGGCGTGCGCCTGCAGGTAGCGGATCGCGGTACCGGCATTCCCGACTACGCGCGCGAACGGGTGTTCGAACGCTTCTATTCGCTTGCCCGCCCGGGCAGCGGCCGGCGCAGTTCCGGCCTGGGCCTGCCGTTCGTGCAGGAGGTCGCGCGCCTGCACGATGGTCGCGCCAGCCTCGACGCGCGCGACGGCGGTGGCACCGTGGCCAGCCTGTGGCTGCCGTTGTCAGTGCCGGGCCAGCGTCCGCGCCGCTGACTTCACACTCGCTTCAACTTCGCCACAAACCCTGCTCACCGCAGCGGTCCATCCTGCAGCCCTCTCCAACGAGGATGGACCATGAAATCCCTGAAGATGCTGCTGAGGTTCGCCATTGTCGGCGGGCTGATCCTGTTGCTGCTGGTGCCGCTCATGATGATCCGCGGGGTCATCACCGAGCGCAGCCAGTACCGCGACGAGGCCTTTGCCCGGGTGGCCGACAGCCGTGCCGGCACGCAGCAGCTGGTGGGCCCGGTACGGGTGGTGCCGTGGGTGGAACGCAAGCAGGTTGAACTGGTTGACCCGCTGGGCGTCAAGAAGACCGAGATCCAGGTGACCGAGGGCCACTGGCTGCAGATGCCGGCGTCGCTGGAGGTGGGCGGCGAGATGCTGCCGAGCCAGCGCGAGGTCGGCCTGTTCAAGGTGCCGGTGTACAGCTGGAATGGCCAGTTGAAGGCGACTTTCGCCGAAGACGACTATCCGATGAAGAACGGCCGCACCTATGGCCAGCCCTATGTGGCGCTGGGGGTCTCCGATGTGCGCGGCCTGGTGGGCACGCCGAACCTGCGGGTGGACGGCAAGCAGCTGCGGTTGCTGCCCGGCGTAGGCGTGGCCAGCGAAATCGGACGTGGCCTGCATGCGCCGGTGAGCGGTTTCGCCGCGGATCAGGGCGGCGCGCTGGCCGCCAGCACCGTTGAACTGGAGCTGCGCCTGGATGGCAGCCGCATGCTGTCCGTGGTGCCGGTGGGCGATGACACCCGGATCGCGCTGCGTTCGAGCTGGCCGCATCCGTCGTTCAGCGGCGCCTTCCTGCCGAACGAACGCCGTGTCGATGCACAGGGCTTCGAAGCACGCTGGGCGGTGTCCTCGCTGGCCTCCGATGCACAGCGCCAGCTGCGCAGCGAGGGCTCGATCGATTCGCAGGCCGTGACGGTGTCGCTGGTCGATCCGGTCGATACCTACACCCAGGCCGACCGTGCCTCGAAGTACGGCGTGCTGTTCGTGGTGCTGACCTTCGTCGGCTTCATCCTGTTCGAACTGATCAAGTCGCTGCGCATCCATCCGCTGCAGTACCTGATGGTCGGCCTGGCGCTGGCGATCTTCTTCCTGCTGCTGATCAGCCTGTCCGAGCACATCGCGTTCTGGAAGGCCTACCTGGTCTCGGCCGTGGCCTGCATCGGCCTGCAGGCGGTGTACCTGGCCAACGTGCTGGGCCACTGGAAGCGCGGCCTTGGCTTCGCTGCGCTGCTGACCGTGCTGTACGGCGCGCTGTATGGCCTGCTGGTGTCGGAGAACAACGCACTGCTGATGGGATCGCTGCTGCTGTTCGTGATCCTGGCGCTGGCGATGTGGGTGACCCGCCGGGTCGACTGGTACGCGCTTGGCGCGGACCTGAAGTAAGGAGCACGCCATGAGCTGGCGCCAGGGATTGCGGCAACGGGCGCGGCAGGGCATTCCGGCCCTGCTGGAAGTGGATGCACTGCTGCAGGCACATGGCGTGCTGGCGGCCCTGCCGGGGGCACGGATCGCCCCCGGCGTGGTCCGCTTCCAGCTGGCCGCGGTGACCTGCGAGGGATTGCAGGGCAAGGGCCTGGCCTGGTTGCAGGGCGCGCGGCAGGGACGCGGTGCGCTGGCGGGGAAGGTGCCGCGCTACCGGCCATGGAAGGCCGGGGCGGAAGCACTTGCGGAAATCGGCATCGGTGGCCTGCCCGATGACTGGCCCGCGCATGCGGCGGTGTATGGCTGCAGCAGCATCGACCGGCGGCACTGGTTGCTGCTGCTGCCGGAGCGGGCGCAGCTGTGGCTGGGGTGGAGTGGGTGAGGTGGTTTGGCAGATGCGACCCAACCACTCTTCTGTGGGGGCGAACCCTGGCTCGCACGCTTCCGCGCCGCCCATGACCGATGGGACGGTATCGCGGCGCCGCTGCTGGCTAGACTCGATGGGTTGATGAGCAGGCCGGAAGGCAGGGGTGCGATGTGTTGAAGTGGGGCGTGCTGGCCGTAGCGCTGGCAATGGGTGGCAATGCAGCGGCGCAGCAGCGCGAATCAGTGGACCTGGACATGGTCAGCCGCATCCGCCAGGAGGCCTTCCACCGTTCGCAGGTGATGGACACCTTCAGCTATCTCACCGAACGCATCGGCCCGCGGCTGACCAACTCCCCGGCGATGGGCCGCGCCAACGCGTGGACCCGCGGCAAGTTCAACGAATGGAAGCTGGACAACGTCCACGACGAAGCGTTCGATGACTTTGGCCGTGGCTGGGAGTTCACCTCGGCCAGCGTGGAAATGCTGGGTGACCGTGTGCAGCCGCTGCATGCACTGCCCAAGGCCTGGACGCCGGGCACCAAGGGGCCGGTTGAAGGCGAGCTGGTGCAGGTCGAGATCAAGAAGCCCGAAGACATCGAGAAGTACCGCGGCAAGCTGCGCGGCAAGATCCTGCTGCTGGGCGAGGCGCGCGAGTACAAGCGCGGCACCGAGCCGGATTCCCATCGGCATGACGCGACCTCGCTGGAAGGCCTGCAGGCGTTCACCCTGCCGAAGGACCAGGACGCCACCGCCGAACGTGCCAAGCGGGTCAAGGAGTACCAGGAACGCCAGCAGCTGGCGACCAGGGTCAATGCGTTCTTCGTCGAAGAAGGGGCGCTGGCCTCGATCAGCATCAGCAGCTGGGACAACGGCATCATCCGCGTTGCCGGTGGTGGTTCGCGCAAGGCCGGCGAGCCGGTCGGCATCCCCGAGCTGGCGATGATCAGCGAGCACTTCAACCCGCTGGTGCGCGCGCTGAAGGCCGGGCAGACCGTGCGCCTGCGCGTGGATGTGGCCGCGCGCTTCACCGATGACGCCGACCAGCCCGGCTACAACACGCTGGCCGAGATCCGCGGCAGCAGCAGGCCTGATGAAGTGGTGATGATCGGCGCGCACCTGGATTCCTGGCACAGCGGCACCGGCGCGGCCGACAACGCCGCAGGCGTGGCGGTGATGATGGAGGCCATGCGCATCCTCAAGGCCACCGGCGCCAGGCCCAAGCGCACCATCCGCGTGGCGCTGTGGAGCGGCGAGGAGCAGGGCCTGATCGGCTCGCAGGCCTATGTGGCCAAGCATTTCGGCCGGTTCCCGGAGCCCACCGACCCGGCGCAGAAGGCGCTGCCGGCGTCGCTGCGCGAGCCGACCGGTGCACTGCAGAAGACCCGCGATTACAGCAAGTTCCAGGTCTACTTCAACATGGACAACGGCTCCGGCCGCTTCCGGGGCATCTACGCCCAGGAAAACCTGGCGGCGATGCCGATCTTCGAAGCCTGGCTGGCGCCGTTCCATGACGTCGGCGCCACCACCGTGGCGACCCGCAACACCGGCAGCACCGACCACATCAGCTTCGACCGCATCGGCCTGCCGGGCTTCCAGTTCATCCAGGACCGGCTGGACTACTTCACCAATGTCCACCACAGCCACCTGGACACCTGGGACCACGCCGAACCGGAAGACCTGAAGCAGGCCGCAGCCATCGTCGCCTCGTTCGCCTACAACGCCGCGATGCGCGAGCAGCCGTTCCCGCGCAAGGTGGAACCGTAAAAGGGGACGGAGGGGATTAAGTCGTTTCTCCCCTCCGTTTCCCGGTTGCAGTGCCCACGGGCTGGGCAATCGCGACTTAATCCCCTCCGTCCCCTTTTTCCGTCGGGGGCGGCGGGCTGGTAAAATCGGGGGATTCCCGTTCCTCGAGCCGTCCATGACCTGCCGCACCCGCTTCGCCCCCAGTCCCACCGGCTACCTGCACATCGGTGGTGCCCGCACCGCGCTGTACTGCTGGCTGGAGGCCCGCCACCGTGGCGGCGAGTTCGTGCTGCGCATCGAGGACACCGACCGTGAACGCAGCACCCAGGGCGCGATCGACGCCATCCTGGAGGCGATGGAGTGGCTGGGCCTGGACTACGACGAAGGCCCGATCTATCAGACCGACCGCGTCGCCCGCTACCGGGAAGTGGCAGAGCAGCTGATCGCCGACGGCAAGGCCTACTACGCCTACGAAACCCGCGAAGAGCTGGACGCGATGCGCGAGGCCGCCATGGCCAGGCAGGAAAAGCCGCGTTACAACGGCGCTGCACGCGAACTGGGCCTGCCGTACAAGGACGACCCAAACCGCGTCATCCGCTTCAAGAACCCGCTGGAAGGTACGGTGGTGTTCGACGACCTGATCAAGGGCCGCATCGAGATCGCCAACAGCGAGCTGGATGACATGGTCATCTTCCGCCCGGACGGCTACCCCACCTACAACTTCGCGGTGGTGGTGGACGACTGGGACATGGGCATCACCGAGGTCATCCGCGGCGACGACCACATCAACAACACCCCGCGCCAGATCAACCTGTACGAGGGCATTGGTGCGCCGGTGCCGAAGTTCGGCCACATGCCGATGATCCTGGACGAGCAGGGCGCCAAGCTGTCCAAGCGCACCGGCGCGGCCGACGTGATGCAGTACAAGGACGCCGGCTACCTGCCCGACGCGCTGCTGAGCTACCTGGCCCGCCTGGGCTGGTCGCACGGTGACCAGGAGCTGTTCAGCCGCCAGGAACTGATCGACCTGTTCGACGTGAAGGACTGCAATTCCAAGGCCTCGCGCCTGGACATGGCCAAGCTGGGTTGGGTCAACCAGCACTTCCTGAAGACCGAGGACGTGGCCGCCATCGTGCCGCACCTGGTCTACCAGCTGCAGAAGCTGGGCCTGGACGTGGCCGCCGGCCCGGCCCCGGAGGATGTGGTGATCGCCCTGCGTGAACGCGTGCAGACCCTGAAGGAAATGGCCGAGAAGGCCGTGGTCTGGTACCAGCCGCTGACCGCGTACGACGAAGCGGCGGTGGCCAAGCACCTCAAGGCCGGTGCCGAGGTAGCGCTGGGCAAGGCCCGCGAGCTGCTGGCAGCGTTGCCGGAGTGGACCGCCGAGTCGGTGGGCGTCGCCCTGCACGACGCGGCCGCAGCGCTGGAGATCGGCATGGGCAAGGTCGCCCAGCCGCTGCGCGTGGCCATCACCGGCACCCAGGTCAGTCCTGACATTTCCCATACCGTTTACCTGGCCGGCCGCGAGCAGGCCTTGAAACGCATTGATGCGGCCATCACCAAGGTAGCAACGGCCTGAGGCATCCTTGCCAGGCCCGAACCGGAGAACACGCATGCCCGCCAAGACCGCCACTGCCTGTACCGCCCCGCACCACCACGTCCACGACGCATCGGATTTCGTGGCGGTGGTCGAGCGTGTCTCGCGCGAACGCGGGCTGCGCCTGACCCCGATCCGCGCCAACGTGCTGAAGCTGATCGCCGAGGCCGGCAAGCCGGTCAAGGCCTACGAGCTGCTGGAATGGGTGCGCAACGGCAAGGGCGTGGGCGCCGATGCCCCGCCCACCGTGTACCGCGCGCTGGACTTCCTGATGGCCAACGGGTTCGTGCACAAGCTGGAATCGGTGAATGCCTTCGTGGCCTGCCACCATCCCAGCAGTGCCGCGCATTCGGTGCCGTTCCTGATCTGCAACAGCTGCCACAGCGCAGTGGAGCTGGAGGACCGCGAGATCGTCACCCAGCTGGAGAAGCGCGCCAAGGAACTGGGCTTCCAGCCACAGGCGCAGACGCTGGAAGTGCACGGCCTCTGCGCGCGCTGCGCCGGCTAACGCAACGGTAGTGCCGGCCGCTGGCCGGCATTTTGGAAACGGGGTCAGATCCCTTTGCCACTGGCAAAGGGATCTGACCCCGTTTCATACCGGTGCGGCAGGGCCTGCGTCCTAGTCCATCGGCTTGGACCGGGTATCCACCCGCACGATCACCGACATGCCGGGCCGCAGCTGCTTTGCCAGCTTCTGATCCCTGTTGATCGATATCCGCACCGGTAGCCGCTGCACCACCTTGGTGAAGTTGCCGCTGGCATTGTCCGGGCGCAGCACGCTGAATTCCGACCCGGTGGCTGGGGCGATCTCCTGCACGCGGCCCCGCAGCACCTGGCCCTGGAACGCGTCCACCGAGAACGTCGCCGGTTGGCCGACCGCCATGCCCCAGGTCTGGCCTTCCTTGTAGTTGGCCACCACCCACAGCGTGTCAGGTACCAGGAACAGCAGCTGCGAACCGGCAGCGACGTACTGGCCCACGCGTACGCTGGCTTCGCTGATCTGGCCGTCGCGTGGTGCGTGGATCACCGTGTTGGCCAGGTCGATGCGGGCCAGTTCCAGCTGCGCCTGCGCGCTTTCCACCTGCGCTTCCAGGCTCTTGCGCGCGACCTGGGTCGACACCAGCGTTTCCTCGGCGATGCGGATCTGCGCCTGCGACTGCTGCACGCTGGCCTGTGCCGACGCCTGGGTGGTGCGGAACTTGTCGCGGTCGTTGATGGACACCAGCTGCTGCGCCGCCAGTTCCTCGTAGCGTTTCAATTCATTGCGCGAACGCTGCAGTTCGGCCTGGCCAGCCGACAGCGTGGCGCGGGCGGAGGCAATCTGTGCGCGGTTCTGCGCCTGTGACTGGTCCGAGTTGGCCAGCGCCGCGCGCGCGCTGTCCAGCGTCGCCTGCGCCTGGGCCACGCGCTGCGCATAGATGCGGTCATCGATGCGCAGCAGCGGCTCGCCCTGCTTCACATGCTGGAAATCCTTCACCAGCACTTCGGTCACATAGCCGTTGACCTGCGGCGCCATCACCGTGATCTGGCCGCGTACATAGGCGTTGTCGGTCACCATCACGCTGCTGGTGAACGGCCACAGGTGCCAGGCGCGCAGGATCAGCGCAATGCCCAGCAAGGCCACTACCACCATCACCACCACGCTGCGGGCGCTGGGCTTGAGGTACTTCGGCGCGACCGCAGGTTCTACCGGCGTGGCCGCGGGCGCCGCGTCGGTCGGCGGCGGTGGGGTGACGTTGTCGGTGTCGTCGGGGCGGGGCGGGACGGGAGGCATGGGAGGACTCAACGGGACGCGGTCGGCGTGGACGCGGTGGAAAGGGCGGGGTGGCGCTTGCGCCATTGCTTGAGCACGGCGGTGCGCAGCGACAGCAGCAGCAACCAGCACAGGAAGCCGATCGCCAGCCAGCCGCTCAGCGTGAACACGTCATTGAAGCCACGCACGTTGGCTTCGCGGCGCGTGGTCTGCGCCAGCTGCGCGCTGCCCTGCGCACTGCGCAGCACCGGGTCGGTGATCTGCGCAGCGTACAGCTGCTGCTGGATGCGCAGCCGTTGCGCGACCACCGGATCGGCCGGATCGAGCTGGCTGGTCAGCGCGCTGGAATACAGCTGCTCGCGATGCAGCTGGAAGGTCCCCAGCACCGCCGAACCTGCCAGGCCACCCAGGGTCTGCGTGATCGACAGCGTCACCAGGAAGGTGATCATGTGGTCGACGCCCTGTTTCAACGCGGCGGAGATGCCGAGCATGATCAGCGGGCCCATGAACATGCCGGCACCGACCGAGGCCAGGAACTGGCTGGCGTAGAAGTCGTGCGGCCGGTCCAGGCTGGTGCGGTGCTGGTCGAAGAACGCGGCGGCGCCCAGCAGCAGGATCGCCATCAGCAGCTGCGCGATCAGCCGCTTCGGTCCGAAGGTGAGCGAGGCGCCGGCGATGCCGACGATCACCCCGGCCAGGATCACTACGAACAACGGCCGCATCTGGTCAGGCCCCATGCCCAGCGTGCGCATCAGGTTGACCACGCCGTAGGACTGCTCGGTGGTCAGGAAGCGGATCAGGAACGCGCCGACGATGAAGTGCAGCACCGGCAGCTTCGACAGCCAGCGGATCTGCAGCAGCGGATTGCGCCGGTAGTGTTCGATGATGAAGGCGGTGGTGGACAGCACGATCGAGGCGACCAGCGCCCAGCCCAGCCATGGGGTGTTGAGCCACCAGCGCGTGTAGCCCTGCGCCAGTACGATCACCAGCAGCGCGACCGCCGGCGCGAGCAGGGCGAAAGTGAGGAAGTCCAATGGCTCGAACGCCTTTACCTGGATGCCCGGCGGCAGCTTCAGCACCACCACTGCCGCGAACGCGCACAGGGCCAGGCCGGCTTCGAAGGAGTACAGCTGGTGCCATTGGCCGGTATCGACCAGGCCTGGTGAAACGATCCAGGCGATCGGCACCGCCAGCTGCGACAGGCCGACACCGACCACCAGGAGATTGCCGGTGAATCGGCGCGGCAGCGCCTGCAGCATGTACAGCGTGCCCAGTGTGGAACAGGCCGCACCCGCGAAGCCGCTGGCGGCTCGGGTCAGCATCGTGGTCTCGAAGCTGCCGACGAACAGGTGCAGCACCGCCAGCGCCGCATACAGGCCCAGGCCGATCTCGGCGAACAGGCGGATGCCGTACTGCTGGCGGAACTTGAAGGCCAGCAGGTTGGCGGTGACATTCACCATCGCATACGCGGCCACCAGCCAGCTGCCCTGGGTCGGAGTGAGCGCCAGCTGGCCCTGCAGGAACGGCAGGTTGGCGGTGACCAGCGCATTGCCGAGGCCGCCGGTGATCGCCACCAGCAACGATACCAGCGCATAGGCCGCGCGCCGGTACGGCGGGTGCCAGGGCATCGACGCCGAGCCGGGCATGGTCGGCTTCTCATGCTCCTCCCAATCCGGAACCGGCTTCAGATACGGCTGGACCATCAACGGGCCTCGCTGGCAGCTCCCTGGAGACCCCCACGCAGCAGCTGCAGGGCACGCCCGGCCAACTGGGCGCGCTCGTCGCGGGTCTTGCCGCGCAGGGCCGCACCCAGCATGCCCGAGATCAGTGAAATATCCGTCTTTTCCAGGTCGTCACGGCACAGCCCGGCGGCCTTGGCGCGCGCGATCGGTTCCTCCAGCAGGTCGCGCACGGTCTCGCGCGCGGCGCGCATGGACGGCACGTCCGAATCAACCGCACGCCAGTAATCGGCCAGTGCCGGCGAATCGATGATGCGCTGGGCCATGCCCTCGAACACCTCGAACAGGGCGTCATCGCGGTCACCGAGCTGTTCGACCTGGCGCCGGATGCGGTCGACCGTGCGCTGCAGCAGCGCCTGGATCAGCGCGGTGCGGTCGGGGAAGTTGCGGTACAGGGTGGCGCGGCCCACCTGGGCGCGTTCGACCACCAGATCCAGCGGGGCGGTGACGCCATGTTGGCCGAAGACATGATCGGCGGCGTCGAGGATGAGGGCACGGCGGGCAGCAGCATCGGCACGTTGAGCGGTCATGGAATTATTTTCGGACAAAAGTGTCCGATTGGCGAGACTTTGAGTGACGGGATTGTCCGGTTGTTGTCGTACGCACACCTTTGTGACGGATGCGTGATGGCGTGGGACGAAATGAAAACGGGGGCCCGAAGGCCCCCGTGGAATGGGGTGGGGCCAGAGCCCTTTCCTTCGGAAAGGGATCCGACCCCGCCGTGCGCGATCAGAAGAACGCGCGGATCCCGAATGCGACACCACGGCCTGGCAGCGGCGAGTAGTCGCGCAGCAGCGAGGTATGCGGGCGCACTTCGCGGTTGGTCAGGTTGCTGCCATCCAGGAACACCTCGTAGCTGTTGCCCGCGTTGCGATCCCAACGGTAGGCCAGGTGCGCGTCGACCAGCGTGTAGCCGTCGCTCGGGGCTTCGTTCTGGGCAACGTCCTTCTGGCGGCTGTAACGCACCGCACCGACCGAGGCGCGCCAGCCGTCCTTCGACCAGCGCAGGTCGGCACCCACGCGGGCCGGGGCGATACGCGGCAGGTAGCCGGTGTTGGCCAGCTCCACGTTGTAATTGTGGTTGTGGTCGCCGTGCGGCACGGCGATGTCGAGGTTGCGGCTGCCGCTGCCATCCAGCTTGGCCTTCACATAGTCACCGAACAGGCGCAGATCCCAGTCACCGGCGCCACCCTCGAACAGGTGCACCAGCGCTTCGGCCTCGGCGCCGCGGAACACCGCGTCCTGCTGGGTCCAGGCGCGGACCGGCAGGCCTTCGGTAACACCGGTGTCGGCGAGGTAGATGAAGTCCTTGAACTTCGTCTGGTAGACCGACGCGGAGAAGTCCAGGCGATCGCTGTGGGTATGGATGCCCAGTTCGACGCGCTGGCCGCGCTCGGTTTTCAGGTTGGCGTCGCCGATCTCCAGCGAGCGGGTGGCGATGTGCGCGCCGGCGGCGTACAGCTCTTCGTTGGTGGGTGCACGCTCTGAGCTGTCCACGCCGATGCGCAGGTCAACGGCATCGTTGAGCTTCCAGATACCGGCGGCAGACAGGTTGGTGGCACCGAACGTGCGGCGACGGTAGTCACCGGTCGGGTCCAGCTTGACCTGGTCGTGGCGGCCACCCAGTTCCAGCTTGAACGGGCCGAACTGCTTTTCCTGCAGCACGAACAGGCCGATGTTCCTGGTGCCGGTATCCGGTACGAACGCCTCTTCGCCCTTGGCGCCGAAATCGCTGTTGCCGAACTGCAGGCCGAACGCGCCGTCCCAGCCGCCGATCTGCTGCTGCACGGCTTCCAGGCGCGCTTCGATACCACGGTTGGTGAAGCGCGTCGACGGCGTGCCGGCCTCCAGCTCCACGTGCTCGTAGTCGGTGTAAGCCACGCGTGCGTTGATGTTCTTCAGGAACGAGACCGGGTTGTAGATGCCGGCCTTGGTCTCGAAGCGGTTCTGCACCATGTCGATGCGCACGTCATGCTCGTCGCCGCCTTCCTCTTCATCGCCGTGGTCGTGACCGTGGTCATGGCCGTGGTCATCACCATCGGCATGCACGTGCGCGCCATTGGGAATGCCGTAGTTGGTGCGATAGGTGCTGGCCGACACACCGAAGTAACCACCGTCGCCCAGCCACGTTGCGCCGACGCCGCCGGCGCGGGTGCGGATCGAACTGTTGTCCAGGCGGCCGCGGCGCGGTTCTTCGCCCTCGGCTGCATCGTGATCATGGTCGTGATCGTGATCGTGGTCATGGTGGTCTTCAAGGCTGTCGATCACCGCGTAGCCGGGAATGCGGTAGTCGTCGCCATTGCGCACCAGGCCATCCACGTGCAGCACGACGTTGCCGCTGACACCATCGAGGCGGAACATGCCGCTGCGCTCATTGTTCACCGAGTTGCCGCGCAGCTCGGCGCGGCCGCTGAGCGGGCGCTCCGGCAGTTCGCGCGCGATGCGGCCATCCACCACATTGACCGCACCACCGATGGCGCCGCTGCCGAACAGCAGCGTGGCCGGACCCTTCAGCACTTCGATCTGGTCGGCCAGGAACGGCTCGATGCTGGTGGCATGGTCGGCGCTGACCGTGGAGGCGTCCATGTTGCCCATGCCGTTGGACAGCACGGCAACGCGCGGGCCTTCCTGGCCGCGGATGATCGGGCGGCCGACGCCGGGGCCGAAGAAGGTGCTCTGTACGCCCGGCAGCTTGGCCACGGTATCGCCCAGGGTGCCGGCCTTCTGCTCGTCCAGGCGCTCACCGGCCAGCACGTCCACCGGGCGCGCCAGGGATTCGGCATCGCCCTGCAGCGGCGACGCGGTGACCTGTACCGAGGAGAGTTCGGTCAGGTGGCGGTCACGGTGGGAGGTGTCCTGGCCGGCTGCAAAGGCGACGGACGGCAACAGGGCGGCGAGGGCCAGGGCCAGGGAATGCGGCTTGAGCCGAGGGGTGTGGGCGGGCATGGGCAGGTCCTTTGTTACAATGTATCAATCGCAGGGCGCACGAATCCCGTCGAGGGGACAGGGGAGGGAAAACCGTGCGGTTCGGAGAGGGATGTTATATTATTCCATAACGATTCGCCGACCCTGCTGGAAGTCATGTCCCTGTCCTCACGCCTGCGCCACCTGCTCGACCGTTTCGGTGCCACTGGTTCGATGCTGTGCGCAGTGCATTGCGCGGTGATCCCCGTGCTGCTGGCGGCGGCGCCGTCGCTGGGCCTGTCGTTCTGGCTGAGCGATGGCGTGGAACAGGCGCTGGTGGTGTTCGTGACCCTGCTCGGGCTGTTCAGCCTGGTCTGGGGCTATCGCCGCCACGGTGCGCTGCGTGCGCTCGGCTTCCTGATCCCCGGCCTGGTCGCGCTGTGGGCCGGCGTGCTGTACGACCCGCTGCACCACAATGCGGTGCCGCATGCGGTGGTGATGACCATCGGCGGCCTGCTGGTGGGCGTTGCCCACCTGGTCAACCTGCGCCTCAACCACGGCCACGTGCACGACGCAAGCTGCGCGCACTAGGCACGCCGTGATAGGATTTCCGATCGTGCGCGGGGGCGCCCAGCAAGGCGGCCCCGCCGAACCCGTGTCAGTACGGGGTAACCAGATTTCACACTTGAGGAGTTGAAGACATGGGTAAGGGTGACCGCAAGACCGCCAAGGGCAAGCGCTACAACGCCAGCTACGGCAACGCCCGTTCGCACACCGCGAGCAAGGTCGCCGTAGGCGCCGCCGCCCCGGTTGCCAAGAAGACCGTGGCCAAGGCTCCGGCGAAGAAGGCCGTGGCGAAGAAGGCCGTCGCCAAGGCCTGATCAGGCCGACCGACCGGTCCAAGGAAAACGCGGCGCCTGGCGCCGCGTTTTTTTATGCACGTTCCTGCAGGGCCGAGCCCATGTTCGGCTGGCGTAATGCAGCCGAGCATGGGCTCGCTCTACAGGGAATTCAGCGCAGGGTCTGCTTCAGCGTTTCCGGATTGCCATCGTTCGGCGCGGCCGGCACCTGCAGCAGGTGGGCCAGCAGCGGGTAGACGTCGACATTGTCGAAGCCGTCGATCACCAGGCCCTGGCGGAACGAGGGGCCGCTGGCCACGAACACTGCGCGCATGGAGGGCAGGGCGTTGTCGTAGCCGTGCGAGCCACGGTCCTGCTTCGCGCGCTTGGCGATCTTCTCGCGGTGCAGCGCATCCCAGCCTTCATCCATCGCACAGACGATGGCCGGAACCCGCGGATGCGTGCCGTAGTGCCAGCGCGCCGGCAGGTTCTCCTTCTTCCAGCACTCGTAGTGCGCATGGCGGCCGAGCAGGGCGCGTTCGGCCTCAGCCTCACGACCGGCCACTGGCGCGAAGCCCACCGACTGGCCCTGGCTGACGTTGCGCGCGATGGACGGGTCGGCCATCGATTCGGTGGCGATCACGTGGCCGTCGGCGACGCTGGCCATGCCGTGGTCGGACACCACGATCACATTGGTGGTGGCGGCCAGGCCGCGCTGCTGCAGGCCGTCGAGCACCTGGCCGACGATCAGGTCGGCGCGTGCGATGGCGTCGGCGTACTGCTTCGACCCGGGGCCGTAGTTGTGCCCGGCCTTGTCCACGTGCTCCATGTACAGCGTGGTCAGTCGCGGGGCATCGGCGTCGGTCTGTGCCAGCCAGTCGAGCACGATACCGGCACGCTGCTCCAGCGGTTCCTTGCCGTCGTAGATGCGCCACTGGCTGGGGCGCACACCACGGATTTCCGATTCACTGCCCGGCCACGACGTCGTGGCGGTGCGCACGCCGGCGTTCTCGGCGCCGACCCAGATCGGTTCACCGCCCCACCAGGCACTGGTGGTGACGGCCTCGCGGTTGCTCAGCTCGAAACGGCCCAGCGCTTCATCGTCCATGCTGTTGTTGACGATGCCATGGTGGTCCGGGCGCAGGCCGGTGACGATGGTGTAGTGGTTGGGAAACGTCAGGGAAGGATAGGACGGTGTCATCCAGCGGGCGCGCACGCCGCCGTCGATCATCCGCTGCAGGTTCGGGGTCAGCCCGCGGTCCAGCGCATCGGCGCGCAGGCCGTCGATGGAGATCAGCAGCAGCTTCGGCGGTGCGGCCGATGCGACGGACGTGGGAACGGAGGCGGTAGGGGCAGGCGCAGTGGTGCAGGCAGCCAATGGCAGCAGCAGCGCCAGCGAACAGGTCAGGCGTACGGAAGTCATCCGTGCATGATAAGCCGGTGCAATTACCGGCCCAAGACACGGCGCGCCAGGATCGCCCGGGGTCAGATCCCTTTTCCACGGGAAAAGGGATCTGACCCCGATGTTCAGGCGAACAGCGGGGCCTGGCGTTGTTCCAGCCGCAGCAGCGCGGCCTTGGTTTCCAGGCCACCGCCGAAACCGGTCAGTGCACCGTTGCTGCCGATCACGCGGTGGCAGGGCAGGATGATCGGCAACGGGTTGCGCCCGTTGGCCGCGCCCACCGCGCGGGTCGCGCTGGGCTGTCCCAGGTGTTGCGCCAGTTGCAGGTAGCTCCAGGTCTGGCCGAACGGAATCAGCGCCAGCGCCTGCCACACGCGCAGCTGGAACGGCGTACCACGCGGCGCCAGCACAAGGTCGAAGCTGTTGCGCTCGCCGTGCAGGAACTGCAGCAGCTGCTCGCGTGCTTCCGGCAAGGCATCCGGTGCGTAATGCCAGTCATCACGCCCGCGCGCGGGGTGGCGGTTCTCCGGGAACAGCACGTGTGACAGGCCACGCTCGTCGCCGGCGATGGTCAACACGCCGATCGGGCTGTCGAAACGATCGAACAACAGTGTCATGTCGGTTCTCCAACGAATGTGCCGGACAGGTGCCACAGGTGCAGCACGGCGTAGGCGCGCCAGGGACGCCACGGTTGCGAGCGCGCTTCGGTTGCGCGTTCGCTCAGGCGCTGGCCCTGCGCGTGGCCGAGGACCTGCTGCAGTACAAGATCGCCGGCCGGGAAGGCATCGGGCTGGCCGAGGCCACGCAAAGCGATGTACTGCGCGGTCCATGGGCCGATGCCGGGCAGTGCCACGCAGCGGGCAACAAACTCTTCCAGCGCCTGGCCGGGCCCGAAGTCGAGCTGGCCGCTGGCGCAGGCGGTGGCCAGTGCACGCACGGTCGCGGCGCGGCTGCGCGGCAGGCCGATTGATTCCAGAGGCGCCTCGGCCAATACCTCGGGTGCCGGGAACTGGCGATCAAAGTCGGACGACATGCCCGGCAGGTGCGCGCCATAGGCATCGACCAGCCGCCGCGCGAAGGTGGTGGCGGCGGCAACAGTAACCTGCTGGCCGAGCACGGCGCGCACGCCCACTTCGAAGCCATCCCAGCCGCCGGGCACGCGCAGCCCCGGGCGCTCGGCGATGCCGCGCGCCAGCAAGGGTTCCTCGCCCAATGCGGCGTGCACCTGCTGCAGGTCGGCATCCAGATCAAACACGCGACGCACGCGGCGCACGATGTCCGGGATCAGGCGCGGATCCACCGCACCCAGCTGCAGGCGCAGCTCCGGGCGCTTCGGGTCGGCAGTGACGCGCAGCAGGGTGGGGCGCTCCGGCGTGCCCAGCACGCGCTGGTAGCTGTCCTCGCCAATCAGTTCGATGCCGGGCAGGCTGCGCTTGCGCAGGAACGCCAGCATGCGCGGGAAGTCCAGCGGTGGACGGTAGCCCAGGCGCAGCACCAAGCCGCCATCGTCGGCGGCCAGCGGTTGATGCTGGCGGCGCAGTGCGGTGGGGGCCATGCCGCAGCCCTGCAGGAATGCGGTATTGAAGCGGCGCAGGCTGTTGTATCCGGCGGCCAGTGCGACGTCGGTCACCGCCAGCGTGGTCTCGGTCAGCAGTTGCTTGGCCAGCAGCAGGCGATGGGTGGCGTGGATCTGCCCGGGCGTCGCGCCCAGGCGTTCGACGAACAGGCGCTGCAGCTGGCGCGCGCTGAGGCCGAGCTTCGTAGCAAGATCGGCCACCGGCTGCTCCTGCAGGAAGCCGCCGTGGATCAGGGCCAGGGCGCGCTGTACGGTCTGCCCGGCCAGTGCCTGCTGGGCCTGTGGTGCCAGCTCCGGGCGGCAGCGCAGGCACGGGCGATAGCCGGCGGCGGCGGCAGCAGCGGCGGTCGGGTAGTAGGTGATGTTGCGCGGCTTCGGGGGCGGTGCGGGGCAGACCGGGCGGCAATAGATGCCGGTGCTGCGCACGGCGGTGAAGAACACGCCGTCGAAACGTGCGTCGCGGGCCAGGCGGGCGCGATCGCAGGCGGCGGTGTCGAGGGCGAGGGCGGTGTCCATGGCGGCAGTCTAGGCGGGTGCGGGCGGGGATACTCGCCACATTCGGACATGGATGCTGAAGGGGGTCACGCCGGGCTGCGCCCGGACCCGCGGTAGTGCCGGCCGCTGGCCAGCAACAGCAACAGCAGAAGCGGGATTCCTGTGGGATGGCGTGGTGGGTCCGGTGGCAGGGGACGCCGTGAACCCCCAGACCGGCCCAGCCGCTGGCGGCTGTGCGTTCGGGCGCTTGCGAAGCAGTGCTTCGCAAGCAAAGCGCCCTCACCCCTGGGGACTTGGTCGCGGCATCCATGCCGCTCGCACCCCTGCCACCGGACCCGCCACGCCTTCGACAGGTTCCTGAGGCGTTGGTAGGTGTCTACCTTGGTCGACACGCTTTCCCAAGGGTCAGAAGGGGTTCAGTGCCACGCGCTGAATGCGCGGCCTGGACGGGTAGACTGTGGCTCTTGGTCCCATGAATCCCGGTTGCCCGATGTCCGCCAAATTCCGCTGGTTGCCCCTGTTGTGCCTGGCCCTGGCGGGCTGCAGTCAGCTGGAGAATCCGGGCAACGTGACCGCTGCCGACAAGGCAGCGCGGGCGCCGGCCAGTGATGGCGAGAACATGGTTTCGATCAATGCCGCCGACGCGCCACCGGCACCGGCACCACCGCGCAGCCAGGCGGGTCGGCCGTGGCCGCAGGCGCAGCTGGAAAATGGGCGTGCGTGGGTCAGTTGCAGCACGGAATATGCGGGCGATGCCGGCGACGGTGCCGAACTGGAAGGGCTGCAGCGCGAGCAGATCACCCAGGCCCTGGCGCCGTGTGCCGAGCGTGGGCTGATGCGCGTGCGTTACGCCGGCAAGATCAATCCGGGCTTCGCCGAAATGATGTGGCGGTTGGCGGTCGTCGCTGACGAACTGAAGATCCACAAGCGCATCCTCGACCTGGACTCCAGTGGTGGCCAGGTGGAGTCGGCGATCGTGGCCGGTGACAGCATCGGTGAATCGGGCTGGACCATCTGGGTGCGCGAAGGCTCCATCTGCCACAGCGCCTGCGTGTTCGTGCTGGCTGCCGGTGACAACCGCCTGCTGTCGGGCAAGGTCGGCATCCACCGCATGATGCGGATCAGCTCCAAGGCCACCTCGCGCGCGGAACTCAACCGCGAGCTGCACGAGGTCTACGACAACGTGAAGGATTACCTGCAGCGCAATGGCGTGGCGGTGGGCGTGGCCGATCTGATGATGACCGTGCCCAACCGCAGCCTTCGCCTGCTGACGCCGGATGAGCTGCGCCAGTACGGCCTGGATGGCACCAACGCGGTGCAGGACGATCTGGAACGGATCAAGCAGATGCGCGCCTGCGGCGATGACTTCGTGCAGCGCAAGGACGCGTTCCTGATCGCCTTCGACCAGCAGTGCAAGCGCGACGGCGCCGACATGGAATCGATCAACAGCTGCGGCCAGGCCCTGAAGCAGCGCTTCGGTTTCCCGGATGCGGTATGCCCGGACGAAAGCCCGCTGTCGGAGATCGATGTGGCGACGCTGCCACCGGCACCGTCGGAGCCGCCGCCGGTGGCCGAGCAGCCGCCAGCGAACACCGCCGCGCCCGCCGCGCAAGCTGATGCGGCAGCGGTGGAGGGCAACGCTCCGGCACGCTGACGGCGTAGTCACCGCGCTGGCGTAGACTGCGGTTCTCTCCAGAAAACCGGCGGTGTCCATGAAGCGCGTGCTCCTGCTGCTGTCCCTGCTGCCCCTGACCGTGTTGGCGCAGGCCCCTGCGCCGGCCACGCCCGCACCGGCCCCGGCACGCCCGGCACCAGCCTCGCCGGCAGCTGCGAAGCCCGCTACCGCCGGTTCCCCTGCGTTGACCGCTGCTCAACAGGCGCAGGTGCAGAAACAGGACGCGGAAATGGGCGCCGCCGCAGTGAAGGCAGCGCAGCTGGTCGACGCCAACCGCGCCGGCGAATTGTGGGATGGCGCTTCGGCCGTCGCGCGTCGTGCGGTGCCGAAGGCCGCCTTCGTCAGCCAGTTGGCCGCCGAGCGCACGCGCCTGGGTGCGCTGGCCGGGCGTGGCCAGCCGACCATCACCCGGGTCAAGTACAGCGCCGGTGCAGCAGTGCCGGAAGGGCTGTACATCAACGTCAGCTTCCCGACCCGTTTCGCCAACAGCGCACAGCCGGTGCGCGAGCTGGTCTCGTTCCGTTTCGACGAGGACCAGGTGTGGCGCCTGGCCGGTTACAGCCTGCGCGCGTCGGCACCCTGAGGAGGTGAATGATGGCAACTGAACTGACGATGCTGGCCTGGTCGGTACTGCTGGGCTTCGTGTACATCTTCGCCACCTCCACGGTGGTCACCCGCGAGCGCGGGATTAAGTGGAATGCTTCGGCACGCGATGGCGATGCAAAGCCGCTCAGCCCGCTGGCCGGTCGCCTGCAGCGTGCGCAGGCCAACTTCCTGGAGACCTTCCCGTTCTTCGCCGCCGCCGCCATCGCAGTGGTCGTGGCCGGGCGCGGCAACGACACCACGGCGCTGGCCGCGCAGGCCTACTTCTGGGCGCGCGTGGTCTATCTGCCGCTGTATGCCGCGGGCGTGCCCTACGTGCGCAGCCTGGTGTGGCTGGTGTCGCTGTTGTCGATCCTGGCGCTGGTGTTCGCACTTCTGTAAGTCGGCCTGATCCAGATCAAGGCCGCTCAGGCGCGCGGCGCTATGCTGGCGCGGACTGGATCAACGGCAGGAGGCGCGCATGCGCAGGATGGACGTGGTGGTGGTCGGCGCCGGACCGGCAGGTCTGTGCTTCGCGCGCGCGCTGGCCGGCAGCGGGCTACAGGTCGGGCTGGTCGAAGTGCAGCCGCGCCAGGCGCTGGCCGAGGCCGCCTTTGATGGCCGTGAGATCGCGTTGACCCATGCCTCGCGGCAGAGCATGGAGCAGCTGGGGCTGTGGCAGCGCCTGCCGCACGCTGAAATTGCTGATCTGCGCGATGCCAGGGTGATGAACGGCGGCTCGCCGTTCGCGCTGACCTTCGCCAGCAGCCAGGTCGACGGCCAGCCGCTGGGCTGGCTGGTACCCAACCATCTGATCCGTCGCGCCGCGTGGGATGCCGTGCAGGGCCAGGACGGCCTGGAGCTGTTCGACGGGCGCAAGGTGCTGGGCGTGCAGGCCGATGCGCAAGGCCACGTGGTCAAACTCGATGACGGCAGCCAACTGCATGCGCGGCTGCTGGTGGCCGCTGACAGCCGCTTCTCCGCCACCCGCCGCATGCTCGGCATCGGTGCGCAGATGCGCGACTTCGGCAAGTCGATGCTGGTGTGCCGCATGCAGGTCGAGCGCGACCATCACCACACCGCCTGGGAGTGGTTCGGCTACGGCCGCACGATGGCGCTGCTGCCGCTCAACGAGGGCCAGGCATCGGCGGTGATCACGCTGCCGCCGCGGCAGATCGAGGCGCTGCTGGCGATGGACGAGGTAGCCTTCGGTGAGGCCATCAGTGCCTGCTTCGAACACCGCCTGGGCCGGATGCAGCCGGTGGCCACGCCGCAGGCGTATCCGCTGGTGGGTGTGTACGCGGATCGCTTCGTCGGCGAGCGTTCTGCGCTGATCGGTGATGCCGCGGTGGGCATGCATCCGGTCACCGCGCATGGCTTCAACCTGGGCCTGGCCAGCGCACAGCGGTTGGCGCAGGGCATCGTCGCGCAGCAGCGCCGTGGTGCCGACATTGCCGCCGCCGGCATGCTGGCCAGTTACCAGCGTGGTCATCGGCTGGCGTCGCGGCCGCTGTACGAGGCCACCAATGCGATCGCCAGCCTGTACACCGACGACCGTCGCCCGGCGCGCCTGCTGCGTGCGGCCGGCCTGCGCCTGGCGCAGGGCGTGGCACCGTTCAGGCAGCTGATTGCCTCGCACCTGACCCAGCGCGTGGCCTGAACAGCTTCAGATCAGCCTGCAGCCAGCACCCGGATCTGGCTGTCGGCGAATTCGACCACCTGGCCTGCGCGGATCTTGCAGGCCTTGCGCAGTTCCACTTCGCCGTCGACCCGTACCTGGCCCTCGCTGATGACCATCTTGGCCTCGCCGCCACTGGTGACCAGATCGGCCAGCTTGAGCAGCTGCTTGAGTTCGACGTAGTCACCGTCGAGGTCGAATTCTAGAATCTGCATGGAGCGGGGTTCCTGGGAAGAGGGCGCAGGCCAGCGGCCGGGCCGGGAAGAGGGCGCGTATTGTGCGCCAGCACGGGCCCGACGGCATCTGTGAGGAAAGCTGTATGCCTCGTTCAGCATCAATGCGGTATCATTCCGCTCTGAGCGAGTGAAATCTCCTCCGACCGAGCAGCGCCAGGGCACGCGATAAGAAGGGCGCCCAAAGCGCGGACCATCACCTTTTTTATCGCACTGCCAGGAAGACGGCAGTGCCTTCGGAGTTCCCCATGTCCCAAGATTCCCAAGCGCCGCTGCAGTTTGCGCAGCTCGGCCTGTCCGAGCCCGTGATGCAGGCCGTCACCGCCATCGGCTACGAAACCCCGTCGCCGATCCAGGCCGCCACCATCCCGGCGATGCTGGAAGGCCGCGACGTGCTGGGCCAGGCCCAGACCGGTACCGGCAAGACCGCTGCCTTTGCACTGCCAGTACTGTCCAACATCGACCTGCAGCAGATCAAGCCCCAGGCCCTGATCCTGGCGCCGACCCGCGAACTGGCCATCCAGGTTGCCGAGGCGTTCCAGTCCTATTCGTCGAAGATCCCCGGCTTCCGCGTGCTGCCGGTGTACGGCGGCCAGCCCTACGGCCAGCAGCTGTCGGCCCTGCGCCGCGGCGTGCATATCGTGGTCGGTACCCCCGGCCGCGTGATCGATCACCTGGACCGCAGCACCCTGGACCTGTCCGAGCTGAAGACGCTGGTGCTGGACGAAGCCGATGAAATGCTGCGCATGGGCTTCATCGACGACGTCGAAGCGGTGCTGAAGAAGCTGCCGGAGCAGCGCCAGGTGGCCCTGTTCTCGGCCACCATGCCGCCGCAGATCCGCCGCATCGCGCAGACCTACCTGCAGGACCCGGTGGAAGTGACCATCGCGGCCAAGACCACTACTTCGGCCAACATCCGCCAGCGTTACTGGTGGGTGAGCGGCATGCACAAGCTGGACGCGCTGACCCGCATCCTGGAAGTCGAGCCGTTCGACGCGATGATCATCTTCGCGCGGACCAAGGCCGGCACCGAAGAACTGGCCAGCAAGCTGCAGGCGCGTGGCCTGGCCGCTGCCGCCATCAACGGTGACATGCAGCAGGCCCAGCGTGAGCGGACCATCGCCATGCTGAAGGAAGGCAAGCTGGACATCCTGGTCGCCACCGACGTGGCCGCGCGCGGCCTGGACGTGGAGCGGATCAGCCACGTGCTGAACTACGACATCCCGTACGACACCGAAAGCTACGTGCACCGCATCGGCCGTACCGGTCGTGCCGGCCGCAGCGGCGAGGCGATCCTGTTCGCCACCCCGCGCGAGAAGGGCATGCTGCGCCAGATCGAGCGCGCCACCCGCCAGCCGATCGAAGAGATGCAGCTGCCGAGCGTGGAAGCGGTCAACGACACCCGCATCAACAAGTTCACCTCGCGCATCAGCGAAACCCTCGGCGCCGGTGGCCTGGACTTCTACCGCCAGCTGCTGGAGCGCTTCGAGAACGAGCAGAACGTGCCGGCCATCGAGATCGCTGCCGCGCTGGCCAAGCTGCTGCAGGGCGATACCCCGTTCCTGCTGCAGCCGCCGGTGCGTGCCCCGCGCGAAGAGCGCGCACCGCGCGAGCGCTTCGACCGTGGTGACCGCCCGGAACGTGGTGATCGCTTCGACCGCAACGAACGGGGTCCGCGCTTCGAGCGTGGCCCGCGCCGTGACGACGCCGAAGGTGGTTTTGAACAGCGTCCGCGCCGTGAGGTTCCGCCGCGTGGTGCACCGGAGCAGGGCATGGAGACCTACCGTATTTCGGTCGGTCACCAGCATGGCGTGAAGCCGGCCAACATCGTCGGCGCCATTGCCAACGAAGCCGGCCTGGAAAGCCGCTTCATCGGCCGCATCGACATCCACGACGACTTCTCGCTGCTGGACCTGCCGGCACAGATGCCGCCGGACGTGCTGTCGCACCTGCAGAAGGTCTGGGTGTCCGGCCAGCAGCTGCAGATGCGTGCGCTGGCTCCGGGTGAAGACACCAACCCGGCCCCGCGCCCGTTCAAGCCGCGCTTCGACAAGCGTGGCCCGGGCGGTCCGGGTGGCCCGCGTCGTGGCGGCCCGGGCGGCCATGGTGGCGACCGCGGCGGTGACCGCGACAGTCGCCCGCCGCGTCGTGACGGCTTCAAGCCGCGCGGCCCGCGCAGCTTCTAAGCCGCACCCGCAGCCGTCCACACCACCGCCAGCCCCCGGGCTGGCGGACAGAAAAAGGGGACGGAGGGGATTAAGTCGTATCTGGCTGGTCATGCGCCTGTGCCAAGAACGACTTAATCCCCTCCGTCCCCTTTTTCGCATGGCCCACACATTGCCGGTCCTAGGCTGGGCCGGTTCCTAAGGAGGTTGTCACCGCAGCACATTCAGGGGGATCCGGGATGGGTAGGAGTGGCACGGACCAACACAGCCGGCGGGTGCCGATGACCCGGGGGCTGGGACTGCGATTTGCGCTGTTGACCGGCATGGCGATCGGACTGGTCGCACTGTCCGCCCTGATCCAGGAACTGCAGGCGGCCTCTACTGCCTGGATCGCCGGCCAGGGCTACTGGTCGCGTGGCCAGCAGGATGCCACCGCCGCACTCAGTCGCTACCTGGCGCGTGGCGATGCCGAGGACCTGGACGACGCACGCCAGGCCCTGCAGGTGCCGTTGGGCGATCTGCAGGCGCGACTGGCGCTGGAACAGGCCGAACCGGACGAGGAGAAGGCCAGGCAGGGCTTCCTGCAGGGCGGCAATGCGCGTGCCGACATCCCACGCCTGGTGTTCTCGTTCCGCTACGCGCGCGACATCGGTGCATTCCGCGAAGCGAGCGCGTTGTGGCGGCAGACCGATGGCGACCTGATGGCGCTGCAGCAACTGATCGATGAACTGCAGCTGCGGCACGACGGCAACCTGGTGCCCGTTGCCGCACGCGACCGCTACCTGCAGCAGCTGCGTGACCTGGACCAGCGGATGAAGGTGCAGAGCCAGGCGTTCTCGCAGGCGCTGCTGCGGATGGCGACGCTGGTGAGGCTGGCCACGTTGATGGTGGCGGGCCTCTCGGTGCTGGCGATCAGCCTGATGGCGGTCGCCCTGGCGCGCCGCGTCGGCAAGGACCTGACCGAACACGAGAGCCGTTTCCGCGCGGCGTTCTACCAGGCCAACGTCGGCATGCTCAAGCTCGATGCCGAAGGCAAGGTGATCGAGGCCAACCAGGCGATGGCCGATATCCTCGACCATCGTCGTGACATGCTGCTGCAGCTGTCGCTGGGCGACCTGCTGATGGACGGCGAGCTGGTCATCGATGGGGTGGGCCGCATCGATTGGGACCGCCAGCTGCGCCCGAGCGAACTGCGCTTCCGCCGTCGCGATGGCAGCCTTGTCTGGGGCCGCTGGAGCGGCACCGGCGTGCGCAGCACCGGCGGTGGCCTGTCGGTGTTCGCCATCATCGAAGACGTCAGCCAGAACCATGCACTGGCGCGCGAGATCGAGCACCACGCCAGCCACGACCCGCTGACCGGCCTGATCAATCGCCGCGAGATCGAACGGCTGCTGGAACGCGCGCTGCTGCAGGTGCGCAGCGAAGGTGGCACGCACGCGCTGTGCTACATCAACCTGGACCATTTCAAGCTGGTCAACGACAGCTTCGGTCACGCCGCTGGCGACCAGATGCTGCGCAGCTTCGCCGACTACCTGGTGGCGGCGGTGCGCGATGGTGACTGGGTGGGCCGGCTGGGCGCGGACGAGTTCGCCGTGTTCCTGGCCCATGCCGGGCAGGACGAGGCCAAGCGCGTGCTGCAGCGGGTAATCCGCAACCTGGGGCAGGCGACGTTCCCGGTCAGCGAAGGCAGCCCGCAGCTGAGCTGCAGCATCGGCGTGGTCGAGGTCAGCGCCGATGCGCCGGATGTGAACTGGCTGATGAGCGCCGCCGACAGCGCGTGCTATGCGGCCAAGCAGGCCGGCCGCAACCGCGTGCACTGCTTCAACGAGAACCGCATGGCGCTGGAGGAACGGCGTCAGGAAGCCGAGCGGCTGCAGGGCGTCAGCCTGGCCATGGCCGAAAACCGCATGGTGTTGTATGCGCAGCGCATCGCCCGCGTCGGCGATCCCTCCTACCTGCACTACGAGGTACTGGTGCGCATGCGTGGCAGCGATGGCAGCCTGCACCTGCCGGGCCAGTTCATGCCGGCGGTGGAGCGCTATGGCATGGCCGTGGCGCTGGACCGGCACGTGCTTGGCCTGCTGTTCAGGCACCTGCAGGTGTGCCCGGCACACGTGCGGCAGCTGGGCCTGTGCAATGTCAACGTCTCGGCGCAGTCGATCGCCGAGCCCGGCTTCCTCGCCTTCGTCTGCGACCTGCTGGAGCGCAACCGCGCGCTGGCCTCCAAGCTGTGCTTCGAGATCACCGAGACCGCTGCGATCAGCAACCTCAGCCAGGCGCGTGCCTTCATCGATGCAGTGAAGGCGCGTGGCTGCCGGATGGCGCTGGACGATTTCGGTTCCGGGCTGTCCTCGTTCGGCTACCTGCGCCAGCTGCCGGCCGACATCCTGAAAATCGACGGGGCCTTCGTGCGCGACATGGATACCGATCCGGTCAGTCATGCCACCGTGCGCGCGATCAGTGAACTGGGGCGCGAGCTGCAGATGGAGGTGGTGGCCGAATGGGTGGAGACTGCCGACGTCGCCGCCGCGCTGACCCGGCTTGGGGTGCAGGGCCTGCAGGGTTATGCGGTCGAGCGGCCGCAACCGCTGGAGCGGATGACCCTGGCCGACCTGCGGCCGGTGCGCCTGGTGGCGGTGAAAAGTCCGCCCGCCGCTGGCTGAACGCCCGTCGGCGACTTTGGTCTACACGTGGGCTGCAGCCGCGGCTGCGATAATGCCCGGCAGGGGCGACGCGCAGTGGGCGCGGGCGTAAGCAGGAACAGGACGTGGCGTGGGCGGCAGGCAGGGGCAGTACGGAACGGGAGCGGTGCTGGTCGTGCTGCTGGTGTGGTTGGCAATGCCGTGGCCGCTGTCGGCGGCCGTAGCCGAAGCCGGGCGTGACTACCTGCTGGTCGGTGCGGCGACCGATGAACCCACCCCGCATCGCGCATGCACGCCGGAGATGCTGGCGGGGCCACGGCAACAGGTGCAGGTGTCCGCGCCAGCGGGCGGCTGGTCGGGCCAGCCGCAGGCACTGGACGTGTTCAATGTGTTCGCGGGCGAAGTCCGCGTGCAGCATGGGGATCGCGAAATCTGCGGCAACATGCACGATGCCCGTACCCGTGATTCCCGGTTCCGCGCAGGCATCGGCCTGGTCGCGGTGCCGCCGGCGGGCAGCCATGAACCGTTCCTGGTGTCATGGCAGACGCCGCTGAAGGCGCGCTGGGTACCGACCCTGCGGCTGGGCGCGCCCAGTCCCGTGCAGCAGAACGATACCGCCCGCCTGCTGGTGCGCGCGGCCTGCATTGCCGTGGCAATCGCACTGGCGTTGTCGGCCCTGATGGCCTTCCTTACCACCCGCGACCGCAGTTTCCTGGTCTACATCGCCGGTACCACCGTGCTGGTGCTGTGGCAGGCCATTCTCGGAGGGCTGAGCGGCTACCCCGAGCCATGGCTGCCGGTGGGTGAGCGCAGCGCGTGGTGGCTGCTGTCGTTGACCGCTGCATCCCAGGCGCTGGTGCTGCCCGCGTTGTGGCGACTGAACGGCGGCGACCGCCTGCTGCCGCGATCGCGCCCGATGCAGCTGCTGGCGCTGTGGGGATTGCTGGCGCTGGCCGCGTGGGTGCCCTGGCTGCAGCGGGACAGCCTGGCCTGGGTGGCGCAGGGCCTGCAGGTGTCCTACCTGCTGGGCTGCGGCCTGGCATTGATGGCCGGGGTGTGGGCATGGCTGCGCGGCGACCGCTGGGCGCAGGCGGGGTTGGCGGCGCTGGCACCGATGCTGGTGTTGATCCTGGCCGACGCCTGCCGCGCTGCGTGGTTGCTGGAGTACCGCGTGGAGGCACTGCAACTGTCGGTGACCTGGCTGCTGATGATGGCTGCCTATGCGCTGAACCAGCGGCTGGGCAGCCTGCGCCAGCAGCGCGATGAACTTCGCCAGCTGGCCGAGACCGATGGCCTGACCGGGCTGCCCAACCGCCGTGCCGGGCTGCAGCAGCTGGCACGGCACCTGGAACGGGTCGATCGCGAGCGCGGCCCGCTGGTGATCGGTTTCCTCGATATCGACCTGTTCAAGGACATCAATGACCGCCATGGCCACGCCGTGGGTGACCAGGTACTGGTGGCGGTGGCACGTGCATTGCGTGCCGCGGTCCGCAGCCAGGACCAGGTGGTGCGGATGGGTGGCGAAGAGTTCCTGCTGCTGATGCCGGGCATGCCGCGCGAGGCGGCATCGGCGCGCCTGGATCGCCTGCGCCAGCACCTCACCGAGGCGGCCCGGGCGCTGCAGGTGCCCGGTCTGGAGGTCACCGCCAGCATCGGCCTGGCGCAGTGGCGGCCGGGCGAGGACGATCTCGCCGCGCTGCTGCGCCGGGCCGACCACGCCATGTACGTGGCCAAGCGTGCCGGCCGCAACCGGGTATTCGACGGCGAAGAACTCGATCCGCCGCCCCCGGCATGAAGCGCAGCGGGCGGGGATGCCGGATAATAGGGCGATGACCACCCGACTCAACAAACATATCGCCGACACCGGCTTCTGCTCCCGCCGCGAGGCCGATCGCCTGATCGCCGCCCGCCGGGTCACCGTCAACGGCCATCCGGCCGGCACCGGCGCGGTGGTGGGCGAGGAAGACCAGGTGCTGGTCGACGGCCAGCCGCTGCGCGCGCGCGTGGCCCGCAAGCCCGGTGCCCGCCGCCATGTCTACATCGCGCTGAACAAGCCGGTCGGCGTCACCTGCACGACCGAGACCTCGGTCAAGGGCAACATCGTCGACTTCGTCGGCCATGAACAGCGCATCTTCCCGATCGGCCGCCTGGACAAGGAGTCCGAAGGCCTGATCCTGATGACCAGCAACGGCGACATCGTCAATCAGATCCTGCGCGCCGAGAATGGCCACCAGAAGGAGTACCTGGTGGCGGTGAACAAGCCGGTCACCGACGAGTTCCTGCGTGGCATGGCCCGTGGCGTTCGCATCCACGACCAGATGACGCTGCCGTGCAAGACCTCGCGCATCGCCAAGTTCGGTTTCCGCATCACCCTGCAGCAGGGCCTGAACCGACAGATCCGCCTGATGGCGGCCGAGTTCGGCTATCGGGTGACCCAGTTGCGTCGCGTGCGCATCGACAACATCAAGATCGGTGCGCTGAAGCCGGGCCAGTGGCGCAACCTGACCGAGCAGGAGCTGCAGGGCCTGCTGCCGAGGCAGCTGGACTGGTAAAC
Source organism: Stenotrophomonas sp. YJH_SMC_123 (assembly GCF_059368215.1). Lineage (NCBI taxonomy): Bacteria > Pseudomonadati > Pseudomonadota > Gammaproteobacteria > Lysobacterales > Lysobacteraceae > Stenotrophomonas > Stenotrophomonas sp. YJH_SMC_123. Next base: position 396,927 of record NZ_JCAFRM010000001.1, read on the forward strand.
GGCTTCTGTAGAGCCGAGCCCATGCTCGGCTGCTCTTTTGTCCGGGTGCAGCCGAGCATGGGCTCGGCTCTACATCAGCTAGACTTCGCGGTGACCTGCCGGAACGTGACGCTGCATGATCAAGCCCGACAAGCCTGCCAATGAAGCCCTTCGGCTTGAGGCGCTGTACCGCTACCGTATCCTCGATTCGGAGCGTGAAAAATCCTTCGACGACCTGGTGGTGATCGCCAAGGCGGTCTGCGGCACCTCGATGGCGGCGGTGACCCTGATCGACGTCGAGCGGCAATGGTTCAAGTCGATCCAGGGCATCGATGCGGCAGAAAACCTGCGCAGCGAATCGATGTGCGGCCACGCGATCCTGCAACCGCAGCAGATCATGGTGGTCGAGGACGCGCTGCAGGACATCCGCTTCCACGACAATCCGGTGGTGGTGGGCGATCCGCACATCCGCTTCTATGCGGGCGCGCCGCTGATCAGCTCCGATGGCCTGCCGCTGGGCACGCTGTGCGTATTCGATGCGCAGCCACAGCACCTGGCCAGCGACAAGGCTGAAGCGCTGGCGGCGCTGTCGCGGCAGGTGATGCTGGTGATGGAACTGCGCCGCTTCGCGCTCGACATCCAGAAACACATGCTGGAGCGCGATGACTACGAGCGACTGCTGTCTGAGTACCAGGACGTACTGCTCGCGCAGAATGCCGACCTGGCCGAACAGAGCCGCACCGACGCGTTGACCGGCCTGCCGAACCGCCGTGCGATGGCGGCAGCGCTGGAAGAGGCGGTGGCGGTGAACGGAGACCAGCCCGGGGGGGCCTGCGTCGCGCTGCTGGACATCGACCATTTCAAGCACATCAATGATTTCCAGGGCCACGCCACCGGTGACCGCGTGCTGGCCGAACTGGGCGTGCTGCTGCGTTCGCATTTCGCCGGTCGCGGCATGGCCGCGCGCTATGGCGGCGAGGAATTCGTGGCGGTGATGCCGGCTACCGACCTGCGCACCGCCGAACTGCAGTGCGAGTTCCTGCGCCTGGCCGTGGCTGAACTGCCGCTGGGATTCCCGGTCACGATCAGTATTGGAGTGGCCCAGCACCAGCCCGGTGAAAGCGTGGATGACACGCTGGCACGTGCCGACAAGGCGCTGTACCGGGCCAAGGGCAATGGCCGCAACCGGGTGGAAGTGGCCGGCTGAAGCATCTGCCGCCCGCGCGGTAAACGGATGCCGCTCCAGTAGATCAACGCGACGCGTGGATGCTGTCACCGATTCACATCGCGTCGCAGCTCCTGCGATCAGAACCGGGCAGCATGACCCCCTGGTTCCCCGGACGCCGACCATGCTGCAGACCCTGGCCATCGCCCACTATCGTTCGCTGCACGGGCTCGTACTGCCGTTGCAGCAGTTGAATGTGGTGACCGGTGACAACGGCAGTGGCAAGTCCAGCCTGTACCGTGCCCTGCGCCTGCTGGCCGAGACCGCGCAGGGCGGCGTCGCGGCGGTGCTGGCCCGCGAAGGCGGGCTGGGCTCGGCGCTGTGGGCGGGTCCGGAAAAGATGGACCGTCGGGTTGCTGCCGGCGAAATCCCCCTGCAGGGCGGCCCACGCCAGGAATCGGTGGGATTGAAGCTGGGCTTCGCCACTGACGAATTCGGCTACGCCATCGATCTGGGCTACCCGCCGCCCAGTCGATCGGCCTTCGCACTGGACCCGCAGATCAAGGCCGAGGCGATCTGGGCCGGCCCGTTCCTGCGCAGCGCCAACCTGCTGGTCGATCGTCGCGGGGCGATGGTGCGGCAGCGCCATGCGCGCGGCTGGGATCTCGTGGATGACCGGTTGTCGCTGTTCGACAGCCTGTTCACCCAGGTCGGCGATCCGCAGCGCCTGCCGGAAACCATCGCCCTGCGCGAGTACATCCGGCGTTGGCGCTTCTACGATCATTTCCGCAGTGATGCCGATGCCCCGGCGCGGCAACCGGCGATGGCCACGCGCACGCCGGTGCTGCATCACGACGGCCGGGATCTGGCGGCGGCCTGGGTCACCATCCTCGAGATCGGTGACCCGGTGGCGTTGGCACGCAGCGTCGACGATGCGTTCCCGGGCGCCACGGTCGGCTTCGAGGAGCTGGATGGACGCTTGGCGCTGCGTTTCCACCAGCCTGGGCTGCTGCGGCCCTTGTCGATGGCCGAACTGTCCGACGGCACGCTGCGCTTCCTGCTGCTGGCCGCTGCGCTGCACACGCCGCGTCCACCGCCGCTGCTGGTGCTCAACGAGCCGGAGACCAGCCTGCATCCGGACCTGCTGCCGGCGCTGGCGCGGCTGATCATCGCAGCCAGTGCGCGCAGCCAGGTATGGGTGGTGTCACATGCCAGCCGGCTGATCGCGGCGCTGGAACAGGCGCCGGGGTGCCATTCGCTGCATCTGTACAAGGAACAGGGCCGCACGCTGTTGAGCGGGCAGGGCCTGCTGGATGCACCTGCATGGCACTGGCCGCAGCGTTGATGCGGCCATCCACGCCATGCGTGGATGCACTCAATCGGCGATGTTGCGCGCCTCGGCCGTGCCAAGAATCTCCGGATGCTGCACCGGCTTGCGGCGGTTCAGCAGCGGATGCAGGAACACGGCGCCTACGATGATCGCCACGCCGAGGTAGAACCACGGGGTGACTTCGTGCTGCTCGCGCAGCAGCACCACCGCCAGCACCACCGCATAGACCGGCTCCAGGTTGGTCACCAGCTGCACCGTGTAGGCGCTCAGGTGGCGCAGTGCGACCAGGGCCAGGGCAAACGGCAGCAGCGTGCAGAACCCGGCCAGCACCAGCAGCAGGATGCCGTCGTGCAGGTCCGGGACCACCCACAACGGGCTGGCCAGCGCAGGCAGCAGGTAGGGCATCAGCGGCGCCAGCAGGGTCAGGGTGAGGGTGCCCGCACCCAGCTCCAGCGCGGTGACCGTGAGCGGATCGGCGTGGCTGACCATGCGCTTGTTGAGCGAGCCGAACACTGCCACCAGCAGCGCCGAGATCGCGCCGATCAGCACACCCAGGCGCATGCCGTCGGGCACGCCACCGACCACCAGCGCGACACCCGGCAGCACCGCCAGGCCGAACGCCAGTTCACGCAGCTGGAATGGCCGCTTGGCCACCCACGGTTCGATGATCGAGGTGAACACCGGCGCCAGCGCGATGCAGGTGGCGGCCACCGACGCATTGGCCAGCTTTATCGCGCCGTAGAACGTCAGCCAGTGCAGGGCGACCAGGGCGCCGATGCCGGCATAACCGGCCACCAGCCGCACTGGCAGCGTACGCAGTCCACGCCAGACCCGCGGCAGCAGCGCCAGCATCGCCGTCACCAGCAGCATGCGCCACCACACCAGCGGCAGTGCGGGCAGGGTGATCAGCTTGCCGAGGATGGCGGTGACGCCCCACAGCAGGACACAGAAGTGAATCTGCCACAACGCTTTGCGGGTGTCGGGTGTGCTCATCCGCCTATTGTGCGGCAATCGCACGGCCGCCGGCGATGCCTGTGGCATGCTCGCGGAAACTCCCCAGGGGAACCCCGCAATGGCTGCCAACCGTTCCGCCCAGCGTGCATGGGCAGCGCTGACTGCACTGATGGCGGCCACCTCGTTGCTGCTGCAATACCTGTTGCTGCTGCATGGCCCCGGGGCGGCTGCCGGGGTCGGCATGGCGACGCTGCGCTTCGTTGGTTACTTCACGATTCTCAGCAACCTGGCGGTGTGCCTGGGATGCGTCCGGCTGATCCGTGCGGGTGTGCTGAACGCGACTGTCGCCGCGGCGATCGCGTTGTGCATCGGGGTGACCGCGTGCATCTACGTGCTGGCGTTGCAGGGGCTGTGGCAACCCACCGGGCTGCAATGGTGGGTCGATGCCGGCCTGCACTACGCTGTGCCGGCGCTGTACCTGCTGGGGTGGTGGTGGCTGCTGCCGCATGGCGCGCTGCGCTGGCGCGCACTGGGCGGGGTGCTGCTGGTACCGCTGGTGTACCTGGGCTGGGCGATGCTGGTGGCCGAAGTGACAGGACAGGCGCCGTATCCGTTCCTCGAACTGCAACGCCTGGGGCTGGCGGCGTTCCTGCTCAACGTGCTGCGCGTTGCGAGCGTGTTCGTGGTGGGGTGGACCCTGCTGTGGGGGCTGGACCGCTGGCGCTGTCGATGAGGCGCTGCAGGGCCATCGCTGCCGCCGGGTTGCGCGCTTTGCCTGCGCCGATGCACAGCAGGTAGACCTCGCGCGGGGCCTCCGCAGCGGGCCCGGCCAGGCAGGGCAGGTCATCCACGGGTTCACCGCGTGACCAGCGGCGCGCGCGTTCGGCCCAGCGTTGCTGCACGGGCGCCGGCAGGCCCTCGTTCAAGCGGGCCTGGCTGCGCTTGATCCGCGCATAGACGAAGCCGGCACTGACATCACCGTGCAATGGCGCCTCGTCGCTGTCCTCGATCACCAGCGCCACGCCATGGCGGCGGGCGGCGTCGACCAGTGCCGGGCCATGTGCCTCGGCGTTGCGGACCTCCAGCGCATGCTGCAGCGGCACCCCGTCCAGCTGCTTAGGCAGCTGTGCCATCAGCGCCTCCAGTGCATCGGCGTCGGCCGGGTGGCGCGGATCGAACTGCCACAGCAATGGGCCGAGCCGGTCACCGAGCGCCAGTGCCGCCTGCAGGAACGGTGTGGCCGCTTCCACGGTGCTGGACAGGTCGCGTCGCTGCACCAGGTAGCGCGGCGCCTTCATCGAGAAGCGGAAACCGTCGGGTGTCTGCGCAGCCCATTGCGCGCACTGGGCCGCAGTTGGCGTGCGGTAGAACGTGCCGTTGATCTCGATGCAGCGCAGGGTGCGGCTGGCGTGGGCCAGTTCCTCCCGCTGCGGCAGGCCTGCTGGATAGAACACACCGCCGCGCCATTCGGGAAACACCCAGCCGCCGATGCCGCAGCGGATCTCTGCCTGCCGGCCGGCCGTGGTCACTGGCCGTGGTCCGTGCGCCACGGGTCGTAGCTGCCGAACCACCACAGGTAGCCTTCCGGGTCGGCGCAGGCGTAGCCGCGTCCGCCATAGTCCTGGTCGGCGATGTCGATGACGATGCGGGCACCGGCGGCCTTGGCCCGCGCGTAGTGCGCATCGGCATCGGTGACGATCACGCAGGCGCTCTGGGTCTGGCGTCCGCCGACCTCGTCAGGCAGGGCAGCGTGTTTGCTCCACGCACTCTGGTTGCTGGCCGAGCCCAGCATGATCATGCCGCTGCCGAAGGTGAGCTGCGCATGGAAGACCGTATCGCCATCGGCGTAGACGGCCTGGGCATGGAAGCCGAAGGCGCGCTGCAGCCAGTCGATGGCGGCCTGCGCGTCGCGATAGCGCAGGCACGGAATGATCGTGGAGCCGCTGCTGGGTTGGCCGTTCTCGCCCATGACACCCCTCCTATGGCACAGGGCAGGATGCGCCGCCGGACGTTACCATCCCGCGAAACCCCGGTGACGGCCTGCACATGGCCGCCACCCCTGTTCGGAGATCGTGCTGGATGAAACCCTGGATCGGAGGAGCCGTGCTGCTGGCGTGCACGACCATGGCGAGCGCGGCGACCCCGCCGCCGCTGCAGGACCTGGATGCGACCGTCGAGCGCGTGCGCGCGCAGTTCGACGTGCCCGGCATTGCCGTAGCGGTGGTCAAGGATGGCGAGGTGGTGCTGGAGCGCGGCTGGGGCGTGCGCGAGCAGGGCAAGCCGGAACCGGTGCAGGCCGATACGCTGTTTGCCATTGCGTCCAACACCAAGGCGTTCACGGCCACCTCGCTGAACCTGCTGGCGGAAGAGGGCAAGTTGAAGATGGACGACAAGGTGATCGACCACCTGCCGTCGTTCCGCATGTCCGACCCGTTCGTGACCGGGCAGATGACGATCCGCGACCTGCTGTCGCATCGCAGCGGCCTGAGCCTGGGCGCCGGTGACCTGCTGTTCTGGCCAACCACGTCCTACAGCAACGCCGAAGTAGTGCAGCGGCTGGGCAAGGTGCCGCTGAAGGGCGGCTTCCGCGAAAGCTATGCCTACGACAACATCCTGTACGCGGTCGCCCAGCAGGTGATCGAGCACGTCTCGGGCGTGAGCTACCAGCAGTTCCTGCAGACCCGCATCTTCGACAAGGTGGGCATGGCCGGCACGCGCTACAACGCCGACCACCTGAAGCCGGGTGACACGGCGGCGGTCGGCCACGCCAAGTACGATTTCAAGGACCTGCGCACCGTCGCACCGCTGACCTGGTCGAACAATGCCGGCGCCGGTGGCATTTATTCCAGTGCGCACGACATGGCGCGCTGGATGCAGGTGCAGCTGGCCGAAGGCAAGCTGGCCGACGGCACTGCGCTGTTCAGCGAAAAGAGCCAGCAGCAGATGTGGCGGATGATCACCCCGCAGTCGATCCCGGCGCCGAGCGTGCCGGAGCTGGCACCGGCACGGGCCAACTTTGCCGGCTATGGCGAAGGCTGGAGCCTGAGTGACTATCGCGGCCGGAAACTGGTCTGGCACACCGGTGGCTGGCCGGGCATGGTCTCGCGCTTGACCCTGGTGCCGGGCGAGAAGCTGGGCGTGGTGGTGCTGACCAACCAGGAAGTGGGCGCGGCGTTCAACGCGATCACCCTGAGCGTGCTTGATGCCTATCTGGGCGGCGACAAGCACGACTGGGTGGACGCCTATGCCAAGGCCGTGGCCAAGGGCCAGGACAAGGCCGACGAGGCCTGGGCCAAGCATCAGAGCGCGCGCGACAAGGGCAGCAGGCCGTCGCTGCCGCTGGCCGGCTACACCGGCACGTTCCGCGACCGCTGGTATGGCGACATGCAGGTCAGTGCCGCAGGCAAGGGCCTGCGCCTGCGCTTCATGAAGACCGCGCAGCTGAGCGGCCGCCTGGAGCACTGGCAGCACGACACCTTCATCGTGCGCTGGGATGACCGCTCGCTCAACGCCGATGCGTTCGTGAACTTCAGCCTGGACCCGGACGGCAAGGTGCGCGAGGTGCGCATGCAGTCGATCTCCGACCTGACCGATTTCAGCTTCGATTTCCAGGACCTGCTGTTCACCCCGGTCAACGAATGAAGGTAGTGCCGGCCGCTGGCCGGCAACCTCATGATCTTCCGAAATGCCGCAAGGGTGCCGGCCAGCGGCCGGCACTACCGGAGCGGCGGCGATCATCGGCTGGCGTACACATCCGGCGTGGGATACTTCGCCGCTTGCAAGAGGCGAGGGAGTGCGATGTTCCGTTGGTTTGAATCCCTGATCCCGGTGTTCCCGCCCGTGGATGGGCGCATGCCACCGCGCAAGGTGCTGCCGTTCTACCTGCACTACCTGCGCCCGGTGTGGCCGGTGCTGCTGGCGACCCTGATCGCCGGCCTGCTGCTGGCGCTGGTGGAAGTGGCGATGTTCGATTACCTGGGCCGCATCGTCGACATGGTCGCCGAGCAACCGGGGGCCGATTTCTTCAAGCACCATGCCAATGAACTGGGCTGGATGCTGTTCATCACGGTCATCGCGCGGCCGATCCTGGTCGGCCTGCACAACCTGCTGGTCAACCAGGCGATCGTGCCCGGCCTGAGCAACCGCTCGCGCTGGCTGATGCACAACTACGTGGTGCGGCAGAGCCTGAGCTTCTTCCAGAATGACTTCGCCGGCAGCGTCGCCAACCGGGTGATGCAGACCGGTACCTCGCTGCGCGAGTCGGCGGTGCAGATGGTCGACTCGCTCTGGTACATCGTGGTCTACACCGGCACCGCGCTGTACCTGTTCGCGCAGGCGGACTGGCGGCTGATGGTGCCGCTGGTCCTGTGGCTGCTGGCCTATGCGGTGATCATGGTCTACTTCGTGCCGCGCGCGAAGGAACGGGCCTGGATCGCGTCCGAAGCGCGTTCCAAGGCGATGGGCCGCATCGTCGATGGCTACACCAACATTCCCACGTTGAAGCTGTTCGCCCATGGCGGGCGCGAGCAGGCCTATGTGGCCGAATCGATCCAGGAACTGGCGGTCAAGCACCGCGCGCAGACCCGGGTGACCACCGGCATGGACCTGACCATCGCCATCGTCAACGGTTTCCTGATTGCCGGTACCTGCGGGCTCGCGCTGTGGTTGTGGAATGGCGGCCACATCACCGTCGGTGCGATCACGCTGGCGACCGGCCTGGTGATCCGCATCCACAACATGTCCGGCTGGATCATGTGGACCATCAATGGCATCTTCGAGGACATCGGTACGGTGCAGGACGGCATCACCACCATCGCCCAGCCGCTGACCGTGCAGGACCGCGAGGACGCGGTGCCGTTGCAGGTGACCCGCGGTGGCGTGCACTTCCAGGACATCCACTTCCACTACGGCAAGAAGGGCGGCGTGATCGCAGGCCTGGACCTGGTGGTGAAGCCGGGCGAGAAGATCGGCCTGGTGGGTCCTTCCGGTGCCGGCAAGTCGACCCTGGTCAACGTGCTGCTGCGCCTGTACGACCTGGAAAGCGGCCGCATCCTGATCGACGACCAGGACATTGCCTACGTCACTCAGGAAAGCCTGCGCCAGCAGATCGGCGTGGTCACCCAGGACACCTCGCTGCTGCATCGCTCGATCCGCGACAACCTGCTGTACGGCCGTCCGGACGCGACCGATGAGCAGTTGCGCGCTGCGGTGGCCAAGGCGCGTGCCGAAGCCTTCATCGACACGCTGGTGGATGGGCAGGGGCGTCGTGGTTACGACGCACATGTCGGCGAGCGTGGCGTGAAGCTGTCAGGTGGCCAGCGCCAGCGCATCGCCATTGCCCGCGTGCTGCTGAAGGACGCACCGATCCTGGTGCTGGACGAAGCGACCTCGGCGCTGGACTCGGAAGTGGAAGCGGCGATCCAGGACAGCCTGGATGAGCTGATGGGCGGCAAGACGGTGATCGCGATCGCGCACCGGCTGTCGACCATCGCACGCATGGACCGGCTGGTGGTGATGGACCAGGGCCGCATCGTCGAGACCGGCAGCCACGCCGAACTGATCGCCGCCGGTGGTCTGTACGCGCGCTTGTGGGCGCGACAGACCGGTGGTTTTGTGGCCGCCGATCAATGATTGCTTTCGGGGTCGGAGCCTTCTCTGCGAGCAGGATCCGACCCTGGCCACGTATGCCTTGGGGTCGGATCCCTTTCCGCAGGAAAGGGCTCTGACCCCAACGTGTTTCCGGAGACCTGCATGATCCGATGCCTGCGCCCGCTGCTGCTGGCACTTGGCTTGGCCACAACGGCCGCAGCCGCGGCACCGACACCGGTGCAAGGCGACCAGCTCGAGCAGGTCGTCCTGCTCAGCCGCCACAACCTGCGCGCGCCGGTGGTGGCGTCGGGCGCCCTGGCCCATGCCACGCCGGAGCGCTGGCCACGCTGGGACGTAGGCCCCGGCGAGCTGACCACCAAGGGCGGCGTGCTGGAAGTCTACATGGGGCGCTACATCGGCCAGTGGCTGCGCCAGGCGCAATTGTTGCCGGCGTCGGGTTGCCCGCAGCCGGCTGACTTCCACGCCCATGCCAACAGCCTGCAGCGTACCCAGGCCACCGCGCAGTTCTTCATTGCCGGTGCGTTTCCGGGCTGCCATGTTGCGGTCGAACAGCGCATGGCGCTGGGGACGATGGATCCGCTGTTCGACCCGGTGATCCACAACGATGACGCGGCATTCCGCAAGCGCGCGCTGGCGGCAATGCAGCAGGCGCTGACAGCATCGGATCTGGCACCCGCACTGTCCGTGGTGGAGGAAATCACCCGTTACCCGCAGTCGGCGGCCTGTACGGGGCGCAGCGACTGTCATCTGGTGCTGGGCGACACGACCTTCAATGCGGAGCCGGGCAAGGAGCCACGCGCTTCGGGTTCACTGGCACTGGCCAGCGGTCTGGTCGATGCCCTGCTGATGGAGCATTACCAGGGAAGTGGCGTTCCGCGCGAAGGTTGGGGCCGCTTGAACACGGAAGGCCAATGGATGGCGTTGGCGCAGATCCGCAACCGCTACCAGGACATCCCGTTCGGAACACCCGCGGTGGCGCGTGACGTGGCCGCTCCGCTGTTGGCGCGCGTGGATGCGTCGTTCGGTGATCCGGCGTCGCCGAAGGTGATCCTGCTGGTCGGCCATGATTCCAATATCGGTTCGGTGCTGGCGGCGATAGGAATCGGTGACTACAGCCTGCCAGGCCAGTTCGAGAAGACGCCGATCGGTGGCCTGCTGCAGTTCGAGCGTTGGCGTGACCGCCAAGGCGGTGGCGAGCGTTTCCGCCTGGCCTACGTCTATCCGACCACCGCGCAGCTGCGCGATGCCGTGCCGCTGACCGAGGCGCAGCCGCCGGGACGCGTCGCACTGCCCTTGCCGGGCTGTGACCGGCAGGGCTGCAGCCGTGCGCAGTTCCAGCAGCTGCTACAGCGGGCCCGTCGCTGAAACAAGGGGCTATCGCAGCGGCGTGCGCACGATGCCCTGCGCAGCCATCAACGTAAGGTCGCCGCCCAGCCGTGGGGAACGGAACGGTCCGCGTGCATGCGCGGCATCGAACAGGCCGCCATCGGGTGAGCGCAAGCGGTAGAACTCGACCCAGCCGCTGGCCTGCAGGGGCAGCTGTGCAACGCCGGTGTGTTCGTTGAACCATGCAGGGTCCTTGCTGCCTTCGATGACGCGGCGGGCAAGACGGTCAATGGCGTGATCCCTGCTGGCGTACCAGTCCTGGCCGCGCAGCCGTGCCAGCTCGGCCATCATCACCAGCGGCGCCAATGCGTAGTCGTGGTAGTGCAGGGCGCGTTGCCCGCGCGCCATCTCCAGCGGCAGGCTGCCATCGTCCTGGATGTCATCGACGCCCTTCTGGAAGGCGGCGTGGCCGGCTTGCCACAGGGCATCGTCGTCGGTGGCCAGTCCGGTGGCCAGCACGCCCAGGCCGCCCCAGTAGTAGTGGTTGTTGCGGCGCCGTTTCGGATTGTTCCAGTACGCCAGGTTGGCCCGGGCCAGCCTCTGCAACCACGGATCGATGCGCGCGCGCTGCCGGGCATCTGCCTGGTCGTGCACCTTCAGGTAGGCCATCGCTACCGCATCGAGCATCCACTGCCGCATGTAGAACGACTGGTTGTTGTTGACCCGGATCATCTGCCCGAGCATGGCGCCGTCGTCGGCCCACGCACCCAGCCAGTTCAGCGTGCACTGTGCGGCTGCCGGGTCACCGTCGCGCAGGTAGTCGTCGCTCATGCGCGCCACGTCGGCGGCATAGCGGTCCAGCGGCGCAGTGGCGTCCTTGTTCTGCTGGCGAAGTGCCGGGTCGATCACCGAACCAGCCTTGTCGGTGTAGTAGCCCAGGGCACGGATGTCGGGCTGTCCCGCCGGTGGCGGCGGGCAGGCAGCGTAGGCAGGAGTGCTGGCCAACAGCGCGGGCAGCAGCGCAAGACGCAAGAGGGGGAGAGACATGGACGCCGGCGGAAGGGGGAACCTGGCGAAAGATGCGCCCGGAGTTGTTCGCCAGGTGTGAGGTCACGCACGCCCGATGTGCAACGGTTCAGGACCGGAGCGGCTCCAACGTGGCGGGAAGGATGCGTTGCCCTGTAGGCGACGCGTGCCCTTCTGGGCTGCGGGGTTGCGATGTAGTCTGCGGGTGATTCACCTACTCTGGAGATCGACCATGAAAATCACGGACTTTCTGGTAATGGATCACTATGGCGACCAGATCGACGCCGATCCCCATGGCAACAACATTGCATTCTGCTGTTTCGACTGCGGGCATCCCATACTGGCCGTCGCGCTGGAGAACCAACGTGGGTTTGATGAAGTGCATCCGGCGGCATGCCGGGGCTGCAAGGTGAAGTACTTTCTTGATATCCGCAGCAATGCCGGGAAGCTGTACATACACCGGATGTGAGGCCGTCGGGCGCTTCAAACGAGAACGGCCCGGGAAGCCCGGGCCGTGAGGTGCTGCCAGAGCCGCGGGGCATTCAGCCCCGCAGCCGATCACTCGATCGGCTGGTCCAGCATCAGCTGGCGTGCGAAACGCACCGGCGGTGCGCCGTAGGACAGTACCTGGTCGTGGTACGCCTTCAGGTTGAACTTGTCGCCCAGCTTTTCCTGCACCGCCTTGCGGGTGTCGAAGTGTTCCTGCGCACCCACGAAGTAGGTCGGCAGCTGCGCCGAGGTCAGCTGCGCGCGCACCCACTTGCCGGCCGCTTCGCTTTCCTGCTGGAACGCGTCGTGGGTCATCAGGTGCATCGCCTTCTCGCGATCCCAGTTGTCCACGTGCACGCCCTGGTCGAGGATCGCGTTGGAGATCGTGCGCAGGTAGAACTTCAGCTGCACCAGGTGGAACAGCGGGTCGTTGTCGAGGTAGCCCTGCTCCTGCATCATGCGCTCGGTGTAGACCGCCCAGCCTTCGGCGAACAGGCCCGAACGCAGCACCGCACGCAGGGTGGAGGGGAACTTGGCCGAATGCCAGCCCTCCAGGTAATGGCCCGGGGTGCCTTCGTGGATGCTCAGCAGGTGGATCATGCGCGAGTTGTATTCACGCAGGAACGAGTCGACCTGCTTCTCGTTCCAGTCGTCCGGAATCGGCGACACGGCGTAGAAGGTCTTCAGGTTCTTGTCCAGCGGGCCCGGAGAATCGCAGTAGGCCACGGCCACGCCACGCTGGAATTCCGGCATCAGGATGATGTCCACCGGCGCATCGGGCAGGGTCACCAGGTCGTGCTCGCGCACGAACGCGGTGGACTGCTCCAGCGCGGCCTTGGCATCATCGACCACCTTGTCGCGCGCCGGCTTGTCGGCGTAGGCCAGTTCCAGTGCGGCCTCGATCGCCTTCTGCTGCTGCTCGTCGGTCGGCTGGGCCGGCATCTCCGGCGCACCCGGCTTGTCCTTCAGTACGGTCTGCGCGATGCCGTACATGTCCTCGCGCACGCGCTTGAGTTCGGCGCGTGCACGCTCACCGATCTCCTGGCGCGACAGCGAGGAGCTCAGCGCGAACTTCAGCTTCTGGTCGTACTTTTCCGCACCAATGCGGAAGTCGCCCTTGGCGTTCGGCACCAGGGTCTTGTCCAGCCAGGTCTGCTGCTCGTCCACGGCCTTCTTCAGGCCGTCGATGGCGGCCTGCAGGCGCTGCTGGTCGGCCTGCGGCAGTTCGCCGATGTGCGGGGTGATGAAGGTATCGACGATGCTGAGGATGCCCTTGTTCTGCTTGGCCACCGTCTCGGCATGGATCTTCGGAACGCGGGCCGGATCCAGGTTCTCGCGTGCCTGGGCGAAGATCGCCGGCAGCTTTTCCATGCGCGCGGTCGCCGACTTCAGGCGTTCCGGCAGCGGTGCGAACTCCCGGGCCATCAGGCCATAGATCGCGCTGCCGGCGATGCCGTTGTACAGCTGCGGGTCCCACTTGCCGGACTGGAGCACTTCGGCGTTCCAGATTTCCGACTGCAGCTGGTTGCGCAGGATCGCCGCGTCCACCTGGTTCTCGCGGCCCAGCTTGGCCACCTCGATCTTGTCCAGCTCGCCCAGCAGCGCCTTGTAGGCGGCCACGGTCTTCTGCTGGCCGGCGGCGCTCAGGTCGTCCAGTTCGCCGTCGTAGCGGTGGTCACCGATCTGGGTGGCGCTGACCGGCGACAGCTGCATCCAGGTGTCCAGGGCGCGCTTGGACAGATCGGCGAAGGCGGCATCGACCGCCGCGTCACCGGCCTGCTGGCTGGTGGCCGGGGTGGAAGCGTTGGTCGGGGCGTCGGCAGGCTGGCAACCGGCCAGCGCAGCGACCAGGGCGAGGGCAAGAAGATGCGGGCGCATCGGCATTCCTGTACGGGGTCAAACCCTGAGCATAGGGCCCCGTCGCTGCTTTGTCCCCGTGCCATAGGATTACCATGGGCGGTTTCAAGGACCCTCCAAAGGAGCGCAGGACATGGAATACCAGGGAAGCTGCCATTGCGGCAGGATCGCATTCACCGTACAGGCCGAGGCGCCGATCAGCGACGTCATCGACTGCAACTGCTCGATGTGCCGCCGTCGCGGCAGCCTGCTGTGGTTCGCCCCGCGCGAGGCGTTCCAGCTGGCCACCGATCCGGCTGACGTGGCCACCTACCACTTCAACAAGGCGCATATCGACCACCACCACTGCCGCCAATGCGGTATCGCCCCCTACAGCGAAGCGATCGATCCGCGTACCGGCACACCGATGGTGGCGGTGAACGTTCGCTGCGTGCCGCAGGTCGATCTGGCCGGTCTTTCGGTGACCTCCTACAACGGAGCCGCGCTGTGAGGCCGCTGTGCGCGTGGACGCGCACGCTGGCAGTGCCGGTGCTGCTGTTGGCACTGGCAGCCTGCGCCAAGAACGGTGAGCGCGCTGCAGAGGCGGGCGCGACCGCGGCCGATGCCGCTGTTGCTTCGCCGGAAGGCGCATTCCTGGCCTACGAACATGACGTGCAGGTGCAGCTGGAGGCGGCGCAGATCGCACCGCGCATCCAGCAGATCGCCCAGGCCTGCCAGAGCGCGAAGTTCGGCGACTGTGCAGTGTTGCAGGTCGACCAGCGCGGCGGCGAGCAGCCCAGCGGTGAAGTGAAGGTGCGCATCGCGCCGAAGGGCACCGAGCCGCTGATCGCGATGGCCGGTGAGGGCGGCACGCTGCAGTCGCGCAACACGCGCGCGGAGGACCTCGCGCAGGAAGTAGCGGACACCGCGCTGACCAAGTCCCGGCTGGAGAAGGAACACGCGCGGCTGTTGTCCTACCAGGACCGCAAGGACCTGAAGATCGAGGACCTGATGGCGATCACCACGCGGCTGTCGGAGATCGAAGCAGGCGTCGAGCAGGCCAACAAGGATGCCGCACAGCAGCGTCGGCGCATCGATACCCAGCTGGTGACGATCCACTTCGACACCACCTCGGGCCAGCGCAGCCGCAGCGAGATCGGCGAGGCGCTGAGCGAGTCGGGCAGCATCCTCAGCGGCAGCATTGCGTTCCTGATCCGCGCCGTCGCCGCGTTGCTGCCGGTGGGTGTGCTGGCCCTGGTCGTGGCCTGGGGTGTGCGGGCGTGGTGGCGTCGCCGCCGTCGCACGCTGCCGCCCACCCGCTGAGGTGACGGCTGATGCCGGCAGGGAGCCGGCGTCAGCCCTCGTCGGTCTCGTACTCGACGAACACATCCAGCTCCAGCGCCAGTTCCTGCACCGCGTCGCGCACCTTCTGCGCGGTGCTTTCATTGCCGACTTCCACTTCCAGCTCGTGGATGCCCGGGCCGATGTCATCGGACAGCCCCGCCGAACTGGAATCGTCGTCGTCCATGTGCGGCATCAGGTCGTCGGTTTCCTCGACATGTTCGATGCCCTCCAGGCCGAGCAGCAGGTCGCTGATGGCGCGGGCGTCGTCTTCGGTTCCGGTGATGCGCAGTCGCAGCATGGCCATGGCGTAGGTACGTTGTGGAGTTGCCTGCAGCCTAGCCAGCGCCGGGCAAAGAACGGGTGAGGGCGCAGTCAGGCGCGTGTGGCCGGGCGTCCGAGCAGGCTGTCCGGCAATGCGGGAATCGGCGTGCGTTCGTCCTGCGCCTGCTCCAGCAACCAGTCGATGAACAGGCGTGCGGCCGGGCTCGGCGGTTGTCCTTCGGCATGCACCACGTGATACGCATAGCGCGCCTTCAGCGCCGGGCCGGGCAGGCGTACCACCTCGTAGCGCTGCAGGTAGGGCTGCGCGATGTGGGTACGTGCCAGCACCGCGCCCATGCCGTACACCGCTGCACGCATCGCATCGGTGCTGTCGGCGAAGGTGTGCATCGGCGGCAGCGGCGAGGGCGGGCGCACGCCGGCATGACGGAACCAGTCGCGCCAGCCCTGCGGCGACAGGTCGGTCAGCAGCGGCAGGTCGGCGATGCGCGCCGGATCGACCAGTGCTTCGACCCCGGCCAGCGCCGGCGAGGCCACCGGGAACAGGTAGTCGTCCATCAGGTGCTGCGCACGCAGGCCCGGCCACTGGCCCAGACCGTAGCGGATGCCGACTTCCGGCCCATTGTCGTCGTAGCGATCCAGGCCGCTGCCGGTGTGCAGCTCGATGCGGATGTGCGGATGGGCCTGGGTGAAGCGCGGCAGCCGTGGCAGCAGCCAGCAGTAGGAGAGCGAGCGCAGCGTGGTGATCCGCAACGGCACGCTGTCGGCATCCGGCTGCAGGTGATGGGCGACGGCCGCGACATCGGTGAAGGCGGCGCTGGCGGCGTCGGCCAGTTGCCGGCCCTCGGCGGTCAGGCGCACGCCGCGGGCGTGGCGCAGGAACAGGCGTACTTCCAGCACTTCTTCCAGCCGGCGCACATGGTGGCTGACCGCGCTGGCGGTCAGGTGCAGCTCCTGCGCGGCCTGGGCGAAGTTCTGGTGGCGCGCGGCGACCGCGAACACGGCCAGTGCGGGGAGCAGGGAAGGGCGTAGCTGCATGTCGAGCCTCAAACCATATTTGTGGCTGGCAGCGATACTACGCGCTTGTGCGGCTGGCGTCTGCGCCCGATCCTGTCTGCCTTGACGAGGAATTGACGATGGACGGAGGCGAGGCATGAATGCGGTCCCACAGGCAGCCGAGCGCGACTGGCGCACACCGCTGGAGTTGACCCTGCTGGGCGCCATCTGGGGCTGCTCGTTCCTGTTCATGCGGGTGGCGGTGCCGTCGTTCGGCCCGTTCGCGCTGGTCGAGGTGCGGCTGGTGCTGGGCGCGCTGGTGCTGCTGCCGTTCCTGTGGCGTGCCCGCGCGCAGTTCCCACCGCGGCGCTGGCTGTGGCTGGCACCGATCGGGCTGATCAACTCGGCGCTGCCGTTCGTGCTGTTCGCCTACGCGGCCGAGCGAGCCCCTGCGGCGATCGGCGCCATCTGCAATGCGATGACCGTGCTGTTTGCCGCGCTGATCGCCTTCCTGTTCTTCGGCGAGAAGATCGGCATGCGCCGCGCGGGCGCGTTGTTGGTCGGCTTCGCCGGCGTGGTGGTACTGGCCACGGCCAAAGTCTCGGGCCTGAGCATCGGCACTGCAGTGCTGGCTGGTGCGGCGGCCTCGCTGCTGTACGGCCTGGGCGTGAACCTGGTGAAGCGGCACATGACCGGCCTGCCCTCGGCGGCGGCCGCTGCTGCAACGCTGTCGTGTGCCTCGCTGTGGATGCTGCCGATGGCGGTGACCCACTGGCCGCAGGCGGCGATTCCACTGAAGGCGTGGGGCGCGGCGATTGCCTTGGGCGTGGCCTGCACCGGGCTGGCGTTCCTGATGTTCTATCGCCTGATCGGTCGTATCGGCCCGTCGCGGGCGTCGACGGTGACCTACCTGATTCCGCTGTTCGGCGCGGCGTTTGCGTGGTTGTTCCTGGGGGAGGCGGTGACGGTGCAGATGTTGATTGCGGGTGTGTTGATTCTGGGCAGCGTGGCGGTGAGTCAGAAGGGCTGAGCGCGCCGACGCACTGGTAGTGCCGGGCGCTGCCCGGCAGCTCTTTTCCGCGCCTGCGGAGAGGTGTCACTTTCTTTGCTCGTGCAAAGAAAGTAACCAAAGAAACACGCCGCCAGGCCGCGAGCCGGTGCTGCGCACCGGTGCCCTGCGCTCCTCGGCCCGTCGAGGGACGGCGCGGGAACTCGCTGCGCTCAGACACCCGCGCCTCTTCGCCCTCGCCAGACCTGCGGTGCTCGGCTCGCTCAAGGCGGACTGGAAGGTCAAGATCAACAGCAAAAGCATCCACGCATTGCGTGGATCTTCTGGGTGCAGCTGTGGCCTTTGAACTGGGTCCGCCTTGAGCGACCCGAGCATCGCAGGGGAATCAGGGGCGAAGAGGTGCCGATGTCCTGTAGAGCCGACTGCTAGTCGGCAGCCTTGTGCACACCGTCCCCTGATTCACCGAGAAGCGCAGGGGACCGACGTGCGAAACACGGCGGCTCGCGACCTGGCGGCGCGTTTCTTTTGGTTACTTTTCTTTGCGTACAAAGAAAAGTAACGCCCATGAACAGTGAAGCACCTTCAGCACGCGTCACGCGCAGGAAACCATCAGCGCACCGGCACCGGAATATTGCACAGATCGATATGCCCGGCCGGGCGCTTGTAGAAATCATCCACGCGGTTGCGCCGCGCCTCCACCGTATCGGCGAAGGTCTTCGAGTCGGTACGCAGTACCTGGATCGGCGTGCGCTCGGCTGCCGGCACGTCGCTGGCGCGGCGGATCGACACGATCGGCGTGCGCAGTGTCGGGTCGGTGTAGAAGCCCATCGGCGCCGGCCCGCGCGGCGTCGCGCTGAGCAGCTCCATGCCCTTCAGCACGCGACCGACCAGGGTGATGTTGCGGTCCAGTTGGCGCGGCGACTGTCCGGTCACCACGTACAGTTCGGCACCGATGCTGCTGTCTTCCTCGTTGCTGCGGCCCGCGCCCAGCATGCCGTAGCAATGTGCCAGCCAGGCCTTGCCGGCCTGCGGGTCCTGCCCGACCGGGAAGCCGTCGACAAAACCGGTCTGCGCGGCCCAGCCATCGCGGTCCGGCAGCACGGTGACCTTCAGGCCGGCGCTGGCGCGCTCGAACTCGGCCGGCAACTTGCGCGCGGCGCTGCCGAACGGCTTGGCCTTGGCTGCGTCATCGGCGTCGGCATCGCCGAACTGCACCACGAAGTTGTCCTGCGAGCGGTAGATGCTGGTGCCGTCCCAGAAATGCTCGTGGGCGAAGGTCTGGATGTTGGCGACATGGCGCGGGGCGAACTGCGGTGCCAGCTCGATGATGACCCGACCGGCCGGCAGGTCCATGTACAGCAGGTTGGCCGGGTCCGGGGTGCGCCAGTCGCTGGCCGCCGAGGCGTCGAGGATCTGCTGAGGGCTGCGGTAGGGCGTGGCCGCGCTGGCCAGGGCGGGCAGCAGGCAGGCCAGGGCGAGGGCGGTCAGGGCAAGGCAACGGCGGTGCGGCATGGGAACCCCGGAACATGAACGAGGCTTCGATTCTGCGCGAGCCGCGCAGCGGCGCCAACCGGGAGAGTGACTAACGACACATTCGCTATACCGAACTTCGCACTACTGTGGACTTCAACGTAGTGGAGGGCCGGTCATGTCCGAGGACGATGTCCACCTGAAGAAGTTCCAGAAGGAGCTCAGCGCCGGAACGGTGTCGCTGGCCCTGCTGGCGGTGCTGGCCCGGGCCGGGGCGCCGCTGTACGGCTACCTCATTGCCAAGGAGCTGGAGCGGGTGGGCGAGGGCGTGCTGAGCGGCAAGCAGAGCGCGCTGTACCCGGTACTGCGCAACCTGGAGGGCGCCGGCCTGCTGGAAAGCCATGTGGAACCTTCCAGCAGCGGGCCGCCGCGGCGCTACTACCGCATCAACGAACGTGGCCGCGAGGTGCTGGCGCAGTGGCGCCAGGCCTGGCAGGCCACCCGCGATTCCGTCGATTCCGTGTTGGAGGGGGTACCGCAATGAACGACCCGAGCCTGGCAGGCCGCGCCCTGCCTACGACCATCCCGCAGTACCTGGCGCAGCTGCGCGCGGCGCTGGAAGGTGCCGATCCGGCGATGGTGCAGGACGCGCTGTACGACGCCGAGGAATACCTGCGCTCGGAGCTGGCGGCGCAGCCCGGCCGCAGCGAGGCCGAGGTGATCGCCGATGTTGCCGGCAGCTATGGCGCGCCGGACGAAGTGGCCGAGATCTACCGCGAGACCGAAGTGACGGTGAACCGCGCGCTGCGTACGCCGCGTGCGGATACCGCGCCGATGCTGCGTGCAGCGGCGGAAGCCAGTGGCGTCGAGCCGGCCGCACCGCCGCAGGCGCCGGTGCAGCGTTCGCTGCTGGCGCGCTTCTTCGGCGTGGTGACCGATCCGCACACCTACGGTGCGCTGTTCTACATGCTGCTGTCGCTGGCCACCGGCATCTTCTTCTTCACCTGGGGGGTGACCGGCCTGTCATTGTCGCTGGGCCTGCTGATCCTGATCATCGGCATTCCGCTGACCGTGCTGTTCTTCGGCTCGGTGCGCGGGCTGGCGCTGCTGGAAGGACGGCTGGTGGAAGCGCTGCTGGGCGAGCGCATGCCGCGCCGCCCGCGTTACACCGACCGCAGCCGCACCTGGCTGCAGCGCATCGGCGACATGTTCACCGATGGCCGTACCTGGCTGACGCTGTTGTACTTCGTGCTGATGCTGCCGCTGGGCGTGATCTACTTCACCATCGCGGTGACGCTGCTGTCGCTGTCGCTGAGCCTGATCTGGGCGCCGGTCGCGGCGATCTTCAGTGGTGACATCCCCGGCGTGTACATCAACGACGTGAATGTGCTGCCGATGGCGGCCTCGCCGCTGGTGGCGATCGCGGTTGCTGCGGCGGGCGCACTGCTGCTGGTGCTGACGATGCACCTGGCACGCGGCATCGGCAAGCTGCATGGGCTGATTGCCAAGAACCTGCTGGTGCGGTTGTAACAGGCCAGGGGTCGGATCCCTGTTCGCAGAACAGGGCTCTGACCCCGGATCCCATCATGCTGGGGTCAGAGCCCTTTCCGTTGGAAAGGGATCCGACCCCGGGCGGGGCATTACCCCGCCTTGCGCCGCAACGGGGTGACGTTGCTCTTCTTCTTCGCGGCCTTCGCCGCCGGGGCTTCGGCATGCGCGGCGAAGAAGTCGCGCACCTTCGGGTACACCACCTCGCGCCAGCGACGGCCGCTGAAGATGCCGTAGTGGCCGGCACCTTCGACGATGAAATGCTCACGGCGGTCCGCAGTGATGCCGGTGCACAGCGCCTGCGCGGCTTCGGTCTGACCAAGGCCGGCGATGTCGTCCAGCTCGCCTTCGATGCTCAGCAGCGCGGTATCGCGGATCGCCGACGGATCGACCTTCTCGCCGTTGACCACCCACTCGCCACGCGGCAGCAGGAAGTCCTGGAACACCACGCGGATGGTATCGAGGTAGTACCTGGCCGGCATGTCCAGCACCGCGTTGTACTCGTCGTAGAAACGACGGTGCGCGTCGGCGTCTTCCAGGTCGCCCTTGACCAGGTCGGTGTAGAAATCCCAGTGCGAGCTGAAGTGGCGGCTCGGGTTCATCGACAGGAAGCCGGCGTGCTGCAGGAAGCCCGGGTACACGCGGCGGCCGGCACCCGGATAGCTGGCCGGCACGGTGTGGATGACGTTGTTCTCGAACCACGACAGCGGGTTCTGCGTGGCCAGGTTGTTCACTGCGGTCGGGCTGCAGCGCGCATCGATCGGGCCACCCATCATCACCAGCGTGCGCGGCGTCGGTTCACCACGGCTGGCCATCAGTGAAACCGCGGCCAGCACCGGTACGGTCGGCTGGCACACGCTCACCACGTGCAGGCGTTCGACGCCGAGGTGGCGGATGAACTCCTGGATGTAGGCGATGTAGTCATCCAGCCCGAACTCGCCTTCGCTGGCCGGCACCATGCGCGCGTCGACCCAGTCGGTGACGTACACGCGGTGGTCGCGCAGCAGCGTGCGCACGGTGTCGCGCAGCAGCGTGGCGTGGTGGCCGGACAGCGGCGCCACCACCAGCACGAACGGCTGGTTGAGCATGGTGTGCAGCTGGTCGGCTTCATTGCTGTGGCGCTTGAAGCGCAGCAGCTTGCAGAACGGCTTGCTCACTTCCTCGTGCACGACGATCGGCACGCGCTCGC
Organism: Stenotrophomonas sp. YJH_SMC_123; assembly: GCF_059368215.1. Classification (NCBI taxonomy): domain Bacteria; kingdom Pseudomonadati; phylum Pseudomonadota; class Gammaproteobacteria; order Lysobacterales; family Lysobacteraceae; genus Stenotrophomonas; species Stenotrophomonas sp. YJH_SMC_123. The sequence goes on from NZ_JCAFRM010000001.1 coordinate 418,477, forward strand.
CATCGACGTCGATTTCGTTGATGCCCCACTCGGGCTTCTCGTAATCCTTGCCGATGCGGTGGAAGAGTTCATTGACCGCCGCCAGGCGATCAGCGCCGGGCATCTGCGACCACCAGTGGCCCTGGTTGGCGAAGAACCTGGCGTTGGCCTGGGCCTGGTGCACCCAGGGGGCGAGCAGGTTGCGGGTCAGTTCGTGCAGTTGATAGAGCATGACGACCGAATATGTATGGTCATATGTTGCCGCGCAGCATATCCCATCCGGGTGTCCCGCAGGTTAAGTCGGCTGAAAATAATGAATCCGGATTCACATCCGTTCCAGCGCGGCCGCATCGCCCGCCAGGGCGGGACCGAGCCAGCAGTGCGACCCTACCGGCTGCAGGCCCTGGCGGGCCAGCGTGCGGCGGTACCAGCGCGCCGGTCGGGCCTGGAAGCCGTCGTGGTCGCCTTCGAACGCGTCCTCGGCGGCGAAGGTCTCCAGGAAGGCCACGCCGCCGGTCAGCTCGGCCACGCCGGCCAGTCCTGCACGCAGCTCGCGGTCGTGCACGTAGTGCATCACGTCCGAACACACCAGCAGGTCAACCGGGGCGCAGGGCCGCAGCCAGGCGAAGTCGCCGAAGCGGGCCAGGTGCAGGTTGCGGGTCCTGCCGTAGCGGCGCACAGCGTACTCGCTGCTGTCGAAGCCGAGATATTCGACCTTCGGACGCAGCTTCAGCAGCGGCGCGCGCCAGGCGCCTTCACCGCAGCCGATATCCAGCACGCTGCGGATCGGCCGCTCCAGGTAGTACTCGGCGCTGGCCACGGCCAACGCCACCTTGCGCGCCAGGCGGGCGCTGCCGCCGATGTCGGCACGGCGGTACCAGCGTTGGAAGTAGGCGGCGTCGTAGGTCTTGTCCATGGGGCGGTGCGCGATCGGGGAAAACGGCGCCTATCGTACGGTGTTGCGGCGCGCCATGCGTCGATGTGTCGCGGCGGGCGTGCCTGCGGCGGCTTCGCCACGGCATGCGAGAATGGCCGCCAACCTACGCCAGCCGCCGGAGCGAGCGCATGCAGAGCTACTACTGGGTCAAGACCTTCCACATCGTGTTCGTGGTGGCGTGGATGGCCACGGTGTTCTACCTGCCGCGCATCCTGGTGAACCTGGCCGAGACCGCGGGCCAGCCGGCGGTGACCGAGCGCCTGCAGCTGATGGGCCTGCGCCTGTACCGCTTCGGCCACTCGATGTTCGGCCTGGCGTTCCTGCTCGGCCTGGTGCTGTGGCTGGGCTACAAGGTCATCCCCGATTTCCCGACCATGGTGGCGCCGGGAGCTGCCGGCTGGCTGCACGCCAAGCTGGGGCTGGTGGTGGTGCTGCTGGTGTACTTCGGCTGGACCGGCCGCCTGCTCAAGGGCGTGGCCAAGGGCCGGGCGCTGCCGTCGTCGCGCGCGCTGCGCTGGATCAACGAGATCCCGCTGCTGGCGTTCATTCCGATCGTGTGGCTGGTGCTGGCCAAGCCGTTCTGAGGCGGGGTCACCTGCGTCCGGTAGATCCACGCCATGCGTGGATGCTGTCAGGGCGCAAACGAAGGAGCCGGGCAAATGCCCGGCTCTTTCATTTCTGCAATCACCTCGTGTTGCCGGCCAGCGGCCGGCACTACCGGGCTTAGGCTGCTTCGTACGTGCCGTAACTGCGCAGGCGCGTGTAGCGCTGTTCCAGCAGCTGTTCGGTGGACAGCTTGTCCAGCGCGTCCAGTTCGTTCAGCAGCACGGCCTTCAGGCGCTTGGCCATCTGCGTCGGGTTGCGGTGGGCGCCACCGGTCGGCTCGCGCACGACCTTGTCGACCAGGCCCAGGCTCTTCAGGCGCGGCGCGGTCAGGCCCAGCTGTTCGGCCGCTTCCTTGGCCTTGCCCGCGTCCTTCCACAGGATCGAGGCGCAGCCTTCCGGGGTGATGGTCGAGTACACCGCGTATTCCAGCATCACGGTGCGGTCGCCCACACCCAGTGCCAACGCACCGCCGGAGCCGCCTTCACCGATCACGGTGCAGATGATCGGCACCTTCAGCTCGGCCATCTCGATCAGGTTGCGCGCGATCGCTTCGGACTGGCCGCGCGACTCGGCGTCGATGCCCGGCCAGGCGCCGGCGGTGTCGATCAGGGTCAGCACCGGCAGGCCGAAGCGCTCGGCCATCTTCATCAGGCGCAGTGCCTTGCGGTAACCCTCCGGCTTGGGCATGCCGAAGTTGCGCTTGATCTTTTCCTTGGTGTCGCGGCCCTTCTGGTGGCCGATCACCATTACCGCGCGGCCATTGATGCGGGCCAGGCCGCCCATGATCGCCTTGTCGTCGGCGAAGGCGCGGTCACCGGCCAGCTCCTGGAACTCATCGAACATGACGCGGAGGTAGTCGGCGGTGTACGGGCGCGACGGGTGGCGGGCCAGCTGCAGCACCTGCCACGAGGTCAGGTTGCGGAAGATCTGCGCGGTGCGCATGCGCAGCTTGTCCTGCAGCGCGTGCACTTCCGCCTCGACATTGACCGCCGGCCCGGCACTGGCGTTGCGCAGCTCCTGGATCTTGGCTTCCAGGTCGGCGATGGGTTGCTCGAAGTCGAGGTAGTTCGGATTCATCGGAAGCCGTCGTGTAAAGAAGGGGGGAATTCTAGCCGAATGCGTGCAAACCACCCGTACGCCTTCGTCTGGAAGGCGACGGTAGCGCAGCCGGGCAGGGGGCGCCAGTCAGCTCAGGGCACCACCAGGGCGCTGCGGCCCATCAACTGGCTGCGCTGGGAGACGAAGTCGTTGTAGGCCTCGTTGGCTTCCCGGCCAAGGCCGCTGCCCAGGGTGGCAGTGGCCGAGGTGAAGGCCATCTGCGCGGCGAAATCCTGCTTGCGCAGGGCCTTCTGTTCATCGGCGGTGGTGGCCTTCAGCCAGCGCGCGTAGACCTCGCGCAGGGGCGCGGCGTGGGCCTCGAAGGCCGGCACCAGCGCCGGCAGGCTGGCCGGGGCCGGTTCCAGGCTGTAGGCCGGGGCCACGTAGCCACCTGGTTGTTCGCGCTTGAACGCGCCGGGCTCGCCCATGCCTTCTTCCACGTAAGCGATGAAGTCGGGAGCGGTGAACACCTTGGCCACGATCTGGCCGCCGCTGGAATCAACGTGGGCCACCACCTTTTCCTTGGGGAAGGGTTCGCGCACGCCGTAGGTCCAGGTCTTGTCGATGAACAGGTCGTGGCGCTTCTCGAACGGGCCTTCGAAGTCGACGCCGCCGAGCTGGATACCGCTGTTGCCGACGCCGAAGTTCTTCACCTTGCTCTCGTCGGTGACGTAGATCTCGCGGGCGATCACGTACTCGCTGAGGGTCGGATTGATCAGCCCGCCACGACCGTCGACGTAGACGATGAAGCGCACATCACCGAGCTTGTCGGTATGCAGGCGATGCTCGCCGACAGCGAGCGAGACCGGGCGCGAGCCCTGTGCGGCCACCGGCAGGTCCTGGCCGTCGATGCTCAACGCAAGCGGCGTGTCGGTCGGGTTGTCGATCTGGAACTCGATCTTCGACGGGGAGCAGGCGGCCAGGGCCAGTGCGGCAGCGAACGGGAACAGCAGGGCCTTCATCGGCAATCGTCCTTGATACTTGGAACGGGGAAACAGGGGAGACAGGACAGCGAGGGAGCCAGCCTCAGCTGGCCCATGGCGGGCTGTAGCGCACCTTCAGCGTGCGCACGGCCGGGTCGGCGCGCAGCGCCTCCATCAGCTTGGAATCGATGCGTACCGCGCTCTGCCCGGACACATCGAGCATGCCGGCGACGCCGCCGTGCGGCCCCTTCAGCAGCAGGTCCAGGCGCAGTGGCGTCCGTCCCGGGCGATGGCGGTCGAGCAGCGCATCGATGCGCTCCCAGACCGGGCGCTGCTGGCGCAGGTCCAGGCGCAGCGACAGCCGCGTGGCGTAGTTGGCGCAGACCTCATCGAAGTCCCAGCACTGGCGGATGCGCAGCGCGAAGCCGCCGTTGAACTCGTCCTCGCGCAGGCCGCCCTTGACCACCAGGATGCGGTCCTTGGTCATCAGGTGGCCGAACTCGGCCATCGCGTCGGAGAACGCGCTGCACTCGACGCGGCCACGTCCGTCCTCAAGCTGGATGAAGATCTGGCTCTCGCCCTTGCGGCGCACGCCGACCACCTGGCCGGCCAGCACCGTCTGCACTTCCGGGCGCCAGCGCTTTTCGCCGCCGCCGCCACCACCGCTGTTGGCGCTCCAGATCTTCTCCACCGAACCCAGGTCGTTGCCGACCAGGTCGCGCACATCGTCGCGCCAGGGATCGAACGGGTGGCCACTGAGATAGAAGCCCAGCGTGTCGCGCTCGCCGTTCAGGCGCTGCAGCAGCGGCCACTCCTCGGCTTCGGGCAGGTCCAGCTGGATCGTGGTCGCGCTCGGGTCCGGGCCACCGAACAGCGAGTTCTGTCCCGAAGCCCGCTCGCGGGCCATCTGGTCGGTAGCCTTGATCACCTCCGGCAGCTGCAGCATCAGCGAGGCACGGTTGCGGCCGAGCTCGTCCAACGCACCACAGTTGATCATCGCTTCCAGCGTGCGCCTGTTGAGCTTGGCCGAACCAACGCGCGTGCAGAAGTCGAGCAGGTCCTTGAACGGGCCGCCCTTCAGCCGCTCCTCGACCACCGCCTCGCAGGCACCCTGGCCGACGCCCTTGATCGCCCCGAGGCCGTACTGGATGGTGTCCGGCGTCACCGCTTCGAACATGAAGGCCGACTGGTTCACCTTGGGCGGCAGCACGGTCAGGCCGAGGTTGCGCACCTCGTCGAGGAAGCCGACCACTTTGTCGGTGTTGTCCAGATCGGACGACAGCGTGGCCGCCATGAACTCAGCCGGGTAATGGCGTTTCAGCCAGGCGGTCTGGTAACTGACCAGCGCGTAGGCAGCGGCGTGCGACTTGTTGAAGCCGTAGCCGGCGAACTTCTCCATCAGGTCGAAGATTTCGTCGGCCTTGGGGCCATCGACGCCGCCCTTGGCTGCACCTTCGCGGAAGATCTCGCGGTGCTTGGCCATTTCGGCCGGCACCTTCTTGCCCATCGCGCGGCGCAGCAGGTCGGCGCCGCCCAGCGAGTAGCCGCCGACGATCTGCGCCATCTGCATGACCTGCTCCTGGTACACCATGATGCCGTAGGTGTCCTTCAGGATGGCTTCGGTGCGCGGATCGGGATAGATGATCTCTTCCTGGCCGTGCTTGCGCGCATTGAAGGAGGGAATCAGGTCCATCGGGCCGGGGCGGTACAGCGACACCAGCGCGATCAGGTCTTCGAAACGGTCGGGGCGCGCGTCCTTCAGCAGGCGGCGCATGCCGGAGGATTCGAACTGGAACACCGCGCCGGTATTGCCGTTGGCGAAGATGTCCCTGTAGGTGGGCGTGTCGTCCAGCGGGATCGCGGCGATGTCCACCGGCGGGATGCCGGCGCGCTCATGGCGCTTGTTGATCGCCTTCACCGCCCAGTCGATGATGGTCAGCGTGCGCAGGCCCAGGAAGTCGAACTTCACCAGGCCCACTTCTTCCACGTCGTTCTTGTCGAACTGGGTGACCGGGTTCTTGCCGAGGCCGTTCTCGTCGTGTTCGGCGTACAGCGGGCAGAACTCGCTCAGCGGCTCGGGCCCGATCACCACGCCACCGGCGTGCTTGCCGGCGTTGCGGGTCAGGTCTTCCAGCTGCAGCGCCAGGTCGATCAGGTCGCGGACATCGTCCTCGGTCTCGTAGCGCTGGATCAGTTCGGCCGACGCCATCTCAGAGCTCGGGCCTTCCTTGCCCTTGCCCAGCGCATCTTTCAGGTGGATGCCCAGAATGTTCGGGATCAGCTTGGAGACGCCGTCGACCAGGCCGTACGGGAAGCCGAGCACGCGGCCGGAGTCGCGCACCACCGCCTTGGCGGCCATGGTGCCGTAGGTGATGATCTGGCTGACGCGCTCGCGCCCGTACTTGCGGGCGACGTAGTCGATCACCTCGTCGCGGCGGTCCATGCAGAAGTCGATGTCGAAGTCGGGCATCGACACGCGTTCCGGGTTCAGGAAGCGCTCGAACAGCAGGTTGTACGGCAGCGGGTCCAGATCGGTGATCTTCAGCGCCCACGCCACCAGTGAACCGGCACCCGAACCACGGCCGGGGCCGATCGGAATACCCTGGTTCTTGCCCCACTGGATGAAGTCGGCCACGATCAGGAAGTAGCCCGGGAAGCCCATCTTGATGATGGTGTTGAGCTCGAATTCCAGGCGCTCGAAATACTCTTCGCGGGTCTTGCCCGGCGCCAGCGGATTCTTCTCCAGGCGCTCTTCCAGGCCATCGCGCGACATCTTCTGGATCCAGGTGTCCAGCGTCTCGTCGTCCGGCACCGGATAGTTGGGCAGGAAGTAGGTGCCCAGCCGCATCTCGATGTTGCAGCGCTCGGCCAGCGCCAGCGTGTTGTCGATCGCATCGGGGATGTCGGCGAACAGCGCGCACATCTCCTCGGCCGACTTCAGGTACTGCTGGTCGCTGTATTCGCGCGGGCGCTTGGGGTCGTCCAGCACGCGGCCGGTGGAAATGCACACGCGCGCTTCGTGCGCGCTGAAGTCCGACGGCGACAGGAAGCGCACGTCGTTGCTGGCCACCACCGGCAGGCCACGCTGGCCGGCGGCCATCAGCGCGAACTGGTTGAAGGTTTCCTCGCCCTCGCGGCCGGTGCGGGTCAGCTCCAGGTGCAGGCCATCGCCGAACACGCGCTGCCAGTCGGCCAGCTGCTGCTCGGCCAGTTCATGCTTGCCGTCCAGCGCCAGGCGCCCGGCCAGGCTCTGCCGCCCGGCCAATGCGAACAGGTTGGCGTTGCCGGCCTTCAGCCAGTCCGGGTGCACGGCCACGCCGCCCTCGGGGCGATGGCCTTCCATCCAGGCGCGGGTCAGCAGCCGCGACAGGCTCAGGTAACCCTCGCGGTCGCGGCACAGCAGGGTCATCCGCCACGGGTCCTGGCCTTCCTCGGCGATCAGCACGTCGGCACCGGCGATCGGCTTGATGCCCACGCCTTCGGCGGCCTTGTAGAACTTGACCAGGGCGAACAGGTTGTTGAGGTCGGTCACCGCCAGCGCGGGCAGGCCGAGTTCGACCGAGCGCGACAGCAGGTTGGCCTGCTTGGCCTTCTTCGGGTCCGCCTGGTCCGGTTTGGCCGGCACACGGATGGTGGAGTCCGCCAGCGAGAACTCGGTGTGGACGTGGAGATGTACGAAGCGGGAGTTGGACATGCCGGACCAGGTTGGAGCGCGCGGGCCCCGGGTGCTGACGGACGATCGTCGCCGGGGTCGGGAAGCGCTGGAATGCCCGGTCAGGGTAGCGAGGGCAGGGGGTTGCCACAAGGCTTGACAGGGGCACGGCGTGGCGCCGGATTCAGGCGTGCGGGAGGCCGCCTTCTGTAGAGCCGAGCCCATGCTCGGCTGTCCACAGCAGCCGAGCATGGGCTCGGCTCTACAACTCCAGCAGGCTCAGGCGATGGCCGCCGCCTGCGTCAGGCCCAGGCACTCACGCACCGGGGCGAAGCTGCGCCGGTGTTCCATGCAGGGGCCGTGCTCGCGCAGGGCGGCCAGGTGGGCCGGGGTGCCATAGCCCTTGTGCTGTTCGAAGCCGTACTGCGGGTGGCGGGTATGCACGTCCTGCATGTAACGGTCGCGCGAAACCTTGGCCAGGATCGAGGCGGCCATGATCGCGCGGTCGATGCCATCGCCGCCGACCAGCGCCTGCGCCGGCAGCACCAGGCCCTTGGGCACCACGTTGCCATCGATGCGGGCGAAGCCGGCCACATGGGCAACCGCTGCAACGACGTCACGCATGCCCTGCAGGGTGGCCTGGTAGATGTTCAGGCGGTCGATGGTGTCCACGTCCACCAGCACCACGTGCCAGGCCAGGGCACGCTCGATGATGCGGTCATGCAGCTGTTCGCGGCGGGCCGCCGTCAACTGCTTGGAATCGTCCAGGCCGTTGATGCGTGGCCGTGACGGATCGAATACCACCGCCGCCACCGCCACCGGCCCGGCCAGCGGGCCACGTCCGGCCTCGTCGACGCCAGCGACCAGGCGTTCCGGCTCGACCACCGTCGCGCCGTCGAACAGGGCCAGGCTGGCCGCTGCGGCGTGACGGCGGCTCATGCCTGCGCCCGGTCGCGCATCAGCAGTTCGCCGACGGCATCGGCGGCACGCGCCGAAGCATTGCGGCGCAGGCGCTCGTGCAGTCGCACGTACGTGTCCTGCAGGTCGATCACCCGCTGCGGGTGGTCGAACCATTGCTGGATGGCCGCGGCCAGCCTGTCCGGCGTGCAGTCGTGCTGCATCAGCTCCGGCGCCAGGTCCTGGCCGGCCAGGATGTTGGGCAGGGCGAAGCGGTCGACCTTGATCAGGCCCAGCGCCTTGACCAGGCGATAGGTCAGTTCGTTGACGCGGTAACCGACGACCATCGGCCGCTTCACCAGCATGGCTTCCAGGGTCGCGGTGCCGGAGGCCAGCACCACCACGTCGGCGGCGATCATCGCGTTGCGCGCCTGGCCATCCAGCACGTGCGAGTAGGCCACCGGCAATGCCGAGCGCGACAGCTGTTCTTCGATCAGCTGCCGGCAGGCCGGGTTGGCGGCAGGCACCACCACATGCAGGCCCGGAATGCGTTCAGAGACCTGCCAGGCGGCTTCGAAGAAGGGTTCGCCCAGGCGCGAGATCTCGCCCAGGCGGCTGCCCGGCAACACCGCCAGCACCTTGGCCGAGGTCGGCAGCCCGAGCGCGGCACGGGCTTCCTCGCGGTTGCCCTGCAGCGGAATGTCATCGGCCATCGGGTGGCCGACGAAGCGTGCGTCGATGCCGTGCCTGGCATAGATCGGCGGTTCCATCGGGAACAGGCACAGCACCAGGTCCGCGCTGCTGCCGATCTTCTCGGCGCGATTCTCGCGCCAGGCCCAGACCGAGGGACTGACGTAATGCACGGTGCGCACGCCGCGTTGCTTCAGCCAGCGCTCGATGCCCAGGTTGAAGTCAGGTGCGTCGATGCCGATGAACACGTCCGGCTGCCATTCCAGGGCGCGCTGGCGGAACGCCGAGCGCAGCTTGAGCAGCCGCGGCAGGTGGCGCAGCACTTCGGTCAGGCCCATCACCGCCAGCTCGCTGGCATCGTGCCAGGTCTGGCAGCCGGCGCTGCGCATGGCATCGCCGCCAATGCCGGCGAACTCGGCATTCGGGAAGCGCGCCTTCAGTTCACGCACCAGGCCCGCACCGAGCAGGTCGCCGGACGCTTCGCCGGCAACCAGCGCGATCCGCAACGGGCGCTCGCTGAGCACCCGCTGTGCGGGAACGCTGCCGGCCATCGAGGCCAACGGAATCACCGCGGCGCCGGCCGCCGCCTGGCCGGTCGTGCTGCTCATCGCAGCAAGGGCCTCTCGGCGTGCTCGATGAAGTCCAGCATGGCCTTCACGTCATTGCTGTCACGCGCCTGTTCGGTCAGCTGCTGCTTGGCTTCGGCCAACGGCAGGCCGGCCACGTACAGCGTGCGGTAGGCACGCTTGATGGCCGAGATGCGGTCGGCGTCGAAGCCGCGGCGCTTCAGGCCTTCGCTGTTGATGCCGCGCGGGCGGCCCAGCGAATCGGTACCGACCATGGTGAACGGCGGTACATCGCCATTGGTCAGCGCGCCCATGCCGAGGAAGGCATGCGCACCGATGCGGCAGAACTGGTGGGCACCGGCGAAGCCGCTGATGATCACGTAGTCGCCCACGGTCACGTGGCCGGCCAGGGTGGTGTTGTTGGAGAACACGCAGAAATTGCCGACATGGCAGTCGTGCGCCACGTGCGTGTAGGCCAGCATCCAGTTGTCGTTGCCGATGGTGGTGATGCCGCCGCCGCCGCCGGTGCCACGGTTGAGCGTGACGAACTCGCGGAACACGTTGCGGTCGCCGATCACCAGTTCGGTGCGCTCACCGGCGAACTTCTTGTCCTGCGGCTCGCCACCGATCGCGGCATGACCGACGAAGCGGTTGTCGCGGCCGATCCAGGTCGGGCCGTGGATGCTGCAATGGGGGCCCACCACCGTGCCGGCGCCGATTTCAACATCGGGGCCGATCAGGGTGAAGGCGCCCACCTGCACATCGTCGGCCAGGCGCGCGGCCGGATCGATGACGGCGGTGGGGTGGATCCGCGGTGCGTTGTCAGTCATTGCTGCCTCCAGTGGATCAGCCCTTGGCGCCGGCGCACATGACCTCGGCCGACGCGACGACTTCGCCGTTGACCTTGGCTTCGCCGTAGTACCAGCCCATGTTGCGGATCAGGCGCTTCATCTGCACGTCCAGCATCAGCACGTCGCCGGGCACGACCTGCTTGTTGAAGCGGGCGTTTTCCACCTTGACCATGTAGAACAGCTTGGACTGCGCATCGCGGCCGAGCGTGAGCTGGGTCATGACGCCGCCGGCCTGCGCCAGCGCTTCGATGATCAGCACGCCGGGCATGATCGGGCGGCCCGGGAAGTGGCCCTGGAAGAACGGCTCGTTGATGCTGACGTTCTTCTGCGCCAGGATGCGCTTGGCCTCGACGTCGAGTTCAAGCACCCGGTCCACCAGCAGGAACGGGTAGCGGTGCGGAAGCAGTTCCTGGATCTGGCAGACATCGATCGGAAGCTGCAGCGAATCGTTCATTCTTTCTCCTTGCCAGCAGCCAGGACGCGGCGAGCCAATGCGTCCAGCTGCTTGAAGCGCGCGGCGTTCTTGCGCCACGTGCGGTTGTCGGTCAACGGGGTGCCGGACGAGTACTCGCCTGGCTCATGGATGGAGTTGCGGACCACCGACTTGCCGGTGATCACGACCTTGTCACAGATTTCGAGGTGGCCGACCACGCCAACGTGGCCGCCAAGCAGGCAGTAGCGGCCGATCTTGGCGCTGCCGGCGATGCCGGTGCAGCCGGCGATGGCCGAATGCGCGCCGATCTGCACGTTGTGGGCGATCTGCACCAGGTTGTCCAGGCGCACATCCTCGTCCAGCACGGTGTCTTCCAGCGCGCCGCGGTCGACGCAGGTATTGGCGCCGATCTCGCAATCGTCGCCGATGCGGACGCCGCCGAGCTGCGGCACCTTGATCCACTTGCCAGCGTCCATCGCCAGGCCGAAACCGTCGGCGCCGAGCACGGCACCGGGATGCACGCGCACGCGCTTGCCCAGCGTGACCCGGGTGACCAGGGTCACGCGGGCGATCAGTTCACAGCCGGCATCCAGGCTGCAGTCCTCGCCGATCACGCTGCCGGTGCCGATGATGCAGTTCTCGCCGACCACGCTGCGCGCACCGACCGAAACGAACGGGCCGATATGGGCGCTGGCGGCCACCTGGGCGCTGGGGTCGATGACGGCGCTGGGGTGGATGCCCGGCGGGCGGGTCGGCGCGATGTCGAACAGCGCGGCGATCTTGGCGAACGCGGTGTACGGGTCCTTGGCGACGAGCGCAGTGCCCGGGGCGGCCTCGGCGTCGTCGGCACGCAGGACCACCAGCGAGGCCTGGCTGTCGGCCAGCTGGGCGCGGTAGCGCGGGTTGGCAAGGAAGGTCAGCTGGCCAGGGCCGGCATGGGCGAGGGTGGCCACGCCATGGATGGCGGTGGCGGGGTCGCCATGGACCTGCAGGCCGAACTGCTCGGCGAGTTGCTGGGCGGTGTAGGTGGGAGTATTCACGGCGGGAGTTTAACGTGTGACGCCATTTCGGTCATGCGGGGGCAAGGCTTGGCGCCTGCCTGGTACGGGCGGGAGGCGGCGGGTGGCCCTGGCCAGGACACGCAAAACCCCCTCCATGGTGCTCGATGGCGCCATCCATGGCGCCAACGGTCCTGTCCAGGGCCACCCGCCGCCTCTGGACAATTTCCCGCGAGCGCGGCCAAAAGCCCGTGCCGTGCAGTGTCATCTGCAAAACGAAAACGCCGGGCAGAGCCCGGCGCTTCGCACCCCGTCTGGTGGAGAGCCCCCCTTTGTTAAGGGGGGCGCGCCAGCGGCGCGGGGGATAGGTGAAATGCGCGGGCAATTCACCGGAGGTGGACCAGTTCTGGGGAACAACGTTCCTCAGAACTGGCCACCGAACGTGAATTGCAGACGCTCGATCTTGTCATCGTCTTCCTTCTTCAGCGGGAAGGCGTAGCTGATCGAGATCGGGCCGACCGGGGCGCGCCACAGCAGGGCCACGCCGGTGGACACGCGCAGCTCGTTGGCCTTGAAGTTCTGGGTGCCGTTGTAGACGTTGCCGAAGTCGACGAAGGCCGACACGCGTGCCGACGGGCTGTCGAACAGGCGCGGGAAGTAGGCTTCGACCGAACCGACGGTCTTCAGCGAACCACCCAGCGGCTGGCCTTCCGGATAACCGGTGGTGACTTCGCGCGGGCCGAGGGTGTTGTCCTCGAAGCCGCGCACCGAGTTGGTGCCACCGGCGTAGAAGTTCTCGAAGAACGGCAGGCCGCTGGCGGTGACGGTGCGGGTGGTGCCATCCGGATTGGTCAGCGTACGGGTGTAGTCGTTGCCGTAGGCATCGCCGTAGCCGATTTCCGCGCGGGTGTTGATCACCAGCGACGGCATGATCGGCCAGTACTTGCTGATCTGGTAGTTCAGCTTGTAGTACTCGATGGTCGAACCCGGCAGCGTGGTTTCCAGGCCGATGCGCTGGTAGGTGCCGCGCGTCGGCATGAAGTAGTCGTTGCGCGAGTCGCGCGCCCAGCCCAGCTCGGTGCGCCAGGCGTGGAAGGTGCGCTTACCGACCGCGTTGATGTAGTCGATGATCGACTGCGGGGTCGAGCCCTGGTAGGTGGTGATCTGGTTGCTGTCGATGCCGAACATCAGCGAGACGGTATCGGTCTCGGTCAGCGGCACGCCGAACACCACCTGCGCCGAACCATTGGTGCTGTTGTACTGCGCGGTATTGAAGTCGGAGTAGTCCAGTTCGCGCCAGGACAGGTTATAGCCCAGCGACACGCCGTCATCGGTGAAGTACGGGTTGGTGTAGCTGAAGCCGTAGCGCTGCAGGTAGCTGCTGCGCGAGGCTTCGACCGACACGCGGTTGCCGCCGCCAAGGAAGTTGTTCTGCGACAGCTGCACCGAGGTGGTCATGCCGTAGGACTGCGAGTAGCCCAGGCCGAACACGAAGCTGCCCGAGGTGGTTTCCTTGACGTTGTAGACGACGTCGACCTGGTCGTTGCTGCCGCTGACGGCCGGGGTCTCCACTTCCACCGATTCGAAGTAGCCCAGGCGCTGCAGGCGGATCTTGGAGCGGTCGATCGCGGCCTGCGAGTACCAGCTGTTCTCGAACTGGCGCATTTCGCGGCGCATCACCTCATCGGAGGTGCGGGTATTGCCACGGAACAGGATGCGGCGCACCGACACGCGCGGGCCGGGCACGACCTGCATGTTGATGGCGACGGTCTGCTCGGCGCGGTTGGTGGTCGGGATCGGGTTCACCTTGGCGAACGCGTAGCCGATGTTGGACAGCGAATTGGTGATGGTGTCCGAGCTGAATTCCAGCAGGGCACGCGAGAACGTGTCGCCGGACTTCTGGATCACCATGCGCTCGACGTCCTCCTGCGGGAGGATGGTGTCGCCGCTGACCTTGATCTCGGAGATCTTGTACTGCGCACCCTCGGTCACGCCCGCGGTCAGGAACATGTCGCGCTTGTCGGGGCTGATCGAGACCTGGGTGGAATCGATGCTGAAATCGACGTAGCCGCGGTCCAGGTACCAGGAGTTGAGCTTTTCCAGGTCACCGGACAGCTTTTCCTTGGAGTACTGGTCGTCACGGCGGTACCACGACGCCCAGTTGTGCTCCTTGGACTCCCAGGTCTCCAGGATGTCCTTGCTCTCGAACTTTTCGGTGCCGACCAGGTTGACGTGGCGGATCTTGGCCGCCTTGCCTTCCTTGATGGCGATGGCGATGTCCACGCGGTTGCGGTCCAGCGGGCTCACCGTCGGGGTGATGTCGACGTTGTATTTGCCACGGTCGTTGTACTGGCGGCGCAGTTCCTGGGTCACGCGGTCCAGGCTCAGGCGATCGAAGGTGCCGCCCTCGGTCAGGCCGATGTCGGACAGGCCCTTGAGCAGCTGGTCGGACTTGATGTCCTTGTTGCCGGTCACGGTCAGCTTGTTGATCGCCGGACGTTCCTTGACGGTCACCACCAGGATCGTGCCCTGGCGGTCCAGCTGCACGTCTTCGAAGAAGCCGGTCTTGTACAGGGCGCGGATCGTCTCGCCGACCTTGTTGTCGGTGACCGTCTCGCCACGTTCCACCGGCAGGTAGGTGAATACCGTGCCCGAGCTGATGCGCTGCAGGCCATCGACGCGGATGTCGCTGACAGTGAAGGGCTCGGCTGCCTGGGCCAGGGCGGGAGCGCCGGTGACGGCGGCGAGGGCGAGGGCCAGCAGGCGGCGATTGGGGAGTCGCGTCATGTCACGTCCGGTAGGAAGGTCGATTTCATTGGTGCGGGATGCCGACGCTGTAGACGGCAACAACATGGAAAAGTTCATCGCGGGACCAGGCCGAGGATGTCGTTGTAGAACGCCAACCCCATCAGCCCGGCCAGCAACGCCAGGCCGATGTATTGGCCGGCGGCGATGGCACGCTCGCTCAGCGGGCTGCCCTTGACCAACTCGATAAGGTAATACAGCAGGTGGCCGCCGTCCAAGATCGGGATCGGCAGCAGGTTGATGATGCACAGGCTGAGGGACAGCAGGGCAAGGAACTGCAGGAACCAGTCGAGGCCGCGCTTGGCCGAGACATTGGCCACGCGGGCGATGGTGACCGGCCCGGAAACGTTCTGCAGCGAGGCCTTGCCGGTGACGATGCGGCCCATCATGCCCAGCGAGTCGGCCGCCAGGCGGCCGGTTTCGCGTACCGCGACGGTGACCGAGTCCAGGGGGCCGTAGCGCAGGAGGGTGTCGTAGGGGGGGCTGAACTTGGTCGGGAACTGAACGCCGATCTGCCACGTGGGGCCACCCTTGGCGTCCTGGCCCTTGCGTGGCGTCACTTCCAGCGCCAGGCGCTCGCCGCCACGCAGGACCTCGATCATGCCCGGGCCACCGGCACGGCCCAGCGCCTGGATCTCGCCGATCACCTGGTCGGCGCCGTCGATGCGCTGGCCGTCAATGGCCACGATCAGGTCGCCCGGCTGCAGTTGCCCGGCCACCACGGAGTCCGCGGTGAGCGACTCGACCAGCGCGGGCTGCAGCCACGACTGCCAGTACATGCCAGCCAGGATCGGCACCCGCCGCTCATCGAAACCCGCCGGCAGCTGCGACAGCGGCAGGGTGCGCGTGCGCACCTGGTCGGCCGTATCCAGCACTTCCAGCTTCACGTCGCGGCGGTCCATCGCGGCCGCGGTCAGTGCCATGCTGGCCTCGCCGAGGGTGACCACCTGGCGGTCGTCCACGCGCAGCACGCGGTCGCCGCTGGCCAGGCCGGCACTGGCGGCGATGCCGCTGACGCGGCCGACGGTGGGCGAGTAATCCTGCTTGCCGATCACGAACATCGCCCACAGCAGGAGGATGCACAGCAGCAGGTTGGCGATCGGGCCGGCGGCAACGATCGCGATGCGCTGCCAGACGGTCTTGTGGTTGAAGGCCTGGCCGCGCTCGTGCGGGTGGACTTCGACCTCGCGTTCGTCGAGGAACTTCACGTAGCCACCCAGCGGAATGGCGGCGATGGCGAACTCGGTACCATGCCGGTCGCGGCGCGACCACAGCGGCCGGCCGAAGCCGACCGAGAAACGCAGGATCTTGACCCCGCACAGGCGCCCGACCCAGTAATGCCCGAACTCGTGGAACGTGACCAGCAGCCCGAGGCTGACAATCATCCACCAGACCGATCCGATGAAGTCAGTCATGCAGGCTCACAGTGGCGGGCAGGGGCGGCGGCGTCATGCTGGGCGAGGCGGTCGTTCAGGCGGCGTCGATGGCGTTCAGGGTGAGCTGGCGTGCCCGCTGGTCGGCGGACAACAGGACCTCCAGTGTATCGGCTGCTTGCGTCGGCAGTGTTGAAAGAGCGTTAGCAACCAGCGCCGGGATCGTCAGGAAACCGATCCGGCCCTGAAGAAACGCTGAAACCGCCTCCTCGTTGGCAGCATTCAGCACCGCCGGTGCGGTGCCGCCGGCCTGCATCGCCTGCCAGGCCAGGGCCAGGCAGGGGAAGGCGTCGGTGTCCGGGGCCTCGAAATCCAGCCGGCCCTGGGCCAGCAGGTCCAGCCCGGCCACGCCCGATTCGATGCGCTGTGGCCAGCCCAGGCCAACGGCGAGGGTGGTGCGCATGTCCGGCAGGCCCATCTGCGCCAGGGTCGAGCCGTCGACGAACTCGACCAGCGAATGGACCAGGCTCTGCGGGTGCACCAGCACTTCGATGCGTTCACCGGGCACGCCGAACAGGTGGTGGGCCTCAATGACTTCCAGGCCCTTGTTCATCAACGTCGCCGAATCGACCGAGATCTTCGGTCCCATCGACCACTTCGGGTGGGCAACGGCCTGGGCCGGGGTGACCTGGGCCAGTTCGGCGCGGCTGCGGCCACGGAACGGGCCGCCGGAGGCGGTCAGCAGGATCCGGCGCACGCCGGCGCCGTCGACGCTGGCGTCGCGCGAGCGCAGGCACTGGAAGATCGCGCTGTGTTCGCTGTCGATCGGGATGATTTCGGCGCCGGCACGTTCGGCGGTACGGGTCAGCAGTTCGCCGGCCAGCACCAGCGATTCCTTGTTGGCCAGCAGGATGCGCTTGCCGGCGGCGGCCGCGGCCAGGGTCGAGGACAGGCCGGCAGCGCCGACGATGGCCGCGACCACGGTATCGCAGGCGTCGCTGGCGGCCAGCTGGTCCAGCGCGGCATGGCCGGCATGGGCTTCGGTGGCCAGTCCGGCGTCGCGCAGGCCGTCACGCAGTTCGGCAAACAGCGATTCGTCGGCGATCACCGCGTGCGCGGGTTTGTGCTGGCGGCACAACGCCAGCAGCCCCTGCACCTGGCGTCCGGCGGCGAGCACGGTCGCCTGGTAGCGCTGCGGGTGGCGGGCGATCACGTCCAGCGTGGAGGCACCGATCGAGCCGGTGGCGCCGAATACGGCGACCCGACGCAGGTCTGCAGCAGCATTCATGGTCAGAACCCGAAGATTTCCTTGCCCAGCGCGAACACCGGGACGGCGGCGAGGACGCCGTCGACCCGGTCGAGCACGCCGCCATGGCCCGGGATCAGGTGGCCCGAATCCTTGGCGCCCGCGTGGCGCTTGATGAGGCTCTCGAACAGGTCACCCAGCACCGAGGCGAACACGGCCACGACCGCGGTGATCAGCAGGCCCGGCAGGTGTGCGGTATCGATCCCGGCCAGCCAGCCCAGGCCGACGGCCACGGCGACACCGGCCAACAGGCCGCCGAACAGGCCTTCCCAGGTCTTGTTGGGGCTGATCCGCGGGGCCAGCTTGTGCTTGCCGAAATGGCGGCCGGCGAAGTAGGCCCCCGAGTCGGCCGCCCACACCAGTGCCAGTGCAGCCAGCAGCCACAGGTGGCCCTGCTTGCCCGGCGGATCGCCACCGGCATGGATCAGCACCAGCGCGGCCCAGGCGGGCACGATGGCAAGCGTGCCGGCCAGCATCTTCAGGATGCGCGAGGGCGCCGACGGCTGTGCACCGAAATTGAAGAAGCGCAGCCAGACCAGCGCGGCCAGCCACCAGGCAACGCCGGCCAGCGTGGTTATCTGGAACAGCACCAGCGTACTGCCATCGGCCCAGACCAGCAGCACCATCAGCAGCAGGTTCAGCACCAGAAGTACGGTGCGTGCCAGGGTGTCTTCGATACCGGCCAGCTTCAGCCATTCCCACAGGCCGATCAGCAGCACCGCAGCGGCGGCGGCGGCCAGCCATTGCGTGGGCAGCAGCAGGATCGCCGCAATGGCAACCGGCGCCATGATCAGCGCGGCGAGGACTCGGGTCTTGGTCATGGGCTGGAAGTCTCGGTGGCCAGTGCGGCAATCTGGGCGCTGGTCAGGCCGAAACGACGCTCGCGGCCGGCATAGGCGTCCAGCGCCTGCTGCAGCTGCCCGGCATCGAAGTCCGGCCACAGGGCCTCGGTGAACCACAGCTCGGTGTAGGCCAGCTGCCACAGCAGGAAGTTGCTGATGCGGGTGTCGCCGCCGGTGCGGATGAACAGGTCCGGCGGCGGCAGGTCGGCAAGGGCGACCTGGCTGCCCAGCAGCGATTCGTCGATCTGCTCGGGCAACAGGCGACCGGCCGCCACTTCGACGGCCAGGGCGCGCGCGGCGCGGGCGATGTCCTGGCGGCCGCCATAGCTGGCCGCGATCGACAGGGTCAGGGTGGTGTTGTCGGCGGTGCGCTGTTCGGCCAGCTGCATGCGGCTGACCAGCCCGGCACCGAAGCGCTCGCGTTCGCCGATGAAGCGTACGCGCACGCCGCGCCGGTGCAGCTCGTCCACCTCGCGGTCGAGCGCGCCGAGGAACAGCTTCATCAATGCATCCACTTCCTCCTGCGGCCGGCCCCAGTTCTCGCTGGAGAAGGCGAACAGGGTCAGCGCCGGAATGCCCAGTTCAAGGCAGCGCTCGATGGTGCGGTTGACCGCGCGCGCGCCGGCACGGTGGCCGATCACGCGGGGGCGACGGCGCTGCTGAGCCCAGCGCCCATTGCCATCCATGATGATGGCAATGTGGCGGGGCAGGGCGGCCGGTAACGGAGGCGGGGCTGAAGGCATCGACTTCAGACCGACAGCAGTTCTTTTTCCTTGTCGGCGACGACCTTGTCGACGTCCTTGATGTTGGCGTCGGTCAGCTTCTGGATGTCGTCTTCGCCGCGCTTCTTCTCGTCTTCGCTGATCGCCTTGTCCTTGACCAGCTTGGCGATTTCCTTGTTCGCGTCCTGACGGATGTTGCGGATCGCGATCTTGGCGCCTTCACCTTCCTTCTGCACCTGCTTGGCCAGCTCCTTGCGGCGCTCTTCGGTCGGCGGCGGCATGTTGATGCGGATCGCGGTGCCGAGGGTGTTCGGGGTGAACTCGGCGTTGTAGAGACCCTTTTCGATCTCCTTGATCATGCCCTTGTCGAACGGCGTGACCAGCAGCGAGTGCGCGTCGGCGTTGGAGATCGAGGCAACCTGGTTCAGCGGGGTGCTGGCGTTGCCATAGGCACTGACCGTCACGCGGTCCAGCAGGGCAGGCGTGGCACGCCCGGTCCGGATGGAGGTGAGGGTGTGCTTCAGAGCGTCGATGCTCTTGGCCATGCGCGTCTGCGCGTTGTTCTTGATGTCGTTGAGCATCGCCCGGTCCTGGATGTATCTGGAATCGGGCGATTATAGGCGAATACGGGACGCTGCCGGGCCTGAATCGGCCCGATCGCCGCTTTGCGCTCAGGCTCAGGCCGGGTCGCGGCCCTGGACCAGGGTGCCGATGTTCGCGCCGTTGAGGATCTTCAGCAGCTCGCCCGGCTGGCCCATGTCGAACACGCGCATCGGCAGGTCGCTGTCGCGGGCCAATGCGAAGGCCGCCGTGTCCATCACTTCCAGACCGCGGCGGATCACTTCGTCGTAGCTCAGGCTGTCGAAGCGGACCGCATCGTTGTGCTTGTTCGGGTCCTTGTCGTACACGCCATCGACCTTGGTGGCCTTCAGCAGCAGATCGGCGCCGATCTCGATCGCGCGCAGGGCGGCGCCGGAATCGGTGGTGAAGAACGGGCTGCCGACGCCGGCGGCGAAGATCACCAGGCGGCCCTTTTCCAGGTGGCGGATGGCGCGGCGGCGGATGTAGTCCTCGCACACGTCGTTGATCTTGATCGCGCTCATCACGCGGGCCTTGGCGCCCAGCTTCTCGAGGGCATCCTGCATGGCCAGGGCGTTGATGACCGTGGCCAGCATGCCCATCTGGTCGCCGGTGACCCGGTCCATGCCGCCGGCGGCCAGGCCGGCGCCGCGGAAGATGTTGCCGCCGCCGATCACCAGCGCCACTTCGGCACCGGCCTGCTGGGCTTCGATGACCTCGCGCGCCAGGCGATTGATGACCTTCGGGTCGATGCCGTAGTCCTCGTCTCCCATCAGCGCCTCCCCGGACAGTTTCAGAAGGATGCGGCGATAGGCGAGCTTGGACATGAGGACCTCGGGTGCGTGGAAATCGCGGGCGATTCTACGCGCATGCGGCGTCGTGCCAAAGTGTTTTGTGCACTGCGGCGCAGAATCCGGTCGTTCGCCGCGGTCAAACGGGGCTTCCCGTTCAGCCCAGCTCGGCGCCAGCGGTGGCCGACAGCTCGTCGTGGCCGAGGGCACCTGGCGAGCGGGCGATCACCCGGTTGCGGCCCAGGTTCTTGGAGCGGTACAGCACGTCGTCGGCTGCGCGCAGCAGGTCCTGCACGTCGGCGAAGCGCTCGTAGCCACCCTGGGTGGCCACGCCGGCGGAGAAGGTGACGAACAGCGGCCCGCCCTCCAGCTCGGCCATCGGCGTGGCGACGATATTGGCCAGCACCCGGCGGATCACGTCCAGGGCCACGCTTTCGCTGGTGTTTGGCAGCAGCGCGACGAATTCCTCGCCGCCGAAGCGGGCGACGGTGTCACTGTTGCGCAGCTGGCCCTGCAGCTTGCCGGCGAAGGCGCGCAGTACCTCGTCGCCGGTCAGGTGGCCGTGGGCGTCGTTGATCTTCTTGAAGTCGTCCAGGTCGATGAAGGCCACCGACAATGGCCAGCCCTGGCGGCCGGCGCGCAGGAATTCCTGCTCCAGCACCGCTTCCAGCTGGCGGCGGTTGAGCACGCCGGTCAACGCGTCACGATGGGCCTGGTCGGCGAGGCGCTTGGCGCGCGCCTCGAACTCGTCGGCGCGGCGTCGTGCCTGGTCGGCGTCCTGCAGTTCGCGCAGGTTGCGCAGCGTGGCCAGCTCCTGCGCGTGATCGATCAGCTCGCGC
Organism: Stenotrophomonas sp. YJH_SMC_123; assembly: GCF_059368215.1. Taxonomy (NCBI): domain Bacteria; kingdom Pseudomonadati; phylum Pseudomonadota; class Gammaproteobacteria; order Lysobacterales; family Lysobacteraceae; genus Stenotrophomonas; species Stenotrophomonas sp. YJH_SMC_123. The sequence goes on from NZ_JCAFRM010000001.1 coordinate 439,364, forward strand.
ACCCGCGCCGGTGAATTGAGGCCGGCATCAAACAGGCTGGCGATGTCGGGCAGGGCTTCACTGATGCGGGCGAGGACCTGGTCGAAGCGCGCGCTGTCCAGCTCCAGGCGGTCGTGCACCTGCTGCAGGGCGCGCTCACGCGCGGCGTCGGCGTCGCTGTCCAGCCAGATGTCGGCCACCGCGCCGGACAGCTGCACGCAGGCCTGGAACGGCGATTCGGCGGCGTCCTCGTCCTCGCTGTGGCTGATGCTCTCCACCAGGTAGCGGGGCAGGCCCCATTGCTCGGCCACCCACGCGCCGACCTCGGCATGGCTGCAGCCCAGTTCCTCGCGTTCGCGGGCGACCAGGTCGATGTTGTCGCGTGCCTCGCGCAGCAGCGGCAGGTAGCGCTCCGACTCGGCCTGGGCCAGGCACAGTACGCCCAGGTCCTGCAGCAGGCCGGCCAGCATCAGTTCTTCCAGCCGGCGCAGGCCGCGCGCCTGGCCCAGCTGGCTGGCAGCCAGGGCGCTGAGGATGCTGCGCTTCCACGCGCGCTGGCGCAGGTCGTGGTCGGCGCCGGTGCCGCCGGTCAGGCCCTGGGTGACGGTGAAGCCGAGGGCGAGGCTGATCGTGGCGTTCAGGCCCAGCATGGTCAGCGCCTGGCCGAGGTTCTCGATCCGGCGGCGGCTGGCGTAAAGCGGCGAATTGGCGATGCGCAGCATGCGAGCGCTCAGCGCCATGTCGATGGCGATGATGTCGGCAGCGGTGGCGATGTCCGCTTCCGGGTCCTGGGCCAGTTCGATGATGCGCAGGGCAATACCGGGTGGCGAAGGCAGGTTGCGGCAGAGCGCCAGGGCAGCTGTCAGCTCGGGAGGCATGTCGGGTCGTTCAATTCCATTAGGACAAGAATACCTAGGAATGCATCACAGTCCGCGATTTTCGTTCCTGCTAAATGACTGTGGATTCCCTGCGCCGAGTATCGGCTTGATTCGCGCGCAACGCAAAGGTGCCGGTTGTGCGCACCAACGGTGCGCATCCACCGCTGGGCCATGGGTTGATCCCTGGGTCCATGCATAAAAAAAGAGCCGCGGTTTCCCGCGGCTCCTTCTGGTCGCTTCACAGCCGGAAGGCTGGAATCAGACCTGCATCGCCTTGGCAACTTCGGCGGCGTAGTCTTCCACCACCTTCTCGATGCCTTCGCCGACGATCAGCAGCTTGAAGCCTGCCACGTCGGCGCCGGCGGCCTTGACCACCTGCTCGACGGTGGTGTCGCCCAGCACGTAGGTCTGGCCGTACAGGGTCACGTCGCTGACGATCTTGTTGATCTTGCCGCTGATGATCTTTTCCAGGATGTCGGCCGGCTTGGCCTTGTCCTTATCGGTCATCTTGGCCAGCTCGATTTCCTTTTCCTTCTCGACGAACTCGGCCGGGACGTCCGCAGCCTTGTTGTGCGGCGGCTTCAGCGCGGCCACGTGCATGGCCAGGCCACGGGCCAGCTCGACGTCGCCGCCGATCAGGTCGACCAGCACGCCGACCTTGCCGTTGGTGTGGACGTAGGCGCCGATGTTGCCGGTGGTGTCGACCTTGACCATGCGGCGGATCTGGATGTTCTCACCCAGGGTCTGCACGGCGGTGGCGCGGGCTTCCTCGACGGTACGGCCGTCGGCCAGCGTGGCGGCCTTCACGGCTTCGACGTCGTTGGCGCCCGATGCCAGGGCAGCAGCGGCGACGGCGTTGACGAAGGACTTGAAGTTGTCATCGTTGGCGACGAAGTCGGTTTCCGAGTTGACTTCGACCAGCACGGCCTTGCCGCCGTCCTGGGCCAGGCCCAGGCGGCCTTCGGCGGCCACGCGGTCAGCCTTCTTGTCGGCCTTGGCGGCGCCGGACTTGCGCATGGCTTCAGCAGCGGCGTTGATGTCGCCGTTGGCTTCGGTAAGCGCCTTCTTGCATTCCATCATGCCGGCGCCGGTGCGCTCGCGCAGTTCCTTGACCAGGGAAGCAGTGATTTCCACGGGATTACCTCACGAAAGAAAGGGGTTGGGCCGGCATGGTGGCCGGCCCGTGTGACACGGTCCTGTCACGCGCCGATGGCTGCGTGCAGGGAGGGTGGACGCCGGGCGTCCACCCGGGGCCTGGATCAGGCCTGGGCGTCGTCGCCCTTCTTGGCAGCCTTCTTGGCCGGAGCGCGGCGGGCCGGCTTCTCTTCGCCTTCAGCAGCGGCTTCAGCGAATTCTTCCTCGCGCACCGAAGCGGCGTGCGGGGCAGCTGCCTTGCCTTCCAGCACGGCGTCGGCAGCGGCGCGGGCGTACAGCTGCACAGCGCGGATGGCGTCGTCGTTGCCCGGGATGGCGTAATCAACCAGTTCCGGGTTGTAGTTGGTGTCGACCACGGCGATGACCGGGATGCCCAGCTTCTTGGCTTCCTTGATCGCGATGTCTTCGTGGCCGATGTCGATCACGAAGATGGCGTCCGGCAGGCGGTTCATGTCCTTGATGCCGCCCAGCGAGGCTTCCAGCTTGTCGCGCTCGCGACGCAGGCCCAGCACTTCGTGCTTGACCAGCTTCTCGAAGGTGCCGTCGGTTTCACCGGCTTCCAGTTCCTTCAGGCGGGCAACCGACTGCTTGACGGTACGGAAGTTGGTCAGGGTGCCACCCAGCCAACGCTGGTTCATGAACGGCATGCCGCAACGCTCGGCTTCTTCCTTGATGGTTTCGCGGGCGCTGCGCTTGGTGCCCAGGAACAGGACGGTGCCGCGCTTCTGGGCAACCGACGAGATGAAGTTCATCGCGTCATTGAACAGCGGGACGGTCTTTTCCAGGTTGATGATGTGGATCTTGCCGCGGGCGCCGAAGATGTACGGAGCCATCTTCGGGTTCCAGTAGCGGGTCTGGTGGCCGAAGTGGACGCCGGCTTCCAGCATCTGACGCATGGTGACCTGGGGCATTGCAATACTCCTGATATGGAACCAGCGATTCCGCCCGCGGGGATAGGTATGCGGGACGCGTGGAAGCGCGATCGGTTCCGGGGTTGGGCTTCCCTGTTGCCTCCGTGGCCGAACTCCTTGCGGAGCACCCCGGCACGGATGGGGGCAGCAGGTGTGGATTCACCGGTGACGTCCGGTGTGGACGGGTTCGTGCGCACGCTGGCGGCAGGAATCCGGTCGATTATAGCCCGCTGGGGGTGCTTGCTGCAATTGCAGGGTCAGTTGCGGCCAGATCGACCTCGCGGCCGTCCTGCAGGCGTGCCTGGAAGCGGCCGCCTGCATAGCCATCGGCGCGGGCAGGCAGGGGCCAGCGGCGTTCATGGCCCGCAAGAATGTAGCCGGCCAGGCCAGCCGTCAGCAGCGTTGCCTGGCCGTCCGCCGTGATGAAGCGCAGATCGTGCAGGCGGCCGTGCAGGGTACCGGCATTGCTGAGTCGCAGTACCGCCAGAGACCCGTGGGCCTCGACGCGGCCCAGCAGCCGGGCCTGCAGTGCTGGCCCCGCTGGGCCGCGGAACAGCGGCAGCGAATAGCGCGGCAACCCCGGCAACGTCGGTGCCAGTACGACCCGATAGGCCTGTTCAGCGGCCGCCGCTGGCGGATCGCCTAGCAACAGCCAGACGCGCTGGGTGCTGCCGGGGGCCAGGTCCAGCCGCGCCGGGCTGACCCGGATCTGGTCGCTGGGGTGCAGTCGTTCGGCGTCCAGCTGCTGATCCCACGCCAGCACCTGCACCTGGCCCTGCCAGCGGCCGGGCCCGGGGTTGTGCAACCACAGTTCGGCGCTGCCGCCCTGGGCCGGCAGCTGCAGGGTGGTCGGCAACAGCTCCAGCGCTGCGGCAGGCAGTGCCAGCAGCAGTGCCAGCAGGATCAGCAACGCGCGCATCAGTAGATGAGGGTCACGGAGGGTGTTGCGTTCCCGTCCGTCGCCGGTGGTGCGAGCTCGCGGACCTGGCGCGGCGCCTGGGGTGCGTCACTGCGCTGGTGCGGTGCCGGGCAGCGGATGCCGCCGCCATCGTCGCTGCAGGATTCAACCACGGTCAGCCGGATCTGCAGGGGGCTGCTGGGTTCGGCCCATGCCGGCAGGCTGGCGACCAGCATCGCCCCGATCAGGAATGTGCGAACCACCTGCCATCCACCATGCTGAAAGACTTGCTGCGCGGTATCGGCGGGATGTGCCGGAACTGTAGCGCCGAGCCGGCGCTCGGCACGGCCTTCGTCCGGTGGGTGCCGACCGTTGGTCGGCACGCCGGTCAGTAGGTGATCGTCACCGTCACCAGGTCGTTGTAGGTGCCGGCCGGCGGCTGGCCGCTGACCGGTGGCACCCGGCCATGGATGGTCAATTGCTGCGCGCTGCCGGTACCGGTGCCGCTGGCCGTGTCGACGGTCAGGGTATTGCCCCAGCGCAGGCTCCGCGCCGAGTCCCGGTAGAGCTCGTAGGCGAGGTAATAGGTGCTTCCGCCGAGGGTGGTGGCCATGCGCCGGGTGGTGGTGGCGGTGGGATTGTTCTGGCCGTTGTCGAGGCCGACCTGGAAGGCAGTGTTCTTCAGGCAGGTCAGGGTGAGGGTGGCGGTCCGGTCGATGTTGGCCGGAATGCCGCCGGTGACGTTGCCGAAGTCCATGGTGGTGGTGACGTAGCTGCCACATTGCGGCAGCACGTTGGCGGTGGCGGTGAAGCTGAAGGCTGCACTGGCGCTGTTGGTGCCGGTGGCGCCGCCATTGCAGGTGGCGGGCACGGTGGCGGTACCGAGCAGGACTTCGTTCCAGGCCCAGGTCAGGACCACGTTGGCCCCGCTGAAGGTGCTGCTGTACGCGCCGGAGGCCAGGATCTGGTTGGCCGGGATCTGCCCGAACAGCTGTATGGACTGCGCACCGCTGCCGCCCGTCACCAGCGGCACGTTGTAGGTCATGGTCAGTTCCTGCGCAGGTGGCGTGCCGCGCGGCACCAGTCCGGTGACCTGGCCGAAGCTGGCGTTGTTGTACAGCTGGAAATTCAGGGTGTCACTGCTGGAGGTGGCCATCGTGCGGAAGGTGGAACTGCTGCCGCCGCCACTGCCTGCGCCGATGCCCACGCAGACGCGCACGCCGGTGGTGGCCAGCAGGCTCAGCGCGGCGGTGGTGCAGGTCACCGTGATGTTGAGGTTGGCCGTACTCGGGCCGGGTGCATTGCTGTTGATGTTGCCGAACGGCAGGGTCGGATTGGCGACCGCCGTGCAGACCGCGGTGGCACCGGCGGGCGCCGCTGCCAGCAGGCCGGCCCAGAGCAGCAGGACGAGCAGCAGCACCCTCATGGCGCCACCTCCGGGATGCACTGCTGCGGCGCCGGCTTCGGCCGTGCGCCGGACGCCACCACCTTGGGCAGGTCCGGCACTTTCACGCGGCAGGGGCCGCGGCTGGTGGTGACGTACAGCACGCTGCCGGCGGCAACGTCTTCCAGATAGAGCAGGCCGTCGTAGCCGACCGTGGCCTGGCGGCCATCGGGCAACCGCACCTCGCTGCCGACCTCCAGAGGCTGGCCGTCCATTGCCAGCAGGGTCAGGCTCAGTGACGGCCGCGAGCGCAGCTGGAAGGTCACGCGGGTGCCGGCGCGCTGGCGCGGGGTCACCCAGTCCTCGATGCGGTCGGCGCGCATGTCTTCGGGCAGGTCCAGGGTGTCGATCGAGACCCGGTTGCGCTGCCAGGACAGCAACGGACTGACCAGCAGCAGGCCGCGATCATCGGTGACGCCGATCAGGCGGTTCTCCAGCCGCACCGGGACGCCGCCCACCCCATTGGTGCTGATCACCGCGAACGCATCGGACACCTCGCGCGTGGCGAAGGTGTGCCCGCCCATCCACACCAGGCTGCCGCTGGCGCTGGCGTAGGCATAGTTGAGTCCATCCTGGCGCGAGGCGCCGAACGAGTAGCGACCGACATCGTTGAGGATGCCGACCTCGGCCAGGCCGCCGTTGCCGTCCTCGCCGTGGCGCAGCTGCGCGCGCCAGCCGACGCCGCCGGCGCTGCCATCGCCCGGCACTGGCTGGGTCACGTCCGCCACCCAGCTCTGGCTGTCGCCGTTGCGCTGGCTCGAAAGGCTGGCCTGGCGGTTGTTGCCCAGGCTGGCAGTCACCGACAGGTAGATGCTGCGGTCGTCGCTGCGGTCCAGGTTCTGGTTTACCGAAAGATAGGCCGACCAGCGCTGGCTCCAGGTACGTGACCAGAACAGGCTGGCATAGCGGTTGTCGTCTCCATCCGGGTAGCGCAGGCGCAGATAGCTGGCGCTGAGCGTGCCCAGCCGCAGCAGGTCCAGGCCGAGCGTGGCCTGCTCGCTGATGCTCGGCGGCAGGTTGCCCTGCAGTGCGCCGAGGTCGCGGTAATCGCCATGGCTGCGTACGCTGCGCAGATTGACGTTGAAGCGACGGTTGTTCCAGCTGTAGCCCAGTGCCCATTGCCCACCCTGCAGGCCGTGGTAGCCGCTGTGCGCATAGGCGGCATTGAACACGCCAGCGGCGCCGAGCAGCCACCAGCCACCGACACCGGCCTGGGCCAGGCCGCCGCCGCCTTCGGCATGCGCCTCGCCAGTGAAGGTATCGCTGATGCCTCCGCGCCAGCTGGCACTGGCCACGGTGCGATCGTCGTAGGCGAAGGAGCGCTGGCCGAAGTCCTCGCGCAGGTGGCCGACGCCGGCCGACCAGTCCGAAAGGCCCTTGGCCAGCAGCTGCTGGGTGCCATAGAAACTGAAATCCAGCGTCTGCATGCGGCCGAAGGCATCGGTCACCACCACCTGCGCATTGCCGGTGCCGCTGATCCCGGGCTGTGCCGCCAGCTGGAACGGGCCGACCGGTACCTGCCCGCTGTACTGGCGCAGGCCGTCCACGTAGAGCTCGACCGTGGAGGGCACCACGGCCTGGCCGAGGAAGCTCGGCGTGGGCGTCAGTACGCGGTAGGGCTGCAGCCCGTAGTTGCGGCCGATCTGCAGCCCGCCCAGGCGCACCGGGCGGGTCCAGTCGACGAAGCCGCTGTAGAAGTCACCGACCTCCAGCGTCGTTGCGCTGTCGGGGAAGTCAAGGCTCCAGCGGGTGTCCAGCCGCACGCTTTCGCCGCGCCAACGGCGATCGCCGGGTTGCTGGTAGCGACGGCTGATGGCGGTGTTCTCAAAAGTCCCGTTGCCGATACCGAACACGCGCAGCTCCGCGCTCAGGCTGAGGTTGCTGAGCGTGTCCACCCGGCTGCCGTAGACGTCGTAGTTGAGCAGCGCGCCGGGCGAGGCGTTGCCGGTGGGCGCGCGCGTCTGCGGGCGGCTGAGCACGGTGGTGGGCAGGATGAGCTGGTCCAGCGGCACGTCCAGTGCCAGGGTCTGCATGTGCGCGTCATAGCGCACCACCGCACCGCTGATCTGGTCCAGGTAGACCGGCGCATCGCCGCTGGCGTTGAAGCCAAGCTGGCGCAGCACTTCGGGGCTGGCCTGCAGCCGGCCGCGGTTCTCGTTGAATGGCAGCAGGCCGCGCGGGGTGCTGTTGAGCGATACATCCAGGTACAGCGCCTGGCTGGCGGTCAGCGGGGTCGGGGGAGGCAGGATTGCATCGGCCGACACGCCGGATACATCAACGGCCGCCACGCCGGACACATCGGCGGCCTCGGTCGCCGCGGGAGCCAGGGCCGCCAACAGCGCGCCCATCAACGCCTCAGCGAGCCGGTGGGGGCGACAGTGGCGTCTGTTCCGACTCGCCATTGAGCTTGGCCGTGATCTGGTCGTTGTCGCGGTCGATCGCCGTGCGTTCGATCGGCCAGCGCATCACCTGGCCCGGCAGCACGTAGCCCAGCAGCCCGGGATGGACAATGCGCGGGCGCGCGGCGCTGCCCAGCGCAAGATCGGCGATCTGTGCGTAGCTGTCGCCCGTATTGGCGACTTCCACGCCATTGCGGCCGTCCGCCAGTTTCACCAGGCGCGCCTGCAGCCGTGGGGCCAGGCGGCCGGCCGAAGGCTGCACGAACACCGGGATCGAATAGCGCAGCACGAACTGCATGCCCTCGGCACGGGTGGCCAGGTCGGGTACCTCGTCCACGATCAGCCGGTAGTGCCGCTGTGCAGGCGGTGGCTCGCTGTCCGGACGCATCACCCGCACCAGCTGCTGCTGGCCGGCGGCCAGTTCCTGCATCGGCGGCGTGGCCATCACTTCATCGGTGGGCAGCAGCTGTTCCTGGCCGTCCTGCTGCACCCAGCGGAACACGCGCACCTGCAGCGTCACCGGTGAGGTGCCGCTGTTGGTCAGCCACAGCTCGCCGGCACGCTGGCGGGCTTCCAGCTGCAGGCTGGTCGGGGCGACCTGCAGGCTGGTGGCGCCGGCACCGGCGGGGGCCAGCAGGTACAGGGCGAGCAGCGCCACGCCGGTGGCGCGCCACGGGCGGGGTCCGGCCATGCGGGCGTGCTCCATCAATAGGTGATCGTGGCGGTAACCGTATCCAGGTAGTTACCGGTGGCCGGGTTGTTGGTGCTCAGGTTCAGGATCTGGCCATAGACGATGTAGGGCACGGCCAGGCCAGTGCCGATGCCGGCCTGGGTATTGGTGCCGGTTGTGGCGCCCCAGACCAGGGTATGTGCGGCATCCTGGTAGAGCTGGTAGCCGACATAGTTGTTGGCGGTCACCGCGGCATTGGTGTTCTTCATGCGCCGGGTGGTGACGTCGTTGGCGGTGCCGGCGTTGGCGCCCGCGTTCAGCGCAATCGTGTAGGGCGTCAGTGCCGAGCACTGCGCGGTCACCGTACCCTGGCCCAGGGTGGGCGTGGCGGTGGTCGAGGCCGCCGTGCCGAAGTCGACGTTGGTGGCGGCCGCCGCCGTGATGGTGCAGGCCTTGGTGACCACCAGGGTGACGTTGAAGGTGGTGGTGTCGGCGGCCAGCGCCGGGCTGGACAGCAGGAGCCCGGCCATGACCCATGTCAGCGGGGATCGAACTGGGGATCGCATGGACAACCTCCCTGACCCGAAGGTCCGTTGAACAAGGCGAAGACGGCACGTTCGGCGCCGCTTTGACGACAGTGGGTCCAGCTTAGGAGGCGTAAGTGTCTGTAATCCGTGATAAATAGGCAGGCGCAAGAGTGGAGGCCATCACGCTTTCACTTTCCTTGCCGGAATCGTGCATGGCCCGGATCGCCAGTTGGGCGGCGTTCGTTCAGATTGCGGCCGGATCGGCGATAATGGGTGCCATGAGCGTGAATCTGAAAACCCCGCAGGAAATCGAGATGATGCGCATCGCCGGCCGCCTGGCCAGCGAAGTGCTCGACATCGTCACCCCCCACGTCAAGCCCGGTGTCACCACCGAGGAACTGGACCGCATCTGCCACGACCACATCGTGAACGTGCAGGGTGCCATTCCGGCCAACGTCGGCTACCGCGGCTTCCCGAAGACCGTGTGCACCTCGGTCAACAATGTCATCTGCCACGGCATCCCCAGTGAAGGGAAGGTGCTCAAGGATGGCGACATCATCAATATCGACGTCACCGTCATCAAGGACGGCTGGCACGGCGACACCAGCCGCATGTACTTCGTCGGCACCCCGTCGGTGATGGCCCGCCGCCTGGTGGAAACCACTTACGAAGCGATGTGGCGCGGCATCCGTGCGGTGCGTCCGGGCGCCACCCTGGGCGACATCGGCCATGCCATCCAGAGCTACGCCGAAGGCGAGCGTTTCAGCGTGGTGCGCGAGTACTGCGGCCACGGCATCGGCAAGGTCTACCACGACGAGCCGCAGGTGGTGCATTACGGCCGCCCGGGCCAGGGCCTGGTGCTGCAGCCCGGCATGACCTTCACCATCGAGCCGATGATCAACGAGGGCACCCGCTACAACAAGGTGCTGCCGGATGGCTGGACCGTGGTGACCAAGGACCGCAAGCTGTCGGCGCAGTGGGAGCACATGATCGCGGTCACCGAGACCGGCGTGGACGTGCTGACCCTGTCGCCAGGCGAGTCGCAGGTTTCCTGAAGATGCTGCCGGCGAGTTCGCTGCTGGACACGCCGGCCGCGTCGCTCAACGACCCGGATTGGGCTGCTGCCGCGCGCCAGGCGCTGCAGCAGGCCGACGCGCGCCTGTACCGCCGCTTCGACCAGGGCGACAACATCGATCGCCTGCTGGCGTTGCGCGCGCGCGCTGCCGACCATCTGATCCGCCTGGCCTGGCAGCGCTGCCTGCCGGCCGACAGCGGCCTGTCGCTGTTCGCGGTCGGCGGCTATGGCCGCGGTGAACTGTTCCCGCGTTCGGACATCGACCTGCTGGTGTTCGGCGATCCGCCGGCACAACTGGCGCACGAGGCGGCATTGGCGCGCCTGTTCGCGCTGCTGTGGGACTGCGGATTGGCTGTCAGCCATGCGGTGCGTTCTGCATTGCAGTGCCGGGAGGCGGCGGCTGACCAGACCGTGCTGACCGCGTTGATCGAGGCGCGCCCGATCCTGGCCGATGATGCTGCGCGCCGCGCGCTGCGCGAGGCGATCGACGACCGCGAACTGTGGCCGGCACGCGCCTTCTTCCTGGCCAAGCTGGAAGAGCTGCGCAACCGCCACCAGCGCTTCGGCGATACCGCCGACAACCTGGAGCCGGACCTGAAGGATGGCCCCGGCGGCCTGCGTGATCTCAATACGCTGGGCTGGATGGCGTTGCGTGCCTTCGGCGTGCGCGACCTGGAGGCCCTGGTCGGGCTCGGCCACCTGGGCGCCGACGAAGCCGCGGCGTTGAAGCGCGAACGTGCAGTGCTGGCGCGGTTGCGCTTCGGCCTGCACCTGGTCGCGCGCCGTCCGGAAGAGCGCCTGCGTTTCGATTACCAGAAGACCCTGGCCGCGCGGCTGGGCTTCGAAGACGATGCCGAGAACCTCGGCGTCGAGAAGATGATGCAGGGCTTCTACCGCGCCGCGCTGGTGGTGCGCCGGATCAGCGACCGGCTGCTGCAGCGCTTCGAGGAACAGTTCGACGGCGAGGCCCAGCCGGAGCCGCTGACCGTGGGTTTTTCCCTGCGCCGTGGTTACCTGGCCGCCAACGAGGCCGACTGGCCGCGCGGCGACATCGGCCAGGTGTTCGCCCTGTTTTCCAGCTGGGCCAACAACCCGCAGGTACGCGGCCTGCATTCGCTCACTGCGCGTGCACTGGCCGAGTCGCTGCCGCTGCTGCCGGCCTATGACCAGGCCGATGCCGATGCACGCGAGCAGTTCCTGGCCCTGCTGCGCGGCCAGCGTCCGGTCGATACGCTTTCGCGCATGGCGCGGCTGGGCGTGCTTGGCCAGTGGATTCCCGCGTTTGCCCAGGTCAGCGGGCGCATGCAGTTCGACCTGTTCCATGTCTATACGGTCGACCAGCACACGCTGATGGTCCTGCGCAACATCGGCCAGTTCGCCAGCAGCCGCGCCGACGAGCGCTTCTCGATCGCGCACGAAGTGTGGCCGCGCCTGCGCAAGCCGGAACTGCTGCTGCTGGCCGGCCTGTTCCATGACATCGCCAAGGGGCGCGGCGGCGACCACTCGGAGCTGGGTGCGGTGGACGCGCGCGCGTTCTGCCAGGCGCATGCGCTCAGTGGCACCGATACCGAGCTGGTGGCATGGCTGGTCGAACAGCACCTGCGCATGTCGGTGACCGCGCAGAAGCAGGACATCGCCGATCCGGTGGTGATCCATCGCTTCGCCACCCTGGTCGGCAGCCGCGACCGCCTGGATTACCTGTACCTGCTGACCTGTGCCGACATCGCCGGCACCAGCCCGAAACTGTGGAATGCCTGGAAGGACCGCCTGCTGGCCGATCTGTACTTTGCCACCCGGCGCGCGCTGCGCGAGGGGCTGGAGCACCCGGTACCGGCCGCCGAGCGCGTGGCCGAGGCACGTGACAGTGTGCGCGCACTGGTGCGCGAGCAGGGTTACGACGATGCCACCATCGACCGCCAGTTCGCGGTGATGCCGGATGAGGGCTTCATCCGCCTGCGCCCCGAGCAGCTGGCCTGGCAGGCCGCCGCACTGGTGCCGGTGAAGCAGGGCCAGGCGCTGGTGAAGGTGCGCCGGATCAGCGTCGACGACCCGGCGCTGGAAGTGTTCGTGCACTCGCCCGACCGTGATGGCCTGTTTGCCGCGATCGTGATGACCCTGGACCGCAAGGGCTACGGCATCCATCGCGCGCGCGTGCTGGACGGTCCGGCCGACACCATCTTCGATACCTTCGAAGTGAACCCGGCCGACACCTTTGCCGATGGCAGCAGTGCCAACCTGGAAGCGGCACTGCGCGAGGCACTCAACGGTGACCTGTCGCGCCTGCGGCCGTCGCGCCGGGTGGTACCGCGGCAGCTGCGGCACTTCCGCTTCGCCCCGCGCATCGAGTTCCGCGATGAACCGGGCGCAACCCGATTTGCCCTGGTCGCACCCGACCGTCCCGGCCTGCTGGCCGATGTGGCGTTCGTGCTGCGCAACCAGGGCCTGCGCGTGCATGATGCGCGCATTGCCACGTTCGGCGAACGCGCCGAAGACACCTTCGTGATCAGTGACGAACACGACCTCCCCCTGACTGAACCTGCCCGGCAGCAGCTGCATGACGCGATGCTGGCCTGCCTGGACCCTGATCGAAACGCCGGAGACCCCGCCTGATGGCCACCAAGCCCGCCAAGAAGACCGCCGCGACCCCCAAGAGCGCAGCGGCCCGGAAACCCGCTGCTGCCGCACCGGCCGCGAAGAAGACTCCTGCGCCGAAGAAGGCCGCTGCGGTGAAGGCCCCGGCGAAGAAAACGGCTGCAGTGAAGCGTGCTGTGAAGAAGCCGGCCCCGGCCAGGAGCGCCGAAGCCGTCCGCGCCGAAACCATCGCCCGCAAGTCGCTGCGCAAGCCGTCGGCACCAGGCGTGGAAGAACTCAAGTTCGGCATCGAGAGCGCCTTCGAGCGCCGCGCCACCTTGACCCTGCACGAGCTGGAAGGGTCGACCAAGCCGCTGGTCAACCGCGTGATCGACGGCCTGGAGAGCGGTGAGTTCCGCGTCGCCGAGCCGGACGGCCAGGGCGGCTGGAAGGTCAATGAGTGGCTGAAGAAAGCCGTGCTGCTGTATTTCCGCGTCAACGACATGGCGGTGGTCGATGCACGCCCGGCGCCGTTCTGGGACAAGGTCGAATCGCGCTTCGCCGGCTATGACGAAGCGAAGTTCCGCCGTGGTGGCGTGCGCGTGGTGCCGGGCGCGATCGCCCGCCGCGGTACCTACTTCGGCAAGGACGTGGTGCTGATGCCGAGCTTCACCAACATCGGCGCCCATGTCGGCGAAGGCACCATGGTCGACACCTGGGCCACCGTCGGTTCCTGCGCGCAGATCGGCCAGCACTGCCATCTGTCCGGCGGCGCCGGCATCGGTGGCGTGCTGGAGCCGCTGCAGGCCAGCCCGACCATCATCGAGGACCACTGCTTCATCGGTGCGCGTTCGGAAGTGGTGGAAGGCGTGGTGGTCGGCCACCACAGCGTGATCGGCATGGGCGTGTTCCTCAGCCAGAGCACCCGCATCTACAACCGTGCCACCGGCGAGGTCACCTACGGCTACATTCCGCCGTACAGCGTGGTGGTGTCCGGCTCGCTGCCGAGCAAGGACGGTACCCATTCGCTGTATTGCGCGGTGATCGTCAAGCAGGTTGATGCCAAGACCCGCAGCAAGACCAGCGTCAACGACCTGCTGCGCGGCCTGGCTGACTGAAGATGACGGCGCCGGAGGATCTGGCGCAGTCCGCGATCTACCAGCATCCGTCCGACACCCTGTTCGGGCGGATGCTGCCGCGCCTGCTGCACGCTCCACGCTGGACCCGGCTGCGCCGCGCGCTGTCGCGGCGCTGGCCGATGCCGGCGCTGGTAAGCGATGTGCGCGACGTGGTCTACGTGAGCTGGTGGGTCGACGTACGCCAAGCGCCGATGCCACCACCAGGCCATCACTACGTGGTCCATGCCGGACGCACGCCCTACACCATCCTCAGCTACCGGCACGGCCACTTCGGGCCCGCGCTGGCCGGGCCGCTGCGCTCGCTGATGCCGTCTCCCCGGCAGAGCAACTGGCGCTGGTACCTGCGTCGTGACGACGATCGGGATGGGACGCCAGTGGTGCTGTTTGATCGCAACGTGATGGACCAGCTGGCCTTCGTCGCCGGCGCGCGCGCTTTCAGCGATGCCATGCAGCCGCATCTGTCGGTGCGCTTCGCGCACGTGGTGCGCGCCGATGGCGGTGGGTACACCCTGATCGAGGGCGGGCAGGGCAGTGCGCCTGCGCTGCACCTCCAGTGGCAGGGCGCTGCGGGCTGGGACGATGCCGGGTGGGCGGCGGCCTTCGGCGGCCACCAGGCCCTGCTGCGCTTGCTGACCTGCCAGGACGAGGCCATCGCCCGCACCTGCGACCAGCGCTGGGCCAGCACCCGCATTGCTCTGCCGGTGGACATCGCGCAGCTGCAACCGCTGCAGCTGGAAGGCGAACAGCAGTGCCCGCGCCTGCAGGCGATGGGCGTGGCGCTGCACGAGGGGCTGGCCTTCCAGCTGCCAAGGGTACCTTTCCGGGTCGTGTCCGAGCGCCTGTTGTGAGATTCTGGCCCTCTGTTTTCCAGCATCACAGATGGCCATGAGCACCACTGTCTACGGTTTGAAGAACTGCGATACCTGCAAGAAGGCGACCAGGTGGCTGGACCGCTTCGGCGTGCCGTACACCTTCGTCGACTACCGCGACAACAAACCCAGCCCGGAAATGCTGTTGGCGTGGGCCGCGCAGCTGGGTGGCCTGGCCGCGATGGTCAACAGGTCCTCCACCACCTGGCGGCAGCTGCCTGACAACCGCAAGGCCGCCGATTCCGAGGCCGAATGGAAGCTGCTGCTGCGCGAGTACCCGCAGCTGATCAAGCGCCCGCTGGTGGTCACGGCCGATGGCACGGTCAGCCAGGGCTTCAGCGACAACGGCTTCAAGGCCCGCTTCGGCGTGGGTGACGCATGAGCGCGGTGCTCGACCTGACCTGCGAGCTGATCGCGCGGCCCTCGGTGACGCCCGATGATGCCGGTTGCCAGGCGCTGCTGGCGGCACGCCTGAAGCAGGCCGGGTTCCAGTGCGATCACCTGCGGCTGGGTGAGGTCGACAACCTGTGGGCGACCCACGGCCAGGGCGCGCCGGTACTGGTGCTGCTGGGCCATACCGACGTGGTGCCGACGGGCCCTCGTGAGGCCTGGGCCAGCGATCCGTTCAGCCCGCAGATCCGCGATGGCGTGCTGTATGGCCGTGGCGCCGCCGACATGAAGGGCAGCGTGGCGGCGTTCGTGGTGGCCGCCGAGCAGTTCGTTGCCGCGCATCCTGATCATCACGGCACGCTGGCGGTGCTGCTGACCAGCGACGAGGAAGGCGACGCCATCGATGGCGTGCGCCACGTCGCACGCCTGTTCGCCGAACGCGGCCAGCGCATCGACTGGTGCATCACCGGCGAGCCGTCTTCGACTGCGACGCTGGGTGACCTGCTGCGCGTGGGGCGTCGCGGCAGCCTGTCGGCCAAGCTGCGCGTGCAGGGCGTGCAGGGCCACGTGGCGTATCCGGAGAAGGCACGCAACCCGATCCACCAGGCGGCGCCGGCCCTGGCCGAGCTGAGTGCGCGGCGCTGGGATGACGGCTACGAAAGTTTCCCGCCGACCAGCCTGCAGGTCTCCAACATCCATGCCGGTACCGGTGCCAACAACGTGATTCCCGGCGAGCTCGAGGTGGATTTCAACATCCGCTACAACCCGCACTGGGATGCACCGAAGCTGGAAGCGGAGATCACCGCGCTGCTGGAACGGCATGGCCTGCAGTACACGCTGAAGTGGCACCGCAGCGGCGAGCCGTTCTACACCCCGGAGGGCACGCTGCGCGCCACCGCGCGTGCGGTGCTGGCCGAGCACATCGGCCGTGCACCGGAAGAAAGCACCGGCGGCGGCACCTCCGATGCCCGCTTCATCGCGCCCTTGGGCGCGCAGTGCATCGAAGTGGGGCCGGTCAACGCCAGCATCCACCAGGTGGACGAGAACGTGCGCGTGGCCGATCTGGAGGCATTGCCGGGGCTGTACCAGCGGCTGGTGGAGCGGCTGCTGGCGTGAACCTGCGACGCTGGGTGCCGACCGTTGGTCGGCACGCCTTTCGCCGGCATTGCTTTCCTGTAGAGCCGAGCCATGCTCGGCTGCTTCTGCAGGGAATGCCCAGCCGAGCGTGGCTCGGCTCTACTCAGAAAAAATGAAGAACGGCGGCTCGACCGCTTTTTCCCAGTAGCTCGGCGCCGCCATGTAGAAGCGCTGCGCCTCGGCCCGGGCGAACCAGCGTGCGGCTGCGTCGGTGTCCTTCTCCACGCGCGGTGCACCGCGGCCCAGCAGCAGTCCGGCGAAGTACTGGCCGAACACATTGCCCTTCTCGCCGGCACGCTGGTACAGCTGCAGCGCACGTGCGGGATCGCGCGGCAGTCCCATGCCCTTTTCCAGCAGCGCGCCCAGGTCTACCTGCGCTTCGGCATCGCCACGCTCGGCGCGGCGCTGGATCTGCGCAACCAGTGGATGCACGGTGCCATCCTGTGCGGCCACCGCATCCGGTAGCCGTGACGATGAACTCGGGTAGCGCTCGTAGATCATTCCGCGCAGGTCCCAGCGCAGCGCCTGTTGCGCGTCGCCTCGCTGACGATAGGCCTTGGCGAGTTCGTAGAACGCATAGGGAATGCCGTGGTAGGCCGCCGCCAGGTAGGCGCGTTCTCCGCGTCGCCAGGACGCACGCAGCACCGGCGCCGGATTGATGTGGGGGCTGTCGGCATGCCGCAGCGTGCCGGAGATCCAGATCCTGCCCAGTGCTTCTTCCGCCTTGGTGTTGTGGAAGGTCCAGGGTGTGACCGCGGCGGCACGCTCGTAGTAGGCGATGGCGCGCGGATCGTTGAAGCGTTCGAAGGTTTGCGCAGTGTCAAAGGCACCCTCGAAGCTGCCGTCGGTGCCGTGTTGCTCCAGGCCCTGCAGCTGGGCCGGCGGCAGGGGCGAGGGTGGGGCCAGGGTCTGGCAGGCGGCCAGGCCCAGGCAGAACAGGGCGGCCAGCGCCGCGTTGCGTCCAGTGCGGTGTTGCATTTCCATTACACGTTTCACGGCCGGCCATTATGCGCGCCGGGGAGTGGTTGCCAACGCAACGGTTGCACCATGCCGGAAAGCGGGGTAGGGTCAATGCCATGTCGATCCGCCTGGCCACCGCCGTCAATAACAACAACCGCAATAATCTGCGCGCGAATAATCGTGCGCGGCCGATGCGGGACTGCGCCCTGGGTAGATAGACAGCAACACACGCCCGGACACCAGAAAACCCGCATCGGTCGATGCGGGTTTTTTTGTGCCCGGGCGTAGTCCCACCCGGGCCTGGATGGCCGGTCGAACACCCTCCCACCCGTGAAATCCCCAACAGGAGCTCCCCCATGTGTTCGATCTTCGGAATCTTCGGCCTGCAGGCCGGTGACGATCTTCCCGCCCTGCGCCGGCACGCGCTGGAACTGTCGCAACGCCAGCGCCACCGTGGCCCGGACTGGAGCGGCGTGTACCTCGACGAAGGTGCGCTGCTGGTCCATGAACGGCTGGCCATCGTCGATCCGGCCGGTGGTTCGCAGCCGCTGCTGTCGGCCGATGGCCAGCTGGCGCTGGCGGTGAACGGCGAGATCTACAACCACCAGGCGTTGAAGGCGGCGCTGACCACCACCTACGACTTCCAGACCGGCTCGGACTGCGAGGTGATCAACGCGCTCTACCGCCAGGGCGGCGCGCCGGCGCAGTGGCTGGAACAGCTCAACGGCATCTTCGCCTTCGCGCTGTGGGACCGTGACAGTGGACGCGTGCTGGTGGCGCGCGACCCGGTGGGCGTGGTGCCGCTGTACTGGGGCCACGATGCCCAGGGGCGCTTGCGCGTGGCCTCGGAAATGAAGGCGCTGGTCGATACCTGTGCCGATGTCGCGCAGTTCCCGCCGGGCCACTATTTCGACAGTGCCAGCGGTGAGCTGGTGCGCTACTACCAGCAACCGTGGCGCGACTACGCCGACGTGCAGGGCCGCCAGGCCGATCTGGCTGAACTGCGCCAGGCGTTCGAGCATGCGGTGGAGCGCCAGCTGATGAGCGATGTGCCTTATGGCGTGCTGCTGTCCGGTGGCCTGGACTCGTCGCTGGTGGCGGCGGTGGCCGCGCGCTATGCACGTCGTCGCATCGAGGATGGGGGACAGACCGAAGCCTGGTGGCCGCGCCTGCACTCGTTCGCGATCGGCTTGAAGGGCTCGCCCGATCTGGCCGCCGCAGCGATCGCCGCCGAAGCGCTGGGCACCGTGCATCACGGTTTCGAGTACACGTTCGAGGAAGGCCTCGATGCGCTGCCGGAGGTGATCCGCCACATCGAGACCTACGACGTCACCACCATCCGCGCATCGACGCCGATGTTCCTGCTGGCGCGGCGGATCAAGGCGATGGGCGTGAAAATGGTGCTCTCCGGCGAGGGCAGCGACGAGATCTTCGGTGGCTACCTGTACTTCCACAAGGCACCGGATGCGCGTGAATTCCACGACGAGCTGGTACGCAAGCTCGACGCCCTGCACAACTACGACTGCCTGCGCGCCAACAAGTCGATGATGGCCTGGGGCGTGGAGCCGCGCGTGCCGTTCCTCGACCGTGAGTTCCTCGATGTGGCGATGCGCTTCGATGCCGCGCACAAGATGGTCGGTGCCGGCTTTGGTGGCCGCCGCATCGAGAAGGCGGTGCTGCGCGAGGCGTTCGATGGCTACCTGCCGGACAGCATCCTGTGGCGGCAGAAGGAACAGTTCAGCGATGGCGTGGGCTATGGCTGGATCGATGGGCTGAAGGCACATGCCGAGGCGCAGGTGAGCGACCGTGTACTGGCGGCCGCCGACAAGCGCTTCCCGCACAACCCGCCGCAGACCAAGGAGGCGTACTACTACCGCCACCTGTTCGAGCAGTTCTTCCCGAGCCGGGCAGCGGCCGAGACCGTGCCGGGAGGCAAGTCGATCGCCTGTTCGTCGCCCGCGGCCATCGCCTGGGACGCCAGCTTCGCCGCGGCGGCGGATCCGTCGGGTCGCGCGATCGCCGGCGTGCACGAGCAGGCACTGGCCTGAGCACCCCAAAAAGGGGACGGAGGGGATTAAGTCGTTTGTGGCACAAACGACTTAATCCCCTCCGTCCCCTTTTTGTATGATCGCCCCCTGCGCATTGGGGAATGTTCATGGACGTACAGGCAGGCGGCAACGCGCCGCCCACGAAATGGGGATGGCGCTACCTGGCGTGGGCCGGGGTTCCGTTGCTGGCTGGCGTGCTGCTGGCGCGGTATGCCGGGCCGGCGGCGCCCGAGGCGGTTGCCCGTGCCTCCGTCGCCGCCGAAGGCGGCTGGGTGCAGCATCTGGCGTCTCCGCTGGGCCTGTTCCTGCTGCAGCTGCTGGTACTGCTGCTGGTGGCCAAGGGCGCGGGGGCGCTGCTCAAGCGCATGGGACAGCCGGCGGTGATCGGCGAAATGGCCGCTGGCCTGATGATGGGGCCGCTGGTGCTTGGCAGCCTGCTGCCGCAGCTGCATGGTGCGCTGTTCCCGGCCAGTTCGCTGGGCCCGCTGGGCATGCTCAGCCAGCTGGGCGTGCTGATGTTCCTGCTGGTGGCCGGTGCCGAACTGGACCTGGCGGCGCTGCGTGGCCGCCGGCGTTTCGCCTTTACCGTCAGCCATGCCGGCATTGCAGTGCCGTTCGTGCTCGGCGTCGCCTTGGCGATCTGGCTGTATCCGCAGCACGGCCCACAGGGTGTGGGCTTCACCGCATTCGCACTTTTCGTAGGCATCTCGATGAGCATCACGGCCTTCCCCGTGCTGCTGCGCATCCTGGCCGACCGCGGGATCACACAGACGCCGCTGGGGCAGACCGCGATCGCCTGCGCTGCCTTGGGCGATGCCACCGCGTGGTGCCTGCTGGCGCTGATCGTGGCTGCCGCCCAGGCCAGCGGCTGGTTGCCGGCCAGCCTCAACCTGGTGTGCGTGGTCGCGTTCGTGGCGCTGATGCTGGGGCTGGTGAAGCCGTGGTTCGCGCGCCGGCAGATTGCGCCGGGCCGTGAGGGGCGCTGGCTGCTCGGCATCCTGCTGCTGTCGCTGGGCAGTGCGCTGGTCACCGAGATGCTGGGCATCCACGCGCTGTTCGGCGCGTTCGCTGCGGGTGTCGCGGTATCGTCCAACGCGCAGCTGCGTGACCTGCTGATGGCACGTGTCGAGCCGTTCGCGGTCACGCTGCTGCTGCCGTTGTTCTTCGCCATGACCGGGCTGCGCATGCGCGCCGATGCGCTGCAGGCCAGCGACATCGTGCTGTGCGTGGTGGTGATCGCGGTGGCCACGACGGGCAAGCTGCTGGGCACCTTCAGTGCCGCGCGCAGTGCCGGCATGCCCACGCGCGAAGCGTGGCGGCTGGGCGCGCTGATGAACACCCGCGGCCTGATGGAGCTGATCGTGCTCAACCTGGGGTATGAGCTGGGCCTGCTCGGTGACCGCCTGTTCGCGGTGCTGGTGATCATGGCACTGGTGACCACGGCGATGACCGGGCCGCTGCTGAACCTGATCGAACGGCGCAGGGCCTGAGCGTTGAACGGTAGTGCCGGCCGCTGGCCGGCAACCTGATGATGCTGGACACACCTGCATGGATGCCGGCCAGCGGCCGGCACTACCGCGCTGGCACCAGTGTCATCACGTGCTGCGTCTTGCCCGGCAGGAACGGTGTCGGGCGCCCATGCACCCAGTCCTCGTGGCCGGCACCCCAGTACGGTGACAGCGGATGGCCGCTCTGGCCGCCGGGCATGTGCACGATGCCGTCGGCCTCGTGGCCGGGCGAGACCACCATGCGCTCGGAGGCGCCGAAGTTCGGCGTCTGCACGCGCGGCATGTCCCGGTCGCCGGGCAGGCGGTCGGCGGGCATGCACAGCCAGCGCTTGGCGATGTCCGGCAGCGCCCGTGCAATGGGGTGGCAGATCGCCGCGGTATTGCGTTCACCCCAGCTGCGCTTGGCCAGCGGCCCCTGCTTGGCCAGCTCACCCTCGGTACGGCGGGCGGCGTCGATCAGCAGCGCATCCCAGCTGTCGAAGGCCGGTGGCAGCAGGTTGGCCGGGCGCTGTTCCAGCATCGGCCAGGCCACGCCTTCCAGCTGTGCCAGGCGTGGGTCCAGGTAGGCATCGCCCAGCTGCGCGTTGGCCGGGGCCAGCAGTGCATCGGACAGCGTGGCCATGACCTGCGTGCGGAATTCACGCACCACCCGGTAGCTGACCGAACTGGCCGAGGCGCGCCCGCCCCATTGATGGCTGGCCTCCTTCAAACGCTTCAGCGCAGGGTCGTCACTGCGTTCGATGACGTCGTGCAGCAGAGCCCACCAGCGCTGCAGGAACACCGCGCGGTCGTCGAGCTGGATCGCCAGCAGGTCGTGCTCGTCGAAGCGCTCCTGGATTGCCAGCAGGTCGCGGATCTGCCGCGCCCGCGCACCCAGGTCATAGCCGCCGTTGCCGACGCTGGCGAGTGCCTCGCCGTCGAGTACGCGTCCATTGGCGGTCCACAGGCGATGGTTGGGGGGATCGATCAATGCCGGCGAGGCATCGCTGCGGATCGGCCACGGCGCGCAGCCCTGGTTGCTGGCGGCATTGAAGCCGGCCGGTGCACAGCCGGGGCCGCGGTCCGGGCGAGCGCCGATCAGGCGCCAGGCAATGCGCCCGCTGCGATCACCGACCACCAGGTTCTGTGCGGGGATGCCGGCACGGTCGGCGAAGTGCAGTGCACCGTCGAGGTCACCGGCGCGGGCCAGGTCAGCGAAATCCAGGCGTACGGCACCGGGCAGGTGTGCGACCCAGCGCAGGGCGTCGCCACTGCCATCGGCATGGGTATGCAGGATCGGCCCCCAGTCGGTTTCGCGCACCGCGAACAGCACGTCGGCCTGGCCGGCCACGGCGATGCGCTCTTCGTGCACGGTCACGGCGGCGTTGGCCGGTTCCGTGCGATAGTCCGCCGTGTCGATGTAGCTGTTGGTGAAGCCCCAGGCGACGTGCCCGTTGCTGCCGACGATCACCGCCGGCAGGCCCGGCAGGGAGAAGCCGGTGACATCGACCTGGCCGCCGGCGGCCTGTGGGTCGGGGTAGCGCAGGCGCACGCGGAACCACAGGCCGGGTGCACGCAGGCCCAGGTGCATGTCGTCGGCAACGATGGCGCGGCCGTCGGCGGTAAGCGCCCCGGCCACCGCGAAGTTGTTGCTGCCGATGACGTCGCCCTCTTCCTGCTCAGTGCCCGTTTTTCCCTTCAATGTGCGCAGGTCCAGCTGGCTGGCATCGGGCAGGGCGGCGTTGCCGGTGGGTTCGCCAAACAGCGGCGCATCCCATTCGGTGCCGTCGTGGGCGATCAGCGCGTACAGCGCCGGCGGCACCACTGCGCGGATGCGGCTGAGCGCAAGCTCGGTCTGGTTGCCGGGGTCCTGCAGGTCGGCATACATGGCCAGCCCGGTCAGCACGCTGTCGCTGGCCTGCCACGGTTGTGGTGATTGCCGCAGCAGCAGGTAGGCCCATGGGCGCACGGAGAGATCGGCCAGGCCTTCGTTGACGCCATCCACGTAGGCGCGCACGGCCGTGCCGTTGTCGCCCAGTGCGGCCTGCAGATTCGCCTCGGTGCGTGCACGCAGCCGGTGCACGCGCATGCGCTTGTCGGCGTCGATGGCCTTCGGCCCGAACAGCGCCGACAGCTCGCCAGCGGCACTGCGGCGCATCAGGTCCATCTCGAAGTAACGTTCCTGCGCGTGTACGCGGCCGAGCGCACGCATCGCGTCGGCCTGGCTGCCGGCAGTGATGGTGACCACGCCCAGCCCATCGCGCTCGATGGTGACCGGCTTGGCCAGCCCCGGCAGCGCATGCTCGCCGTCCAGGTCGGCCAGGCTGCCGCGCAGCAGCAGCCACAGCACCAGTGCGGTGACCAGCACGATGGCGATCAACACGCCCAGCACCCAACGCCATGTACGTCGCATCGCACGTCCTTTCCGAACTCGTGGGCCGATTGTAGCCGCAGGCGCAACTGCGACTGATTCCGATTAGATCACCGTATTTTGAAATGCGGCACCCTATGCCGCATCGATTCACAGGAGCCCCCCCATGAAAGGCAACCCGGACGTCATCGCCTGCCTGAAGGAACTGCTGCGCGGCGAGCTTGCTGCGCGCGACCAGTACTTCATCCATTCCCGCCGCTACGAGGACCAGGGCCTGTTCGCGCTGTACGAGCGCCTGAACCACGAGATGGAAGAGGAAACCCAGCATGCCGATGCGCTGCTCCGCCGGATCCTGTTCCTGGGTGGCGACCCGGACATGCGCCCGCATGCCACCGAGCCGGGCAAGACCGTGGAGGAGATGCTGCAGAAGGATCTCGATACTGAATACGCCGTTCGGAACAATCTCGCCGCCGGCATGAAGCTGTGCGAGGAGAAGGGCGATTACGTGAGCCGCGACATCCTGCTGGCGCAGCTGAAGGACACCGAGGAAGACCACGCCTGGTGGCTGGAGCAGCAGCTGGGCCTGATCAAGCGCATCGGCCTGGAGCTGTACCAGCTGAGCAAGATCGACGGCAACGGCGCCCCGGCGCACTGAGCGGGCATCGTTTTTGTAGAGCCGAGCCAATGCTCGGCTGCCTTCTGGTAGAGCCGACCGCTGGTCGGCTGCTCTGCAGAAAGCAGCCGACCAGCGGTCGGCTCTACCAGGAGCCAAAAGCAGCCGACCAGCGGTCGGCTCCACCAGCAGCACAGCGTTCTGTCGCCCGCCAGCACCGGAGCACCGCCAGCCAGCCTTCGCCCGCCAGCCGCTCCACCGCCCGCCAGCCGACAACGAAAAAGCCGGGGAATGCCCCGGCTTTTTCGTGCCTGGGGTCAGAGCCCTTTCCCATGGAAAGGGATCCGACCCCCGTACCTCTTATTCCACCGACAGCCCTTCCACCTTCTGCCAGCCGCGCGGCAGCAGGTGGCCGCGGGTGGCGCGGGCGCCGAGGTAGGCGTCGAGCTCGTTGAACTTCAGGCCCATGGTGCGCTGGCCGCTGCGCACCTGCAGGGTCTGCCCCGGGCTGATCGCCACGATGGCGACCACGCGTTCAGTGGCGAGCTTGGCCTTCGGGATCTCGATGATCTTGTTGCCCTTGCCCTTGTCCAGTTCCGGCAGGTCGTTGGCGGCGATCGCCAGCAGGTTGCCGGAACTGGTCACCGCCACGATGCGGTCGGTGGCCACGTTGGCGACCATCGACGGGGTGAGCACCGACGAGCCGGACGACAGGTTCAGCATCGCCTTGCCGGCCTTGTTGCGACCGATCAGGTTCTCGAAGCGGGTGACGAAGCCGTAGCCGTGGCTGGAGGCCAGCACGAAGCGGGCATCCGGCTCGGCACTGGCCAGGGTCACGAAGCTGGTACCCGCTGCCGGCGAGAAGCGGCCGGTCAGCGGCTCACCGTTGCCACGCGCGGAGGGCAGGGTGTGCACCGGCGTCGAGTAGGCGCGGCCCTCGCTGTCGAGGAACGCGACCTGCTGGGTGCTGCGCGCACGCACTGCGCCCTGCAGGGCGTCGCCGTCGCGGTAGGACAGGGCGGACGCATCGACGTCGTGGCCCTTGGCCGCTCGGATCCAGCCCTTCTCCGACAGCACCACGGTCATCGGCTCGCTCGGCACCAGCTCGGTCTCGTCGATGGCCTGCGCGGCCTGGCGCTGCACCAGCGGCGAGCGGCGTGCGTCGCCGAACTTCCTGGCGTCGGCGGTCAGTTCGTCGCGGATCAGCTTCTTCAGCTTGGCCTTGCTGTCGAGGATGCCGAGGATCTTCTCGCGCTCCTTGGCCAGCTCGTCCTGCTCGCCACGGATCTTCATCTCTTCCAGGCGGGCCAGCTGCTTCAGCTTGGTTTCCAGGATGTACTCGGCCTGTTCCTCGGACAGGCCGAAGCGCGCGATCAGCGCGCCCTTCGGTTCGTCCTCGGTACGGATGATGTGGATCACCTCGTCCAGGTTGAGGAAGGCGACCAGCAGGCCTTCCAGCAGGTGCAGGCGGCGCTCGACCTTCTGCAGGCGGTGCTGCAGGCGGCGGGTGACGGTGTTGCTGCGGAAGGTCAGCCATTCGCTGAGCAGCATCTTCAGGTTCTTCACCTGCGGACGGCCGTCCAGCCCGATCACGTTGAGGTTGACGCGGTAGCTGCGCTCCAGGTCCGTGGTCGCGAACAGGTGGCCCATCAGCTGGTCCGCGTCGACGCGGTTGGAACGTGGCACCAGCACCACGCGCACCGGGTTGGCGTGGTCGGATTCGTCGCGGATGTCCTCCAGCCACGGCAGCTTCTTGGCGCGCATCTGCGCGGCGATCTGCTCGATCACCTTCGACGGCGACACCTGGAACGGCAGCGCCGTCACCACGATGTTGTTGGCCTCCTTGGTGAAGGTCGCACGTGCACGCACGCTGCCGTTGCCGGTCTCGTAGATGTTCCGCAGGTCGTTGGCCGATGTGATGATCTCGGCGCTGGACGGATAGTCCGGGCCCTGCACGTGCTCGCACAGGTCGCGCACGCTGGCATCGGGGTGGTCCAGCAGGTGCAGCAGTGCGCTGACGATCTCGTTGAGATTGTGCGGCGGCACGTCGGTGGCCATGCCCACGGCGATGCCGGTGGTGCCGTTGAGCAGCAGGTGCGGCAGCCGTGCCGGCATCCAGGTCGGCTCCTGCAGGGTGCCGTCGAAGTTCGGTGCCCAGTCGGTGGTGCCCTGGCCCAGTTCGCCCAGCAGCACTTCGGCGATCGGGGTCAGCTTGGATTCGGTGTAACGCATCGCCGCGAACGACTTCGGGTCGTCGCTGGAGCCGAAGTTGCCCTGGCCCTCGATCAGCGGATAGCGGTACGAGAACGGCTGTGCCATCAGCACCAGGGCCTCGTAGCACGCGCTGTCGCCGTGCGGGTGGTACTTACCGATGACGTCACCGACGGTGCGCGCGGACTTCTTCGGTTTGGACGCGGCATTCAGGCCCAGCTCGCTCATCGAATAGATGATGCGGCGCTGCACCGGCTTCAGGCCGTCGCCGATGAACGGCAGGGCGCGGTCCAGGACCACATACATCGAGTAGTCGAGGTAGGCGCGTTCGGCGTACTCGCGCAGCGGCAGTTGTTCGAATCCGTGGAACACGGGGCGGGCAAGTTCGGTCATGCGGCGTTGTTACCTGTTGTCGGGAGGCGGCGACGGCGGTCGCCGCTCGCAATCCTGTGATTATCCGGATGCGGCGGGGGATGCCAAGCCGCGCGCAGGGTCCAGCCCGGTTTCCAGGCCGTGCCCGGCCCGTGCCAGGTAGCGACCGGGCGGCAGCCCGAAGTGGCGGCGGAACACGGTAACGAACGCGCTGGCGCTGCTGAAGCCCAGCGCGTGGGCGATGTCGGCCACGCTGCGGCCGTCGGTCAGCTGGCGCAGGGCCTCTGACAGGCGCGCCTGCTGCCGCCACTGGGCGAAGCTGAGCGTGGTCTCGTCGCGGAAGTGACGGGTCAGGCTGCGCGGTGACAGACCGGCCCAATGCGCCCATTCGGCCAGGCTGCGTTCGTCGGAGGGGTCGGCCAGCAACTGCGAGGCGATCTTCAGCAGGCGCCGGTCGTGCGGCATCGGCAGGTGCATGCGCTGGCGCGGCGCGGTGCGGATCTCGTCCAGCAGCACGTCGATGATGTGCTGGCGCTCGGGCGTGGTGTCATGGCCGAGCGGCCATTCGCAGATGCGGTCGGCCAGCGCCTGCGCCAGCTTGGACAGGCCCAGCACGCAGGGGTCGGCGGGCAGGGTGGCGCAGGCCGGTGCAGCCAGTGCCATGCCCCAGCCGCGCAACGGGCCGTCGAGGGTGACGGTGTGCGGTTCCAGCGGCGGCATCCAGCCGGCCGAGCCCGGCGCCAGCGACCACGTGCCATGCGAGGTGCGGGTGGTCAGCAGGCCGCGTTCGACGCAGATCAACTGGGCACGCTGGTGGTGGTGCCAGTCGACCTCGCGGGCCAGGCCCTGCTGGCTGTCGAAGCGGAAGGCGATGACCGGCGGGCCGTCGTTGCGCTCGAACCAGTCCAGTGCCTCATCTCTGAGTAGGCGTTTGGGAACCTGAATTTCTGCCTTGTTCATCATGTCCGCTGGCTGAAATGTGACATCCATTGGCTGGATTGTACTACCGGGCCACCTGACCAGATCATTAAGGTAGGCGCCTTCACTGATCGAGCCCGCTGCTGCAACACAGCATTCGATGCCAGATCGAATATTTCCATTGAGAAATATTTTTTTTGGAAGAGAATGCTCCCCCATGATCTGTCCTGCAACCACTCCCCCCAGCTTCGGCCTGCTGCTGCGCCAGGTGCGCGACGGCCTGGTGCGCCAACTCGACGCGTCCATGGCGGAAGAAGATCTGGGAATCGGCTTCACCCATTACATCGGGTTGAAGGTGCTTTCCCACATGGCGCCCTGCACCGCCAACGAACTGGCCCAGGCCATCGACCAGGTGCCCAGCGCGGTCACCCGCCTGCTGGACAAGCTGGAGGCGCTGGGCTGCGTCCGCCGCGAGGCGCATGCGCAGGACCGGCGGGCACTGCAGATCGTGCTGACCGACGAAGGCCGTGCGTTGTGGGCGCGGCTGAAGCTGCGCGGCGACGCGGTGATGGATTACGCGCTGCGTGATCTTTCCGCCGACGAGCGCACGCTGCTGCTGTCCCTCCTTACCCGAATCCGCGATTCACTGACGACCCCATGAACCCGATCCCGCATTCCACTCTCCGCCGGTCCGGGCGCGCGCTGCTGGTGTCAGCGCTGGCGCTGGCCCTGGCCGCCTGCGCCAGCAGTCGTGGCCTCAACCCGCAGGGCCACGTGCTTGACGTGGACAGCCTGCACAGCGAACGCACCCTGGCTGACACCGACCTGAGCGCCGCCGGCTTCCCGGCGCAGGACTGGTGGAAGGCACTGGGCGATGCGCAGCTGGACGCACTGGTCGCCGAAGGCCTGGCCGGTCATCCGAGCCTGGACGCCGCCGACGCGCGCCTGCGCCAGGCCCAGGCCCAGGTCGGTACCGCGCGCGCCGACGAGCTGCCCAGCCTGTCGGTGTCCGGCGGCTACACCGGCCTGCGCCTGCCCGAGTCGATGGTCGGCAGCGAGATGGGCGGCCGCTATGGCGGCAGCAGCCAGGTCGCCTTCGATTTCAGCTACGGCGTGGACCTGTGGGGCGGCAAGCGCGCTGCCTGGGAAGCCGCCGTGGATGGCGCGCATGCCGCCACCGTTGAAGCCCAGGCCGCACGCCTGAACCTGTCCACCGGCATTGCCCAGGCCTATGCCGACCTGGCCTACGCGTGGCAGCTCAACGACGTGGCCGAGGAAGAACTGACCCGCTCGCAGAAATCGCTGCAGCTGACCCGCCAGCGCCGCAGCGCCGGCATCGACAGCGATCTGCAGGTGCGCCAGGCCGAGGCCCGCGTGCCGGCCGCGCAGCAGCAGGTGCTGGCCGCGCAGCAGCGCATCGACGCCGCCCGCACCGCGCTGGCTGCACTGGTCGGCAAGGGGCCGGACCGTGGCCTGTCGATCCAGCGCCCGCAGCCGTTGAACCCGATGGCACTGCAGCTGCCGGGCGTACTGCCCAGCGAACTGCTCGGCCGTCGCCCCGACATCGTGGCTGCGCGCTGGCGCGTGGAAGCGGCCGACAAGCAGATCAAGGTCGCCAAGACCAAGTTCTACCCGAGCTTCAACCTGACCGCGCTGGCCGGCGTGGTCGCCCCGAACGTGGGTGACCTGCTGAAGAGCAGCTCGACCTTCGCCTACATCGGCCCGGCGTTGAGCCTGCCGATCTTCGAAGGCGGCAAGCTGCGCGCCAACCTGGCCAACACCGACGCGCAGTACGACCTGGCGGTGGCCAACTACAACCAGGCTGTGCTCGATGCACTGCGCGACGTCGCCGACCAGGTCAACGCGGTGCGCTCGCTGGCGCAGCAGGCGCACGCGCAGCAGCAGGCAGTGGACACCGCACGCTCGGCCTTCGACCTGGCCCAGCAGCGCTACCGCGCCGGCATCGGCAGCTACCTGGACGTGCTGACCGCGCAGTCCACCCTGCTGCAGTCGCAGCAGCAGCTGGCCGGCCTGCAGTCGCAGCAGGTGCAGACCTCGGTGCGCCTGAGCAAGGCGCTGGGCGGTGGTTTCCAGCCCGCCGACACCGACCGCGCACCGATCGCCTCCCATTCCGATTCCTCGCATTCCTGAAGACGCCCGCCATGAGCCAGACCCAAGACACCGCGGCCCCGGCCGCCCCCAACCGCCGCGGCAACCTGCTGCGCGGCCTGTTCGTGATCGTCGTGCTGCTGCTTGCCGCCCTGGCGCTGTGGTACTTCATGTTCGGCCGTTGGTTCGAAGAGACCGACGATGCCTACGTGCAGGGCAACCAGGTGCAGATCACCCCGCTGGTGGCCGGTACCGTGGTCGCCATCAATGCCGATGACGGCATGCGCGTGGAGCGCGGCCAGCTGCTGGTGCAGCTGGACCCGTCCGACACTTCGGTGGCGCTGCAGCAGGCCGAAGCCAACCTGGCCAAGACCGTGCGCCAGACCCGTGGCCTGTACCGCAGCGTGGAAGGCGCGCAGGCGGACCTGAACGCCCGCCAGGTGACCCTGAAGCGCGTGCGCGAGGACTTCGCCCGCCGCAAGGATCTGGCCGCCACTGGCGCCATTTCCAACGAAGAACTGGCCCACGCCCGCGACGAGCTGGCTGCGGCCGAAGCGGCCGTTGCCGGTTCGCGCGAGACCGTCGAGCGCAACCGCGCGCTGGTCGACGACACCGTGATCGCCACCCAGCCGGACGTGCAGGCCGCCGCCGCGCAGCTGCGCCAGGCCTTCCTCAACAACGCCCGCGCCGGCATCGTCGCGCCGGTCACCGGCTACGTTGCCCGTCGTTCGGTGCAGGTGGGCCAGCGCGTGCAGCCGGGCAATGCCCTGATGGCCGTGGTGCCGACCGAGCAGATGTGGGTCGAGGCCAACTTCAAGGAAACCCAGCTGCGCCATATGCGCCTGGGCCAGGAAGTGGAGCTGAAGTCGGACCTGTATGCCGGTGACGTGAAGTACAAGGGCCGCATCCAGAGCCTGGGCCTGGGTACCGGCTCGGCGTTCTCGCTGTTGCCGGCGCAGAACGCCAGCGGCAACTGGATCAAGATCGTGCAGCGCGTGCCGGTGCGCATCGCCATCGATGCCAAGCAGCTGGCCGAACACCCGCTGCGCATCGGCCTGTCGATGAAGGCCGAAGTGAGCCTGCGCGACCAGAAGGGTGAAGTACTGCCGAGCACCCCGGCCAAGGGCACCGTGTTCGACACCGACGTATATGCCAAGCAGCTGCATGATGCCGATGAGGTGATCCACACGATCATCCAGGGCAACCTGCCGCAGCAACAGGCAAAGGTGGGCTGAGGTCGCCATGTCCGCACAAGCTCCAGCCGCACCCGGCGCTCCGGGTGCACCGGCGGCGCCGGGTGCGGCCTCCGGGTTCCTGCCACCCAGCGTCGCCCTGTGCACCGTGGGCCTGGCGATGGCGTCGTTCATGCAGGTGCTCGACACCACCATCGCCAACGTTTCACTGCCGACCATCGCCGGTAATCTCGGCGCCAGCTCGCAGCAGGCGACCTGGGTCATCACTTCGTTCGCGGTCAGCACGGCCATCGCGCTGCCGCTGACCGGCTGGCTCAGCCGTCGCTTCGGCGAGCGCAAGCTGTTCGTCTGGGCCACGCTGGCCTTCGTCATCACCTCGCTGCTGTGCGGCCTGGCGCAGAGCATGGGCATGCTGGTGCTGTCGCGTGCGCTGCAGGGTTTCGTGGCCGGCCCGATGTACCCGATCACGCAGTCGCTGCTGGTCTCGATCTATCCGCGCGAGAAACGCGGACAGGCATTGGCGCTGCTGGCGATGATCACGGTGGTGGCGCCCATCTGCGGTCCGATCCTCGGTGGTTGGATCACCGACAACTACAGCTGGGAATGGATCTTCCTGATCAACGTGCCACTGGGCATCTTCGCCGCGCTGGTGGTGGGCAACCAGCTGAAGGGACGCCCGGAGCAGATCGAGAAGCCGAAGATGGACTACGTCGGCCTGGTCACCCTGGTGATCGGTGTCGGTGCCCTGCAGCTGGTGCTCGACCTGGGCAACGACGAGGACTGGTTCTCGTCGATGAAGATCGTGGTGCTGGCCTGCGTGGCGGTGGTGACGCTGACGGTGTTCCTGATCTGGGAGCTGACCGACAAGGATCCGATCGTTGACCTGAAGCTGTTCCGGCACCGCAACTTCCGCGCCGGTACGCTGGCGATGGTGGTGGCCTACGCGGCGTTCTTCAGCGTGGCGCTGCTGATCCCGCAGTGGCTGCAGCGTGACATGGGCTACACCGCGATCTGGGCAGGCCTGGCGACGGCGCCGATCGGCATCCTGCCGGTGATCATGACGCCATTCGTCGGCAAGTACGCATCGCGCTTCGACATGCGCATGCTGGCCACGGTGGCCTTCATCGTGCTGTCGATGACCAGCTTCCTGCGTTCGAACTTCAACCTGCAGGTGGACTACATGCACGTGGCCGGCGTGCAGCTGATCATGGGCATCGGCGTCGCGCTGTTCTTCATGCCGGTGCTGCAGATCCTGCTGTCGGACCTGGATGGGCGCGAGATCGCGGCGGGCTCCGGCCTGGCCACGTTCCTGCGTACGCTGGGTGGCAGCTTCGCGGCGTCACTGACGACGTGGCTGTGGGCGCGGCGTACCCAGGTGCACCATGCCGACCTGACCGAGCACATCTCGGCCTATCAGCCCGGCATGCAGGACCAGGTGACGGCGATGGGGCAGGGCGACCTGCAACACGGTGCAGCGGTACTGAACAACATGATCAACCACCAGGCATCGCAGATGGGCTTCAACGACATCTTCTTCCTGCTGGGCTGGATCTTCCTGGCGATCATCACGTTCCTGTGGCTGGCCAAGCCGCCGTTCGGCGCGGGTGCAGGTGCTGCCGCCGGTGGCGGGCACTGATCGTTCATTGCTGTTGAAACGCAGAAACCCCGCCGCAAGGCGGGGTTTTTCTTTTGGTGGATCCACGCCACGCATGGGTGGATCTCGGGCGTGAATTCCCAGACCCCGGAAACGAAAAAACCCGCTTTCGCGGGTTTGATCATCTTGAGTCGTGGTGCCCAGGAGAGGACTCGAACCTCCACGGTTTTACCCGCTAGTACCTGAAACTAGTGCGTCTACCAATTCCGCCACCTGGGCGACTCAGGAGATGAATTATGGGGAGCGACAGAAGATGTGTCAACAACATTTCACACTTTTTTCTGGGGCTGCACGCCCAGGTGATGCAGCAGGCTGCGCATCGCCGGTGACAGTCGTGTCCACTCGGCAAAGCAGGCGCACAGGCGTCGTTGCGCCCACGCATCGGCGAGCGGTACGGCGACGGTGTGCGTGCTGCGCCGATGCTGGCGCGCGATGGTCCGCGGCACGATGCCGACGCCGATGCCGTGGCCGACCATGATGCACACGCCTTCGAAGGTCTTCATGCGGATGCGTACATCCAGGCGGCGCCCGATGTCGCGCGCCTGGGCCTCGATGTAGGTCTGCAGTGCATTGCCGTCGGCCAGGGCAACGAAGGTCTCTCCGGCAGCCTCGGCAAAAGCCAGGCTGCGCCGGGTCGCGAAGCGGTGGTCGGCCGGCAGCAGCATCACCAGGGGATCTTCGGCGACCACATGCTGCTGCAGGCCGGCAGCGTCGACCGCATCGCTGATGATGCCGGCTTCGGCCTGGCCGGCACTGATCGCGCGTACGACTTCGGGGCTGGTGCGCTCCAGCAGTTCCACATGCAGGCGTGGGCGTCCGGCCAGCCACGGCGCGAGCCGCGAGGGCAGGTAGTTGGTCAGCGCGGCGGTGTTGGCATACAGGTGCAGGGTGCCGCGCGCACCCTGCGCGAACGCCTGTAGTTCGCCACGCAGCTGTGCCTGCTGCTGCAGGATCAGGCGTGCGTGGTGGGCGAGGGCGGCGCCGGCCTCGGTCAGGCTGACGCCGCGTGGGTGCCGGTGCAACAGCGCGGTGCCGGCATCGGCTTCGATCGTGCGCAGGCGCTCGCTGGCTGAACCCAATGCCAGGTTTGCCTGTGCCGCGCCGGCGGTGATGCTGCCGGCTTCGGCGATTGCCAGGAACAGGCGCAGGTCGGCGATGTCCATCCGCATGTCGTGCCTCATTGCTGATCCGGCGCCTTCGGGTCAGCCGAAGGCTGGGCCGGGAAGACCGCATTGTGCGCCTGGCGAGGGCCCGGTCCAATGAAGCCATGCATGAATCGACATACTTCTATTTGCTGCTGGTGGTGGTGTTCGTGCTGGCCGGCGTGGTCAAGGGCGTGACAGGGATGGGGTTGCCGACGGTGGCGATGGGCCTGCTGGGCAGCACCCTGTCACCGGTGGCGGCGGCGTCGATGCTGTTCATTCCAACCTTCGTCACCAATGCGTGGCAACTGCTGTCCGGGCCGTCGGTGGGCCACATCGTGCGGCGTTTGTGGCCGATGATGCTTGCCGTGGTGGTGGTGACGCTGGGTTCGGCCGCACTGCTGGTGCGGGTCGATCGCACCTGGTCGCGCGTTGCGCTGGGCGTGGCATTGGTGGTCTATGCCGCCTATGCGTTGCTCGCGCCGGTGTTCCGCGTGCCGCAGCGGCGCGAGCGCTGGCTGGGGCCGCTGGTGGGTGCGCTGTCCGGCGTGGTGACGGGGGCGACGGGTGTGTTCGTGATGCCGGCGGTGCCGTACCTGCAGTCGCTGGGATTGCAGCGCGAGGAGCTGGTGCAGGCGCTCGGGCTGGCGTTCACCGTGTCGACGATTTCGCTGACCACCGGTCTGGTGCTGCACGGTGCGTTCGGCATCCAGCAGCTGGGGCTGAGTGCGCTGGCGGTGCTGCCGGCGCTGCTGGGCATGTGGCTGGGCCAGGTGATCCGGCAGCGCATCAGCGCGCGCGTGTTCCGCGCCTGCTTCCTGGGGTTCCTGCTGCTGCTCGGGCTGGAACTGGTGCTGCGGCCGTTGTTCTGATGCCGGATCCGGGGCATGAAAAAACCCGCTTTCGCGGGTTTTTCTCATTCTCGACGTGGTGCCCAGGAGAGGACTCGAACCTCCACGGTTTTACCCGCTAGTACCTGAAACTAGTGCGTCTACCAATTCCGCCACCTGGGCGTCGAGGAGCGAGATTATGGGGTGCCGTGACGGGGGTGTCAACACTTTTTGCTGATCCCGGGTCGGTTGCCGTTGCGCATGCGAAACGGGCTCTGCCCCCCATCTCACTCGCTTGGGGCCAGAGCCCTTTCTCTGGAAAGGAATCCGACCCCGGCTGCCGGATCACAGGCAAAAAAAATCCCCGCCGAAGCGAGGAGTTTTTTCGTTGGTGCCCAGGAGAGGACTCGAACCTCCACGGTTTTACCCGCTAGTACCTGAAACTAGTGCGTCTACCAATTCCGCCACCTGGGCGTTCCAGAGCCGCAATTGTGAAGATGAATCCGCAGGCTGTCAACGACTTCCTGAATGTTTTTGACGCGATCGCTTGAAGGCGACCGCTGACCCGTTCTGCACGCCGCCAGCGGCTACCATGTAGGGCGATGACTACCAAAAAACCAAGCAAGGGCGGGAGCAAGTCCCGCAGCCAGGCCCCGAACAAGGGCGCCAAGGCGGGTGCAGCCCGCACCACCAAGCCGGGCAAGCCGCTGCCGGGCTGGTTCCCCGAATTGAATGAAGGCGGTGCACCGCCACGCGGCCGCAAGGTCCGCAGTACCGATGCACCGGGCCCGGCCCCGGGCCGCAAGCTGCCGCCGGCCGGCAAGGTGATCGACGATCCCTATGCCGCCCGCGAAGCGGAGAAGTACGAACAGCCCATCGCCAGCCGCGAGGCCATCCTGGCCCTGCTGGAGCGCTGCGAAGGGCCGCAGACCGCCGAGGAACTGGGCGCGCGCCTGGGCCTGACCGCTCCGGACCGGGCCGAAGCGCTGTCGCGCCGGCTCGGTGCGATGGTCCGCGACGGCCAGCTGGTGCAGAACCGTCGCGGCGGTTTCGCCCCGATCCAGACCCTGAACCTGGTCACCGGTGTGGTGATCGCCAACCCGGAAGGGTTCGGCTTCCTGCGCCCGGTCGAGGGCGGCGACGACCTGTTCCTGCCGCCTTATGAAATGCGCAAGGTCATGCACGGCGACAAGGTGCTGGCCCGCGTGACCGGCATCGATCACCGTGGCCGTCGCGAAGGCAGCATCGCCCGCGTGCTGGAGCGCGGCATGACCCGCCTGATCGGCCGCTTCAGCATCGAGATGGGCATCAACTACGTGGTGCCCGACGACAAGCGCGTGCAGCGCAACGTGCAGGTGCCGCCGGACCAGACCGGTGGTGCGCGCGACGGCCAGCTGGTGGTCTGTGAACTGACCCAGGCGCCGGACAGCCGCCGCCCGCCGATCGGCCGCATCATCGCGGTGCTCGGCGACAAGCTGACCGCGTCGCTGGTGGTGGAGACCGCCATCCATGGCCACGAGCTGCCGTTCGAGTTCCCGCAGGAGGTGCTGGACGAAGCGGCCTCGGTGCCGCTGGTGGTCGAGCCGGCGATGATTGGCGACCGTGTCGACCTGCGCAGCACGCCGCTGGTCACCATCGATGGCGAGGATGCCAAGGACTTCGACGACGCGGTGTACTGCGAGCCGAATGCCGAGGGTTTCCGCCTGGTGGTGGCGATTGCCGACGTCTCGAATTACGTTCGCCCTGGTACGCCGCTGGATGAAGAGGCGCAGAAGCGTGCGACGTCGGTGTACTTCCCGGGCTTCGTGGTGCCGATGCTGCCGGAGACACTGTCCAACGGCATCTGCTCGCTGATGCCGAAGGTCGACCGCATGTGCTTTGTCTGCGACATGCAGATCGACCGCGATGGCCTGGTCACGCATTCGCGCTTCTACGAGGCGGTGATGAACTCGCATGCGCGCCTGACCTACACCCAGGTGTGGAAGGCGGTGGGCGAGGACGATGCCGATGCCAAGGCCTGGATGGGCGACCTGCTGCCGCAGGTGCAGCGCCTGCACCAGCTGTACAAGGTGCTGTCCAAGGCACGCGCCAAGCGCGGTGCCATCGAATTCGAAAGCAGTGAAGTGCGCTTCGTGCTGGACAACCGTGGTGAAGTGACCCAGGCCGGCATGCTGGTGCGCAACGACGCGCACAAGCTGATCGAGGAGTGCATGATCGCGGCCAACGTCGAGGCCGCCAGGTACCTGCTGTCGCGCCATGTGCCGGCGCCGTACCGCATCCACGAGAAGCCGCCGGAAACCAAGTACGCCGACCTGCTGGAATTCCTCAAGGAGTTCAAGCTGAGCCTGCCGCCGTGGTCGAAGGTGCGCCCGGGCGATTACACCAAGCTGCTGAAGAAGATCCGCGACCGCCCCGATGCCACGCTGCTGGAATCGGTGTTGCTGCGCAGCCAGAGCCTGGCGATCTACAGCCCGGAGAATCACGGCCACTTCGGCCTGGCGCTGGAGGCGTACGCGCACTTCACCTCGCCGATCCGCCGTTACCCCGACCTGCTGGTGCACCGTGCGATCAAGCATGCGTTGTCCGGCAAGCCGCTGGACAAGTTCACCTACAACGCGCGCGAAATGGCGGCCCTGGCGCTGCAGTGTTCCGAGCGCGAGCGCCGTGCCGACGAAGCCGAGCGCGAGGTCGACGAGCGTTACCGCGCGGCGTGGATGGAAAAGCACGTGGGCGGCCAGTTCGACGGCGTGATCAGCGGCGTGACCAGCTTCGGCCTGTTCGTGGAACTGGACGAGTCCAAGGTGCAGGGCCTGGTGCATGTGACCCAGCTGCCGCAGGACTATTACAAGTTCGACGCCACCCGCAAAACGCTGACCGGCGAACGCCGCGGCAGCAGCTACCGGCTGGGTGACCGCGTGCGGATCCTGGTGCTGAAGGCCAGCATGGAAGAGCGCAAGATCGACTTCCGCCTGGTCGAGCACAAGGGCGAGGACGAGGGCGATGGCCTGCCGCCGCCGCCCGAGCGGGGCAAGCCGGCCAAGCGCACCAAGAAGAAGTATTGAAAGGTGTGCCGACCAACGGTCGGCACCTACCGCAACTGGTAGGTGCCAACCTTGGTTGGCACGACGTTCCGGAGGAACCCCAGCATGCAAGGCCAACCCGAATACAGTGGCGGCTGCCAGTGCGGCGCGGTCCGCTTCCAGGCGCGTGGCGAGCTCACCGACGGCTCGATCTGCCATTGCCGGATGTGCCAGAAGGCGTTCGGTGCCTATTACGCGCCGCTGGTATCCGTGCGCGGCGTGCAGTTCAGCTGGACCCGCGGCCAGCCGCGCCATTTCCAGTCGTCCAACGTGGTGCGGCGTGGTTTCTGCGCCGACTGCGGTACACCCCTGACCTATGAAGCCCCGGATGGCGTGGCCGTGGCTGCCGGCGCCTTCGATGAGCCGGAACGCCTGCCACCGACGATCCAGTACGGGGTGGAGCGCAAGCTGCCGTTCGTCGACAGCCTGTCCGGCCTGCCGGCGCGGCGCACCGAGGACGACGTCGCCGCGCTGGAGTTCCTGGCCACCATCGTCTCCCACCAGCACCCCGACCACGACACCCCGCACTGGCCGCCGCGCAGTCGGTAACGCCCCTCTGCGGCCGGTCGCAGCGCCCGGCCTGCCGATGCTCTACCATAGCCACCCCCTTTCCGGTCCCCGCCCGCATGAGCAAGAACAGCCAGTGGATTGTCGGCGTCAACGCCGTCGCCTCCTCCATCGAGAACGACGCCGAGAACGTCCGCGAAGTGCTGGTCGAGGCCGGTGCGAAGAACCCGCGCCTGACCGAGATCGAAGAGAACGCCCGCCGCAAGGGCATCGATGTGCGCAAGGTGAACAGCCAGGCGCTGGACGGTGTTGGCGGTTCGGTGCGCCACCAGGGCGTGGCCGCGCGCTACGCCGCCGCCCGTACCTACAGCGAGAACGAGCTGGAAGGGCTGGTCACCGCGGCCGAGGGCAAGGCCCTGCTGCTGGTGCTCGACGAGGTGCAGGACCCGCACAACCTCGGCGCCTGCCTGCGCTCGGCCGCTGCCGCCGGGGCGACCGCGGTGATCATCCCGAAGGACAAGTCGGCCACGGTCAATGCCACTGTGCGCAAGACTTCGGCCGGTGCCGCCGACCTGATCCCGGTGGTGGCGGTGACCAACCTCTCGCGCTGCCTGAAGGACCTGCAGAAGCAGGGCGTGTGGATCTACGGCCTGGCCGGTGAAGCCACGGCCTCGCTGTACCAGCTGGACCTGAAGGGCAACATCGCGCTGGTGCTGGGCGGCGAAGCCGATGGCCTGCGCCGCCTGACCCGCGAGAACTGCGATGGCCTGGTCAAGATCCCGATGCCGGGCGAGATCGAGAGCCTGAACGTCTCCGTCGCCGCCGGCGTCAGCCTGTTCGAGGCCGTGCGCCAGCGCGGTTGATCGGCCAGCGCGATGTGATCGGGGTCAGATTCCTTTTCCAATGGGAAAAGGGATCTGACCCCGTTTCATGTCCCGCCTCACCCCGCGCTGCCGCCCAACGCCTTGAACAGCGTCACGTCGTTGTTGAGCTGGCCCTGGCGCGCGCGTGCCAGCGACAGTTCGGCATCACGCCGGGTCTGCTGCGCTTCCAGCCAGGTGCGCAGATCGGTGGCACCCACGCGGTAACGCACTTCCTGCGCGCGTTCCACTTCCACCGCTTCGTCGTATGAAGCCTGCGAGGCCGCCACCTGGCGCGCCAGCTGCTCGCGCGCCGACAGTGCGTTGTCCACTTCCGAGAGCGCGGTATACAGCGTCTTGCGGAAGTTGCTGGCGGCGATCTGGTAGGCGATGCCGGCGATATCGGTATCCAGCTGCGCACGCTGCAGGTTGAGGAACGGCAGCGACAGGCCGGCGCCCAGCGTGGCCACCGGGTTGCGCAGTACATCGCCCAGCGAGGTCGCGCTGGAACCGAGGCTGCCGGTCAGGCTCAGCGCAGGGTAGTACTGGGTGGCGGTGACCTTGATGGTCTTCAGGCTGTTGCGCAGGCGAAGTTCGGCCGCGCGCAGATCGGGGCGGCGGCCGAGCAGATCGGTCGGCAGGCCTTCGCTGATGGCTGGGCTGCGTGCGCCCAGCAGGTCCTGTGGTTCGTCCTGCTGGGGCCAGGGCGTGCCGTCCAGCAGCACGGTCAGCGCATTGCGCACCTCCACCCGCTGCTGTTCCAGCGCGCTCTGCGAGGACCGCTGCGACTGCAGGTTCTGCAGTGCCTGGCGCACTTCCAGGCGCGATACCGCACCGGCGTCGAAGCGGGCCTGCACCAGTTCGCGGGTGCGTTCCAGGCGCTCCAGGTTGGCCTGGCCGGTGGCGATCGACTGGTTGAGGTAGGCCAGGTTCCAGTACTGGGTGATGGTGTCGCTGATCACCAGCAGCGCGGTGTTCTGCCGATCTTCCTCGCTGGCCTCGGCTTCCCAGCGGGCGATGTCGCGCTGGGTGCGCAGGCGGCCCCACAGGTCCACTTCCCAACCCAGCGAGACGCCGGTGGAATAGCTGCGGCGCCAATCATCAGACTGGTCGGTGGCGCGGCTGGCGCTGCCGCTCACGCCGGATGACGAGGGCTGCGGCCACAGTGCGTTGCTGGCCAGGCCGGCCTGCAGGCGCGAACGCTGCACGGCCAGGCCGGCGGCGGCCAGATCGCTGTTGGCGGCCAGCGCCTGCGCCACCAGGCGGTCCAGGCGTTCATCGCCGAAGCCGGTCCACCAGGTGTCCTGGCGGATGTCGCGGCCCGGTGTATCCAGGCTGCTGCGCGGGTCATCGGCTGGCGCGTTGAGGGTGGCATCGCCACGTCCGTACTGCGCCGCCACGGCCGGGTCGTGCACCGGGTAGCGGCCGACCGACGCGCAGCCGGACAGGGCGAGTAGAACGGCACCGGCCAGCAGCAGGTGCCGGGGAGCGGGGAAGGGCAGTCGGGTCATCATCTTCATTCGCGGGCCAGGGCCTCCACCGGGTCGAGCTGCGCGGCGTTGCGCGCTGGCAGGAAGCCGAACGCAACGCCGATCAGGGTCGAGCAGGCAAACGCGGCGACGATCGAGGCGGTGGAGAACAGCACCTGGAAGTCGCTGGCGAAGCGGCCGATCATCGAGCCCAGCAGCAGGGCCAGGCCGATACCGAGCACGCCGCCGAGCAGGCAGACCAGCACCGCTTCGATCAGGAACTGCTGGCGGATATCACTCTGCCGTGCGCCGACGGCCATGCGCACCCCGATCTCGCGGGTGCGCTCGGTCACCGATACCAGCATGATGTTCATCACGCCGATGCCACCGACCAGCAACGCGATGGCGGCGATGGCACCGATCAGCAGGGTCATCGTGCGCGTGGTCTGCTCGATGGTCTCGCGGATCTCGGCGCTGTTGCTGAGGAAGAAATCCTCGGTGCCATGGCGCAGGGTCAGCAGGCGGGTGATCGCTTCCTGCGCGGCGTCCATCGGCGTGTCATCGTCCACGCGCACGGTGATGCTGGACACGTGGCTCTGGCCGAGCATGCGCGACATCACCGTGGTGTACGGCACCCACACGCTGAGGCTGGTGCTGCCGCCGAAGCCGAAACTCTGCCGCTTGGCCACGCCGACCACGCGCGCCGGCACGTTGCCGAGCAGGATCACCTGGCCGACCGGGTCGACATCGGGAAAGAACTGGGACTGGGTGTTCTCGTCGATCACCGCCACCTGGCCCAGGCCCTTGACCGCATCGGCATCGAAGAAGCTGCCGCTGAGCAGGGTCACGCCCTTGACCCGGAAGAACTGCTCGCCAACGCCGCTGACCTGGGCGGTGGACGACTGGTTGCGGTAACGCGCGGTGACCGAAGTCGATACGCTGGGGGTGGCGCTGTCCACGTAGCTCTGCCTTGCCAGTGCATCGGCATCGCTGGCCTTGAGCGTCTGTACGCGTGCCGAGCGCATGTCGCCGAAACCGCGGCCGGGATAGACGTCGATGGTATTGGTGCCGAGCGCGCTGATGTTCTGCAGGATCTGCTGCTGGGAGCCATTGCCCAGCGCCACCACCGAGACCACCGAGGCGATGCCGATGATGATGCCGAGCATGGTCAGGAAGGTTCGCAGCCGATGTGCGTTCATCGCCAGCAGCGCCATGCGGAACGCCTCGGTGAAGCGGTCGCGCGCGGCCCGCCAGCTGTTGCCGCGGGCGACGCCGGTACTGGCCTCGCGCTGCGCACGGTAGGTCGGCGCATTCGGGTTGGCGCGGTCGGCGATGATCTCGCCATCGCGGATTTCGATGATGCGCTGCGCGTGCTCGGCCACGCTCATGTCGTGGGTGACGATGATGATGGTGTGGCCTTCGGCATGCAGTTCGCCGAGGATCGCCATCACTTCCTCGCCGGATTTCGTGTCCAGCGCGCCGGTCGGTTCGTCGGCCAGGATCACCTCGCCGCCGTTCATCAGGGCGCGTGCGATCGACACGCGCTGCTGCTGGCCACCGGACAGCTGGCCCGGCTTGTGATGCATGCGGTCGCTCAGGCCCAGCCGCTGCAGCAGTTGCTCGGCACGCGCGTTGCGCACCGGGCCGGGGCTGCCGGCGTACACCGCCGGCACTTCCACGTTGCCGCGCGCATCCAGGTCGCCGAGCAGGTGGTAGCGCTGGAAGATGAAACCGAAATGCTCGCGGCGCAGTTCGGCCA
Source organism: Stenotrophomonas sp. YJH_SMC_123 (assembly GCF_059368215.1). Lineage (NCBI taxonomy): Bacteria > Pseudomonadati > Pseudomonadota > Gammaproteobacteria > Lysobacterales > Lysobacteraceae > Stenotrophomonas > Stenotrophomonas sp. YJH_SMC_123. Next base: position 480,989 of record NZ_JCAFRM010000001.1, read on the forward strand.
GTTCGTCCGGTTGCATCTTCCCGGTTTCGCGGCTGGCCACCTGGTAGCTGCCACGGCTGGGACGATCGAGGCAGCCGAGGATGTTCATCAGCGTCGACTTGCCCGAGCCGGACTGGCCGACGATGGCCACCATCTCACCGGCGTGGATGTCGAGATTGACGTCGCGCAGCACGGCGATCACATCATCGCCGGCCGGGAATTCACGTCGCAGGTCGCGCAGGCGCAGCAGCGGCGCCGTCGTGCTCATCGGCGCCCCATGCCCGGGCCGCCAACCCGCATCTGCATGCCGCCGCGGTTGCCGCCGCCGGCGCTGGCACCGGCCGCACCCGCTTCGCCGACCACCACGCGCTCGCCTTCCTTCAGCCCGGACAGGATCTCGGCCGAGGCGCCATTGTTGATGCCCACCGTGACCTTGCGCGGCTGCGGCTGGCCCTTGTCGTCCAGCACCCGCACCATGCGCTCGTCGCCACGGCGCTTCGGCCCCAGCGCCACTGCCGGCACCATCAGCACGCCCTTGGCCTGCTTGAGCAGCACCGAGACCTGCGCGGTCATGTCGATGCGCAGCGTGCCATCCGGGTTCTCCACGTCGAACAGCGCGTTGTAGTAGACCGCGCTGCTGGAACTGGAACTGGAGGAGCTGCTGGAGCTGGATGAATTCTCGTTGGCGATCGAGGCTGGCGCCGGATTGATCTGGCGCAGCGTGGCGTGGTACTTGCGGTCCGGGTCGCCGAGCGTGGTGAAGTACACCGGCATGCCGGCCTTGATCTTGACCACGTCGGCCTCGGAGATCTCCGCATTGACGGTCACCACGTCCAGCCGCGCCAGCATGACGATGGTCGGCGCGGTCTGGTTGGCGTTCACCGTGCGGCCTTCCTCCGCCACCACCGCCACCACGGTGCCGTCCATCGGCGCGGTGATGCGGGTGTAGGCCAGGTTGGCGCGGGCGGTGCCCAGCTCGGTTTCGCGGCCCTTGATCTGCGCCTCGTAGGACTGCAGCTGGGCACGGGCGGTCTTCAGCTGCGCCTCGGCGGCATCGTATTCCTGGCGCGAGGTGGCCTCGGCGGCTAGCATCTGCTGCTGGCGCGCGAATTCCAGTTCGGCCTGGCGCAGGGTGGCCTGCTGGACGGCGCGCTGGGCGGTGACCTGGTCCAGCGAGGCCTGCGCGTTGAGCACCTGGTTCTGCTGGGTGGTGGCGTCGATCTCGGCAATCAGGTCGCCTTCCTTCACGGTGTCGCCCAGCTGCACCTTCAGCGACTTGATCTGGCCCGAGGCCTGCGCACCGACGCTGACCAGCTTGTAGGCATCGATCACGCCGGTGGCGTCCACCGTCTGCTCGATGTCACCGCGGCTGACCGGCGAGGTGGCCACCGCCGGCGCGGCGGGCTTGCGCAGCAGCCACCAGGCGGTGGCGGCGACGATCAGGGCAAGCAGGGCGATCAGTATCAGGCGACTCCGGCGTGTCGCGGGCAGCAGGCGGAACGTCACGTCGTGGCTTCACTCTCGGGGCCGCGCGTGCGGCGTTGGCGGGCATTGTGAAGACCGGGCGATGGACGGCTCAATCCTCGGGGTATGTCTGTATGTAACACTGTCGGTGAATACGCGTAACCACAGGTATCCCGCCCGTGGGTGGATACACTGGTACGCATTGCCCCGGATGCGGTTCAGCTGCCGACACGGGATGATCGCGACATGGAGACTGAAAACCCGATGCATCGACTGCTGATCGTCGACGACGACAACGACATCCGCACGCTGCTGGCCGAGCAGCTCGGCCGCGCCGGTTACCTGGTGAGCACGGCGGCCGATGGCACCGCCATGCGCCAGCTGCTGGACCGCGAGCACGTGGACCTGATCGTGCTCGACCTCAACCTGCCGCGCGAGGATGGCCTGACCCTGTGCCGTGACCTGCGTGCGCGTTCGAACACGCCGGTGATCATGCTGACCGCACGCGCCGAGCCGATCGATCGCGTGCTGGGGCTGGAAATGGGCGCCGATGACTACCTGGCCAAGCCGTTCGAACCGCGCGAGCTGCTGGCACGCATCCGCAACGTGCTGCGCCGGACCGAGGCGCTGCCGGCCAACCTGGAGCCGCTGGCGGTGCGCCGTGCGCGCTTCTCGCGCTGGGTGTTCGACTTGGAACATCGCCACCTGGTCGATCCGGATGATCGCGTGGTGGTGCTGTCCGGCGCCGAGTTCCGCCTGCTGCGGGTGTTCATCGCGCACGCCAACAAGGTGCTGTCGCGCGAGCAGCTGGTCGCGCTCAGCAGTGGCCGCAACTACGAGGCACAGGACCGCGCGATCGACCTGCAGGTCAGCCGCCTGCGCAACAAGCTGGGCGACGACGGTGGCCCGGACGGACTGATCAAGACCGTGCGCAACGAGGGCTACGTGCTGGCCTCCGCGGTCAACCTGGAATAAGCCGCGATGAAGCGCCTGCGCCATTTCCTGTCCTCGATGGTCGGGCGGTTGTTCGTGATCCTGTTGCTGGGCATGGCGGTGGCTGCGATCGGCGCGACCATGCTGGCCACTTCCAAGCGCCAGCAGGAGTTCGAGCGGCAGAACCTGAACCGCATCGCCGACCGCCTGCAGGGCTACGTCAACCTGCTGGACGGCAATCCGGAGCTGCGCGAGCGCCTGCTGGCGATCGGCGGGCCGAGCGTGCGCGCGCTGCAGCCCGGAGCCCGCCTCGGGCGTGCCGACACGGCGCTGATGGAAGTGCTGGAAGACCGCCCCGGACCGGTGTCGCGCGCGCATGTGCACTTCGCTTCGTTCCGCTCCTGCATTCCCAAGCTGCAGGACCTGCTGCCGCCGCCACCGCCGGGTCACCGGCGGCCGCCGCGCGAACGCGACCCGGCGTTCATCCCGCCCAAGTGCCGCGCGGTGGACGTGACCCTCAACGACGGCACGCTGCTGAAACTGGCGCTGGACTCGCCGGCGGTGGCGCACAACGGCATCCTCGCCGTGGACCCGTGGTTCCTGACCCTGCTGGTGCTGGCGATTGCCGTGCTGGCCTATATCGTTGCGCGCATGGCCAGTGCGCCACTGCAGGAACTGGCCGCCGCTGCCGAGGATCTCGGCGACGATCTGCAGCGCGACCCGTTGCCACTGCGCGGGCCGCGTGAAGTGCAGCGCGCCGCCGAAGCCTTCAACGCCATGCAGCATCGCCTGCAGCGGCACCTGGCCGAACGCACGCAGATGCTGGCGGCGATCACCCATGACCTGCAGACGCCGCTGACCCGGTTGCGCCTACGCCTGGAGAATGTCAGCGACGAAGCCCTGCGCGAGCGCCTGATCGGTGACCTGGCGGCGATGCAGGCGCTGGTGCGCGAGGGCCTGGAACTGGCCCGCAGTGCCGAGAGTGCCGAGCAGCGCGCCGCACTCGACCTGGATTCACTGCTGGAGAGCATCGTCGAGGACACCGCCGAAGGCGGCGCCGACGTGGTCTTCGAGGGGGGCAGTGGTTCGGTGCTGATGCTGCGTCCGCTGGCCATGCACCGCCTGTTCTCCAACCTGGTGGACAACGCGGTGATGTACGCGCAGCGGGCGCGGGTACGGGTCGAGCGCAGCGGCGGTGCGATCACCGTAGTGGTGGCCGATGACGGCCCCGGCCTGGCCGAAGAGCAGCTGGAGGCGGTGTTCGATCCGTTCGTGCGGGTGGAAACCTCGCGTTCGCGCCAGACCGGCGGGGCCGGCCTGGGCCTGACCATCGCCCGCGCCCTGGCCGAGAAGGACGGCGCGCGGCTGTGGCTGCGCAACCGGGCCGAAGGTGGCCTGGAGGCGGTGGTGCAGTGGCCGGCCAGTGCCCAGGTGGTGGCGCCCGGCCGCGCCGGCTGAGCCGGCGGGCCGCGGACGGTGACGCCGGGGCCGGGGTTTGGCCTATCATCTGCCCATCTCCCCAGTCTCCCCTCGATGAGCCAGCCCGTTCCCGCCGGCATGCCAGTGCGCGCTGCCCGGCTGTTCCCGCACGCTGCCGCGCCCTGCAGCCGCACCTGGCCGCCGCTGCTGCGGTGATGGGCGGGCAGGGGGACGAGGGGCGCTGGGTGGAGCGCCGCGCATCAGGATTCAGGCGGGCACTGCGGCAGGGCCTGCTGTGGTTGCTGCTGGCCCTCGCGCTGCCGCTGGCGGCACAGGAGGGCGCGCCCCCGCTGCGCGACTACGCCATCGACGTATGGACCTCGCGCAACGGCCTGCCGCACAACTCGCTGCGCGACATCGCACAGACGCCGGAGGGCCATCTGTGGTTCGCCACCTGGGAAGGGCTGGTGCGCTACAACGGACTGGACTTCACCGTGTTCGACCGCAGTACGCGCCCGGGCCTGCGCGACAACGGCATCGGCGCACTGTTCGTCGACCGCCAGGGCGGGCTGTGGATCAGCGATTCGCGCGGCAACGTCAGCCACCGCGGCAGCGACGGCCAATGGCGGGTCTGGGAGCACCAGGCCGGTACACCGCAGGTGCTGATCCAGTCCATGCAGATGGACAGCCAGGGCCGGCTGTGGCTGCTGTACGAAGGCAAGGGCATCGGCTACCTGACGCCGGATGCCGGCATCGTCTACCAGGCACCGGCGGCGGACCTGCCGATGGCGATGAGCTTCACCAAGCTGGTGGTCGATGCACAGGACCGGGTATGGGTCGGCACGCTCGACGGGCTGGTGCTGCGCGACAACGACGGCGTGCTCAAGCGCGCGCCCGCCGCGTGGGGGCTGGGCGCCGGCAGCGGCCTGTCGTGGCCGTACCGGGCACCGGATGGCGCGCTGTGGATCGTCGCCGGCGAGCGCCTGTACCGGGTGGAGGACGACGAGCTGGTGCTGGTGCACCGCCTGCCGGGCCAGCTGCACATGACCTCGATGCTGCAGGACCGGCATGGCGATCTGTGGCTGGGTACCGAGAACCAGGGCCTGCTGCGCATTTCCGCCCATGGCCTGGAGCGGCTGCCGGCCGGCCTGAACCTGCCGGGCGGACGCGTGGTCAGCCTGCGCGAGGATGCCGAAGGCAGCATCTGGGTGGGAGCCAATGGGGGCCTGTACCGCCTGCGCGAAACACTGTTCAGCAGCTTCACCGAGCGCGATGGGCTCAGTGGCGACTACGTGCGCACGGTGTTCGAGGATCGCGACCGCCAGCTGTGGGTCGGCAGCGCCAGCGGCCTTGACCTCCAGACCCGCGACGGTCGTTTCCGCGCGGTGCCGCTGCACAACCGCGGCGGCAAGGCGCCCTCGGTACTGAGCCTGGCACAGGGGCCGGACGGTGACCTGTGGGTGGGAACCTTCGGCGACGGCGTTTACCGGCTGGGTCGCGATGGGGGCCTGCGCCACAACTATGCGGCGGCTGACGGCATGCCGGGCGGCAACATCCGTGCGATCACCGTTGACCCGCAGGGCGTGGTCTGGGCCGGCACGCAGAAGGGCGTGGTGCGCATCGACGGCGACCGGGTGCAGGTCTCGAACGTGCCGGGCATGCCCGGCGGCCTGATCACCGCGCTCGAGCATGACCACCAGGGCAACCTGTGGATCGGCACCATCGAAGGCATCCGCGTGCTGCGTGGCGACCACGTGCAGTCGATCGACCTGGCCCCGCTGGGGGGCGGCCGCAGCGTGTTCGGTTTCCACCAGCTGGGCGATGCGATGTGGATCAGCAGTGATCGTGGCCTGTACCGCTGGCGCAACGGTGCGCTGGCGCGGGTCGGCCTGGAGCAGGGCATGCCGGTGGACGCGGTGTTCCAGCTGGTGCCGGACCGCCTCGGCAATGTCTGGATCAGCAGCAACCGTGGTGTGCTGCGCACCGACATGGCCACCCTCAATGCGGTGGCCGATGGCCGCACGCCGCGGGTGGTGCTGGAGCGCTACAACGAGATCGACGGCATGGCCAATGCACAGGCCAATGGCAGCTCCAGTCCATCGGCGATCCTGCGCCAGGATGGCACGTTCTGGGTGGTCACCGCCGGTGGCCTGAGCACGGTCGACCCGCAACGCCTGCAGCGTTTCCGCGAGCGGCCATCGCCGCCGGCGGCGATCGAGAGCGTGCAGGTGGATGGTGCGCCGGTGCACTGGGAGGGACCGGATCGCAATTACATTCCCGGTGGCCGCCGGTTGGCGGTGAGCTATGTCGGCCTGAGCTACCTGATGTCCGACCGGATCCGCTACCGCACGCGGCTGGACGGCCTCGATGCCGGCTGGGTCGAGCGTGGCCCGCAGCGCAGCGTCGAGTTCGTTGGCCTGCCGCCGGGCGACTACACCCTGCATGTGGCTGCGGCGCATCCGGGCGGCAGCTGGGGCCAACAGGAGGCGGTGTGGAGCTTCAGCGTCGAGCCGTTCTGGTGGCAGCGGCGCAGCGTGCAGGCGCTGGGCGGGCTGTTGCTGCTGGCCGGCCTGGTGGCACTGTACCGCCTGCTGCTGCAGCAGCTGAAGGCCAGCAACCTGCGCCTGGCGCGGCGGGTGGACGACGCGACCTTCGACCTGCAGGCCAAGACCGTGCACCTGCAGGCGCTGAACCAGGAAAAGACCGAGCTGGCCGAACGCTTGGCGCGCCAGGCCGAAGCCTTCGAGCGCCAGGCCCGTGAGGATGCGCTGACCGGGCTGGCCAACCGCCGCGGCTTCGACGAGACGCTGGCGCGTGACTTCGCCCGTTCGCAGCGCAGTGGTCATCCACTGTGCCTGGTGGTGCTGGACATCGACCATTTCAAGGACGTCAACGACCGCCACAGCCACAGCATCGGCGATGCCGTGCTGGTGCAGGTGGCGACGCTGATCGCAGCCGCCAGCCGCGACTCCGACCTGCCGGCGCGAACCGGCGGCGAAGAGTTCGCGCTGCTGCTCAATGACACCCGCCTGGAGGAAGCCGCGCAGCTGTGCGCGCGCCTGCGCGGCCTGTTCCATGACCACCCCGACTGGGCCGGTGTGGAAGGCCTGCGCGTGACCTTCAGTGCGGGGCTGGTGGAGCTGGATGCCGACGACCGCACCCCGGCGCTGCTGTACCAGCGCGCCGACCGCGCGCTGTACCGCGCCAAGAGCGACGGCCGCGATCGCACGAGCATTGGTTGATCGCATCCACGCATGGCGTGGATCTACTGTGCGGCGATTGATTCGCCACCATGCATCGATGGAACGACGTCGGCCTGTAGAGTCGAGCCGTGCTCGACCACCGCGCGGCAGCGCGGAAAAAGGTGCAGCCGAGCATGGCTCGGCTCTACAGAAAGCGCTTTCTTACCGCGGCCAGGCGTTGGCGATGGTGCAGAACAGCCGCGCGGTCTGCTCGGTGTCATATACCGCGCTGTGCGCTTCATTCGCATCCCAACCCAGCCCGGCGGCAGTGGCCGCACGCGCCAGCACGGTCTGGCCGTAGGCGATACCGGCCAGGGTGACCGTGTCGAACACGCTGAACGGATGGAACGGGTTGCGCTTGTGGCCGGTCCGCGCCACGGCCGCGTTGACGAAGCCGAGGTCGAAATGGGCATTGTGGCCAACCAGGATCGCGCGCTGGCAGCCGTACTTCTTCATCGCCGCACGCACCGGAGTGAAGATGTGGTCCAACGCCGCTTTTTCTTCCTTGGCCAGCCGGAACGGATGGTCGAGGATGATGCCGGTCACTTCCAGCGACTTCGGGTCGATCTCCAGGCCCTCGGCCGGGACCACGTGGGCACTGGCGGTCTGGCCGGGGTAGAGCAGGCCGTTCTCGTCCATCTCGATCGGCACCGCAGCGATTTCCAGCAGCGCGTTGCGCTGGCTGTCGAAGCCGCCGGTTTCGACATCCACCACCACCGGCAGGAAGCCGCGGAAGCGTTGTGACATCGCGCGCTGCGCCTGGGGAAGTGCGGAATCGGGAACGGCGGCAGGTGCGGGGATGGGGTCAGTCATGCGTGAATTCTATCAGAGCGGCCCTGAGCGCCCGGCCACGCAGCCCATGCCAGCCACCGTGGTGGCACGAACGCAGAACCCGGTAGGTGCCAACCTTGGTTGGCACATGACGCGCCGACCAAGGTCGGCATCTACCGAACCGCTGGCCGCGCAGGTGTGGCCGAGGGAGACCACCGCGCCAACCAGGCGTCCACGCTCAGCTTGCCGGCGCCGGTGAAGATCAGCGGCAGCAGCATGGCCATGAACAGCACCGGCAGCTTGAAGTTGCCGAAGCCCTGGTCGCTGATCGCATAGCCCATGGCCAGGTCGGCCAGCGAGTTCCACTCCATCGGCCAATGCACCGCATAGGTGGCCACCACGGTCAGCACCAGCAGGCTCGCGGCGGCGAAACGGGTGCCGAAACCGAACAGCAGGCAGGCCGCCCCGAGCAGTTCGAACCAGGTCGCCAGTTGCCAGTTCAGGGTGGCCGGCAACTGGTCGAACGGGAATGGAAAGGCGTCCTGCAGGTCGGCGAACCAGTTCTGGCCGCGCAGCTTCTCGCGGCCGGATTCGAAGAATTCCCAGGCCAGCAGCAGGCGCAGGCCGAGCGGGGCCAACCAGGGGGCGAGACGGTCCAGCTGGTCACGCGCGGCGGCCAGGGTCGGAAGGTTCATCAGGGGATCTCCGCAAATGGGGTGTCAGGGCGGGGCGGTGAGCGGGCCGATCACGCCGGCCTGCAGGAACTGCCGCAGCAGCGCGGCACCGGGGCCGGCCAGCGCGTCTTCGGCCAGCCCATGCGTGGTGGCGAGGCGTTGCAGGTACGTACGGCCTTCCAGCCCAGGCTGTTCACCGATGCTGGACAGCAGGTGCACCGCCAAGGGGCTGAGCGCGGCGAATCGCACTTCACCGTCGGCTTCGCGGCGGACCAGCAGGCCGGTGGGTTCTGGGAGGGGCTGGGTCGGCGCATCCTCTGCACCGAGACGGTGCACCGGCCACTGGTACAGCAGCGGCCACGCCAGCGGCGAACGCTGCAGCGGCACCCGCAGCGGATCGACATCGCCAGGCGCAGGAAGTGGCTCGGCCTGCAACTGGTACAGCGCGGTTTCCACCCACTCGTAGTGGGCCAGTTCGGCCAGCGCCGGGTGCGGCAGCTGCGACTGTGCCTGCAGCCACTGCACGAACTCGGCGGCCAGCTCGGTGAACAGGGGGGTCTGGCAGCGATGGGTGGCGAAGTAGTGGCGCACCAGCGCGCTCCATGCCGGTTCGCCGAGCAGGCGGACGCAGACCGGGAAACCGTTGCTCAGGAGCCCGAGCAGGTTGTTGAACAGCAGGTGCTGGTACACCGCCAACCGGCGTGCATCCAGGCCGGCCGGTGCCGGCACCGCCTGTGGATCGCGCAGGTGCGCGGTGAACGCGTGCTGCTGCGCGCGCAGGGTGTCGATAGCGTCAGCCATGTGCAGCCCCGGCGTGTGCGGCCTGCAGGCGGCGGATGGTCTGCAGTTCGCCCTGCAGTTCCGCATAGGGCGGGAAATTGAAATCGCGTTCGAGCAGGGTGGGGCGTGGGCCGATGCGAGCATAGGTACGCGCCAGCAACTCCCAGACCGGATCAATCACCGCGCTGCCATGGGTATCGATCTTCAGGTCGGGTGCCTCGTCCAGGTGCCCGGCCACGTGCAGGCAGACGATGCGCTGCGCGGGCAGGCCGGCGATGAAGGCATCGGCATCGTAGCCGTGGTTGCAGGCGTTGACGTAGACGTTGTTGACGTCCAGCAGCAGGTCGCAGTCGGCTTCGGCGAGCACCGCATTGGTGAACGCCAGCTCGTCCATCGCCGGTTCCGGCGCCAGGTAGTAGGACACGTTCTCCACCGCGATGCGGCGGCCGAGCAGGTCCTGCACGCGGCGGATGCGCTGCGCGGTATGGCGCACGGCTTCGTCGGTGAAGGGGATCGGCAGCAGGTCGTACAGGTGGCCGTCGTCGCTGCAGTAGCTCAGGTGCTCGCTGTACAGCGGCACGCGGTGCTTTTCGAGGAACCGGCCGACCTGCTCCAGCAGCGGGGTGTCCAGGGCGGCACTGCCGCCCAGCGACAGCGACAGGCCGTGGCAGCTCAGCGGATGGCGGTGTGCCAGTTCGGCCAGGGCATCACCGGCCGGGCCGCCGACATGGATCCAGTTCTCCGGCGCGCATTCCAGGAAGTCGAAGTCGCCTGCCGGAGCGTCACGCAGATCCTGCAGCAGCGCCCGGCGCAGGCCCAACCCTGCAGCCGCCGCGCGAAGCGGCGACTGCGGGTGGACGAGGCTGGCGCGGACGTCAGTGCTTTCCACCGCACTTGCCTTCGCCGCACTTGCCTTCAGCCGACTTCGTGTCGCCGGTCTTGGCCTTGGCGCCCGCTGCGCCGGCAGCCTTGCCCTTGTCGGCACCGCACTTGCCTTCGCCGGTCTTGCCGTCGGCACCACACTTGCCTTCGGCGTGCTTGGTCGCGTCGGCTGCCATCTTGGTATCGGCGGCCTTGGCATCGGTGCTGGCCTTGGCTGCCTGGCCGGCCACCAGGTAGCCCTGGGCGAGGTCGCTCATGCTCAGCGCCGAGGCGCTGGCGGTCATGCCCAGGCCGGCGGCCAGGGCGGTAGCGGTCAGCAGGGACAGGGTCTTGTTGGAACTGCTCATCGGTCTTACTCCTGGGTGGTGGGCAGGTGCCCGGGGTGAATCGATGGTGCAGCGATCCTACTCAACGAATCCTCGCCAAGAACTCAAATTTTCGTGAGATCTGTTACAGAAGCATCCGGCAGGTCCGCACCGGGCACGCGTGGCGCCCACAATGCGGATGAAACACCCCAAAAAAGAAGGCCGCTGTCACCAGGACAGCGGCCACCTTGGAGTCGACTCCGGTGTTGCAGTGCAGCGTCAGGGCTGGCCGGTGCTGGAGGTCTCGTCGCGCTTTTCACGCGGTGGCAGCGGCTGCTCGCCATGCACCAGGAACCATACGTTCTCGGCGATGTTGGTGGCGTGGTCGCCCACGCGCTCCAGGTTCTTGGCCATGAACAGCAGGTGCGTGCACGGGGTGATGTTGCGCGGGTCTTCCATCATGTAGGTCAGCAGCTCGCGGAACAGCGCGGTGTACTGCGCGTCCAGGCGGGCGTCGTCCTCACGCAGTTCCAGCGCGGCATCAGCATCGTTGTCGCGGTAGGCGGCAATGGCACGCCGGACCTGCTGCGCGGCCAGGCGGCCCAGTGCACGCAGGCCCTGGATCTGCGGCAGCGGCGGCACCTTGCCCAGCGCGATCGAGCGCTTGGCGACGTTGGCAGCGTAGTCACCGATGCGCTCGATGTCGGCCGGAATGCGCAGGCCGGCAAGGATCTCGCGCAGGTCGCGCGCCATCGGGCCACGCAGCGCCAGGCGCATCACGTCGTGGCTGATCTGCTGTTCCAGCGCATCGATCGCCTCGTCGTTGGCGATGATGCGATGGGCAGCGTTCTCGTCGCGCTTCTCGATCACGTCCATCGACGCTTCGAGCTGGGCGACGGCCATCTCGCCCATGCGCACGATCTCGGCCACCAGGCGCTGCTGCTCTTCGTCGTAGCTCTTGACGATGTGGTCGTTGGGAAGGTTCATGGTTGTTCCACTCTGTAGAGTCGAGCCACGCTCGACTGATGGTGTCTGTAGGGTCGAGCCGTGCTCGACTGACGTTTCAGCCGAAGCGGCCGGTGATGTAGTCCTCGGTCTGCCGCTGCGACGGCTGCGAGAAGATCACTTCGGTGCGGTCGTGCTCGATCAGGTCGCCCAGGTACATGAAGGCGGTGTAGTCGGACACGCGAGCGGCCTGCTGCATGTTGTGGGTGACGATCACGATGGTGTACTCGTGCTTGAGTTCTTCCACCAGCTGCTCGATGCGGCTGGTCGAGATCGGATCCAGCGCCGAGGTCGGCTCGTCCAGCAGCAGCACCGACGGGCGCAGGGCCACGGCACGGGCGATGCACAGGCGCTGCTGCTGGCCGCCGGACAGGCCCAGTGCGCTCTGCCCCAGCTTGTCCTTCACTTCGTCCCACAGCGCGCCCTGGCGCAGCGCCTGCTCGACGCGGTCGGCCATGTCGGCCTTGCTCAGCTTCTCGTGGTGGCGGATGCCGTAGGCCACGTTCTCGAAGATGGTCATCGGGAACGGCACCGGCTTCTGGAACACCATGCCGACCTTGCTGCGCAGGCGGTTCATCGGGTACTTCGGCGACAGGATGTTCTCGCCGTCCAGCAGCACTTCACCGCGCGCTTCCAGCTTCGGGTACAGCGCGTAGATGCGGTTGAAGATGCGCAGCAGGGTCGACTTGCCGCAACCGGAAGGACCGATCAGCGCGGTCACGCGCTTTTCCGGGATTTCCAGGTTGATGCCCTTCAGGGCGTGGAACTTGTCGTAGTAGAAGTCCAGTCCACGCGCAGCCAGCTTCACCGGCGACGGCGTGTGCAGGCTCTCGTGCGAGGACGGCACGGCGATGCGCTGCATCGGCACGGCGTTGGAAAGGTCGTTCATGGCATTATCCACGGAAAGGTCAGTCATGGGAGATACGGTTGCGCAGCAGGATGCCGCGGGCGGCAAGGCTCACCAGCAACACGAAGACAGTCAGCACCAGGGCACCGGCCCAGGCCAGCACCTGCCAGGATTCATACGGGCTGCCGGCGAACTGGTTCATCACCACCGGCACCGAGGCCATCGGCTGGAAGATGTTGTTGTTCCAGTACTGGTTGCCGAAGGCGGTGAACAGCAGCGGTGCGGTCTCGCCGGAGATGCGGGCCAGTGCCAGCAGGATGCCGGTGATGATGCCGGCCGAGGCACTGCGGTACAGCACCTGCACAATCACCTTCCACTGCGGGATGCCCAGCGACAGGGCCGCTTCGCGCATCTGCGAGGGCACCAGGCGCAGCATCTCGTCGGTGGTGCGTACCACCACCGGCAGCACGATGAAGGCCAGCGACAGCGCACCGGCGAACGCCGAGAAGTTGCCGCCGGTCTGCATCACGTACAGGGTGTAGACGAACAGGCCGAGCACGATGGACGGGGCCGACAGCAGGATGTCGTTGACGAAGCGGACCACGGTGCCGGCCTTGCGGGCGTTGCCGTACTCGGCCAGCCAGGTGCCCGCCAATACGCCCAGCGGGGTGCCGATGCCGATGGCCAGCGCACACATCACGGCGCTGCCGAAGAACGCGTTGGCGAGGCCGCCTTCCTGCATCGGCGGCGGCGTCATCTTGGTGAACAGATCCAGGTTGATGCCGGCCAGGCCCTTGGAGGCCAGGGTGAACAGGATCCAGCCCAGGAAGAACAAACCGAACAGCGCGGTGGCGCAGGAGGCGGTGATCGCAACGACATTGCCGATGCGGCGGCGCAGGTACAGGGAGTCAGCGGTGCTGGACATCAGTTGCCCTCCTTGCGGGACAGGCGCATCAGCATCAGGCGGGCGATGGCGAGCACCACGAAGGTGACGATGAAGAGGACGAAGCCGAGCAGCAGCAGGGCCGAACGGTAGGTTTCAGTGGCTTCACCGAAATCGTTGGCGATCAGCGCAGCAATGGTGGTGCCCGGTTCCAGCAGCGACGGCGACAGGCGCACGCTGTTGCCGATCACGAAGGCCACCGCCATCGTCTCGCCGAGGGCGCGGCCGAGGCCGAGGAAGATGCCGCCGATCACCGCCGAGCGGGTGTAGGGCAGCACGATGTCCCAGCTCACTTCCCACTTGGTGGAGCCCAGCGCATAGGCCGATTCCTTCAGGCGGGTCGGCACGGTCAGGAACACTTCGCGCATCACCGAGGAGATGAACGGAATGACCATGATCGCCAGCACGAAACCGGCGGTGAGCATGCCGATGCCCAGCGGCGGGCCCTGGAACATCGGGCCGATGATCGGCCATTCGCCCAGGGTCTCGTTGAGGAACGGCGTGACGTACTCGGTCATCACCGGCACCAGCACGAACAGGCCCCACATGCCGTAGATGATCGAGGGAATGCCGGCCAGCAGTTCGATGGCTGTGCCGACCGGGCCACGCAGCCAGCGTGGCGCGACTTCGGTGAGGAAGAAGGCGATGCCGAAGCTGACCGGCACGGCGATGACCATCGCGATGACGGCGGTGACCAGGGTGCCGTAGATCGGGGCGAGCGCGCCGAATTTGTTTTCGACCGGATTCCAGTCGGCGGAGAAGAAGAAGCTCAGGCCCTGCATCTGCAGGGCATGGCGGCCGCCCCACAGCATCGACAGCGCGGCGCAGGCCAGGGCGATCAGGACGAAGATGACGGTGCCGACCAGCACCCATCGGAACAGTTTGTCGTTGCGGGCATCACGCGCATCACGCGTGGACGGGGCGGCTACAGGCTGGGCGATGGCATTCATGGGGACGGCAGGGCCAGGAAGGGGCGGGGCGGCACGGCGTGGAAGCGGTGCCCGCGCGGGGCGGGCACCGTCGAGTCCGTCACTTCAGGTCGGTCGCCCAGTAGGCCTCGATCTGCTTGACCAGTTCGGCCGGCAGCGGCACGTAGTGCAGCTCGTTGGCCTGGGCTTGGCCGTTCTCGAAGGCCCACTTGAAGAAGGCCAGGGTGTCCTGGTTGCGCTTGGCGTCCTTCGGCTGCTTCTGCATCAGCATGAAGTTGGTGGCGGTGATCGGCCACGCCTGCTCGCCCGGGGCGTTGGTGATGACCAGGTTGAAGTCCTTGGCGCTGGCCCAGTCGGCGCTGGCGGCCGCCGCGGCGAAGGTTTCCGCGCTGGGCTCGACCCAGTTGCCGGCGGCGTTCTGCATGGCGGTGTACGGCATGCCGTTCTGCAGCGCGTAGGCCAGCTCGACGTAGCCGATGGAGCCCTTGATCTGCTTCACGTACGAAGCGACGCCTTCATTGCCCTTGCCACCGACGCCGTCCGGCCACTGCACCGAGGTGCCTTCGCCGACCTTGCTCTTCCACTCCGGGCTGACCTTGGACAGGTAGTTGGAGAAGTTGAAGGTGGTGCCCGAACCGTCCGAACGGTGGACCAGGGTGATCTTGCCGTCCGGCAGCTTCACGCCCGGGTTGGCGGCGACGATGGCCGGATCGTTCCAGGTCTTGACCTTGCCCAGGAAGATGTCGGCCAGCAGGGCGCCGCTCAGGCGCAGCTTGCCGGCTTCCAGGCCTTCGATGTTGACCACCGGCACCACGCCGCCGATGGCCGACGGGAACTGGGCCAGGCCGGCCTGTGCCAGCTCTTCGCTGCTCAGCGGCTTGTCGGAGGAGCCGAAGTCGACGGTGCCGGCCTTGATCTGGGCGATGCCGCCGCCGGAGCCGATCGACTGGTAGTTGATCTTGGCCCCGGTGGTGGCGTTGTAGTCGGCCGACCACTTGGAGACCAGCGGGAAGATGAAGGACGCGCCCGCGCCGGACACTTCGGCGGTCACCTTGGCACCGGCAGCGGCCGGGGCAGCGGCACCGTCGGCCGCCGGCTGCTGCGCGGCCTGCTTGTCGCCACCGCAGGCCGACAGGCCCAGGGCGATGGCCAGGGAAAGGGCGGCAAGGCCGGCCGAGTGCAGTTTCATGGTCACTCCATAGCGGGGAAGAGCCGACGTGGTCGGCGGATGCGGCTATGAAATGATGTTTTTGTTACAGCCGTATTACGACCATGACAGAGGTGTCCTGGATCACGTTCTGACAAGGGTTTCACCGGGTTGGCCCCCATCCGGCAGAGCCCCGGAGACCCCGGATCTGCGCACCGGTATGGCGGCCGGTTGGCCCGTGTGGAGTCAAGCCATGTTCGACGGCTCCCTGCCCTCGGTAGGTGCGGACCGTCGGTCCGCACGCTTCAGCACCCAGCCGAGCGTGGGCTCGGCGCTGCAGAGGCAGATGCATGCATCCCCGAAAACAAGAAGAGCGCGAGATCTCGAGGATCTCGCGCCCGGTTGGGGCCGGCGGGGGAGAGAGGACCCGCCGGCCCCGTTCCTGCGGGGGAACGTGCTTACTTCAGGTTCTGCGACCAGTAGGTCTCGATCTGGCGGACCAGGCTGTCCGGCAGCGGCACGTAGTCCAGCTGGCGGGCCTGGGCGTCGCCGCTCTTGTAGACCCAGCGGAAGAACTCCTGGGTGGCCTTGCCGTTGGCAGCGTTCTTCGGCTTCTTGTGCACCAGGATGAAGTTGGTGGCGGTGATCGGCCAGGACTCGGCGCCCGGGGCGTTGGTCATCACCAGGTAGAAGTCCTTGGCGCTGGCCCAGTCGGCGCTGGCGGCAGCGGCGGCGAACGATGCATCGCTCGGCTGCACGAACCTGCCGGCAGCGTTCTTCATCGCCGTGTACGACAGCTTGTTCTGCAGTGCGTAGGACAGTTCGACGTAGCCGATGCCGCCCTTGATCTGCTTCACGTAGGCAGCAACGCCTTCGTTGCCCTTGCCGCCGATGCCGGCCGGCCACTGGACCGAGGTGCCTTCACCGACCGAGCTCTTCCACTCCGGGCTGACCTTGGACAGGTAGTTGACGAAGTTGAAGGTGGTGCCCGAACCATCCGAGCGGTGCACGACGGTGATCTTGGCGCTCGGCAGGGTCACGCCCGGGTTCAGCGCGGCGATGGCCGGGTCGTTCCAGGTCTTGATCTTGCCCAGGAAGATGTTGGCCAGCACGGTGCCGTCCAGCTTGAGTGCGCCCGGGGCGATGCCGGCCACGTTGACCACCGGCACCACGCCGCCGATCACCGACGGGAACTGGGCCAGGCCCGAGGCGGCCAGTTCTTCCGGCTTCAGCGGTGCATCGGAAGAGCCGAAATCAACGGTCTTGGCCTTGATCTGCGCAATGCCGCCGCCGGAACCGATCGACTGGTAGTTGACCTTGTTGCTGGTGGCAGCGTTGTAGTCGGCCGACCACTTCGACATCACCGGGTAGATGAACGAGGCGCCCGCGCCGGTGATTTCAGCGGCGTTGGCGGCGAACACGGACGACGCTGCGAAGACGGCAACGGCAACGCGCGACTTGAAGGCGTGGATCACGGGGTGGCTCCTGGGTTGATTGGAATGCGGGGTTACCCGCCCGGCGCACATTCCATAACGGTTCGATGACAGCGCGGGGACCGTTGTATGACGCATCCGTTACAGCGCTGGCTGACGCTTGCGCAGCGCGGGCCGTGAAGGTTTCGCGCAGCGGCTGAGGCGGTCGTGCGGGCACAAGGGAGGTGCGCCGGCGCCGGTTGCGGTCACCTTGCATAGGTGGCCGATGAGGTGACGGCTGGCTCCCTTCGCGCGGTCTGCGCCTGGCGTTGCGCAGGGATTCCGCGTCATCCGCGCGAAGCCGGGCGGTGCGGACCAGGGTGACCCGGCGGCTTGCCCGCGTGTCGGTGCCGATACACCACGCCATGGGGCGCAAGGGATCGATAAGCATGTGCGCGCAAATGAGTCGTACGCATGACCGCACGAAGAAATCTGGGGTTGGTGCTCAATCTGTCATTCGGCTGTCATGGTTTTAACGGAACGTTCGCAAAACGCTTGACCGGCCTGCCGGCGTGGCGTTCTGCCCAAGCCATTCCAACCCTCTGGAGAAATCCAAAATGCGTTCCCATTTGCTCGCCGCCGCGGTCGTTGCAAGCCTCGGTCTGGTTTCCGCCGACGCCTTCGCAGCCCCCGCCAGCTCGGGCGTGTCCCAGGCACAGTTGCAGCAGCTGCAGGCACAGATCGCTGCGCTGCAGGCCCAGGTCCAGCAGTTGCAGAACGATTCGCAGGCGCTGCAGGCGCAGTCCGACGCGCAGTCCGAAGTGAACATCACCCAGGCGCAGGCCCTGGAAGGTGCGCAGAAGACCCAGACCAGCGTCGACAAGCTGGCCAAGCTGGTCAATGACAACAAGATTGGCGGTCGCATGTTCTTTGACCTGACCAACATCGACAAGACCAGCAACGGCAAGGACACCGCCGCCAGCGGCACCGGCCTGGACGTCAAGCGCTTCTACCTGACCGTCGACCACAAGTTCAACGACATCTGGTCGGCCAACCTGACCACCGACTTCCAGTACAGCTCGGCCATCGGCAACACCGAACTGTTCGTCAAGAAGGCCTACGTGCAGGGCAGCTTCGACCCGGCCTTCAACCTGCGCGTCGGTGCCGCCGACATGCCGTGGATCCCGTACGTCGAGAAGTTCTACGGCATGCGCTATGTCGAGAACACCCTGACCGACCGCCTGAAGTACGGCAACTCGTCCGACTGGGGCCTGCATGGCTTCGGCAACCTGGGCAACAACTTCAACTACGCCGTCTCGGTCGTGTCCGGCGCCGGCTACAAGAACCCGACCCGCAGCAAGGGCATGGACGTGGAAGGCCGCGTGGCCTACACCCCGAACGAGAACTTCGTGGTCGCCGTCGGCGGCTACAGCGGCAAGCTGGGCAAGGAAACCGACATCCAGAGCGCCGAGAACACCTACACCCGCGCCAACGCGATGGTGGCCTACGCCGACAGCAACTTCCGCGTCGGCGGCGAGTACTTCCAGGCCAAGAACCTCAACAACGTGCTGACCGTTGCCACCGACAAGACCAGTGGCTGGTCGGTGTGGGGCAGCGTGCGCGTGACCGACGGTGGCATCAACGTGTTCGGTCGTTACGATGACACCGACGTCAGCAAGACCCTGGACCCGACCCTGAGCGACAAGTACTGGAACGTCGGCGTCGAGTTCCCGGTCATGAAGAACCTCAAGCTGTCGACCGTGTACAAGTACACGCACCTGGCCAACGCCAGCGACAAGAAGAACGACAAGACCAAGGAATTCGGCGTCTGGGGCGACCTGTCGTTCTGATCTCCTGAAGCACCCTTGTCCATACACGCGGACGGCGGGCCTGGTGCCCGCCGTCTTCGTTTCGTCACAACACGATCCGCGTCACGTCTCGGCTGTGGTCTTTTCCTTGAACCGGCACAGGTCGGCGATCACGCAGCCCGGGCAATCCGGCTTGCGCGCCTTGCACACGTAGCGGCCATGCAGGATCAGCCAATGGTGCGCGTCGAGCAGGAACTCGGCCGGAATCACCTTCACCAGCGTGTCCTCCACTTCGCGCACGTTCTTGCCGGGGGCCAGGCCGGTACGGTTGGAGACGCGGAAGATATGCGTATCCACCGCCATCACCGGCTCGCCGAAGGCGGTGTTGAGCACCACGTTGGCGGTCTTGCGGCCCACACCGGGCAGCGCTTCCAGCGCTTCGCGGTCGCGCGGCACTTCGCCGCCGTACTTCTGCAGCAGGATCGCGCAGGTGGCGATCACGTTCTTCGCCTTGGCGTTGAACAGCCCGATGGTGGCGATGTACGGCTTCAGGCCATCCTCACCGAGCGCGAGGATCTTCGCCGGCGTGTTGGCGACCGGGAACAGGCGGCGGGTGGCCTTGTTGACGCCGACGTCGGTGGCCTGGGCGGACAGCGCCACGGCCACCAGCAGTTCGAACGGCGAGCTGTACTCAAGCTCGGTCTTCGGGTGCGGATTGAGCTCGCGCAGGCGGGTGAACATTTCCACCACGTCGGCGCTCGGCATGCGGCCGCCGCGCCGCGCCGGTGCGCGGGCAGTCTTCTTCGCGGTGGCCATTACGGCTCCTTGCCGGTGACGCGGGCCTTGGCCCGGGCGAGAATCGCGGCCGCCGCGGCGGGCAGGGGGGGCTTCACGTCCGGCGCCGGGGGCGGGGTGCGACGTGCATCGCGCTCGGCTTCGCGGCGGGCCAGGCGCACCGCGCGGGCGCGATAGCGTTCGCGTGCGGCCCAGGCCGTACGCAGTTGCTGCTGGGCCTGCTGAAGCCGCTGCGGAAGGTCCGGGTGGCCAGGCAGCAGCTGTTCGTCGCCGGCTCGGGCGACGTAGTCCATCAGCCCCGCCTGCAGGGCGCCATCGAGATCGTCTGCCTGGACCCGGGCGAACAACTGCGCGGGGTTGGGTCGGGATGCCATGGCGTCAGCGGTTCTGGAAGGCCGGCGGGCGGCGCTGCAGGAAGGCACTGGTGCCTTCACGCATGTCCTCGGTGGCGAACAGCAGGCCGAACTGCGCACTTTCGTATTCCAGCCCGGCCTCCAGGCTGCACTCGCCGCCCACGTGCACCGCGTCGAGCAGGCCACGCAGGGCCAGCGGTGCTGAGCGTGCCAGCTGGCGGGCGACGTCCTGCACGCGGTTGTCCAGCGCGTCAGCCGGCACGACTTCGTTGACGATGCCCAGCTCCAGCGCACGCGCGGCGTTGATCGGCGCCCCCAGCAGGCACAGCTCCAGGGTGGCGGCGCGGCCACACAGGCGCAGCAGGCGCTGGCTGCCGCCGAAGCCGGGAATCAGGCCGAGATTGATTTCCGGTTGGCCGACCTTGGCGGTATCGGCGGCGATGCGCAGGTGGCACGCCATCGCCAGCTCAAGCCCGCCGCCCAGCGCGAAACCGTTCACGCGCGCGATGACCGGCTTGGGCATGCGTTCGATCTGGCGCATCAGGGCCTGGCCCAGCAGCGAGAAATCACGTCCCTGAACGGCGCTGAGGGTGTTCATTTCCGCGATGTCGGCACCGGCTACGAAGGCCTTCGGGCCCGCCCCGGTCAACACCACCACGCGCACCTCCGGATCGGCAGCGGCGTCCCTGAAGGCATCGGCCAGCGCCTGCAGGGTCGCGGCGTTCAGGGCATTGAGCTTGTCCGGGCGCTGGACGGTCACGGTGCGGATGGCGCCTTCGTCGGCAACAGCGATCAGGGCATCGGCCACGGGGAAACTCCTGGAACGTTAAAAAAAAGTGATATTGAACTCTGCAAACGCAGACGGGTCATAGCCTGCATCGTGAGTAGCGGTTACACGTTGCGCCCGTTATCCTAACCCGTCGCCTCAGGGCGGCGAAGAACGTCCCTGAGTTACCACCCCTGGAGAACTGTTTGATGAAGTTGCGTTCTATCGCGGTCGCCGTCGCGGCCCTGGCCCTGACGGGCAATGCCTTCGCCCAGGACATCGCGTCCGAGAAGGGCAAGCTGAGTTATTACTTCGGTTACGACTACGGCAACAACCTGGCGGAGCTGACCGGTCGCGGTGAGCAGCTGGACATCAACTCGGTGGTGAAGGGCCTGCAGGATGCCTACGCCAAGAAGCAGCCGGCGATCACCGCCGAGCAGCTGAAGCCGGCCGTTGAAGCGTTCCAGAAGCGCGAGCAGGGCCGTGCCCAGGCTGCCAAGGCCGAGTACGAAAAGGCGGCTGCCGAAAACAAGACCAAGAGCGATCAGTTCATCGCGGCGAACAAGGCCAAGGCCGGCGTGCAGTCCCTGCCGAGCGGCGTCCAGTACCGCGTGATCGAAGCCGGCAAGGGCGCCAAGCCGACCCAGGCCAGCACCGTGCAGCTGGAAGTGGCCGGTCCGTTCCCGTACGGCCAGCGCCCGACCGAAGCCCGCCCTGCCCAGCAGATCCCGTCGATCAAGGTCAGCGAAGTTGAAATGAAGGCCATGCGCGAGACCCTGCTGCAGATGCCGGCCGGCTCGAAGTGGGAAGTCACCCTGCCGCCGGACCAGGCCTACGGTGCCGACCCGCGCACCCCGTTCCCGCCGAACGTGGCTGTGCAGTTCGAGATCAAGCTGGTCAGCGTCAAGTAAATCGAAACAGCAAACGAAACGCGCCGGTGATCCCACCGGCGCGTTTCTGTTTGTGCAGCCCCTGGCGGTGAAACGCCCGCGCTGCGCGCGAGCGTCGACTGACAGTCGACTCTACCGTTGGGCCGGGCCACCCGCGCAAATTCAGCCCGATCGCGCTACTGTTGCCGGGTGCAAACAATGGAAGAAACGGCGCGTGTTGTCGCAAGTCCCTGCATCGGAGTGTGCACGCTGGATCCGCACCGGCAATGCACCGGCTGCGCGCGGCATATCGATGAGATCGCGCGGTGGTCGTCGATGAGCAACGAGGAACGCAGCCGCATCCTGCGCCGCGTGCAGCCCCTGCGCGAACAACTGCAGCAATCGCTGCGTGGCTCGCTGGCCGACCACGAGCGACTGATGCGCGCGCTGCACCCCTTGGCCCAACCGCCGGCCGGCGACGGCTGGAACCGCAGTGAGCTGATCGACCTGCTGCCGCCCGGGCCTCCGGTGGAGGCTGCGGTGCTGGCCGGCATCGTCCCGCGCGCCAACGGCGCACAGGTGATCCTGACCCGCCGCACCGAAACCCTGCGCACGCACGGGGGCCAGGTCGGATTCCCCGGCGGCCGCACCGAACCCGATGACCGCGACGCATTGGCGGCCGCGCTGCGCGAGAGCCAGGAAGAAATCGCATTGGCGCCCGGCCAGGTGCAGGCGCTGGGGTATCTCGATCCCTTCGTCACCATCACCGGCTACCGGGTCACGCCGGTGGTGGCGGTGGTCGATCCGGACTTCGTGCCGGTGCCGCAGCCCAGCGAAGTGGCCGAAGTGTTCGAGGTGCCGCTGGATTATCTGATGGCGCCCGACAGCCTGCGCCAGGTCGAAATCACTCATCGCGGCCGGGTCCGCCACGTCCTGGAGTATGGCTGGCCGGGGCAGCGCATCTGGGGCGCGACCGCCGCCATTCTCTACAACCTGCGTCGTCGCCTGGAGCAAGTGAAATGAAGCCGATCGATCCGCCGTGGACCACCCTGGTCGATGTCACCACCCTTGCCGCTGCGCTGGGCGCAGGCGTGCGCGTCGTCGACGCGCGTGCCACCGCCAGCACCGCCGTGCGCGTGGTCGATGCGCGTGCTTCGCTGGCCGATCCGCAGGCTGCGGGCGGCCAGTATCTGGCAGGGCACATACCGACTGCGGTGCATGCCGATCTCAACCGTGATCTGTCGGATCTGACCCGAAGCGGCCACGGCCGGCACCCGCTGCCGGACAGCGATGCGTTCGCCGCGAAGCTCGGCACGTGGGGCATCGGTCCCGAAACCCAGGTGGTGGTCTACGACGGCAGCGACGGCAGCATGGCCGCCTCGCGCCTGTGGTGGCTGCTGCGGCTGATCGGGCACACCCGGGTGGCCGTGCTCGACGGCGGTATTGCCGCCTGGCAGGCCGCCGGTCACGCGCTGGCGAGCGGGCCGACTGAAGTGACGGCGTTACCTGCCTACCCGGGCCGTTTCGACACCACCCAGATCGCCAGCGCCGATGAAATCAGCGCACGGCTGAAGCACGCGCCGGGCTGGTTGGTCGACGCGCGCGCGGGTGAGCGCTTCCGCGGTGACGTCGAGCCGCTGGACCCGGTCGCCGGCCATGTACCGGGCGCGGTCAACCGCCCGTTCGCCTTGAACGTACTCGATGGCCACCTGCGCGACCCACAGGCGCTGCGCGCCGAACTGCAGGGCGTGATCGGCAACCGCGATCCGCAGCAGGTGGTGCTGATGTGCGGCTCCGGCGTGACCGCCTGCCATCTGCTGCTGGCGATGGAAACGGCGGGCCTGTCCGGCGCGCGCATCTACGCCGACTCCTGGAGCGGGTGGGTCAGCGACAGCAGCCGCCCGGTGGCGACCGGCGCCTGAGCCGCGCGGGGTCGGATCCGTTTTCCAACGGAGAACGGTTCTGACCCCATCAACCGAAAATCGGGTCAGAGCCCGTTGCGTAGCAACGGGATCCAACCCCGTGTCGATTCGAAGGATCGCGGAGAACTGTCGAAGGCGGGGTGGGGCCGGTTGCGGGGGCGTGAGCCGCATGGATGCGGCGACCGAGCTTACATGGACGTACTTGCAGCGGCCCCCGCAACCGGAGCCCCCCGCCATCCCTCGGAATGCCAGAACTTGACGTTGACGTTGCCTCTGCGGGTGCAGGGCGCAGCCCTGCCGCTTACCCAACCGGCTGCAACGGCACCTTCGCCAGCACCCGCGCCCACGGGAACAGCGGCCCCGGATCGCGCTTGCGCGCCACCGTCAACGTCGAATCGTCGCTGGCCGGCACCCGTTCCAGGTCCAGCTGGTCATGCCCGGCAATCCGTCGCAGCGACGGGTAGTGCGCCACCAGCGCCAGCAGCAGCTGTTCCAGCGCCTGCAGCTGTGCCTCGGTGTAGGCCTCGTCCATCGCCTGGTGGCGGCTGTCGAACCAGTCCGGATAGCGCCCGGTATTGACCAGCTCGATGCCCAGCGTATGCGCGTTCATGCCGCGCACGTGGTGGGCCACGCGTTCCGGTGCAACGTACTGCACCACGCTGCCATCGCGGTCGATGTAGAAGTGCCCGCTGTTGCCGGCGCCGCTGTCGTACAGCACGCGCTCGCCGTACTCGCGGGCCGTCGCCAGATCGGGCAGTTCGGTGCAGTGGATCACCACCATCTCCAGCGTGGCCGGGTCGCGCAGCGGCAGACGGTCTTCGTAGGGCAGGGGCTGCAGCTGCAGGCCGGGCAGGAGCGGGTTGGGCATCCGGCGATGCTAGCATTGCGGCATGAACCTGCCTTCTCTTTCCTCGTTGGCCCGCTCGCACGGAGCACGTGCATGAGCCGCGGCCACTGCATCCTGTCGCATGGCTTCGAGAGCGGCCCGGAAGCGACCAAGGTCACCGCGCTGGCCGACGTGGCGCAGCGCCTGGGCTGGACCCATGAGCGCCCGGACTACACCGACCTGGACGCGATGAGCGAGGTCAGCCGGGTAGGCGACGTGCCGACCCGCCTGCGCCGCCTGGTCGAGCGCGCCGCCATCGCGGCCCGGCAGGGGCCGGTGGTGCTGGCCGGCTCCAGCCTGGGCGCCTACATTTCCGCCATCGCCTCGTTGCAGGTACCGGTGGCCGGCCTGTTCCTGATGGTGCCGCCGACCACGATGGGCCCGATGCCGGCGCTGGACGCCGCCGCCGTGCCGACCACCGTGGTCCAGGCCTGGCATGACGACGTGGTGCCAGCAGCGGGAGTGATCGCGTGGGCGCAGGCGCGCTCGGCGCAGCTGCTGCTGGTCGACGACGGCCACCGCCTCGAGCGCCACGTGGAGGCTTCCGCGCAGGCCTTCGAACGCTTGCTGCGGCAACTGTGAAGCCCGGGCGCACGGCGCGCCCGCCCGCATTGACTACAATGGCAGCCCCGCCGCCCCCGGCGCGGGCCTGCCGGCCGTGCCTACGGCCCTCCTTTCCGAACGGCCCGGCCCCTGTGCCGCGCCCGACCACCTGCGAACCGATCCCGTGAAATTCTTCGTCTCCTGCGCCAAGGGCCTGGAATACCTGCTTGCCGATGAACTGTCGGCCCTGGGCCTTGGCAAGGCCACTGCCACCATTGCCGGCGTCAACGCCGAGGGCGAACTGGCGCAGGCGCTGCGGATCGTGATGTGGTCGCGCCTGGCCAGCCGCGTGCTGTGGCCCATCGACGAGTTCGAGTGCCCGGATGAGCAGGCCCTGTATGACGGCGTGCGTGCGCTGCCGTGGCACGAGCACATCACGCCGGAGATGACCCTGGCGGTGGACGCGCACGTGTCCGGCGACAAGATCACCCACGCCCGCTTCGCCGCGCAGCGGATCAAGGACGCCATCGTCGACCGCATGCGCGATGAAGGCCTGGAACGCCCCTCGGTCAACACCGATCTGCCCGACGTGCGCGTCAACCTGTCGCTGCGCAAGGGCCGTGCCTCGTTGTCGATCGATCTCGGCGGCGGCCCGCTGCATCGCCGTGGCTGGCGTGGTGCTGCCCACGAGGCACCGCTGAAGGAAAACCTGGCCGCCGCGCTGCTGCTGCGCGCGCAATGGCCGCGCCTGCACGCTGCCGGTGGTGGCCTGCTGGATCCGATGTGCGGCAGCGGTACCCTGCTGATCGAAGGTGCGCTGATGGCCGCCGACGTCGCTCCCGGCCTGATGCGTCATGGCAGCCTGCCGCCGAGCCGCTGGCTGGGCTTCGACAAGTCCGTCTGGAAGACCATCCAGAGCGAAGCGCGTGACCGTGAGGCCGCTGGCCTGGCCGCGCTGAAGCCGGTCATCCACGGCAGCGACATCGATCCGACCGCGATCCAGGCGGCACGCGAGAACGCCGAGGTCGCGGGCGTCGCCCACGCGATCCGCTTCACCCGCGCCGATGTGGCCGACCTGGCCGCGCCCGAAGAGGAGATCGGCGCGGTGGTCTGCAACCCGCCGTACGACGAACGCCTGGCCGCCGATCCGGCGCTGTACCGCGCGCTGGGCAACGCCCTGCAGAAGGCGGTGCCGCAGTGGCGCGCCAGCCTGCTGTGCGGCAACGACGAACTGGCCTTCGCCACCGGCCTGCGCGCCGGCAAGAAGTACCAGATGTTCAATGGTGCCTTGGAATGTGCGCTGATCGTCTGCGACCCGATCGCCGTGCCGGGCCGTGATCCGGCACAGCCGCGCGAGCTGAGCGAAGGCGCGCAGATGGTGGCCAACCGCCTGCGCAAGAACCTGAAGAAGTTCAAGAGCTGGCGTGCCCGCGAAGACATCACCTGCTTCCGCGCCTATGACGCCGACCTGCCGGAGTACGCGGCCGCCATCGACGTCTACGAGGAAGACGGCGGCAAGCGCCGTACCTTCCTGCACGTGCAGGAATACGCCGCACCGGCTGCCATTCCCGAGAACGACGTGCGCCGCCGCCGCAACGAGCTGCTGGCCGCTGCGCGCGAAGTGTTCGGCGTGCCGCCCGAGCAGGTCTCGATGAAGTCGCGCGAGCGCGGCAAGGGCGGCAGCAAGTACGGCCGCTTCGAGCAGCGTGACGAGTTCATCGTGGTGCGCGAGAACAATGCACTGCTGCAGGTGAATCTGTTCGACTACCTGGACACCGGCCTGTTCCTCGACCACCGCCCGCTGCGCCGGATGATGGCCGAGCAGGTACGTGGCAAGCGCTTCCTCAACCTGTTCTGCTACACCGGCGTGGCCAGCGTGCAGGCGGCGGTGGCCGGTGCCGCCAGCACCACCAGCGTCGATCTGTCGGCGACCTACCTGCAGTGGTGCTACGACAACCTGGCGTTGAACGGGCAGGGCGGCAACCAGCACCTGCTGGTGCAGGCCGACGCGATGGCGTGGCTGGAGGGCGACCGTGGCCAGTACGACGTGATCTTCTGTGACCCGCCGACCTTCTCCAACTCCGCGCGCGCCGATGACTTCGACGTGCAGCGCGAGCAGATCAAGCTGCTGCGTGCAGCCGTGGCGCGGCTGGCGCCGGGCGGCGTGCTGTACTTCTCCAACAATTTCCGCCGCTTCAAGCTGGAAGAGAACGCCATCGCCGAATTCGCCCAGTGCCGCGAGATCACCGCGCGCACCATCGGCCCGGACTTCGAGCGCAACGCGCGCATCCACCGCGCGTGGGAATTGAAGCGGTTGGGGTAACGCGACGCCCGGGGTCGGATCCCCTGCGCGAAGCGCAGGGGCTCTGACCCCATCCGGATCTACGCACCAGGGGTCAGAGCCCTTGCGCTTCGCGAAAGGGATCCGACCCCGGTGGCCCGGCTACAGCACCGCCACCACCAGCCCCAGCACCGGCAGCACGATCGCCAACGCCGCGATCCACTTCGGCCGGTACGGGTACAGCCCGAACGACAGCGCCAGACCGCCCAGTGTCATCGTGCCCAGCCACAGCACCGGGCCCATCGCCCAGCCGTGGTCGATCACGCACAGCGCGAACGCCACCGTCAGCAGGGCCCAGCCCAGCACGCGCCACTGGGTGCGCCGTGCGGGCGTGGCTGCGGCGCTGCCGTGCAGGTCGTGCTGGTGCTTTTCCATCGCCAGCGACAACGCGGTGAACGCGGAGAACGACAGGGCCAGTGCCAGCAGCATCATGCGCTGGCCTCCGCTTCGGCGGTTTCCGCAGCGTCCACCGGGGCCCTGGGTGCTGCTGCGGCGGCGGCGCGCTTCTTCTTCTCGGCCGCGCTCAGCGGTGGCGTCCAGCGCTGCATGCGCCAGCCGCACAGCGCCAGCATCGCACCGAACGCGATCATCGACAGATCGACGCCAGCCAGTACCCAGTCACCGCTGCGCAGTGTGATGCCAAGATGCGCGTGCGTGGTCAGCGCGTTGACCACCGGTACCAGCGTGAACGCAGCCGCACCCAGGTACAGCTGCCACGCCCACATCATCCGCTTCGGCCAGATGAAGGCGGCCAGCAGCGCGCCGCCCCAGGCGTAGAAGAACACGTTGGCCTCCGCACTCGCGCGCCCGGCGATGTCCAGCGGCAGCAGGCGGTTGCCCCAGAAGTAGGCCGCGAAAGCGATCGGCAGGCCGGCCACGGTGCCGATGTTCAGCGCATCGACCAGGCGCAGGCCGAAGCCGGTGCGCCCACTCTTGGCATGCTTCGGCCGTTCCTTCACCGCCCACAGCACCACGCCGCTGGCGACCATCAGGCAGCCGACCAGGCCGGACAGGAAGAACAGTGCACGCAGGCCCCAATCGGCGAAGCGCGCCAGGTGCAGGCCGTACAGCACGCCACGGGTGGCGGTGGCACCGCCGGACGGCGGCGTCTCTTCCAGCAACGTGCCGTTGACCATGTCGTAGCGAACGGCGGGAGTGTCGGTGGACAGGCGCTTGCCGTCGCGTTGGCGGATGTCGATCACCGCATTGGCCGCCCCCGGGTTGGACACGGTGAAGCCGGCCACTTCCACGCCGTGCCAGTGCGCACGTGCGCTGTCCAGCAGCTGCGCGATCGGCAGCGGCGTGGCGCGTCCTTCGGCCGGCGCGGTCACCTCCGGCATGCCGCCGAAGGCTTCGCTGAAGAACTTGTCTTCGTCCTGCGGGTAGGCGACTTTCACCCCCCACGGCAGGTACATGACCATCAGGGTGACGATGCCGGTGTAGGTGATCATCGCGTGGTAGGGCAGGGCCATCACCGCGCTGACGTTGTGGAAATCGAGCCAGGAACGCAGGCCCTTGTCCTTGCGGAACGTGAAGAAGTCCTTGAAGATTTTCTTGTGGGTGATGACGCCGGTGATGATCGCCACCAGCATGAACATCGCGCAGAAGCCGACCAGGTAGCGCGCCCACAGCACCGGGATGTAGTGCAGGTCGAAATGCAGGCGGTAGAAGAAATCACCGCCCCGCGTTTCGCGTGCCTTCAGTGCCTGGCCGGTATTCGGGTCCAGCGTGGCTTCGCCGAAGCCACCGCGACGGCCGCGACTGGGATCGGCCAGCTCCGGTGGCAACCGCCAGAACATCTGCATGGCCGGGTTGCGCGGCTGCGGCAGGGTGACGAACCAGTTCCCGGCCTGCGCCGCATTGGCCTGCAGGTAATCCACGGCGCGCTGCGCGGCGACATCGATGCTGACCTGGCTGGACGGAAGTTCCGGTCGCATCCAGCGGCTGATTTCCTCGCGATAGTAGCTGGCGGTGCCCGCCATGAAGATCAGCAGCAGCAACCAGCCGACCAGCAGGCCGGTCCAGGTGTGCAGCCAGGCCATCGATTGGCGGAACCCGTTCTTCATGCCCAGGCTCCCATCAGGCGCGCAATGGCCACCATCAGCAGGGTGGGAGCGAGAATGCCGACCCAGGCGCGCAGCGCGCTGCGGGTCGCGAACGCCCACAGCGCTGCGCAGGCGGCCACCAGGATGGCCAGCAGCATGCCGGTCAGCACGGCCTGGCCGCGCGCACCGGGCAGCGCCACCGCGCAGAACACGCTGGTGGCCGAAGCCAGCGCGTAGCCGCCGAAGGTCGCGGCCAGCGAGCGTGACAGCACGCCCCAGCGTGGATTGGAGAAGAAGGTGCGGGGGCTGGCGGTTGCGGGCGAGCGGTCCACGGCGTTCCTGCAGGTAGGGGAGGGGATGGAACGCGTCCGCGGCCCCCTTGCGCCCTGCGCATGTCGCCCAGCGTGTCCCATCGACGAAGCACTGCCCGCGCAGGCGGGCAATCCAGAGGTCGGGGATGTACACGGGCGATGGGCGCGTCTTCCGTGCCCGCTTGGCTAAGCGTACAACCGATCAGTAAATGATAGGCATTCGCATTTTATGAATCAAGCATGATGATCCGGGGGCGCACCGAGGCCTAGAACCTGAACACCACTGTCGCCGCATGCAGCAACAGGCCGATCAGCCCTCCCACCAGCGTGCCGTTGAAGCGGATGAACTGCAGGTCGCGGCCCACGCTCAGTTCCAGCTGTTCGACCAGATGCCGCTCGTCCCAGCCCTTCACGGTCTGCGCGATATGCGTGGTCACACCCTCGCGCAGGCGGCCGGTCAGGCGTTGCGCACCTTCCAGCAGGTGCTGGTTGAGGGCCTCGCGCAGGGCCGGGTCGGCCTGGAGGCTGGCGCCCAGCGAGGCGAGGCTGTGCTGCAGGTGTCCGACCAGCGCCGAGTCCTCGCGCTGCAGGTCGTCGCGCAGGCTGGCGTGGATGCGCGCCCACAGCCCTTGCACGTAGTCCTGCAGGGCGGGGTGGTCGATCATTTCCCGCTTGAGCTGTTCGATGCGCTCGGCCAGGGCCGGGTCCTCGCGCAGGCGCTGCACGTAGTTCTGCAGCCAGGTCTCGTAGTCCTGGCGCAGCGGATGCTGCGGCTCGGCCAATACCTGCTGCAGTTCTTCCAGCACCGCCCGCGCCAGGCGCTCGGCCAGGCTGTCGCCGATCTCATCGATCGGCTTCACCCAGTTCACCGTGCTCGACAGCGTCGGCCATTCGCGCTGGATGTAGCGCACGATCAGCTGCGAGGCGCGTTCCTTAACTTCTGGCTGTTCCAGCCAGCGGCCGAGCCGCTGCAGGCCCTCGTCCAGCACGCGCTGGTGGCGCCCGTCGGCGGTCAGCAGGGCCAGCAGCTCACCGGCGGTGGCGGCGGCATTCCACTGCCGCAGCTGCTGCACCACGAACGCATGCAGCTGCCGGCGCACCGCTGTCTCGTCGAAGAAGTCCAGTGCCTGCAGGGCCCAGCCGCGTGCCATGTCGGCCAGCATCCGCGAGCGCGCCGGGTCGGCCAGCCAACTGCCGAGGCGGCTGGCCGGATCGAACACCTGCAGCTTGGCCAGCAGCACCTGCGGTTCCAGGAACTGGTCACGCACGAACAGGGCGAGGCTGTCGCCGATGCGTTCCTTGCTGCGCGGGATGATCGCAGTGTGCGGAATCGGCAGGCCCATCGGGCGCCGGAACAGCGCGACGACGGCGAACCAGTCGGCCAGTGCGCCCACGGCTGCGGCCTCGCAGAACGCCGAGACCCAGGCCCAGATGCCGCGTTCGCCCTGCCAGTGGCTGACCGCGAATCCGGCCAGCATCAACAGCAGCAGGCCCAGTGCGAGGGCTTTCAGGCGTCGCAGCTGAGCGCGGCGCGGATCGTGGGCAGGCGTCATGCCAGAAGTCTAACCGCAGCCCGGTGACGCCTGTCTGTAGAGCCGAGCCCATGCTCGGCTGCCTTGCGCGTGGCAAAGAGCAGCCGAGCATGGGCTCGGCTCCACAGAAGCGCGTCGAGAGCGCTTACAGCGCTTCCAGTTGCTTGCGCAACGCAGCCAGCTGCGCGCGCAGGGTGTCGTTCTCGCGGGTCAGCGCGACGACGCGGCGGCGCAGTGCCGGGGCATCCTCGCCCAGTTGTTCCAGCGCCGACAGCACCTCGGCGTCGCGGCTGGCGATCTGCTCCTCGTCCGGTTCCTCGAAGTCCATCTCGGCCGCTTCCGGCTTCGGTGCGCGCGGCTTGCGCTTGGACTCGCGCACGCGCTTGGCGGCCTGCTTCAGCTCGTCCTTGCCACCGGCGGCGGCGGCGCGCTGCTCTTCTTCCGGCAGGTCGGCCACGGCGGCGGCGGCGCTGATCGAGATCACGCCGGCCTTGACCGCTTCCACCACCTCGGCGGCGGCCTGGGCGTGGATGCGCTCGATCATGCCGACCTGGCTGGTGCTCAGCTTGGCTTCGCGCGCCAGCTCGGCGCGGCTGATCTTCGGTGCCGGTTCCCACGGCGGACTGTCTTCACCGGTCTCATCGGCGACGTCGGCGGTGCCATCGCTCTCGCGCTGCAGCTGCGCCTGCTCGACCTGCTTGCGGGCGGCCAGGATGTCGCGCTTGCGCAGCGCCAGCACGCCGCGCTGGAAGTCGGACACGCTGCGGCGGCCCAGATGCTGTTCGATCATCCACAGGTGCACGTCTTCCATGCTCTGGAAGCGGGTGTTCTGCACGGTATTGAAGGGCAGGCCATGCTTCTGGCAGATACCGAAACGGTTATGGCCATCGACCAGTACATTCCCCCACAGCACCAGCGCATCGCGGCAGCCTTCGGCCAGGATGCTGCGCTCCAGCGCGTCATGTTCGTCCGCGGTCAGCGGGTCGATGTAGGCCTTGAGTTCTTCTTTGACGACGATATCCATGGGCACGGCAGCGAGCAGGAGCGGAACCGCCCATTGTACCCGCTCGCCACCATCGGCCCGGCTCAGGCGGTGGCCCGGATCAT
Source organism: Stenotrophomonas sp. YJH_SMC_123 (assembly GCF_059368215.1). Taxonomy (NCBI): domain Bacteria; kingdom Pseudomonadati; phylum Pseudomonadota; class Gammaproteobacteria; order Lysobacterales; family Lysobacteraceae; genus Stenotrophomonas; species Stenotrophomonas sp. YJH_SMC_123. The sequence goes on from NZ_JCAFRM010000001.1 coordinate 512,999, forward strand.
CTCGCCCAGGGTGCCGGTGATCTGGTCGATCTGCGCCTTGTCCACGATCAGCGGCGGCGACAGCGCGATGATGTCGCCGGTGCAGCGCACCAGCAGTCGGCCGTCGTGGAAGCAGCGCCGGTAGACCTCGTAGCCCCGGCTGCCCGGCGCATCGCGGCGAGGCGCCAGCTCAACCGCGCCGACCAGGCCGAAGTTGCGGATGTCGATCACGTTGGGCAGGCCCTGCAGCGCATGCAGTCGTTCCTGCCAGTACTCGCCCAGCTCGATGGCGCGCTCGAACAGACGCTCCTCGGCATAGACCTCCAGCGTCGCCAGCGCCGCGGCGCAGGCCAGCGGGTGCCCCGAACAGGTATAGCCATGGAAAAGCTCGATGGCCTGTGGCGGTGCCTGCATCAGGGTTGCATGCACGGCGTCGCTGGCCAGCACGCCACCCAGCGGTACCGCGCCGTTGCTGACCGCCTTGGCGAAGGTCAGCAGGTCCGGGGTGACCCCGAAGCGCTGCGCGGCGAAGGGCATCCCAACCCGGCCGAAACCGGTGATGACCTCGTCGAACACCAGCAGGATGCCGTGCTGGTCGCACAGTTCGCGCAGGCGCTGCAGGTAACCCGGTGCGGGCAGGATCACCCCGGCTGAGCCGGCAATGGGTTCAACGAATACGGCGGCAATCGTCGAGGCATCATGCAGCGCGATCAGCCGTTCCAGGTCATCGGCCAGCTCCGTGCCCTGGCGCGGCAGGCCCCTGCTGAACGCATTGCGCGGCAGGTCCAGGGTGTGGCGCAGGTAGTCGACGCCGCCCAGCTGCAGGCCGAACGGCTTGCGGTTGTTGGGCAGCCCGCCCAGCGCCATGCCGCCGAAACCCACCCCGTGGTAGGCCTTCTCGCGGCTGATGAAGCGCGTGCGCTGGCCCTCGCCGCGCTGGCGGTGGTAGGCCAGCACGATCTTCATCGCGGTATCCACCGCCTCGGAACCGGAGCTGGTGAAGAACACATGGTTGAGCGGGGCCGGCGCCAAGGCGGCCAGCCGCTGCGCCAGCGCGAAGGCCGGCGGCGAGCCCATCTGGAAGGCCGGCGAATAGTCGAGCGTGCGCGCCTGCTCGACGATGGCCTCGACGATGCGCGGCCTTGCATGGCCCGCGTTGCAGCACCAGAGGCCGGCGGTGCCATCGAGGATCTGGCGGCCGTCGACATCCTCGTAGTGCATGCCCTCGGCACGCACCAGCACACGCGGCGCGGCCTTGAACTGGCGGTTGGCGGTGAACGGCATCCAGTACGCCTCCAATGACTCCGGGCGTCGGGTGGCCAGATCGTGCAGGTCGCTCGCGGAACGCTTCATGCCAGCTCCATCGGGTCCGATGGGGGAAATGTAGCGCAGCCACGTCACGGTGGAGTCGCGGCCGCGCCGGTATAACCGGGGAAACTGTTCCGAGGAGCCCGACATGGCCGACTTTCCCGACCGCAGCCACTGGCAGGCGCTGGCCCAGCAGCTTTCGATACCCGGACAGGCCTTTATCGAGGGTCGTTACACCGACGCTGCCAGCGGCGCGCGCTTCGACTGCATCAGCCCGATTGATGGTCGCGTGCTGGGGGTGGTCGCCGACTGCGATGCACAGGACGTGGAGCGCGCAGTGGGCGCGGCGCGGCGTGCCTTCGATGCGGGCCACTGGTCACAGGCCAGCCCGGCCCATCGCAAGCGCGTGCTGCTGGCGTTGGCGGCGTTGGTGGAAAAACACGCGGACGAGCTGGCCCTGCTGGAAACCCTGGACATGGGCAAGCCGGTGCGTGATGCGCGTCGTATCGACCTGCCCGGCGCGGTGCGCTGCCTGCGCTGGACGGCCGAAGCGGTGGACAAGCTGTACGGTGAGGTCGCGCCCACCGGCCCGCATGAGCTGGGCCTGGTCACGCGCGAGCCCGCCGGCGTGGTGGCGGCGATCGTGCCGTGGAATTTCCCGTTGCTGATGGCGTGCTGGAAGATCGCGCCTGCATTGGCCATGGGCAACTCGGTGGTGCTCAAGCCTTCCGAGCGCTCGCCCCTGAGTGCGTTGCGGCTGGCGGCGCTGGCCGCCGAAGCGGGCCTGCCGGAGGGCGTGCTGAACGTGCTGCCGGGCCACGGTGCGCGCGTCGGTGAGCCGTTGGCCCTGCACATGGATGTGGACGTGCTGGCGTTCACCGGCTCCACGGCCACCGGCGCGCGGCTGCTGCAGTATTCGGGGCGGTCCAACCTCAAGCGGGTCTGGCTGGAGTGTGGTGGCAAGAGCCCGCACGTGGTGTTTGCCGATGCCCCCGATCTGGATGCCGCTGCGAAGGCGGTGGCACGGGGCATCTTCTTCAACCAGGGCGAGGTCTGTACTGCCGGGTCACGGCTGCTGGTGCAGCGCTCGATCCGCGAGGATTTCGTGCACCAGGTGGTTGCCTACGGCCAGCACATGCAGCCGCGCCACCCGCTTGACGCCGACGCACCGATGGGCGCGCTGGTGGATGCCGCGCATCTGGACAAGGTGATGGGGGATATCGTGCGTGCCGAAAGCGAGGGCGCCCGCCTGCTGCTGGGCGGTCATCGCGCCGATGTCGAGGCGGGCGGTTGTTATGTGCAGCCCACGGTGTTCGATCAGGTGAGCCCCGACCAGGCATTGGCGCGCGAGGAAGTATTCGGGCCGGTGCTGGCGGTGCTCGGCTTTGACGACGAAGCCGAAGCGGTGCGCCTGGCCAATGACAGCCGCTACGGCCTCGCCGCCGGCCTGTGGACGCGCGATCTGGGCCGCGCCCACCGCGTCGCACGCCAGCTGCGCGCCGGCAGCGTCTGGGTGAACGGCTGGGATGGCGGTGACATGACCGCCCCGTTCGGTGGCTACAAGCAGTCCGGCAATGGGCGCGACAAATCGCTGCATGCGTTCGACAAGTACAGCGAGATCAAGGCCACCTGGATCCAGCTGTAACGGCGTCGGGGCTTGCGCCCACATGTAGAGCCGAGCCGATGCTCGGCTGCATTTCGTGGAATGTGGTCGAGCAGGGGCGAGAACCTGCAGAACAATGGCGCCTGCCACCCTCGTTGGCATCGGTGTCGGCTGAAACCATCGTCCCGTGCGGCCACCGGCCCGTGGCAGAATCGGGCGATCCGCCGTTACCCGTGTTGCCGATGTCGACGATCACCGCTGCCGCACCGCCCGTGAACTCTCCCCGCCGCGTCCTGTTGGCCAGCCTGATCGGTACCACCATCGAATTCTTCGATTTCTACATCTACGCCACGGCCGCAGTGCTGGTGTTCCCGCACCTGTTCTTCCCGGACAGCAGCGAACAGGCGGCGCTGTTGCAGTCACTGGCGACCTTCGCGGTGGCGTTCATTGCACGGCCGGTCGGCTCGGCGGTGTTCGGCCATTTCGGCGACCGCATCGGCCGCAAGGCCACCCTGGTCGCCGCGTTGCTGACCATGGGCCTGTCCACGGTGCTGATCGGTCTGCTGCCGACCCACGCGCAGATTGGCCTGTGGGCGCCCGCGCTGCTGGCGCTGTGCCGCTTCGGCCAGGGCCTGGGGCTGGGCGGCGAGTGGGGTGGGGCGGTGCTGCTGGCCACCGAGAACGCGCCGCCGGGCAAGCGCGCCTGGTACGGCATGTTCCCGCAGCTGGGCGCGCCGATCGGTTTCCTGTTGTCGGCGGGCATTTTCCTGGCGCTCGGCCGCTGCCTGAGCCAGGACGACTTCCTGCAGTGGGGCTGGCGTATTCCGTTCGTGGCCAGCGCGCTGCTGGTCGGCCTGGGCCTGTGGGTGCGCCTGAACATCCATGAGACGCCCGACTTCAAGCAGGCACTGGAGCGCAAGGCGCCGGTGCGGCTGCCGATGTGGACGGTGCTGCGTGACCATCCGGTGGCGATGCTGCTGGGCACGCTGGGGGCGTTCGCCACCTTCGTGCTGTTCTACCTGATGACCGTGTTCAGCCTCGGCCATGGCACCGCCGTGCTGGGCTACAGCCGCGAGCAGTTCCTGCTGATGCAGATGGCCGGCATGCTGTTCTTCGCGCTGGGCATCCCGTTGTCGGCGCGCTATGGCGACCGCTGGGGCACGCGTCGCACGATGATCGTGGCCAGCGTGCTGATCATCGGCTTCGGCGTGCTGTTCGCTCCGCTGTTCCAGCCGCACAGTCCCTGGCTGGTCACGGCGTTCCTGTGCCTGGGCCTGTTCCTGATGGGGCTGACCTACGGCCCCTGCGGCACCTTCCTGGCCGAGATCTACCCGGTGGAAGTGCGCTACACCGGCGCCTCGCTGTCATTCAACCTGGCCGGCATTCTGGGTGCGGCGCCGGCGCCGTACCTGGCCACCTGGCTGGCGGAACGCTTCGGCCTGGTCGCGGTCGGCTACTACCTGTGCCTGACTGCGGCAGCGACCCTGTGCGCGCTGGTGGCCCTGCACCGGCGCGCGCTGCGGCTCAGCCAAAGAAGCGCTTGAGCGTGCGCCCCAGCCAACCGCCGCCCTGGTGTTCGCGGGCGAACTGGTTCAAGTGCGCCTTGACCTGTTCGGCGTAGGCCTGGTCATCGCCGCGGATGTGGTTGAACAACCAGCGCGAGAGCATGGTGCGCAGTTCATCGCTGATGTCCTCGCCGGCCTGGAAGCGCATGCGGTACTCCGATACCCGCTTGATGAAGACTTCATGCACGCGCTTGTGCGCGGCACAGAACGGATAGCCCGCTTCCTCCATCAGTTCTTCCTCGAACGCGAAGTGCGACATGGTGTAGTCCACCACTTCGTCGATCACCTCGCCCACTGCCGCACGCTGCATGCTGGCCTGGGCCACGTGCAAATGGTTGAGCATCTCGATGATGCGGCGGTGTTGTTGGTCGATCACATCGATGCCGATGTTCAGATCGTCCTGCCAGACCAGTAGTGCCATCCCCGGCTCCCCTTCATGCGTATGTCGGGGCTGACTGTAGAGCTGCCGCGCTGGCGCGGCGTTGATCTGGATCAAGGCTGCCCGGTCAGGTCAGCGCGGGCTCGCGCGGGCGCAGCGGGCTGGCCACCGTGGTGCAGCTGACCCGGTTGCGGCCGCCGGCCTTGGCCAGGTACAGCTGGCGGTCGGCTTCGGAGATCAGCCGATGCAGTGCATCGCGCTGCGGGCGCAGGCAGCACAGGCCGATGCTCACCGTCATGCGCAGGCTGGCGGTGCCGATGTCCACTTCCAGCGCGGCGATGCGCTGGCGCAGTTCCTCGAAGTACAGCAGGGCCTCGTCCTGCTCCATGTCCGGCACCAGCAGGCAGAACTCCTCGCCGCCGAAGCGGGCGGTCAGGTCGTGGCTGCGGGCATGCGCGGCCACCGCACCGGCCACCGCGCGCAGCGCGTCATCGCCGGCTTCGTGACCGTAGGTGTCGTTGATGTGCTTGAAGTGGTCGATGTCGATCATTGCCACCGCCACGCACTGGCCATGCAGCTGCAGTTGCGGCAGCTGGCGCTGGCTCTGTTCCAGGAAGCAGCGACGGTTGGGCAGGCCGGTGAGGAAGTCGCGGGTGGCCAGGTCCTGCAGCGTGCCGATCAGCTCCAGCTGATCCACGTTCTGCGAGACCCGGCAGAAGAACTCCTCGCGCGAGAACGGCTTGCGCAGGAAGTCGTTGGCGCCGTTCTTCAGGAAGCGCGGGATCAGCGAGGCATCGGCATTGCCGGAAATGCCGATCACCGCCACCTTGTCGCGCGAGCGCAGGGTGCGCAGGCGGCGGGTGAACTCCACGCCCTGCATGCCCGGCATTTCCTGGTCGACCACGGCAAGGCGGATCGCAGGATGCGCGTCGATCGCGGCCAGGCCCTCGTTGCCGTCAGCGGCCTCGTGCACCTCGTGGCCATACATGCGCAGCAGGGCGGCGGCATAGCCGCGCGCGGACGGCGAGTCGTCCACCACCAGTGCCGCAATGCGCCGGTTGCGCTCCAGGCGCTGCACCAGCCACACCAGGTAGTCGATGCTGCCCGGCGTGTTCTTCAGCACGTAGTCGATGATCTGCTGCTGCAGTACGCGCTTGCGCAGATCCTCGTCGTAGACGCTGCTGACCACCACGGTGGGCAGGCCGCGCCTGAGGAAGAACTCGACCACCGCGTCGCGGTCGCCGTCGGCTAGCACCAGCCCGGTCAGTACCAGGAACCAGCCCCCATCCTCGCTCAGCAGGCGATCGGCCTCGGCCAGGGTGGAAGCGATCACCACCGGCAGTTCCAGGCGCTGCTCGATGGCCTCGCGCAGCATGCCGGTGAACGCACGGGAGTTTTCGACCAGCAGGATCCGCTGCGGCAGCGGATCGGCCAGGTCGCCATCGACGGCGGCCTGCGGCAGGACGGGCATGATGCGGTGGCTCACGAGGGAAGGACTCGGCACGGATAGCGGCGGTTTCGGGTGCAACTTTAGCCGGAGCAGCGTGCCCTGCGCGTCGTTCACCGATCAGGCAGGCGATGCGAATGCCGCCGCTGTACCCGCAAGCGATTCGTGCAGGACGAGCCGGAGCCGGTTGCCACGGCAATGCACCGTGCCGCCGTAGGCCATTATCCGGCCGGCCAGACGCTCGATGGCCTGCTGAACGGTCCGGTTCGACAGCGTGCGACCGCGGTCAAGCAGGCCAACGACCACCACGATGCCGCGCCGGTCGCCCGCCTGGCCGCTCCGGGCGCGCACGCTGACCTGTCCCGACTCCAGTTCCAGCAGCAGCGACACCGCCTCGATCAGCGAGCGATAGATGGCGAGCTGCAGGTCGACAGTCAGCAGGCAGGGGTTGCCCTCCAGCCGGGGCGGAATCACGCGATGGGAGTTGTCCCAGCTTTCGCATGCGCCGCCAACCCGCAGCGCGATATACAGCCCAACCTGCTCCAGCCCCGTGGGGTAGACCAGACTGGCCTGTTCACGGAACAGCCGCGAGTGCACGGATGAGGCGTGCTGCAGGCTGTTGGCCACCGCATGATGCCCCTGCGCCTTCAGCCAGCTGACCATCTCGCCGAGCGAGCTGTCCATGCCTTCGCCGAGTTGCTTGAGATGGGAGGCGCGCTCGCGAAGCTCACGCTCACGGGTCTGGTGCGAACTACGTGCCAGGCGCAACGTGGTTTCCTCTGCCAGTCCACGGCACCGTGCACGCTCATGGTGATAGCTGATGCTGGACCCCAGGGCGAGCAGTGCGACACTCATCACGGCCATGTTCTGCTGGGTGGCGAAGGTGCCCAGGTCGAACGAGGACGGTAGGCCGGTGCTGGGTGTGGCGAAATGGAGTGGAAGGTTCAACAGCGGAATCGCGATGGCAGCGCCACGCCACCCATGCATGAAGGTCAGGGCGATCGCTGGGAGGGAGGACAGCAGTACCAGGTGGGTGCGTGTGGTGTGGGCGCTGATGGCCGTAAGCTGCATGCACAGGCCCAGGACCAGCATCACCAGGATGGCCGTGACCGTAGGCGCCGCAAAGCGGCGCGTCCAATTGGGGGCCGCGTGTCGTCGCGACCAGAGGAATGCCAACGGCACGAGGGTGATGATGGCGGCGAAGTGGCCAAAGATCGTGCGATCAACTGCGCTAAGCAGGTTGCTCGGCGGTGGGTTCGACCACAGAGCAAATGAAATGCCCATATTGAGAGCCGGGACGAACAACGCCGTGCAGAAGGTCAACGACAGCAACCAGAGGCCGGTGGCGGACTCCGATGGCATTCTCATGCGATGCAGGTAGACCACCAGCATCGCTACCGGCATCAGCAGCGTCGAGGCCAGGATGACCCAGGCCAGGCCGTAGGTGTCGATCATGGGAATGCGCAAGGTTGCGAAGTACGCGTACTCGCCAAGCAGCAGGTAGGGCCACAGGCGGGTCGGGACGATCAGTAGTGCCGCTGCCCGGATGCCCGCGGGCAGGAAGAACTGATCCAGCGAGAACTGACGCGAGGCAAGGCAGCCCAGGGCGTAGACGGCCGCGAGTGCGATTCCGACGGGTCGGATCCGGAAGCTCAGTTCAATTGCTTCTTTGAATCGGTCCAAGCCCGCGCCTCTCGTCTCCCGGCCAATGATGACTGACCACTTCCGCAGACACTATCGACAGTTGGAGATGGGTGCAATCGAGGTGTCTGGCCTCCCTTTGCGCTGCAATCGGCGGCTTCCCATGCTTCGAGGCCCTACATGCCCGGCAGTGCGGCGGCATAGCCACCAGAGGACGGTGAATCATCCACAATCAGTGCGCCCATGTGTCGATCGCGTTTTAGCCGTTGCACCCGCCACATTCGGCGGTTGATGCTGTCCGCTGTGTTCGCCGTCACACAATCGACGACATCCTGCTGTTGCACGCGCCTGTCCAGGTCCTTGTCGCAGATGCCGCTGACCCGCACCGTGCGCGGGTTTCGCCGCGGGTATTGGCGATTTCGGAGGCAGATTCGGCGTGGCATGGGTTTGCATCGATCCAGTGGATTATCTCCGACAGGCACTGCGGAGTCCGCCCGGTATATGCTGATGCGATTGGCGGTAGCATCCTTCTTGATCCGTATTGCATCCAACCTGGAGGTCAGTGTGAGAAGTTTCCGAATTCATGCATTTGCTGGTGCATTGATGTTGGTGCCGGTATCCGTTTTTGCTTTTGCCCCGAGTGACGACCATGGAATCAAGTTGGCCGGCCAAGGACTCGGCCAGTCGATTCCGCAGGCACAAGACCTCAGCGTGGATCCCGGCTGGTTGGTCTATGGGTTCGAGCGCGATGGCATGGATTATTTCCAGGTAAACGATCTCGCAGGGCACGTGCACATCGTGATCGGCAATGCTGCCGGCACGTTCTGGGTGCTGCCGGCAGGTGACCCGTCTGCGAAGGTATCGTTGCCGGAGCAGCGCCTGCCTGTTCCCGCCAAGGCCACCAGAACGGTTGTCTATCGGGCCCCCGCATTCACGCTGGTCAGATATGCAAGCGGAGCTGATGTGTTGTGGGCAGTAGAGGCACCCTGATACTGACAGTTGCCGGGATATCGGCAAGCTTCAGTATCAGACTGCATGGGCACCCGGTGTTCGCCGGGTGCCCATGACGCCCTGGGCCAGGGGGACGAGCGGGACGTTATGCGATTCTGCTGTGTTGGTTCGATCCGGTCGCTTGACTGTGAAATGCACTACTGCAGCGCAGAGGGTGCGGGGCAGCCGTACCGCGATGGAGTACTGGCTACTGCCTCCAGTCTGGTTTCGCGGTCGAGGAACAGAATCCTGACCCGGTTGCGATAGCAGTCAACGGTCCCGTCATAGGGGAGGGTTCGCCCGGTCAGTCGCTCGAACGCTGCCATCGTTGTCTGCTTGGAAAGGCGTCTGCGCTGTTCCAGCAGTGACACGACCATGAGGATTCCGCGCCTGGAGCCCATTCCGCCGCACCTTGCACGAATGCGAATCTGACCACCTTCATGCTTGAGAAGAATGGAGACCGCATCAATCAGTGTCCGGTAAGCGGCCAATTGCAGTTCCACGCTCAGGTTGCAGGGGTCGCCTTTCAGATCCGGGCGGAGAACGCGCTCCGTCAGCTTCCACGACTCACGGATGCCACCCGCCTGCAGGGCCACGTAAAGCCCAAGATGCTCCAGGCCCGAGGGATAGACCATGCTTGTCTGTTCGCGAAAGAGCCGCGAATGTACATTCGAGGTATGCAGAAGGCTGTTGGCCACTGCGTGATGTCCCTGGGCCTTGAGCCATTCGGCCAGCTCAACCAGCGACGTATCAATGCCGTCGCCGAGCTTGCGAAGGTGCAGGGCACGTTCACGCAGCTCCATCTCGCTGGCCAATTGCGAGCTCCTCGCCAGATGGATGGCGTCCCTTTCCCCCATCTCGCGCAGCCTGTAACGGTGGTAGAAGTGGGTGATGCGTGATCCGAGCAGCAGCAATACGATGCCGCTGATCGCCATGATCTGCTGGGTGATGAAGGCCGCTGGATCGAATGCGGTGGGATGGGTGTTGGGCGTGGTCAGGCCGATGACCATGTTGAGCACCGGCACTGCAAGGGCAGCCCCCTTCCAGCCATACAGGCAGGTAAGCGCGGCCGCGGGGAGTGCCAACAGCAGCAGGAACGTTGCCTTCAATGCAATCCAGTCTGCGGGCAGTTGAGTCGCTGCTATCCCGATCAGCAGCATCGATGAAAGTGCTGCCAGCATCGGGGTCTTTCGTCGAGCGTTCCACTCCTGCCCCACGTCCTGCCGCGCCCACAGCATGGCGATGGGGGCCACCGTCAGAATGCCGATGAAATCACCCACGCTGAAGCGCGCGGCATTGGTCAGGAAGGGTGTGGAAGGAGGTGTTGGCCAGAGCAGATGGGAAAAGCTGAGGTTGAGCAGAGTAATAACGACGCTGGAAGCGGCGGCAATCAACAAGAGGCCGATCGTCTGCGACTCCGCCATCAGTCGCCGTTGCAGCTTCACAATCAGCATCACCGCTGGCATGAGGAATGCGGAGGCAACAATGACCCATGTCAGGCCGTACTTCTCGATCATCGGCACGCGGGACTGTGCAAAGTACGCATATTCGCCCAGCAGCAGGTAGGGCCACAGGCGCGGCGGGCACAACAGCACGGCTGCCACCCGGATGCCGGCTGGCAAATAGAACTGATCCAGCGACAGCTGTCGGGTTGCCCAATAGGCAATTGCATAAAGCAAGGCAATCATCAGGCCAGCCGGACGAATGCGCACCTTCAGCAACAATCCTTCTTTCCACCAGTCCAATCGCACGTCCCCCTCTCCTACGTGTCCCCTGTCAGCATCCATTCGCCGCGGGGCCCGGTTTCCCAGGACGGTATCGGTCTGCGAACGATTATGCAATTGCATAGCTGCGCATTTAGGAAATTGTCCAGCCATCCATCACAGATGTCGCGTGAAAATCTGTGACGTGTGCAGCACGATCAGCGCTGCGGTACGTTTGTCAGAACGTTCAATGCAGGTGGAGATGCAGAATCTTCACCACAACGCATCCCGCAGCTTGTACCAGGACATCGCCGCCACCAGCAGCGGCGTGCGCAGCAGCCGGCCGCCGGGGAAGGGCGCATGCCGAAGGCGCTGGAACACGTCCAGGCGCTCGCTCTGGCCGGCAATGGCGGCCGCGATGACCTCGCCGGCCAGCCCGGCGGCGGCCACCCCATGGCCGGAGAAGCCCTGCGCGAAGTACAGGTCGCCGTCCAGCCGGCCCCAATGCGGGGCGCGGTTGCGGGTGATGTCCACATAGCCGCCCCAGACCTGGTCCAGCGCCACGTCGGCCAGCTGTGGGAACACCTGGTGCATGCGCCGCTGCATCACCCCGCGCAGGCCGGGTGGGGGCAGCGCCGAGTAGCTGGCGCGCCCGCCAAACAGCAGCCGATGGTCATGGCTGAGGCGGAAATAGTCCAATGCCCAGGCGGTGTCGGCCACGGCCATGTCGTTGCCGATCAGGGCGCGGGCGCGCTCGGCCCCCAGCGGCGCGCTGGCGCCGATATAGGTGCCGACCGGCATGATCCGCCGTTCCAGCTCGGGCAGCAGGCCCTGCAGCCAGGCATTTCCGGCCACCACCAGATGCGCGGCGCGTACGCTGCCCTGCGCGGTGTGCAGGGTGGGCTGCGGTCCGCGCTGCACGCGGGTTACCGCCGAATCCTCGTGGATCACCACGCCGGCCGCGCGCGCCGCATCGGCCAGACCGCGCGCATAGGCCAGCGGGTGCAGGTGCGCGCTGAGCGGATCGAACATCGCGGCACGATAGCGCGGGCTGTCCAGCTGCGCGCGCAGGGCGTCACGGTCCCACCACTGCATGGGGTAGTCGTAATGGCGTTGCAGGTGCTCGCAGTTGGCCCGCAGCTCGCGCTCATGGCGTTCGCGGATGGCGACGCTGGCGTGGCCTTCCACCCAATGGCAGTCAATGCCGTGGCGATTGATGCGGGCGCGCATCGCCTGCACCGCGTCGCGCGACCAGTCGAACAGGTGGCGCGCATCATCACGACCGAGCTGACGCTCCAGCTCATCCACCTCGCAGCCGTAGCCGACCAGCGCCTGGCCACCATTGCGGCCGGACGCGCCCCAGCCGATCCGCTGCGCTTCCAGCACTACCACGCGCCGGCCACGCGCGGCCAGTTCCAGGGCTGCGGTCAGGCCGGTATAGCCGGCGCCCAGCACCGCAACGTCGGCCTGCACATTACCCTGCAGCGGGGGCAGTGCGGGCGGTTCGGGCAGGCTGGCGGCGTACCAGCTGGGCGGGAACGCGGCGCTCACTGCAGGCCTCGCGGGTGCAGGGCGGGAGGGCGGAGCGGGGCAGGTCGATCGGCGTTCACCCCGGTAGTTTCGCCGATGCGTGACGGCTGTGGTGTGACGGCACCGACTTGCCGGCTTCGCCGGGCGACGGGTAACGTGTTGGCACGCCAAGGAGTTTTCCCATGCGCCGCCTGCCCTGGGTGGGCCTGCCCACCGACAGCACCGTGCTCGGCCATCACCGTTTCGCGATGGCCGGCGAGAAGTACGTTCGCGCGCTGGCCGAGGCGGCCGAGGTGACCCCGGTGGTGTTGCCCAGCCTGCAGCCACCGCTGCCGGCCGGTAACTGGCTGCAGGGGCTGGATGGCCTGCTGCTGACCGGCGCGGTCAGCAATATCGAACCGCAGCACTACGAAGGTGGCCGCAGCTGGCCAGGCAATCCACATGACCCGGCCCGCGATGCCAATGCCTTCGCGTTGCTGCACGAGGCACTGGCGCTGGACCTGCCGGTGCTGGCGATCTGCCGCGGCTTCCAGGAGTTGAACGTCGCGCTGGGCGGCAGCCTGCATCCGCAGGTGCACGCGGTGCCTGGCCTGGCCGACCATCGCGAAGAACCGCAGGCGCCGGTGGAGGTGCAGTATGGGCCGGCGCACGCGGTCACGCTGGCCGCCGATGGCTGGCTGGCGCAGTGGCACGGCAGTGGCCGCGCGCAGGTCAATTCGGTACACGGGCAGGGTGTCGCCCGCCTGGCGCAGGGGCTGCAGGTCGAGGCCGTGGCCGACGATGGGCTGGTCGAAGCGGCACGCAGCCTGCACCATCGTTTCGTGCTCGGCGTACAGTGGCACCCGGAGTGGCGTGTCATGCAGGCGCCGTTCTATCACGCTATTTTCCGTGCGTTCGGCCAGGCTTGCCGGCAGCACCAACAGAACCGACTGGATTCCCGATGAGTTCCCGAACGCGCCCGCGCAAGACGGCCACGCCCCCCGCACCGCAGGAAAGCACGCTGCTGCGCTGGCTGAAGGAGCGGCGCATCACCGAGGTGGAATGCCTGGTGCCGGACATCACCGGCAACGCGCGCGGCAAGATCATTCCCGCCGACAAGTTCTCGCACGACTACGGCACGCGCCTGCCTGAGGGCATCTTCGCCACCACCGTCACCGGCGAGTTCCCTGACGATTATTACGAGCTGACCTCGCCGTCGGACTCGGACATGATGCTGCGCCCCGATCCGGACACGGTGCGCATGGTGCCGTGGGCGGCCGACGCCACCGCGCAGGTCATCCACGATTGCTACACCAAGAGCGGTGAGCCGCACGAACTGGCGCCGCGCAACGTGCTGCGCCGCGTGCTGGCAGCCTACGCCGAGCTGGGCCTGCGCCCGGTGGTGGCGCCGGAACTGGAGTTCTTCCTGGTGCAGAAGAACACCGACCCGGACTTCCCGCTGCTGCCACCGGCCGGCCGCTCCGGGCGCCCGGAGACCGCGCGGCAGTCGTACTCGATCGATGCGGTCAACGAGTTCGACCCGATCCTCGACTTGATGTACGACTACGCCGATGCGATGAAGCTGGACGTGGACACGCTGATCCACGAGTCCGGCGCGGCGCAGCTGGAGGTCAACTTCACCCATGCCGATGCGATGGACCTGGCCGACCAGGTGTTCCTGTTCAAGCGCACCATGCGCGAAGCGGCGATGCGCCACGGGGTGTATGCCACGTTCCTGGCCAAGCCGATGGAAAACGAGCCGGGCAGTGCCATGCACATCCACCAGAGCCTGGTGCGGGTGAGCGATGGCAGCAACGTGTTCGCTGGCGAGACCGATGCCGAGGGCGAGTTCAGCCCGGTGTTCGGCCACTACCTGGGCGGCCTGCAGAAGTACGCACCGCAGGCGATGGCGTTCTTCGCGCCGAACGTAAACTCCTACCGCCGGCTGGTGTTCGGCGAAGTCTCGCCGAGCAACGTCCACTGGGGTTTCGACAACCGCACCTGCGGCCTGCGCGTGCCGCTGGATACGCCGGAGAACATGCGCGTGGAAAGCCGTTTCGCCGGGTCCGATGCCAATCCCTACCTGGCGATGGCCGCGACCCTGGCCTGCGGCCTGTTGGGCATCCGCGAGCGGCTGGCACCGGATGCGCCGGTGACCGGCAGCGCCAAGGAACTGGGCTACAACCTGCCGCGCTCGCTGGGCGAGGCGCTGGACGGGCTGGAGCGGTGCAGCGAGCTGCAGGCCCTGCTGGGTGAGCGCTTCTGCCGGGCCTACATCTCGGTCAAGCGCAAGGAATACGAGACCTTTTTCCGCGTCATCAGCTCGTGGGAGCGCGAGTTCCTGCTGCTGAACGTCTGAGCATCCGGAATAGAAAAATCCGCCGCCGGGGGGTAGGCTGGCACCCGTCGCCGGCCCCGCCGGCCCCCCCTTCCCGCATTCTGGAGCACCCGATGAAGCTGCGTATCCTCACGCTCGGCCTGGCCTCCGCCATGCTCGCCGCCTGTGGCGGTGGCAATGGCGGCGCGCAGGACAGCCAGGTCCTGAACGTCTACAACTACAGCGATTACATCGCCGAGGACACCATTCCGACCTTCGAGAAGGAGAGCGGGATCAAGGTGACCTACGATGTGTTCGACAGTGACGAGATGGTCGAGACCAAACTGCTGGCCGGCAACAGCGGCTATGACGTGGTGGTGCCGACCCTGAACTTCTTCGGTCGCCAGATCCAGGCCGGTGTGTTCCTGCCGCTGGACAAGAGCAAGATCCCGAACCTGGCCAACCTCGATCCGGCGGTGATGAAGCGCATCGCCACCCAGGACCCGGGCAACCAGTACGGCGTGCCGTACATGATCGGCACCACCGGCATCGGCTACAACGTGGACATGCTGAAGCAGCGCTTCGGCGGCAGCGCCGACATCGCCAACAGCTGGGACCTGGTGTTCAAGCCGGAGAACATCAGCAAGATGAAGGACTGCGGCGTGACCATCCTGGACACGCCAGCGGACATGATCCCGATCGCACTGCATTACCTGGGCCTGGACCCGCACAGTGGCGACCCGGCCGAGCTGCAGAAGGCCGCCGACCTGCTGAAGTCGATCCGCCCGTACGTGCAGAACTTCCACTCCTCGCAGTACGTGGGTTCGCTGGCCAACGGCGGTACCTGCCTGGTGGTCGGCTGGTCGGGTGACATCATCCAGGCCCGCGACCGCGCCGAGGAAGCCAGCAATGGCGTGCACGTGGCCTATTCGATCCCGAAGGAAGGCGCACCGCAGTGGTTCGACATGCTGGCGATCCCGAAGGACGCCAAGCATCCGGAAGCCGCGTACGCCTTCATCAACTACCTGCTGCAGCCGAAGGTTGCCGCGGCCAACACCAACTTCATCCACTACGCCAACCCGGTGCCGACCGCGACCCCGCTGGTGGACGAGGCGATCCGTACCGACCCGACCATCTACCCGCCGGCCGACGTGGCCGAGAAGATGTTCACCTACTCGATCAACACGCCGGAGACCGACAAGCTCTACACCCGGCTGTGGACCGAGGTGAAGACCGGGCGCTAAGGGCTGGCTGGCAGGTGGGTGCCGACCGTTGGTCGGCATGCTTTTCCGGCAGGGCCGACCAACGGTCGGCCCCCACCAGATCTGCAGATCCCCCCGGCCCGGTGGGTGCCACCCGTTGCCGTCATATCCCCTGCAGCCCCCGGCCGTTAGAATGGCGGCCGCTGTCCACCGCCCGCTCCCGGAGCCCCCATGCCCGTTGAAGCCCAGCCGGTAGCCGCCGTCGTCGACACGACCGGTGCGCCCGGCTATCTCTCCATTCGTGACCTGCGCAAGGAATTCGACGGTTTCGTCGCCGTCGACGACGTCAATCTGGACGTGCGCAAGGGCGAGATCTTTGCCCTGCTCGGAGGCTCCGGCAGCGGCAAATCGACCCTGCTGCGCTGCCTGGGCGGCTTCGAGACGCCCACCAAGGGCAGCATCACCGTCGATGGCCAGCGCCTGGACGCGCTGCCGCCGTACCAGCGGCCGGTCAACATGATGTTCCAGTCCTATGCGCTGTTCCCGCACATGACGGTGGAGCAGAACATTGCCTTCGGCCTGAAGCAGGATGGCCTGGGCAAGGACGCGATCAGCAAGCGCGTCGGCGAGATGCTCGACCTGGTGCAGATGGGCCACCTGGGCAAGCGCAAGCCGCACCAGCTGTCCGGTGGCCAGCAGCAGCGCGTGGCGCTGGCGCGGTCGCTGGCCAAGGGGCCGAAGCTGCTGCTGCTGGACGAGCCGATGGGCGCACTGGACAAGAAGCTGCGCTCGCAGATGCAGCTGGAACTGGTCAGCATCATCGAGTCGTCGGGCGTGACCTGCGTGATGGTCACCCACGACCAGGAAGAAGCGATGACCATGGCTACCCGCATCGCGGTGATGGATGCCGGCTGGATCCAGCAGGTCGGCAAGCCGGACGAGGTCTACGAGCAGCCGGCCAACCGCTTCGTCGCCGAGTTCATCGGCTCGGTCAACCTGTTCGACGGGGTGATCGACGAGGACCTACCCGAATACGTGACCGTGCGCTCGCCGCTGTTCCCGGCGCCGATCTACATCGCCCATGGCATCACCTGTTACGAAGGGCAGCCGGTCGCATTCGCGCTGCGCCCGGAGAAGGTGATGATCGGCAAGGACGAGCCGGATGGGCACACCAACAAAGCGCAGGGCGTGATCGAGGACATCGCCTATTTCGGCAGCCATTCGGTCTACCACGTGCGGCTGCCCAGCGGCGCCAAGGTGCTGGCCAACTTCGCCAACTCGCAGCGCTGGGCCAGCGACGGCCTGACCTGGGGTGACAGCGTATGGGTGCACTGGCGCGACAACGACGGCGTGGTGCTGACCTCATGAGCGTCGCCGGCCTGAAGCGCTGGCTGCCGGGGCTGCGTGCCACGGTGATCGGCATTCCGTACCTGTGGCTGCTGCTGTTCTTCGCAGTGCCGTTCCTGATCGTGCTGATGATCAGCTTCTCGCTCAGCCGGGTCGGCTCGCCGCCGTATACCTGGCTGCTGCAGTACGCCGACGGCGGCTTCTCGCTGAAGCTGAACCTGGAGAACTACCTGGCGCTGTTCCGCGATTCGATCTATGCGCAGGCGTTCCTGAGCTCGATCAAGATCGCGGCGATCTCCACCTTCTTCACCCTGCTGATCGGCTATCCGATGGCCTATGCCATCGCGCGCCTGTCGCCGGCCGCACGCAACGTGGCGATGATGCTGGTGGTGCTGCCGTCGTGGACCTCGTTCCTGATCCGCGTGTATGCGTGGAAGGCAATCCTGGACCGCAATGGCCTGCTCGACCAGTTCCTGCAGTTCACCGGCCTGCAGACGCTGATGACGTCGATGGGGCTGCCGAAACTGCAGCTGATCGATACGCCGACCGCCGCCTATATCGGCATCGTCTACTGCTACCTGCCGTTCATGGTGCTGCCGCTGTACGCCAACCTGGTCAAGCATGACCACCGCCTGCTGGAAGCGGCCTACGACCTCGGCGCCAAGCCGTGGCAGGCGTTCCTGCGCATCACGTTGCCGCTGTCGAAGGCCGGCATCATTGCCGGCTGCATGCTGGTGATGATCCCGGCCGTGGGTGAATTCGTGATCCCCGAAATGCTCGGTGGTTCGGAGACGCTGATGGTCGGCCGCCAGTTGTGGAACGAGTTCTTCAACAATCGCAACTGGCCGGGCGCTTCGGCGATGGCGGTGGCGATGATCCTGTTGCTGCTGGTGCCGATCCTGCTGTTCAACCGTTCCCAGCAGCGCCTGCTGGAAGGGAAGCAGGCATGAGCCCGCGTACCGCCAAGGGCCTGGGGCTGGGCGTGCTGCTGCTCGGCTTCGCCTTCCTGTACCTGCCGATCCTGTTGTTGATGTTCTACTCGTTCAACAGCTCGCGGCTGGCGATGGTCTGGGCCGGGTTCTCCACCCGCGCCTACAGCGACCTGTTCGCCGACCGCGCGCTGATGGACGCGATGTGGACCAGCCTGGTGGTGGCGTTCTGGACCGCCTGTACCGCCACCGTGCTGGGTACGCTGGCGGCGATGGTGATGACCCGCTTCAAGCGATTCCGTGGCAAGCCACTGTTCGGCGCGCTGGTGACCGCGCCGCTGGTGATGCCGGACGTGATCCTGGGCTTCTCGCTGATGGCGCTGCTGGCATCGATGGGCGCGATTCCCGGCTTCCCGGCGCGTGGCCTGGCCACCATCTGGATCGCGCACGTGACCTTCACCCTCTGCTTCGTCACCGTGGTGGTGTCCTCGCGCCTGCAGGAAATGGACCTGTCGCTGGAAGAAGCGGCGATGGACCTGGGCGCCAGCCGGTTGACCGTGTTCACCCGCATCACCCTGCCCATCATCGCACCGGCGCTGGTGGCGGGTTGGCTGCTGGCCTTCACCCTGTCGCTGGATGACGTGGTGGTGGCCAGCTTCGTGGCCACGCCGGGCTCGACCACGCTGCCGATGAAGGTGTTCGCTTCGGTGCGCATGGGCATCAGTCCGAAGATCAACGCGTTGGCCACGCTGCTGGTGTCGGCGGTGTCGATCGCTGCGGTGATCGGCTGGTACATCAACGCCCGCGCCGAGAAGCGGCGCCAGCGCGACCTGCAGCTGGCGCGGCAGGACAACGGCTGAGTACACGGCCTGTCGACAGCGCCGGCAACATCCGGCTCACGGACAGCGGCGCACAATGGGGGTCTTCCAGATGGAGATCCCCCATGACCGTCGAGATCATCGACCCGGCCACCGGCCAGGTGACCTACCGCCATGAACTGATGGGCGCTGCTGACATCGAGCAGCGCCTGCAGGCTGCCGCCGATGCCTTCCCCGGCTGGGCCGATCGCTCGCTGCAGGATCGCGGTGCCGTCCTTCGCCAGATCGCCGCGCAGCTGCGCACGCGTCGCGACGACCTGCAGCAGGCGATGACCCATGAGATGGGCAAGCTCAAGGCCGAGGCGCTGGCCGAGGTCGACAAGTGCGCTGCCGCCTGCGAGTACTACGCCGACCACGCGGCCGACTATCTCAAGCCGCAGCTGATCGATACCGAAGCCCAGCGCAGCTACGTGCGTTACGAGCCGATCGGCTGCGTGTTCGCGGTGATGCCATGGAATTTCCCGATCTGGCAGGTGTTCCGTTTCCTGGCACCGGCGTTCATGGCCGGCAACGTGGCCCTGCTCAAGCACGCCAGCAACGTGCCGCAGTGCGCCGACCTGATCCTGGCGGTGTGTCGTGACGGAGGCCTGCCTGATGGCGTGTTCGACGTGCTGCACATCGACAACGACCAGGCTGCCGAGGTGCTGCGCGACGCACGGGTGAAGGCGGTGACGCTGACCGGCAGCGAACGGGCAGGGCGCTCGATCGCCTCCAATGCCGGCAGCCAGCTGAAGAAGTCGGTGATGGAGCTGGGTGGCAGCGATGCCTTCGTGGTACTCGACGATGCCGACCTCGACAAGGCCGTGGCGGCGGCGGTGAAGTCGCGTTTCGACAACAGCGGGCAGACCTGCATTGCGGCCAAGCGCTTCATCGTGGTCGACGCGGTGGCCGATGACTTCACCCGACGCTTCGTTGAAGCCGCGGGCCAGCGCCAGTATGGCGATCCCAGTGAGCGTGGCACCACGCTGGCGCCGATGGCCCGTGCCGATCTGCGCGACGAACTGCACAAGCAGGTGCAGGCCAGCGTCGCCAAGGGCGCGCGCGTTCTGGTCGGCGGCGAGCCCATTGCCGGCACCCATGCGGGCTATCCGGCGACCGTGCTCGATCAGGTCGGCCCAGGCATGCCTGCCTACGACGAGGAGCTGTTCGGGCCGGTGGCTGCGGTGATCCGGGTCAAGGATGAGGCCGAGGCGCTGCGCGTGGCCAACGACACCCGCTTCGGCCTGGGCGGCAGCGTGTGGACGCGCGACCCGGTGCGCGGCGAAGCCTTCGCGCAGCGCATGGAATGCGGCGCCGCGTTCGTCAACGCCATCGTCAAGAGCGACGCTCGGCTGCCGTTCGGTGGCAGCAAGCAGTCCGGATTCGGCCGGGAGCTGGCCGACCACGGCATCCACGAGTTCATGAACATCAAGACCGTCTACGTGGCTTGATGCCGAAGGGTAGTGCCGGCCGCTGGCCGGCATTGCCCTGGTTGCCGGCCAGCGGCCGGCACTACCAGAAGCGGGGCATATGCCACGACCAACGGTCGCGGCCTACCGGATTGCTGGGTATCGACGCCCCCGTGCATGGTGGGTATCGACCGTTGGTCGATTCGCGCTACAACCACTTCGCGCGCTTGAACAACCGGTACAGGCCCACGCACACACCGCCCACGCCGACAATCATCAGCGGATACGACCACGGCTGGCTCAGCTCGGGCATGTGGCTGAAGTTCATGCCGTACCAGCTGGTGATCAGCGTCGGCGCCGCCAGCAGTGCGGCCCATGCACCCAGGCGCTTGACCGTCTCGCCCTGCGCCAGCGTCACCAGCGACAGGTTCACGCTCAGTGCGGTGCCCAGCATCTCGCGCAGGGTGTCGATCACATCGCTGATGCGTACCGCGTGGTCATGCACGTCGCGCACGTAGAGCTTCACTTCATCGGGAATCAGGTCACCCTGGTAGCGGCGCAGCTGCGCCAGCACATCCTGCAGCGGTGCCACCGCCATCCGCATCTTGTTCAGTTCGCGCTTGAGCTCGTAAAGCCGTACCACCGTGCTGCGCTTGTAGCTGTCGGCAAAGATGTCCTTTTCCAGCAGGTCCAGGGTGTCGCGGAAGCGGTGCACGATCGGCAGGTAGTTGTCGACCACGAAGTCGGTCACCGCGTACAGGCAGTACGACGGGCCCATCTTCAGCAGCTGCGGTTCACGCTCGACCCGTGCACGCACCGGGGCGTAGGACAGCGAGGCGCCGTGGCGCACCGTCACCAGGAAACGCGGGCCGAGGAAGGCGTGGGTTTCGCCGTACTGGATGCGTTCGTCCACCATCTGCGCGGTGGTCACCACCACGAACAGCGAATTGCCGTAGGTCTCGACCTTGGGTCGCTGGTGCGCATTGCGCGCGTCCTCGATGGCCAGGTCGTGCAGGCAGAACTCTTCCTGCAGTTTCAGCAGCACATCGTCGTTGGGGTCGTACAGGCCGACCCAGACGAAGCCGTTGCCACTGGCAATGACATCGCTGATGGCATCCAGGCTGATGTCGTGGCGTTTGCCGTCGTCATCGTAGTGGACGCAGTTGATGACGCAGGCGGGGTTGGCCGAGGCAGGGGCGGAAGCGGAGGCGGGCAATGACATGCCCGCCATCGTGCGTCAGTGCCGTGTTTCGGACAAGTGAGGACGGCGCCCCAGTACCCACGCCAGCGCGACGTGGACGGGCAGCAGCAGCACGATCCACTGCACGTTGTACTGCGCCTGCAGGCTCAGCCAGTGCAGCACCAGCGCCGCCACGGCCTGCACCGCCAGCAGCCACAGCACGACCCTGAACATGCGGCCCGGCGCGCGCCGACGCAGCAGCGCGATCGCGCCTGGCAGCAGCAGCACGGCCAGTGGCGAAAGCAGCAGCAGGTTGCGGTTGGCCCAGGCGGCGTAGTGGGTGCTGAAGCCCCACAGGAACACCAGCAGGCTGCCGGCGATGACACACAGCAGCCAGAACGGCAGGGCCAGCCCGGCAAGCAGGCGCGGCCGGCTGCGCAGCGCCAGTATGCCGGCGGCGATCACCAGGCCACACAGCAGCCACGGCCACCAGCGGCGTGCGAATTCCTTCGGCTCCGGGTCGATGCGGTGCGGCAGCAGTTCCTGTTCGGACTGCACCAGCGGCCGGCCATCGCTGTTGCGCGCCTGGCGCAGCGCATCGGCCAGGCGCATCGGCACGAAGGCTTCCTGCCAGCGCGACAGCGGCTGGTCGGCGAACGGCCCGAGGCCGACATCGAAGCCCAGCCACATCCATGGTGCCGGCGAGGCCAGGCGCACCGATTCACTGCGGTAGGTATTGCCGCGCGAGCGCCCCGACAGCTGCGACTGCAGGCCGCCACCCAGCGCCTTGTCCACCGTGTCGCGTACCATCGTGGCGCAGTTGGCGGTGTAGTAGTCGTAGTGGTAGCGCGCGTTTTCCGGCTTGGCCCGCTCGGCCAGGTCGGCGGCCAGTGCACGTGCCTGCTCCGGGCGCAGGTCCAGCCACTGCACGCTGGCGCCACGGCCGGTCTCGTCGTAGTACGACAGGTCCTGCTGCAGCGGCAGCGCCACCAGGTAGTACATCATGTCGCCGCGCACGAAGCGGCTGATGAAATCGTCCTCGGACGGATCGAAGTAGCCGAAGTTGTACGAGGTCGCTTCGCCGCTGAGCGGATCGATCACGACGATGGCGTCGTGGCCGAAGCGCTCGAAGAACACCGTGCCCGGCTGCATGGTCACCACCCCGATGCGCGGGGCGGGAGCCTCGGCGCTGGTGGCGGGTGCAGCAGGAGCGGGTGCCGCCGGCTGCGCGAAGGCGGCCAGCGGCAGGGCCGTGGCCAGCACGCACAGTGCCAGCCACAGCCTCAGGCGCAGTGCCAGGAGGGCGCCGCGCTTCAAGCGTCGTCCTGCGCGTCCGGCGGCAGCACGGTCACGTGGAAGGCCTGGACCCGGCGCGCATCGGCGCGGGCCACGCGGAACATGAAGCGGTCCAACGCCAGCTCGTCACCGACTTCCGGCAGGTGGCCCACGGCCTCGGTGACCAGGCCACCGATGGTGTCGTAGTCCTCGTCGGAGAAGGTAGCGCCGAAGCGTTCGTTGAAGTCGCCGATCGGGGTCAGCGCGTCGACCACGTACTGGCCGTCGGACTGGATGGCGATCTGCGCCGACGGATCCTCGGCCTCGTCATGCTCGTCGTCGATCTCGCCGACGATCTGTTCCAGCACGTCCTCGATGGTGACCAGGCCGGCGACACCGCCGTACTCGTCGACCACGATGGCCATGTGGTTGCGTGACAGGCGGAATTCCTTCAGCAGCACGTTGAGCTTCTTCGCCTCCGGGATCAGCACTGCCGGGCGCAGCAGCTCGCGCACGTTGGCCGGGCCGTTGTCGGCGACCACGCCGCGCAGCAGGTCCTTGGCCAGCAGGATGCCAAGGATGTCGTCCTTGTTCTCGCCGTGCACCGGGAAGCGCGAATGGCCGGATTCGACCACCTGCTTCATCAGTTCCAGGAAGGGCGCTTCGACCGGCAGCGAAACCATCTGTGAGCGCGAGATCATCACGTCGCCCACGGTCAGCTCGGCCACCGAAATGGCGCCTTCCATCATCTTCAGGGTATCGGCGGCGATCAGGCCCTCTTCCTGCGCGGTGTGCAGGACAGCGACCAGCTCGTCGCGGGTATGGGGTTCGCCGGAGAAGGCGGAGGTCAGGCGTTCAAGCCAGCCGCGCTTCTTTTCACTGGGCTCCTGTGCGGAGCTACTACTGTCGTCTTCTGACATCTCTGGAAAAAGGGCACCCGGCAAGCCGGGCGTTGGCCCAAGTCTAGCAGGATGTGGCGGCCTGTCAGTGACCGTCGCTGCCCGGTCCGGTGATCGGCGGCGGGGCCAGTTCAGGCCGGGCGGGGGCTTCTTCCTCGGGCAGGTCCAGGCTGTAGGTGCAGCCGGCCAGGGTTTTGCCGGGATGGGAGGCCACGGTGGAGACGCTGAGGATGATCGACTCGATCCGGGCCTCGCCGGTCTTCGGATCGGTCACGTCGCGGCTGACCAGCTCGCGGCCGGCCATGAACTTGCCGTCCTGGTCGTAGCCGGTCTCCAGCCCCAGCCGCCCGGCCAGCGGCCGCGGATCGGCCTGGTCGAGGATCGCCATGACGCTGGACCCGGCCACGGCGACCCGTTCGGTGCGGGCGCCGAACACGCTGATCGGCTGGGCCAGCCGGTACTCGCTCATGAACTGGTTGCCCTGCGGCAGCGGCTGCAGGCCGTGGGCGACGGCTTTCAGCGGATCAGCCAGCAGGGGCGCCAACGCGGCCTGCTCGGCCACGCCCTGGCGGCATTCAATCAGGGCCGGCAGGTCCAGGGCAGCGGCCGGGGCGGACACGGCGAGCAGCAGGGGCAGGGCAATACGCAGCACGGGCACGGGATCCGCAACGGAAGGCAGGCCGGTGATCGTACCGGTCCCGGCCAGCCATCGCGAGCGCCCCAAGGCAATCAGGGCGGATGCCTGCGCGTGGTCGCTGGGTACCAGCGCAGCCTGACCGGGTAGCCCAGTTGCACTTGCAAGTGGTCGCGCACGGCCGCCGCCGTCGCGCGGTTGGCCGGGGTATCCCGCAGCTCAACCTCCAGTTCCCCGGTCGTGACATCCAGGCTATAGCCGAACAGGTCGGGCAGCTGGGCCAGCAGCCAGTCCCGCTGTGCGTGCAGGCGGCGCTGCATCTCCGCTTCGGTCATCGCGGCGCCGGTGATGTAGCGCACGCGTTGCGGGCCATCCGCCCCTGGATGTGTCTCATCGGCCGCGGGTGCTGGGCCAGTCAGTCGAACGACGACGTTCCAACCTGCCGCGTTGTCCACCCAGATTCCGGCGAGGCGTGCCGCGTGGCGCGCTTTCAAACGTTCCATCAATGCGTGCTGCTGCGCCTCCGCGACCGCCTGACGCGCCGTCTGTTGGCTGACGTCAAAGAACGCCTGCACCTCGGCGACCTTGGCGGCAATGTCGGCGGCGCTGTCGCTGGCCGGGAACGGCGACGGTCGTTCCCGGCCGGGGTCGATGCCCGGGGCAGTGGTCACCTGCAGAAGAGCGGCGATGAGTGCGGGCAGCAGCGCGATGGGCGCGTCCTCCGTGAAGATCCCGGTGTGCGTGGGCCTCAGCGCTCGCCGGCGTAGGGGTCGGCGATGCCGAGCTCGGCCAGGATCTCGCGCTCCAGCTGTTCCATGGCGTCGGCTTCCTTGTCGTCCTCGTGGTCCCAGCCGAGCAGGTGCAGCACGCCGTGCACGGTCAGGTGTGCGTAGTGGGCGTTGAGCGCCTTGCCCTGTTCATCGGCCTCGCGGGCCACCACCGGTGCGCAGATCACCAGGTCGCCCAGCAGCGGAAACTTCACGCCCTTGGGCAGCCCTTCGGGCACTTCGGCCGGGAAGCTGAGCACGTTGGTCGCGTAATCCTTGCCGCGATAATGGCGGTTCAGTGACTGCCCTTCCTTGGCATCGACCACGCGGATGGCCAGGTCGGCCTCGCGGATGCGGCCTTTCAGCGCAGCAGCCACCCACTTGCGGAAGCTGACCGCCGCCGGCAGGCCGGTGCGCGGCAGGGCATAACTGACGGCGACGTCCAGTCGCACGGGACCACGGGTCATGGAGTTGCTCCAGGTTGGATCTGATGCAGGTCACGGCGATCGTAGGCGCTGACGATGCGCGCCACCAGCGGGTGGCGGACTACGTCGCGCGACTCGAAGAAGGTGAAGCTGACGCCCTCGACCTCGCGTAGCACGTCGATGGCATCGCGCAGGCCGGACTTCACGTGCTTGGGGAGATCGGTCTGGGTCAGGTCGCCGGTGACCACGGCGGTGGAACCGTAGCCGAGGCGGGTCAGGAACATCTTCATCTGCTCGATGGTGGTGTTCTGTGCTTCGTCCAGGATCACGAAGGCATCGTTGAGCGTGCGGCCACGCATGTAGGCCAGCGGCGCGATTTCGATGACGTTCTTTTCCAGCAGCTTGACCACCTTCTCCACGCCCATCATCTCGTAGAGGGCGTCGTACAGCGGTCGCAGGTAGGGGTCGACCTTCTGGCTCAGGTCACCGGGCAGGAAGCCCAGCTTCTCGCCGGCCTCCACCGCCGGGCGCACCAGGATCAAGCGCTGCACCCGTGATTCGTTCAGCGCTTCGACCGCGCTGGCCACGGCAAGGAAGGTCTTGCCGGTGCCGGCCGGGCCGATGCCGAAGTTGATGTCATGCGTGGCGATCTGGTGCAGGTAGCGGCCCTGGTTGGCACCGCGACCGCGCACCGTGCCGCGCTTGACCTTGATCGCCACCTCCTGCGCTTCGTAGGAGCGTTCGGCGATCTGCTCGACGTTGGCCTGCGCCAGGCGCAGGTGGATGGCGTGGTTGTCGAAGGTGGTTTCGCCGGCTTCGGCGTACAGCGCTTCAACCAGCTTCTGCGCCTCGACGATGGCTTCGTTGGGCCCGCTGATGCGGAACACGAAACCGCGGTTGGCGATCTCCACGCCGAGCTTCAGCTCGATCTGGCGCAGGTGCCCATCGAAGGGGCCGCACAGGTTGGCCAGCCGCTCGGTGTCTTCCGGCGACAGGGTGAAGTCTCGATGTTCGATGCTTTTCATTGCCTTGGGTGGGGCGGAAGCCTTCCACCGCAGTGTATTCAGGGAGGACAAGGGTAGCGCGCGCAGCGGGCGCGCGGCCAGCGCGGGGTCGATACATGCTTTTCCACACCCGGTGTGGACGGGGGCTGCGGAAACCTGTGGATAGACCTCTACAGTGCTTGTGCCACAAGCGTCATGAGGGGGTGGTGAAAAAATCGTCACGGACCCGGGGCGTGCCGGCACCCGCAGGACGGGCGGACCGGGAGGGAGGGCACGTCGCAGCGCGTGGCCGAGAACTTCCCGGGCACGCCGGCGTTCTTCGTGATCGCAGCGCAGGTTCCGCTGCCAGGCGAGCAACAGGATGCCGTGTTGCCGGTTTTCCACACCGGTTGTGGAATGATGCCGAATCAACCTGTGGATAGGTGGCGCGGAGCCTTGCAGCCAAAGGCTCGCCAACGCGTGGTGAAAAAACCGTCAGGGCTGATCGGAATCATAGAGGGTGCACGGGGCGGATGGCACCGTGGCGCCGTCGCAGGAGGGGATGGCATGGGCATCGGCAATGGGATGCGTGGAATCGGATTGGTGGGTATCGGCCTGCTGGCCGGGTGTGGGCAGGCGCCGCCTGCAGCGCTCGGCACGCTGGAGTGGGACCGGATCACGGTGCCGGCGCCGGCGGCCGAAGTGATCGCCACGGTGGAGGTGCGCGAGGGGCAGCAGGTCAAGGCCGGAGCAGTGCTGATGCAGCTCGACCCCGCCCGCGGCGACGCGCAGTTCGCCGCGGCGCAGGCCGACACGGTGCGCGCGCAGGCCCAGTTGGAAGAACTGAAGATCGGCCCGCGCCAGGAACAGATCGCGCAGGCCAAGGCGCAGCTGGCCGCGTTGCGCGCGCAGTCCGCTGAAGCCACGGCCTACTACCGTCGGGTGCAACCGCTGGCACGCCAGCGCCTGATCGCCGCCGCCGAGCTGGACCGTGCACGGGCGGCTGCCGGCAATGCCGAGGCCAGCGTGCGGGCCGCCGAGCAGGCCTGGCTGGAACTGGTGCACGGCAGTCGCGCGCAGGACATCGCCCAGGGCCAGGCGGCCGCCGACGCCGCACAGGCGCAGCAGGTGGTGCAGGGCGTCAACCTGCAGAAGCTGCAGCTGCGCGCACCGCGCGATGGCGTGGTCGATGCCTTGCCCTACCGGCAGGGTGACCAGGCACCGATCGGGGCGCCGCTGGCGGTGATGCTGGTTGGCGAGCGCCCCTATGCACGCGTCTACCTGCCGCAGCCGCTGCGCCTGCAGGTCAAGGTCGGGCAGGCTGCGCAGGTGCAGCTGGAAGACGGCAGCACCGTGCTGAAGGGGCACGTGCGCTCAATCCGCAGCGAGCCCTCGTTCACCCCGTACTACGCACTGACCGGTGATGACGTCGAGCGCCTGAGCTATCTGGCCGAGATCGAAGTGGACACGGCCACCGACATGCAGAAGCTTCCGGCCGGACTGCCGGTGCAGGTGCGCTTCTGAACACCGGCGACGACATCGCGGTGCATGCGCAGGGCTTGACCCGCCGCTTCGGCGATCTTCTGGCCGTGGACAATGTCGACCTGACTGTGCCGCGCGGGCAGGTGTACGGCTTCCTGGGGCCGAATGGATCCGGAAAGTCGACCACCATCCGCATGCTGTGCGGCCTGCTGGAACCGAGCGCTGGGCAGATCGAGGTGCTGGGGCTGCAGGTTCCCGAGCAGGCCGAAGCACTGCGCCGGCGCATCGGCTACATGACCCAGCGCTTCTCGTTGTATGAGGACCTGTCGGTGCGCGAGAACCTGGAATTCCTCGCCGCCATCCAGGATCTGCCACGCGCGCAGGCCCGGCAGCGGGTCGACGAGCTGCTGCAGCAGTACCGTCTGCTGGACCGGCAGCCGCAGCTGGCCGGAACCCTCAGCGGTGGCCAGAAGCAGCGCCTCGCCCTGGCCGGCGCCGTCGTGCACGCGCCCGAGCTGCTGTTCCTGGACGAGCCGACCAGCGCGGTCGATCCGGAATCGCGCCGTGATTTCTGGGAAGCCCTGTTTGAACTTGCCGACGCCGGTACCACCGTGCTGGTGTCGACCCACTACATGGACGAGGCCGAGCGCTGCCACCGGCTGGCAATCCTGGACCGTGGTGCACTGGTTGCCGATGGCACGCCGTCTGAGCTGTGCGCACGGCTGGACGGCCGCACGTTGCAGGTCACGTCGTCGCAGCCGCGGCAGGCCAGCCGCGCACTGTCTGAGCTGCCCGGTGTGCTGAGCGTGGCGCAGATCGGCACCCAGCTGCGCGTGCTGTGCAATGAGGGCGCAGCGGACGTCGCAGTGCTGGCCCGTGCACTTGCCAACGCTGACCCGCAGGCCCGCATCCAGACGGTGGCGCCGAACCTGGAAGATGTGTTCGTGGCCGCCACCCGTGGCCGCGGCCGGGAGCCGGCGGCATGAACCTGCGCCGGCTGTGGGCGATCATGCTCAAGGAGCTGCGGCAGCTGCGCCGCGACCGCATCACGCTGGCGATGATCGTTGGCATTCCGGTGATGCAGCTGTTGCTGTTCGGCTATGCGATCAACCTCAACCTGCGTCATCTCGATGCGGGTGTCGCCGATCAGGCCAACAGCGCCGCTTCGCGCGCGCTGGTGCAGGACATGGTGGCCACCGGCGTGATCACGCCGCGCAGCGAAGCCTACACGCCTGCCCAGCTGATGCAGGCGCTGCGCCGTGGCGAGATCAGTGTCGGCATCGTGGTGCCGGCCGACTTCGAGCGTCGCCGCTTCGATGGACGCGAGGCGGTGCAGGTGCTGGTCGATGGCAGTGACACCGTGGTGCAGAGCGCGGCGATCCAGCTGGCGCAGGTGCCGCTGGACACGCGCCCGACCAGCAACACCCGTCCCCTGCGCGAAGGCAGCATCGCCAGTGGTCCGGTCGGCGTGACCAGCTTCTACAACCCGCAGCGGCGCTCGGCGGTGAACATCGTACCGGGCCTGATCGGGGTGATCCTGACCATGACCCTGGTGATGTTCACGGCGGTAGCGGTGGTGCGCGAACGCGAGCGCGGCAACATGGAACTGCTGATCGCCACGCCGGTGTCGCGCAGCGAGCTGATGGTCGGCAAGGTGCTGCCCTATGCGGCCATCGGCCTGCTGCAGACCACGCTGGTGCTGGTGCTGGGCACCTGGCTGTTCCAGGTACCCATTCGCGGCAGCCTGCTGGACATCTATCTGGCCGCGGTGCTGCTGGTGCTGGCCAACCTGGCGCTGGGCCTGCTGATCTCCACGCGTGCGCGCTCGCAGTTCCAGGCGATGCAGATGACGCTGTTCCTGTTCCTGCCGTCGATCCTGCTGTCGGGCTTCATGTTCCCGTTCGCAGGCATGCCGCGGCCGGTGCAGTGGCTGGCCGAGGTGCTGCCGCTGACCCACTTCCTGCGCCTGGTGCGCGGCATCATGCTGCGCGGCGCCTCATTGTGGGAGCTGTGGCACGACGCGCTGGCGCTGCTGGCCTTCATCGCGGTGATGATGACCCTGGCCATCCTGCGTTTCCGCAAGCGCCTGGATTGAAGGCAGGGGGTCGGATCCCCGCAGGGGCTCCGACCCCAATTTATCGAGCCGGCGGGTCGGAGCCCCTTTGGGGCTCCGACCCGAAGATTCATTCCGCCACCACCCGCGCGCGCAGCGAATTGGTCAGCGCTTCGGTGATCACCACATCCACGAACTGGCCGATCAGGCGCGCCGGCGCCGGGAAGTTCACCGAACGCATGTTCTCGGTCTTGCCGGTCAGCTCGTTCGGGTTCTTGCGCGAGGGCCCTTCCACCAGCACGGTCTGCACGGTGCCGACCATCTTCTCGGAAATGCCGGCGGCATGCGCATTGATGCGCTCCTGCAGGCGCGACAGGCGCGCGTGCTTCTCGGCATCGCTGATCGTGTCCTCCAGGTCCGCGGCCGGCGTGCCGGGGCGCCGCGAATAGATGAAGGAGAAGCTGTGGTCGAAGCCGATGTCCTCGATCAGCTTCATGGTCTTCTCGAAGTCGGCATCGGTCTCGCCGGGGAAGCCGACGATGAAGTCCGAGCTGATCGAGATGTCCGGGCGCACCGCCCGCAGCTTGCGGATCTTCGACTTGAACTCCAGCGCGGTGTAGCCGCGTTTCATCGCCGACAGCACGCGGTCGCTGCCGGCCTGTACCGGCAGGTGCAGGAAGTTGGCCAGCTGTGGCACGTCACGGAACGCATCGATCAGCGAATCGCTGAACTCCAGCGGATGCGAGGTGGTGAAGCGGATGCGGCCGACGCCATCGATCTCGGCGATGGTGCGGATCAGCAGGCCGAGGTCGGCGAACTCGCCGTCACCGTACGGCCCGCGATAGGCGTTGACGTTCTGCCCGAGCAGGTTGATCTCGCGCACGCCCTGTGCGGCCAGCTGCGCCACCTCCACCACCACGTCCTCGAACGGGCGGCTGACTTCGGTGCCGCGGGTGTAGGGCACCACGCAGAACGAACAGTACTTGGAACAGCCTTCCATGATCGACACGAATGCCGAGGGTCCTTCGGCGCGCGGCTCGGGCAGGCGATCGAATTTCTCGATCTCGGGGAAGCTGATGTCGACCTGCGGGCGCCTCTGTTCGCGGCGTGCGCGGATCAGCTCCGGCAGCCGGTGCAGGGTCTGCGGGCCGAACACCAGGTCGACGAACGGCGCACGCTTGATGATCGCTTCGCCTTCCTGCGAGGCGACGCAGCCGCCGACGCCGATGATGACTTCACGGCCCTTGTTCTTCAGGCCCTTCCACACGCCCAGCTGGCTGAACACCTTCTCCTGCGCCTTCTCGCGGATGGAGCAGGTGTTGACCAGGATGACGTCCGCGTCGTCCGGGCTGTCGGTCAGTTCCAGGCCATCGCTGGCGGCAAGCACGTCGGCCATCTTGGCCGAGTCGTACTCGTTCATCTGGCAACCGTGGGTCTTGATGTACAGCTTGCCTTTCACCTGGTCGGGCTTGCGCGGACCAGCGGGCAGGGCAACGAGCGGGGTACCGCCCGGTGTGGTGGGCGGAAAGACGTCTGGCGTCCCGGTCATGGCGCTTAATCCATTCGGGTGGCGGGAAAGCGGGCAATTCTACCCGCATCCCACGCCAGCCGCCGCGCCCGTGCAACCGAGCCCATGCCCAGCGTGGCCATCACCGTAGAGCCGAGCCCGTGCTCGGCTGCCTTTGCAAGGCGGAGGAGCAGCCGAGCGTGGACTCGGCTCTACAAGGGGCCGCTGCTTACGCCGCCAGCTCCGCATCGATCTGCCGCGAACGGTCGAAGGCGGTCATCGCGCTCATCCGTGCGATGTAATCGGCCGTGGCCGGCGCGGGCTGCACCAGGCCGAAGGCCGTGGTCCAGGCCAGCGCATTGCCCCACAGCACGTCGGCGGCGCTCATCGTCTCGCCGAGCAGGTAGGGGCCCTGCGCCAGCTGGGCCTCGATCACCTGCAGCACGGTCTCGGCGTCGTTGTACGGCGACATCAGGCGCGGCGGCGGCTCGCGGTGCATCGCCTTGTCGGTCATCGCCGGCTCGAAACAGGCGCCATAGAAGGCCATCCAGCGCAGGTAGGGCCCGCGCAGGGCGTCGCCGATCGGCGGTGCCAGGCCGGCCTCCGGATACAGGTCGGCCAGGTACAGATAGATCGCCACCTGCTCGGTCACCAGCGCACCGTTGTGGACGATCGCCGGCACCTTGCCCATCGGGTTGATGGCCAGGTAGGCCGGGGCCAGGTTGGCGCCCGCCTTCAGGTCCAGCACCTGCATGCGGTAGTCGGCACCCAGTGCTTCGAGCAGGGCCACGGCGCCGCTCGAGCGGGAACGGGCGGCGTGGTACAGGGTGATCTGGCGTGAATTCATGGCATTGCTCCTTGCGGTGGGTGGTGAACTGGAGGCCATCCTGGGGCACTATTGCGGACGACTTCTGTCCTCGATCCTTCATGCGCCATACCGCCCATCGATTGCTGCGCCTGATCGCCCTGCTGCAGGCCCGTCGCCAGTGGTCCGGGGCCGAGCTCGCCGAGCGCATGGGCGTGGACCGGCGCAGCATCCGCCGTGACGTCGAGCGCCTGCGCGAGCTGGGTTATCCGGTCCGGGCCTCGTCCGGGGTTGGCGGCGGCTACCAGCTGGGGGCAGGGGCGCCGGTGCTGCCGATGCTGCTGGACGAGGAGGAGGCGACTACCCTGGCCATCGCCCTGCGCGCGGCCTCTGCGACCGTCGCCGGCATCGACGACACCGCGCGCGGCCTGTTGTCCAAGCTCGATCCGCTGGTGCCGACCCGTCGCCGCCAGCAGGCCGGCGAGGTGCATGCCGCCACCGCCACCCTGTCCGACCTTCCGTCCACCGACGCACGCCTGCTTGGGCAGCTGGCCCAGCACTGCCGGCAGGCGTCACGGCTGGCCTTCGAATACCGCAGTGCCCAGGAAGCGGTGACCCAGCGCGAGGTCGAGGCGCAGCACCTGGTCAACTACGGGCGGCGCTGGTACCTGCTGGCCTGGGACCTGGGCCGGCAGGACTGGCGCACCCTGCGCGTGGACCGGATGGGCGCGGTGCGCGAATGCGCCGAGCCGGGCATGCACCGCCGTACGCCCGCACCGCCGGATGTGATGGTGCGGCAGGCGGTCAGCCAGGCCCCGTTCGCCCTGCAGGCCATCGTCCGCCTGGCCGGCAGCCGCGCCGAGCTGGAAGGCCGCATCCCGCCCTGGTGTGGCGTGCTGGAGGACGATGGGCCCGACCATTGCCTGCTGCGCATGGGCGCCGAGAGCCGCGGCATGATGCTGGCGCAGATCCTCAGCCTGGACCGGGTGCCGGTGGCGGTGTGGACCACGCCGCCGGGCCTGCGCGATGAACTGGCACAGCGCCTGGCCGGATTGGGGCAGGTGCTGGCTGTGCCGCCCGTCACAGGCTGAGCCGCGTCGCTTGGCAAGCCCCGGCGAAGCTGGGACACTCGTCGGCATGAAGGGGATACTGGGGACAACGGCGATCATCATCGCTGCGCTGACCGCTGCGCCGGCCAGCGCGGGCACCCTGTTCAAGTGCCAGGGCGCCGACGGGGTCACCAGCTATGTCAGCAAGCGCCTGGCCGGGGCCCGCTGCAGCGCCATCAGCTACAGCCGCGACCTCCGCCCGGCACCGCGCCCGGTGGTGGCCGCGCCGAAGCCGGCGCCGACCACCGTGGCCAGCATCGAGCGCAACCCGGTGGCGGTGGCGGCCAGCACTGCGGCGCCGGCGGCTGCGCCAGCCGCCGTACCCGCGCCCCCGGTCGCCTCGCGCAGCGGGCGCATGGTCAGCGGCCAGGTCTATTCCTTCATGAAGGACGGCGTGCGCCACTACACCAGTGCGCGCCCGACCCAGGTCGCCAACCTCGGCCCGGTGCGCACCATCCGCTACAGTTTCATGGAGCGCTGCTACGCCTGTGGCGTCAACCCGCGCGTGGACTTCGGTTCGGTGCGGTTGAACACCACCGCGTTCCAGACCGAGATCAGCTCGGCCGCGCGCGAGTTCGGCGTCGACGAAGCCGTGGTGCGCGCCATCATCCACGCCGAGTCGGCCTACAACCCGACCGCGCTCAGCCGCGCCGGCGCGCAGGGCCTGATGCAGCTGATGCCGCCAACCGCGGCCCGTTTCGGAGTCAGCGATTCCTACGATGCCGGGCAGAACATCCGCGGTGGCGTGCAGTATCTTGCGTGGTTGTTGAAGCGTTTCAATGGCGACCTGACCCTGGCCGCGGCTGGCTACAACGCGGGCGAAGGCGCGGTTGACCGCCACGGTGGCGTGCCGCCCTACAGCGAGACCCAGTACTACGTGCGCCGGGTCGGGCAGCTGGCCGAGCGTTACCGCACCGCATTGACGCACCAGTAGTGCCGGCCGCTGGCCGGCAATCTTGGGCAATGGCCGGTACCGACCGGCCACTGGCTGGCAGCCCCGTAATCAATGTTGTTGCAATGCGTTGTGTGGCGCTCGACGGTTCCGCTACACTCGCCCATGATTCAATGCGGCTCTGGCCCCCACCGGATCCGCTGGCAGCCTTAAAGCTACCTAATCAATATCGGAGTGCCGGATGGCCAACGATGGGGTACACGATCCAGTCAACACCGGACGTCGGCGTTTTCTTTCTGCCACCACAGCCGTGGTGGGCGCCGTCGGCGTCGGATTCACCGCTGTTCCTTTCATCAAATCCTGGAACCCCAGTGCCCGTGCCAAGCTTGCCGGCGCACCGGTGGTGGCCGACATCAGCGCCCTGCAGGAAGGCCAACGCCTGATCGTGGAATGGCGTGGCCAGCCGATCTGGATCGTCAAGCGGTCCAAGGCGATCCTCGATGCACTGCACGGGCTCGATGGCCGCCTCAAGGACCCCGAGTCCGGCGAGAAGGACCAGCAGCCGGACTACGTGCTGAAGCAGAACCCCGAGCTGCGCTCGATCAAGCCGGACATTTCCGTGCTGGTCGGCCTGTGCACGCACCTGGGCTGTTCGCCGGAAATGGTCGCCGAGATCCGGCCTGAACCCTATGACCCGCAGTGGAAGGGCGGCTACTTCTGCCCCTGCCACAAGTCGCGCTTCGACATGTCCGGCCGCGTCTTCAAGGACGTGCCGGCGCCGATCAACCTGAAGGTGCCCGCGCACCATTACCAGGACGACAACACCATCATCATCGGTGTCGATCCGCAGGGGGCAGCCTGATGGCCAATATCCTCGCTCGTACCGCCAGCGGCGTGGCCGACTGGGTCAATGCCCGCGCGCCGGGCCTGATGCCGGTCTACCGCAAGCACGTCACCGAGTACTACGCGCCGAAGAACTTCAACATCTGGTACTACTTCGGTTCGCTGGCGCTGCTGGTTCTGGTCAACCAGATCGTCACCGGCATCTTCCTGACGATGCACTACAAGACCAACGCCGCCGAGGCGTTCGGCTCCATCGAATACATCATGCGTGATGTGGAGTGGGGCTGGCTGATCCGCTACATGCACTCCACCGGGGCCTCGCTGTTCTTCATCGTGGTCTACCTGCACATGTTCCGCGGCCTGCTGTACGGCAGTTACCAGAAGCCGCGCGAGCTGGTGTGGATCCTGGGCATGCTGATCTACCTGGTGCTGATGGCCGAAGCCTTCATGGGCTACGTGCTGCCGTGGGGGCAGATGTCGTTCTGGGGCGCCAAGGTGATCATTTCGCTGTTCGGCGCGATACCGGTGATCGGCAACGGCCTGACCGAGTGGATCATGGGCGACTACCTGCCCAGTGACGCCACGCTCAACCGCTTCTTCGCGCTGCACGTCATCGCACTGCCGCTGGTGCTGCTGTTGCTGGTGGT
Source organism: Stenotrophomonas sp. YJH_SMC_123 (assembly GCF_059368215.1). Lineage (NCBI taxonomy): Bacteria > Pseudomonadati > Pseudomonadota > Gammaproteobacteria > Lysobacterales > Lysobacteraceae > Stenotrophomonas > Stenotrophomonas sp. YJH_SMC_123. The sequence continues at coordinate 548,685 of NZ_JCAFRM010000001.1, forward strand.
GCTGCACCTGGGCGCGCTGCACGAGGTGGGGTCGAACAACCCCGATGGCGTGGAGATCAAGAAGGGGCCCAAGGGCAACCGCTGGTCGCCGAACGCCCCGGCCGACGGCATTCCGTTCCATCCGTACTACACGCTCAAGGATGGCGTCGGTGCCGGCTTCCTGCTGATCATCGCCGCCTTCATCATCTTCTTCGCCCCCGGTTTCGGCGGCCTGTTCCTGGAGCACGACAACTTCACCGAAGCCAACCGCCTGGTGACCCCGGAACACATCAAGCCGGTCTGGTACTACACGCCGTACTACGCGATGTTGCGCGTGGTGCCGAACAAGCTGGGCGGCGTGCTGGTGATGTTCTCGGCCATCGCGATCCTGTTCCTGGTGCCGTGGCTGGACAAGGCGAAGGTGAAATCGGTGCGCTGCCGCGGCTGGATCTCGAAGGTGATGCTGGGCGTGCTGGCGGTGTGCTTCGTGTGGCTGGGCGTGATTGGTTCCGGCCCGGGCACCGATGTGCACGAGACCTACATCGGGCGGGTGTTGACCTTCCTGTACTTCGCGTTCTTCATCACCATGCCGCTATGGACAAGGTTGGACAGGACCAAGCCGGTACCGGAGAGGGTGACCACGCATGACTGAGCGCTGGATGGTCCGGCTGGCCCTGGCGGCCACCCTGATGCTGGGCAGTTTCCTGGCCTCCGCCGCCGAAGGCGGCACCCCGCTGCTGCAGGCCGGCAACGACCTCGGTGACCGCGCCTCGCTGCAGCGCGGCGCGCAGCTGTACATGAACTACTGCTCCGGCTGCCACGCATTGAAGTACCTGCGCTATTCGCGGATGGCGCAGGACCTCGGCCTGACCGAGGAAGAGGTGATGAACAACCTCAACTTCACCGGCTCGGCGATCGGCGACCCGATCCCGGTGGCGATGCCCAAGGAGAACGCGGAGAAGTGGTTCGGCAAGATGCCGCCCGATCTCAGCCTGATCTCGCGCGTGCGGGGCAGTGACTGGGTCTACACCTATCTCAAGTCGTTCTATCTGGACAGCAGCCGCCCGCTGGGCTGGAACAACGCGCTGTTCGCCAATGCCTCCATGCCCAACCCGCTGTGGGAGATGCAGGGCCTGCAGCATGCGGTGCACGGCAAGGCGGAAGCGCCTGGCATGGACCCGCCGGTGACCGGCCTGAAAATCGAAACGCCCGGGTCGGTCGATGCCGGCCAGTACGATCAGGCCGTTCGGGACATCACCAACTTCCTCGAATACGCCGGTGAACCGGCCGCGCTCAAGCGGCAGCAGCTGGGCGTATGGGTGATCCTGTTCCTGGCCCTGCTGACTTTCCTGCTGTACCTGCTGAAGAAGGAATACTGGAAGGACGTCCACTGATTCTGCCGCCGGCCATCGCCCGGGCCTATTGGCTTTTGTGATGGTCGGTTGCACACTCGGGGGGGAGTCGACCGCTGGCACGGTGCCGGCGGCGCCGATGCGGCAGGCGGTCTCCTGTCGTGGGAGAGCCTTTGATGGCGGCGAGCGTACGCATGCGCAATACACTGACGCTGTTTTCCTCGAACGACGACGTACTGTGCCACCGGGTACGCCTGGTGCTGGCGGCCAAGGGGGTCACCTTCGACTTTGTCCCGGTCGATCCGCAGAACCCGCCTGAAGACCTGATCGATCTCAATCCGTACCACTCGGTGCCGACCCTGGTCGAGCGCGAGCTGGTGCTGTACGCCGCGTCGGTGGTCAGCGAATACTTGGACGAACGCTACCCGCATCCTCCGCTGATGCCGGTCGATCCGCTCTCGCGTGCGCGTATCCGCTTGGCCATGCTGCGCATCGAGCACGACTGGGTACCGCAGGTGCAGGCCATCCAGCTGGGCAACAAGACCCAGGCCGAGGCCGGCCGCAAGCGCCTGAAGGAACTGCTGACCGCCTCGCTGCCGCTGTTCAAGGCCAGCAAGTTCTTCCTCAATCCGGAAATGAGCCTGGCCGACTGTGCAATGGCACCGATCATCTGGCGCCTGCAGTCGCTGGACGTGCCGCTGCCGAAGGACGGCAAGGCGATCGAGGACTATGGCAACCGCATCTTCCGTCACCCGGGTTTCGTCCGCAGCCTGACCGACCAGGAAAAGAAGCTGCGCGATCTGCCGGTCTGATCCGACCTTGCGTAACCCGTCTGCACGCCGACCGGCGTGCAGGCGATCCGCCCCGGCGGGGCGCCGGGCGCGTACACTTCACGCATGACCGAAGACTTCTTCCACATGACCAGCCACCGCCCGTACCTGCTGCGGGCGCTGGTGGAATGGATCAACGACAACCAGCTGACCCCGCACATCCTGGTCGACGCCGGCGTCCCCGGCGTGCAGGTGCCGCCTTCGGCGGTCAAGGATGGCCGGGTCGTGCTCAACATCGCCGAACGCGCCGTCGTGCGGCTGATGATCGACAACGAAATGGTGAGCTTCTCGGCCCGCTTCTCCGGCACCAGCTACCCGGTGCAGGTACCGATCAGCGCCGTGCTGGCGGTCTATGCCCGCGAGACCGGGCAGGGCATGGCGCTGCCGGATGACATTCCGGGCAGCGAGACCGCGCCGACCAGTGACGAACTGCTGCACGAGGACGGCACGCCGCCGGACGATACGCCACCGGCCAGTCCACCGCCCAAGGGCCGCCCGAACCTGCGCGTGGTCAAGTAACCATTCCGACGCCGCCCCGATGGGCGGCGTCTTCCTTTGCAGGTTTTACCGGTGGGTGCCGGAATTGTGTGGGTGCCGACCGTTGGTCGGCACACCTTCAGTTCTTACACATCCTCGGCATCCTCCACATCCGGCCGGATCTGGCTGATCCGCGCGGCACCGGGGCCGGTGAACGAGATCAGCTGGTCGCCGCGCAGCACCATGCGGCCCACGTGGCGATCGATGCCATCGTAGGAATACTCGAACTTGAAGGTGCGCTCGAAACCGAGCCGTCCGTCCTCGCCACGCGACAGTCGCAGGCCGGTGGCATGTACCGCCTGATCCAGCCACTGCACGTCGGCAGCGCGGCAGGCATTGCGGCCCAGCTCGACCGCGCGCTCGGCGGCCGAACGCGCCGCATTCCAGAAGAAATAGATGATTCCGCCGGCAATCAGCAACAACAGCAGGGTGGGCATGGCGTCAGCCGTCAGAGGTGGATCCGGCAAAGATGGCGGCGAACGCGCGCTGGATCAAGCGCTGCACTCACCGCCGTGGCTGCGGTTCGCTGGACATCGGTGATGCGGGCACGTTAGACGGCACCGTCTGCATCGGCGCGGCGGAGGGCGAAGGCATCACCAATGGCGCGGTCGCCGTCAGCTGCAGCAGCGCTGCCCAGTCCTGGCGGTTGAAGCTGCATTCGTCCTCGCGGCCCGGCGTGCAGCTGGGCTCGATGCCGGTGCTGTTGCGTTCGCGCGCCGGCGGCAGCTTGATCAACCCGGTGCGGTCCAGCGGCAGCAGTCGCATCGCCACCGTGTTCATCACGTTGCCGCCCACCAGGTACAGGGTCTGGTCGCCCCCCAGGTTGGCGGCCACCACTACTTCGCAATGTGATTTCCAATGGGCCACCGAACCGTTGCCCAGTGCCTGCACCAGCCCACTGTAGCTGAGCGTGGTGCTGCGATCGCGCAGGAAGCACAGCAGGTCGCCCGGTGCGGGCTTTGCGGTCGCGGGATCGACCAGCCGGTACGGCACGCCCGAGGGTCCGCCCTGGTACGCGGCACGGATGTAGTCGATGTGGCGTGGCGACGCGTTGAAGCCGGGGACGCCGGACTGCACCATCACCCAGGAAATGAACGCGGCCGACCACGGGTTGTCGATCAGGAAGGTGCGGCAGTCGCTGTCGGTGTAGCGCGTGCCCAGTGGTGCCAGACAGCTGCTGGCGCCGGCGATGCTGCCCATCGCGTTGAGCGTGCCGCTGTTGCGCCAGTAGCCGGCCACGCGCTGCCAGGCAATCAGCCCGTTGTCGGCCAGATGTTCGTTCTCGGCCTCGGTGACACTCAGGCTCGCCGCGCGGCCATCGCGATCGATGAAAGGCCGGAACCAGAGCCGGTGTTCATTGCAGGCAGTATTGCGGATGGCCACCGCCAATGGGCTCAGGCCGAAACGCGGTGGCACATCGCAGGCTTCGGCCGCCGCTGCGGATAGGGGTGCCGCGGCCAGCAGCAGACAGGCAGGCAAGAGCATCCGGCGCATGCGCGGCTCCTGTGGGGGATGCCGGCAGCGTCGCAGAGGCGGCCGTAGCCGAGCCGTGAAGGCGTCCCGGGTCGTGTAGAGCCGAGCCCATGCTCGGCTCATCGCGCGAAGCGCGCGCAGGGCGTGCCGCAAATCGACAAGCAGCCGAGCGTAGGCTCGGCTCTACAAGTCCTGCAGGCCTCAGCCCGGCGGTGGGCCGAGCTTCAACGACAGATCGATGGCCTGCACGTGCTTGGTCAGGCCGCCGATGGAGATGCAGTCGACGCCATCCTCGGCGATCGAGCGCAGGCCACCCAGGCCGACACTGCCGGACACTTCCAGCGGAATGCGGCCGGCCGTGATGCGTACCGCCTCGCGGCGCAGGTCGGGGCTGAAGTCGTCCAGCAGGATGCGTTCGCAACCAGCGTCGAGCGCCTGGCGCAGCTGCGCCAGATCCTCGACCTCGACCACCAGCGGCAGCGCAGGCCACTGCCGGCGTGCGCCCGCCACGGCGTCGGCCAGTGAACCGGCAGCGCGGATGTGGTTCTCCTTCAGCATCACCGTGTCGTACAGGCCGAAACGATGGTTCTCGCCACCGCCGCAGCGCACCGCGTACTTCTGCGCCAGGCGCAGGCCGGGCAGGGTCTTGCGGGTGTCAAGGATGCGCGTGCCGGTACCGGCCACCGCCGCCACGTAGCGGGCGGTGGTGGTTGCCGTACCGGACAGCGTCTGCAGGAAGTTGAGCGAGGTGCGTTCGGCGCTGACCAGGCTGCGGCTGCGCCCATGCAGCAGGGCCAGCACGGTGCCTGCGGTGACCGCGTCGCCGTCGGAAACCTGCCATTCGATGCGTACGTCCGGGTCGAGCGCGCGGTGGGTGGCGTCGAACCAGGGGCGGCCGGCGATCACCCCGTCCTGCTTGCACAGCAGGTAGGCGCTGTCGGCCTGGTCGGGCAGCAGGGCGGCGGTGACATCACCGCTGCCCAGGTCCTCGGCCAGTGCACGCGCGACATCGGCGGCGACAACGGCCGCATCCGGCGTCGGCAGCGTGCTCATGCGGTCGGGAAATCGGCGATCTGGGCGGTCGGGATGGCTTCCTCGGCCAGCAGCACCGGGATGCCGTCGTCGACGCGGAAGACCTGCTTGCGGTCGCGGGTAACCAGCGCTTCGCGCAGCGGCTGCGCCAGCGGGTTGCCATCGGCCTTGTTCACCGCGCCGGCGGAAATGGCCTTGTTGAGGGCTTCCAGGCCCTTGCCATCCAGCAGGGACAGGGGCTGGCGGGTGTCCGGCGACACCAGCAGGTCGAGCAGCTTGCGATCCATGGTTCTTCGTCTTGCGTGGAAGATGGCTAGAATACGTCTTTAAGGCAGGTGACGGCCAATGACCCCCAACCCGATCGCGCCGCTTGTCGGCATCGTCATGGGTTCCCGTTCCGACTGGGAAACCATGCAGCACGCCGCCCAGAAGCTTGAAGCACTGGGTGTTCCGTTCGAAGTGAAGGTGGTGTCCGCGCATCGGACGCCGGATGTGTTGTTCAGTTACGCCGAGCAGGCGGGCCCGCGCGGCCTGCGCGCGATCATCGCCGGTGCCGGCGGGGCCGCGCACCTGCCAGGCATGATCGCCGCCAAGACCGCCGTGCCGGTGCTCGGCGTGCCGGTGCAGTCCAAGGCCCTCAACGGCATGGATTCGCTGCTGTCGATCGTGCAGATGCCGGCCGGTATCCCGGTCGCCACCTTCGCCATCGGCAATGCCGGCGCGTCCAACGCGGCGCTGTTCGCCGCCGCGATGCTGGCCAGCGACCAGCCGGCGATCGGCCAGGCGCTCGACGCCTTCCGTGCACGCCAGACCGAAGACGTGATGGCCCACGACGATCCGCGCCAATGAGCCTGACCGTCGGCATCCTGGGCGGCGGCCAGCTCGCCCGCATGATGGTCCTGGCCGGTGCGCCGCTGGGGCTGCGCTTCGAACTGTATGACCCGGCGGCCGACGCCTGCAGCGGCCCGCTGGCGCCGCTCACCGTCGGTGCCTTCGACGACCGCCAGGCGCTGGCGGACTTCGCTGCCAAGGTCGATGTGGTCACCTTCGATTTCGAGAATGTGCCCGCCGACAGTGCACAGTTCCTGGCCGACCGCGTGCCGGTCTACCCGCCGCCGGCCGCGCTGGCGGTGGCCCAGGACCGGTTGAGCGAGAAGACCCTGTTCCAGCAGCTGGGCATCCCGCTGCCGGCCTTCGCTGATATCCGCAGCCGCGACGAGCTGGCGGCGAAAGCCGTCGAATTCGGCCTGCCGTGCATCCTCAAGACCCGCCGCCTGGGCTACGACGGCAAGGGCCAGTTCCGCCTGCGCAGCGAAGCCGACATTGATGCCGCCTGGGATGCGCTGGGTGCACAGGTCGAGCGCACCGGACTGATCCTGGAGGGCTTCGTGGCCTTCCAGCGCGAGGTCAGCGTGGTGGCCGTGCGTGGCCGCGATGGCAGTTTCGAAGCCTGGCCGATCACCGGCAACTGGCATGTCGACGGTGTGCTGTCGGCCAGCGTGGCCCCGGCCGTGCTGTCCGCCGCCGAGCAGCAGGCAGCCATCGGCTATGCACGCCGTGTCGCCGAACACCTGCAGTACGTCGGCGTGTTCGCGCTGGAACTGTTCTGCCGCGATGGCGAGCTGCTGGCCAACGAGATGGCGCCACGCGTGCACAACTCCGGGCACTGGACCATCGAAGGCAGCGAGACCTCGCAGTTCGAGAACCACCTGCGCGCCGTGCTGGGCCTGCCGTTGGGCAGCACCCGCATGCTCGGCCATGCCTGCATGCTGAACTGGCTGGGCCGGATGCCCGACCCGTTGCCGGTGCTGGCCCAGGCCAGTGGCCACTGGCATGACTATGGCAAGGAGTCGCGCGAAGGCCGCAAGGTCGGCCATGCCACATTGCGCGATGACGATGCCGCAGCACTGGCCGACGCGTTGGACCAGGTGGGCCTGGAACTGGACCGCCAGGCCCAGGTGGCACCGGCGGTGCACGCGCTGCGCAACCGCTGAACGCGGGCGTGCCGGCGTGCTGCCGGCAGACCCCTGTATGGCTGCAACGGTGTGGCGCACCGGTGCAGCCATCGGCACAACATTCCCGGTGGTAGCGTGGAGCTCCTTTCACAGGAGTCACGACCATGCTCGACTGGAATGCCTACCGCAAGGAACTGAAGGGCCGCATCGGCGAGATCGGCAAGCTCTCGCCGGATACGGTCAAGGGCTACGCCACCCTGGCCAATGCCGGTGCCCAGACCAACCACCTGGATGCCAAGACCCGGGAGTTGATCGCGCTGGCGGTGGCGGTAACCACCCGCTGTGACGGCTGCATCACCGTGCACGTGGACGCGGCGCTGAAGCATGGCGCCAGCCGCGAGGAAATCGCCGAGGCGCTGGGCGTGGCGGTCTCGCTCAACGCCGGGGCCGCGCTGGTGTACTCGGCGCGGGTGATGGATGCGGTGGCCGCGCACGAGAGCGCGTGAAGCTTCATCTGTAGAGCCGAGCCCATGCTCGGCTGCTGTCCGGCCAGCCGAGCATGGGCTCGGCTCTACAGGGGGTCAGCGCAGCTGGCTCTCGGCGAATTCCCAGTTGACCATCTGCCAGAACGCGTCCAGGTAACGCGCGCGGTCATTCTGGTAGTCGGTGTAGTACGCGTGCTCCCACACGTCGCAGCACAGCAGCGGGGTGCTGTCGCCGGTCAGGGGCGTGCCGGCGTTGCGGGTGGCCTGGATGCCCAGCTGGCCCCCCGGGTGCTGCACCAGCCACACCCAGCCCGAGCCGAACAGGCCCAGTGCAGTGCGGTTGAATTCCTCGCGCAGGCGCTGCGCGTCACCGAACTGGCGCTTGACCAGCTCGCCCAGCCGGCCCTGTGGTTCGCCGCCGCCGCGCGGGCGCAGGCACTGCCAGTAGAAGCCGTGGTTCCAGGCCTGGGCGGCCGCATCGAACAGCGTGCCCTGGGCATGGCGCACGATCTCTTCCAGTGACGCCTCCTCCCACTCGGTGCCGAGGGTGCCGGCGTTGACCGCGTCGACATAGGCGCGGTGGTGGCGGCCGTGATGCAGTTCCACGGTCTGCGCGGACAGGTGGGGCTGCAGGGAGCCGGAGAGGTAGGGCAGGGCGGGCAATTCGACGGGCATGTGCAGGTTCGTGGCCAGGGGACGGCGGCAGCCTGTTCCATCCGCTTACAATGGCGGCTACCGTGGGCAGTCTAGCCGACCATCACGGTCGGGTTGTCCGGCGAAGCAAGGAGTGTGGTTGTGGCGGTGATGCAGCAAATCCAGGCCGAGGTCGATCGTTACCCGCTCGTGCTGTTCATGAAGGGCACCCCGCAGTACCCGATGTGCGGCTTTTCCAGCCGCGCCGTGCAGGCGTTGATGGCTGCCGGCGCCGTCACCCTGCGCACCGTCAACGTGCTCGAAGAACCGGAGATCCGCGCCAACCTGCCGCGCTTCTCCAACCTGCCGACCTTCCCGCAGCTGTTCATCAACGGCGAGTTGATCGGCGGCTGCGACATCGTCATGGAACTGTTTGAATCCGGCGAACTCAAGCGCATCGTCGAAGAGGCGACCCAGGGATGAGTGCCTGGCCGTCAACGTCACCGACTGACGGGGCGCTCGATGGCCGCCCGTTGCAGGACCGCGTGGTGCTGGTTGCCGGTGCCGGCGGCGGGCTGGGCAGTGCGGCGGCGATTGCCGCTGCGGCGGCCGGGGCTACGGTGGTCCTGCTGGGGCGCAAGCCGCGCCGGCTGGACCGGGTCTATGCCCAGGTCCAGGCGGTCGGCGCGGAACCCCTGCTGTACCCGATGGACCTGGAGGGTGCCGGCCCCGATGACTATGCCGAACTGGCCCAGGCCCTGCAGCGTGAGCTGGGGCGGCTGGATGGCCTGCTGGTCTGCGCCGCGCATTTCCCCGGCCTGACCCCGTTCGAGCTGGCCGACCCGGCCAGTTTCGCCCGCGCGGTCCATGTCACCCTGACCGCCCCGGCCTGGCTGGCCCAGGCCTGCCTGCCGCTGCTGCGGCAGCGCGAGGATGCTGCCCTGGTCTTCGCGGTCGATGCCCCCGAACGGGTGGGGCAGGCCTACTGGGGCGGGTATGGCGTGGCCCAGCACGGCCTGCGTGGCCTGATCGGCAGCCTGCACGATGAGCTGGGCCGCAGCCCGGTCCGGGTCAGCGGCCTGTACCCGGGGCCCCTGCGCACGGCCCTGCGTGCCCGCGCCTATTCCGTCGACCAGGACCCGGCCGCGCAAGGGCCCGAAGCGGCCGCCGCTGCGGCCGTCACCCTGTTGTCCCGGGCCGGCCATGCCTGGCGGGGGACGATTCTCGATGCCAGCGAGGCGGTTCCCCGCGAGTGAGCCCCGGGGAAAGGCGGAGTGAAGAGCCCGTCACGATTGCGTTGCGAACCGGTGCCGTTTGTCGCACAACCGTCACATTGATGGCGTAGCGTGTTAATCTAGTGTTAACCGTTATGGCTGCCTTCAGCCAAGCGGTAGGGAACCCCAGATAACTCTCCGACCAGCCACCCGCAGGGCTGTTTGGATGCGCTTTTTTTTCCGCCATCGCCAACTCGCATCGAGGCTACCGAAAAATGACCCACCCACTCCGGATGTCCAAGCTTACCCTTGGTCTCGTGGCTGCACTTGCTGCCGCTCCCGCCTTCGCCCAGACCACCACTGCCGGTGTCGGCGGCCAGGTCGTGACCAGCGGCGGCCAGCCCGTCGCCGGTGCTGAAGTCACCATCACCCACACCGAGTCGGGCACGGTTTCGCGCGCTACCACCGACGCGGCGGGTCGCTACAACGCGCGCGGCCTGCGCGTGGGTGGTCCCTATACCATCACCATCACCAAGCCGGGTGAAGGCACCAAAACCGAAGATGGTGTCTACCTGGGCGTGAACCAGACCGGCACCATCAATGCCATCCTGACCGGTGACGTGGCCAAGGCCACCAACCTGGACACCGTGCAGGTCACCGCCGTCGGCGGCGGCTCGGAAGTGTTCAGCGCCACCAAGATGGGCTCGGGCACCAACATCAGCCAGGAGCAGATCGAGATTGCGCCGTCCATCGGCGGCAACATCCAGGATCTGATGCGCCTGGATCCGCGCGTGACCTTCATCGACCGCGCCTCGGGCTCGATCTCGGCCGGTGGCCAGAACCCGCGCTACAACTCGATCAACATCGACGGCGTCTCGGCCAGCGACACCTTCGGCCTGGAAGGCAACAACATGCCGACCCGCCGCCAGCCGGTCGCGATGGAGGCCATCGAAGCGCTGGACATCAACCTGTCCAACTACGACGTCAGCATCGCTGGCGCTGCCGGTGCCACCGTCAATGCGGTGACCAAGTCCGGTACCAATGAATTCCACGGTTCGGTGTACGGCACCTACCGTGACGGTGACTGGTTCGGCAAGAACCCGGAAGGCAAGAAGTTCAACGGCTTCAACGACGAAAAGACCTACGGCATGACCCTGGGCGGCCCGATCGTCAAGGACAAGCTGTTCTTCTTCGCCAACTACGAGAAGTTCAAGCAGTCCGCGCCGGGCGCCGACCTGTCCAGCACCGCGCTGGGCAAGGCCAATGCCGACTACAGCATGGCTGACGTGACCCGTGCCCAGGAAATCGCCAAGGGTTATGGCTTCGATGCCGGCGGTATCGAAAGCAACGGCAACACGGATCTGGAAGAGTACGCGCTGAAGCTCGACTGGAACATCAACGAGAACCACCGCGCCAACATCCGTTACAGCAAGCTCGAGCAGAGCAAGCTGCGCATTAACGGCATGGGCTCGACCTCGCAGGCTTCGCTGAGCTCTTACTGGTACCAGCACGTCAAGACCAACGAGAGCTACGTCGCCCAGGTCTTCAGCGACTGGACCGACACCTTCTCGACCGAGTTGAAGGCTTCGTACCGCGAGTACTCGGCCGTCCGCGAGGTGCCGACCAATGCCCCGAGCATCCGCATCTACTTCCCGCGCGGTGGCGATGTGACCACGCCGGAAGGCGACTCGCTGTTCCTGGGTACCGAGACCAACTCGCAGAACAACGTGCTGGAAACCAAGGCGTGGAACTACTACGCCGCCGGTACGCTGACCTTGGGTGACCACGACCTGAAGTTCGGTGGTTCGTACGACACCAACGATGTCTACAACTACTATGGCGCTGGCTCGTGGGGTGCTTACACCTTCTATGGCCTGGACAATTTCGCCAAGGGGCAGTGGCAGACCTACCAGCTGAACAAGGAAAAGAGCGCGAACTCGATCGCGGCTGACTACAAGTACAGCAACCTGGCCCTGTTCGTGCAGGACACCTGGTACGTCAACAGCAACCTGACCCTGACCATGGGTCTGCGTGGCGACCGACCGAAGGTGAGCCCGGCGCCGGCGTACAACCAGAAGGCGCAGACTGTCTTCGGTTATGACAATAGTGCGGTGTTCCCGAGCAAGTTCCTGATCCAGCCGCGCTTTGGCTTCAACTACACCTTCGACACCGAGCGCCCGACACAGCTGCGCGGCGGCATCGGCCTGTTCCAGGGTGATGCACCGCAGGTGTGGATCAGCAACAGCTACTCCACCACCGGCTTCAACTACGACTCGTACAACATCAGCCGCTACAACGGCCAGAAGTTCAATCCGGACAAGGACAACCAGCCGGTCCCGACCACTCCGGGCAGCGCGCTGCAGAACGTCAACTTCGTCGGCCGCGACTTCAAGCTGCCGTCGCTGTACAAGGCCAACCTGGCCTTCGATCACGAGCTGCCTTGGTACGGCATGGTCGCCTCGGCCGAGCTGCTGGTCACCAAGGTCAAGGATGGCCTGTACTACCAGCACCTGAACCTGGGCAAGGGCCGTCAGGTCGGTGCCGATGGTCGCGTGAACTACTACGTGCCTTCGGCTGACGGCAGGGCGTGGGGCACCAACGATGCGCGTAATGGTTACGCCGCACAGGGCTTCAACAACGTCTACCTGATCGACAACACCGATCAGGGCCGCACCTCGCAGTTCACCGTCTCGCTGAGCAAGCCGTGGAGCGCGAGCAGCGACTGGTCCTGGAACCTGGGCTACACCTACACCGATGCCAAGGAAGTGGGTAGCCTGACCAGCTCCACCGCCAGCTCGGGCTGGGGCTACCAGTATGCCTTCAATGCCAACGAGGAAATGCTGAACACCTCGCGCTACCAGATCCGAGACCGCCTGTCGGGCTCGCTGAACTGGAAGCACAAGTTCTTCGGCGACTACGAGACCAAGGTGGGTCTGGTGTACGAAGGCCGCAGCGGCCGCCCGTACAGCTACATCTATGTGAACGACGCCAACGGCGACGGCCGTTCGGGCAACGACCTGTTCTACGTGCCGCGTCGCGGCGAGGTCCTGTTCGGTACCCTGTCCAACAACGGCAAGTTCACCGCCGATGCGGCGATGGAGAAGTCGTTCTTCGACTGGCTGGCGGCCAACCCGCAGCTGGCCAAGTACGAAGGCCAGGTGGCTCCGGCCAACCAGTTCCGTACCGGCTGGATCAACACCTTCGACATCCGTATCAGCCAGCAGCTGCCGGGCTTCATGAAGGGCCACAAGTCGGAGATCTGGCTGGACATCCAGAACGTCGGCAACATGCTCAACAAGAAGTGGGGCAACATCTACGACTACGGCTTCTACGCCAACGCTCGTGTTGCCAGCCTGCAGGGCCTGTACAACGGCAAGTACGTCTACAACTACCGTGGCGCGGACCTGCCGAGCGTCGCCAACTCCGATGCTGACGGCTTCGACGTCGGTGTCTCGCAGTGGTCGATGCAGCTGGGCTTCCGCTACCAGTTCTGATGCACTGACGTAGCGCTGCTGTAAACGGAAACGGCCGGGGAAACCCGGCCGTTTCCCGTTCAGGCGAAAGTCCTTGCGGGGTGCTGGGCAACGGCGTAGCATCTGGAAATGTGCGCGGTGCCAATGCCGCCGATGCGGTCCCGGACAGGCGAACGCGGGCAGCACACATCCAACGGTCGGGCTTCCCGGCCGTTTTGCTTTTTAAGGGGGCGGCAGTACAGTCGGAAACCTTGAAGGAAGCGAAAAATTGGATATGACCACGAACGAAAAATCAGCCCGTGCACTGCCGGTGCAGGATGCGCGGATCTACCCGCGCGGTGGGCTGGATGTGCTGTCGCGCGCCGAGGTCGCACGCCTGCGCGATGCCTCCGCCGGCGGCATGCATGAGCTGCTGCGCCGCTGCGCGCTGGCTGTGCTGACCAGCGGCAGCGCTTCGGACGATCCGCGCGCGGCGCGCGACCTCTACCCTGATTTCGACATCCAGGTGGCGCAGCAGGATCGCGGCGTGCGCATCGACCTGGTCAACGCACCGGCGATGGCCTTCGTCGACGGCGAGATCATCCGCGGTGTCGCCGAACTGCTGTTCGCCGTCGTGCGCGACCTGGCCTACATGGCCATCGAGATGGGCCCGGCCTACGCGGCCGAGCTGGAGTCGTCCGAGGGCATCACCAACGCGGTGTTCGGCCTGCTGCGCAATGCGCGCATCCTCAACCCGGGCGATCCGAACCTGGTGGTGTGCTGGGGCGGCCATTCGATCTCGCGCGACGAGTACCTGTACACCAAGCAGGTGGGTTACGAGCTGGGCCTGCGCGGCCTGGACATCTGCACCGGCTGCGGTCCGGGCGCGATGAAGGGCCCGATGAAGGGTGCGACCATTGCCCATGCCAAGCAGCGCCGCACCGTCACGCGCTACATCGGCCTCACCGAGCCGGGCATCATCGCGGCCGAGTCGCCGAACCCGATCGTCAACCACCTGGTGATCATGCCGGACATCGAGAAGCGCCTTGAGGCCTTCGTCCGCATCGGCCACGGCATCATCGTGTTCGCCGGTGGCGTCGGCACTGCCGAAGAGATCCTGTACCTGCTCGGCATCCTGCTGCGCGAGGAGAACAGGGACCTGCCGTTCCCGCTGATCCTTACAGGCCCGACCGTGGCGGCGCCGTACTTCGAGCAGATCGACCGCTTCATCCGCCTGACCCTGGGTGATGAGGCTGCCGAGCGCTATGAGATCATCATCGGTGACCCGGTCGCGGTGGCCAAGAAGATGGCCAACGGCATCAAGCGCGTGCGCGAGCACCGCCTGGCGCAGAAGGACTCGTTCTTCTTCAACTGGTCGATCGAGATCCCGTGGGAGTACCAGCAGCCGTTCGTGCCGACCCACGAGGCGATGGCCGCGCTGGACCTGCACCACGGGCGTGCGCCGCACGCGCTGGCGGCCGATCTGCGCCGGGCGTTCTCGGGCATCGTCGCCGGCAACGTGAAGGAGGACGGCATGCGCCGCATCGAGCAGTTCGGGCCGTTCCAGATCCACGGGGACCCGGACATGATGCAGGCGCTGGATGCGCTGCTGCGCGCCTTCGTCGAGCAGCGCCGGATGAAGATCTCCGGCGAATACCAGCCCTGCTACCAGGTGCTGGCCTGAACCCGGGCCGGCGCGATGGGAATCGCGCCGGCACGGGCAGGGGAGGGCGGGTCGTCAAGCCTTTGACGCCCGTCGCCCCGGATTGACCGTTCATCCTGCCGCCGCTTGCCGGTAGCGGGACGATGGCCCATCGTGGCCACCAACACGCTGGGGAGCGTCCAATGTCTTTGCGCCGGCAAAACGGTTTCACGCTGGTTGAACTGATGGTCACGCTGGCCGTCTTCGTGATCCTGGCGTCGATCGCCTATCCGAGCTTCCGCGGGATGATCCGCTCGAACCGGCTGGCGACCGCCAACAATGAACTGATCGCGCTGGCCAACCTGGCCCGCAGCGAAGGCATCCGCAACAGCAACGGTGGCGGTGTCTGTGGCAGCGCCGATGGCAAGGCCTGTGATGGCGACTGGTCCAAGGGTGTACTGGCCTGGTCGGACCTGGATGGCGACGGCCAGATGGACAGCAATGACGTCGCGCTGCGCTTTTCTCAGGGCAATCCGCAGCTGAGCGTAGTCGGCCCACCGGGCGCGGTCATCGCCTTCGACGGGCGCGGCCGGCGCAGGGCGGTCGCTGATCAGACCCTGGTGCTGTCGCCGGATGCGTGCAAGGCCGGTGAATCGAAAAGCACGTTGACGATCAACCAATCCGGCCAGGTCCGGGTGACCAAGGGAGCCTGCTCATGAGCCGCCGCAACCTGGCCCGCCCGCGCTCGTCGCAGGGTGGCTTCAGCCTGATCGAAGTGATGGTGGCGGTGCTGATCCTGGCGTTCGGGCTGCTGGGCTTTGCCTTGCTGCAGACCACCAACGTCCGCTTCGTGCAGAGCGCAAACTACCGCACCCAGGCGACCAACCTGGCCAACGACCTGATCGAACTGATGCGCGCCCAGCGCACCGATACCCTGGCCGGTGGCGCCTACTCCTCGGCCTCGTTCTCGGCCGGCTCGGTGAAGCCCAGCGGCGTCTGCGCCTGGCCGACCGGCGCTGCCGTGACGCCGAAGACGAACGTGGCGCGCTGGCAGTGCGAGGTCGCGCGCACGCTGGGCGAGAAGGCCAGCGCGCAGGTGACCTTCGTGCAGAGCACCGGCCAGGTCACCGTGGCCATCAGCTGGGGTGACCAGCGCTGGGATCCGAAGGATCCCGACAGCCTTACCACCTTCGGCCTGACGACCTTCCTGTGAACGCGCCCATGAGTCCAATTTCGCGAGCCCGAGGCCTGTCGCTGATCGAACTGATGATCGCCATGGTCATCGGCCTGGTCCTGATGCTGGGCGTCACCCAGATCTTCATCGCCTCGCGTGCGGCGTCGCGGCTGTCCGAAGGCGCGGCCCGTACCCAGGAGAACGCGCGCTTCGCGCTGGATTTCCTGCAGCGTGACCTGCGCATGGCCGGCCACTTCGGCTGCGTCAACGACCAGGCCCACGTGGTCAAGAACACCGGCGATATCGGCTATCACCTGGGCATCAGCTCGGGCAGTGGCGACCCGCAGGATTTCTCGGTTCCGGTGCAGGGGTATGAGGCAGCAGGTACGGCGCCGGGCGCCACGCTGACGCTGGGCCGTGCGTGGAGCGCGGCGCAGTCGGTACCGAAGAGCATCACCAACCTCAAGCCGGCGCCGTTGCCTGGCAGCGACATCCTTGTGCTGCGCCTGATGAGTCCGGAAGGGGCCGTGGTGACCGGCATCTCCGTGGCCGCGGGTGCGACCACGCTGACCGTCTCCAGTGATGGCATGGCCCGACTGAAGGCCAACGCCGCAGGTACGCCGACGGTCTTCGGCATAGCCGACTGCACCCGTGCCGACGTCTTCCCCGCCACCATCAGCGGTTCGACCTTGAAGGTGGACAAGGTCGACCTGAGCAACTATTCGATCAACAACGCGATGACCATGCTGTATCGCGCCGATGGCATGGCGTACTACATCGCGACCAATCCCAATGGCGAGCCGGCGCTTTACCGGGCACGCGCGAATGGCGCCGGCGGCTACGCCGATGGCGAGGAGCTGGTGGAAGGCATCGAGAACATGCAGTTCCTGTACGGACTGGATGCCACCCCGGATATCGCCCTGCCCACGCCGCCGACCGGTCGCATCGTCGACCAGCGCGTGGCCAGTGCGGTCAGTACCGGTACCGATGCCACCGCCGCAGGGCAGTGGCGCCGCGTCGGCATGGTGCAGGTCGGCCTGCTGGCGCGCAGTCCGCAGCGTGCGTCGGCCGAAGCGCCGGGCAGTGCGGCCACGTATCCGGCCATCCTCGGGGTGGGCTTTGCCCCGGCCGATCCTTACGACCAGCGCCATCGTGGCGCCTATGAAGCGTCCGTTGCGCTGCGCAACCGCTTGTTCGGGAACTGACGACCATGCGCACTCATCCTTCCTCCCGACGCCGTCCCTTCGTTGCCCAGGCACGACAGCAGGGTGCCGTTCTCTATGTCGCGCTGATCATGCTGGTGCTGCTGGCCCTGCTGGGCGTGATCGGCATGCAGGTGGCCGGCATGCAGGAACGCATGGCGGCCGGCTACCGGGCGACCAACATGGCGCTCCAGAACGCGGAAGGCGCGGCACGCAGCGCCGAGAACGCCGTGGAGAACATCGCCAACCGCAAGGATGCCGGCGCCAATCCGGCCGTGGCCTCCTCCGACATCAACCAGCAGTGCGATGACGGCTTCGACCCCTCGGCCTGGGTCGCGAAAACCAAGCTGGGCAGCAAGCCGGCCATCTATGTCCGTGAGATCCAGGGCTGCATCCAGGGGGAGGGTGCGCTGGACATGGGCAAGTCGGTGGAGAAGCCGACGCCGGTCTACCAGATCACGACCTATGCCGGTGATACCACCAGTGATGCGACGTCGCGTGCGGCGATCGATACCGTATTCAAGCTGTGAGGGTGGGGAGCCCATGAACACTCGCAACCGCAGGATCCTGGCAGGCGTTGGCCTTGCCGTCTTGGCCGCTGGCGGCTATCTGGCGCATACCTTGTTTGCCGCACAGGCGCAGGGCGTGCTGGCACAGGAGCCGATGAACGTGCAGACGCGCGCGACACCGGCGTTCATCATGGCGGTGGACGATTCGGGTTCGATGAACTTCGAACGCATGTTCCCCGGTGGTGACGGCCGCATGCGCTGGAACAGCAACACCAACAGCTTCTTCAACAACGATGGAAGCTTCTTCAGCGTGGGCTCGGCGTGCGCCAGCAACTCGGTGGACTGTTACCTCTACCTGTATCCGCACGCGGAGTTCAACAAGGAATACTCGCCAGGCCGCGCCATTCCGCCGCTGGATATCTACGGCTTCGCGCGTTCGCATGTCTACAACGCCAGTTACTTCAACCCGGCAGTGACCTATCGGCCGTGGACCAATGCCGATGGCACGCTGTGGGCAGATGCCTCCATCACCCAGACCCGCGCCGATCCCCGGTCCGGCCAGCGCGGCTACAACGCCGTGTACAACATGACCGTCAATCGGGCCGACACGTCGGAAAAGTTCCAGTTCGTCAACGGTATGCGGATTCCCGACCTTTCCGGTACCGGCAATGAATACTATGTCGACAGCTGGTGGGATGGTGGATGGAAGACCGCCGCGATCAGCAACACCGGCAATACCACATACTCCATCAGTTATTTTCCGGCGACCTTCTACCTGCCGGCTGCAGCGCCTGCACCGGACGGATACAAGACCGACGACGCCAGTCGCCCGGTGATTACCGGTGCCTGTGGTCCGGGCTGCAACCTGCGTCGCTACCAGATCAAGCCGGGCAATTACTCGAGTCCGGCCGCCTACAACGCCGCGATCCAGAATTTCGCCAACTGGTTCCAGTATCACCGCAACCGCGTGCTGGCCATCGTCGGTTCGTCGACCGCCGCCCTGGTGAGCGTGGATACGATGCGGGTGGGCTACTTCACCATCAACAAGCTCAGCAACGCGACCATGTATGACATGGTCACCAACCGAGCTGACCTCTACAAGCAGATTTATGCGCTGACGGCCAACGGCGGCACGCCCAACCGTCGCGCGGTGGAGTATCTGGTCGACCAGTTCCGTCGTACCGACGCCGATGCCCCCGTGCAGCTGGCCTGCCAGCGTAATGGCGGCATGCTGTTCACCGATGGCTACACCAACTCCGGCAATGCACCGAGCGCGTCCTTCGGTGACGCCGACTCGGTGAACTCGACCCACCTGCCGTCCATTCCGTTCTCCGACGGCTACAGCAATACCATCGCCGACATCGCCGCGGCGGCTTATGCAGGCGCCCGGACCCCCCTGCGCACCGGGACCAGCTTCCCGGCGGGGCAGGTGCCGGTCAGTGACAAGTGCAGCTCCCTGGACAAGAGCAGCCCGGACTGGAAGCGCCTGGACTGCCAGACCGACCTGCACATGAACTTCTACGGCGTGACCCTGGGCGCGCAGGGCAAGATCTACGGCGTCAACCAGGCCGCAACCGCCGATCCGTACAAGACGGCGCCGAACTGGGCCGGCAATGGCAATCCGCTGGACGTCGATGACGGTACCGTCATCGATGAGCTGTGGCATGCGGCCGTCAACAGCCGTGGCGAATTCATCAACGCGCAGACGCCGGCGGACGTCACCGAGGCCATGCGTCGGGTGCTGTCCTCGATCAGTGGTGGTGCGTCGCCTTCAGGCACGATCGGTATCAGTGGTGCGCGCATCGGCACCGGCTCACTGGCGGTCACCCCACGCTATGACATCACCAACAGCGGCACCGACTGGTCGAGCAAGCTGACTGCGGCCAGCGTCAAGGTCAACGCCGACCAGGTCGCGGAGCTCACCGAGGTGTGGGAAGCCTCCAGCCGCCTGACGTCGTCCGGCCGCCGGATCGTGGCCAACAAGCTGGGTTCGCCGGTGGACTTCAACAGTGCCCGTATCAGCCTGCAGGATCTGTGCAGCAAACCCGACGGCAAGTACGCGTCGATGCTGGTCTGCTCCACCGACAAGCTGACGACGATCAAGGCCGATCTGGCCAGTGCCATCAACTATCTCAGTGCCGACAGCTCCACCGAGGTCCGCAACGGCGGCAAGTACCGTGACCGGACCACGCCGCTGGGTGACATCGTCAATTCGGCGCCGGTGGTCAGCTCGCCGCTGGACGACTACGGGTACCGCCAGCTCGGCGGCACCTACGCCAAGAGCTACACCGACTACCTGGCGACCAAGGCCAAGTCCCAGCGGTACATGGTCTATGTTGGTGCCAATGACGGCATGCTGCACGCCTTCGATGGCGGCATGAAGGCCGATGCCAAGCAGGACGGCACCGGCGGCACGGAGAGCTTTGCCTACATCCCGGCCACCGCGCTGGGGCACATGGCCAACCTGCTGTTCCCCTACAAGTCCGATACGGCCGACCAGACCTTCCGCCACCGCTATTACGTCGACGGCCCGATTGCCGTGGCCGATACCTACAACGGCACCGCGTGGCAGACCAGCCTGGTAGGCACCACGGGTGCAGGTGGCCGTTCGGTGTTCGCGCTGGACGTCACCACGCCGGGCAGCTTCGGCACCGGCAACGTGCTGTGGGAAATCAGCGACATCAACGCGTCGCTGAGGGACGAGGTGCGCAACAACATCGGATTCGTGCTGGGCAAGCCGGTGATCGTGCCGGTGAAGAGCGGCACCGGCGTCGCCTGGAAGGCGATCTTCGGCAATGGGTACGGCAGCGCCAATGGCAAGGCGGTGCTGTTCGTGGTCGACATGGCCAGTGGCGACATCCGGATGATCGAAGCCGTCGAGGGTACGTCAGGTGCCGGCATCTCCGGGAGCAACGGACTGGGCAATGTTGTGGTTGTCGATCGCTGGACCGGTACCAACCAGGATGCGCGCGGCCGTGATGGACTGGCCGACACCGTCTATGCCGCCGATCAGCGTGGCGCCGTGTGGAAGTTCGACCTGACCAGCAGTGCGAACACCACGCTGACCGTGCCGATGTTCACCAGCCAGGTTGCCCAGGACTCCTCCACCAAGACCTACCGCCAGCCGATCACCGGTGGCATGACTGCTGCCACCGGTCCTTCGGGCGGCGTGATGCTCTATTTCGGCACCGGCAGCTTCTCCTTCACCAGCGACAAGGATGACAAGGCGCAGCAGGCGCTGTACGCCGTGAACGATCTGTCGGGGAAGACGGTGACCTCGACGGTGACCGCTGCCAACCTGGTTCCGTACACGGCCGCGGCCGCCACTGCAGGCGTTGATGAACGCAAGATCACGGCGGGGACGGCCCCGGCAAATGCCCGGGGCTGGATGATCCAGCTGCCTGCCGGCAATGGCGAGCGTGCGGTGGGCAACCCGATCCTGGTCAGTGGCATCGTCTTCATGCCGACCTACGTGCCCAACATGCAGTCGGTAGGCTGTTCGACCAGCGGTTCGAACTGGCTGTTCGGGCTGTCGTCGATCAGCGGCTTGCCGATGTTGGAGAACGTGCGCTATGGCTCGCCGACCGGCAGCCGGCCCGGGGCAGCGACCGCCGCCATCGCGTTGAAGACCGGAGGAACTGCGCCGGTCCGTGACGTTTCGCTGTCGGTGCTGCCGCGTCCGACGGACAACAAGGCGCCGCCCGGAGGCAGCTCCTGCTGGATGGCCGTCGGCGCGGCGGGCAGCCAGTCGCTGTATCTGCCTTACCCTTGCGGTCGCCAGTCCTGGCGCCAGCTCCAGTAACCCCAGTGCGAGGATCCACGCTCATGCTGCACACTCACATGCCTCGCCGCGCGGCTGGCTTTACGCTGATCGAATTGATGATCGTGGTGATCGTCATCGGCATCCTGGCGGCGATCGCCATTCCGTCCTATCAGGAATACGTGCGCCGATCGCATCGTGCCGTGGTGAAGGCGGACCTGGCTGAGTACGCACAGCGCGCCGAGCGCTACCACACCAGCAACAACTCCTACACCGGCTACGCGCTGCCGACCAAGGTGTCGCCCCGTGATGGCGGTACCGTGCGCTACAACCTGGACTACAAGGGGGATGGCACCAGCTTCACCATCACCGCCACCCCGCAGGGCACGCAGGCCAAGGACAGCTGCGGCACGATGAGCGTGGACCAGGCCAACCGCAAGACGGCCGACGGTGGCGTTGCCAGTTGCTGGTGAAACAGGTGTTGATCTTCCTGTAATCGACCAGTACAATGCGCCTCCCCGCCCGAATAGCTCAGCCGGTTAGAGCACTTGACTGTTAATCAGGGGGTCGTTGGTTCGAGTCCAACTTCGGGCGCCAGACACTGCAAAAGCCGCGAGAAATCGCGGCTTTTGCTTTTCTGCGCAGGCAGTCAGCAGGGCGTATCGCGGTCCACGCGTTCACTTCGCACGCGGCCGCCATTGTTGACGATCAACGCACCGTGCAGCCGGTTGCCCGCGCAGATGCGCAGGGTCAGGTTGGCCCCCGGGCTGCGTCCGTCTGCCTGGAAGAACAGCTGGGGCCGCCCGCTGCTGGCCTGGGCAAGGATCGATATGTCCGAGCGCCCGGTGTGATGGTTCAGGATCGCCTCCGGCGACGTTGGCTCCCCGCGCTGGTCGCCACTGCGGTAGATGATCCAGCCGGCGCTCCAGTCGTCGCTGCAGTGCAGGCCGTCGATACTGGCGCAGAGGCCGATCAGCTCGCGTCTGCGCAATGCCTCGCTGCGCGCGCCGGCCAGGCTGGCGTGCAGGGTCAGTTGTAGTGCATCGGCGCGTTGCCGCAGCAGCAAAGGCTGCAGCGCCGGCCAGGACGCCGCCAGCAGCACCGCCAGCACGGCGATGACCACCAGCAGTTCGGTCAGGTGCACGCCCCGCGCAGAGCGGGGGCCGAGGGGGCAGGGGGCATGGGTCGGGTGCATGCATCCAGCCTCCGCGCCCGGCTGCGCGGCCGCCATCGGGAATCCCCGTGGCGGGCTGCCCGGCCACTCCTCAGCCAGCCGTCACCCCTCGCCCCGTATACTCATCCTTCCCGGGAACTGGCAACACCATGAGCGACAGTTTTGAACTTGTCTCGCCGTATTCGCCGGCGGGCGACCAGCCCGATGCCATCGCGAAGCTGACCAGCAACTTCGAGGCCGGCATCGCCAAGCAGACCCTGCTGGGCGTGACCGGCTCGGGCAAGACCTACACCATCGCCAACGTCATCCAGAACATTCAGAAGCCGACGCTGATCATGGCGCCGAACAAGACGCTGGCGGCGCAGCTGTATGGCGAATTCAAGGCGTTCTTCCCGCACAACGCGGTGGAGTATTTCGTCAGCTATTACGACTACTACCAGCCGGAAGCCTACGTGCCGTCGTCGGACACCTTCATCGAGAAGGACAGTTCGATCAATGAACATATCGAGCAGATGCGGCTGGCCGCGACCAAGACCCTGCTGTCGCGCCCGGACGCGATCGTGGTGGCGACGGTGTCGGCGATCTATGGCCTGGGCGCGCCGGAAGACTACCTGTCGCTGCGCCTGATCCTGTCCAAGGGCGAGCGCATCGACCAGCGCGACCTGATCAACCACCTGACCCAGCTGCAGTACACGCGCAATGAGTACGAACTGCAGCGCGGCACCTTCCGCGTGCGCGGCGAAGTGATCGACGTGTTCCCGGCCGAGTCGGACAGTGAAGCGCTGCGCCTCGAGCTGTTCGATGGCGAGGTCGAGAAGATCACCCTGTTCGATCCGCTGACCGGCGAGACGCTGCGCAACATGCAGCGCTTCACCGTGTATCCGAAGACCCACTATGCGACCACGCGCGAACGCGTGCTGGCGGCGATCGAGACGATCAAGGTGGAGCTGAAGGAGCGGCTGGAGCAGCTGTACGCGCAGAACAAGCTGGTGGAGGCGCAGCGTTTGGCGCAGCGCACCCAGTTCGACCTGGAGATGATGGCCGAGGTCGGTTACTGCAACGGCATCGAGAACTACTCCCGGCACCTGACCGGCAAGGCCGCCGGCGAGCCGCCGCCGACCCTGTTCGACTACCTGCCGGCCGATGCGCTGCTGGTCATCGACGAATCGCATGTGACCATTCCGCAGATCGGCGCCATGTTCAAGGGCGATCGCTCGCGCAAGGAAACCCTGGTCGAGTTCGGCTTCCGCCTGCCGTCCGCGCTGGACAATCGTCCGCTGCGTTTCGAGGAATGGGAGGAGCGTTGCCCGCGCAGCATCTACGTGTCGGCCACGCCGGGTCCGTATGAATACCGCGAGGCCGGAGACGAGATCACCGAACTGGTGGTGCGCCCGACCGGCCTGATCGACCCGGTGGTGGAGATCCGGCCGGTGGGTACCCAGGTCGACGACCTGATGAGCGAGGCCAACGCGCGCATCAAGGCGGGCGACCGCGTGCTGGTCACCACGCTGACCAAGCGCATGGCTGAAAACCTCACTGAATACCTCACCGAGCATGGCATCCGCGTGCGTTACCTGCACTCGGACGTGGA
Organism: Stenotrophomonas sp. YJH_SMC_123; assembly: GCF_059368215.1. Lineage (NCBI taxonomy): Bacteria > Pseudomonadati > Pseudomonadota > Gammaproteobacteria > Lysobacterales > Lysobacteraceae > Stenotrophomonas > Stenotrophomonas sp. YJH_SMC_123. The sequence continues at coordinate 572,679 of NZ_JCAFRM010000001.1, forward strand.
CACTGTCGAGCGTGTGGAGATCATCCGCGACCTGCGCCTGGGCAAGTTCGACGTTCTGGTCGGCATCAACCTGCTGCGCGAAGGCCTGGACATGCCCGAGGTATCGCTGGTGGCGATCCTCGATGCCGACAAGGAGGGTTTCCTGCGCTCCACCGGCTCGCTGATCCAGACCATCGGCCGCGCCGCCCGCAACGTGCGCGGCAAGGCGATCCTGTATGCCGACCGGATCACCCGTTCGATGCAGGCGGCGATCGATGAAACCGACCGCCGCCGCGCCAAGCAGGTCGAGTACAACGAAGAACATGGCATCGTGCCGCGCTCGGTGGCGCGCCCGATCGTCGACGTCCTCGAGGGCGCGCGTTCGGATGCCGCGGAGAAGGAAGCCAAGAAGGGCAAGGGCAAGGGCCGGGCGGGCGTGGCCGAAGAGGCGACCGACTATCGTTCGCTGTCGCCGGCGCAGCTGGCTGTCCGTCTCAAGGCGCTGGAACAGCAGATGTACCAGCACGCCAAGGATCTGGAATTCGAGGATGCCGCGCGCGTGCGTGACCAGATCCGCCAGCTGAAGGAAGCCAGCCTGGGCTGAACGCGGCAGTGCAGCATCATCTTCACAAAAGTGTTGCGCTTCCCTGCCGGCATCCGTAATATACGCGGCCTGCACCGACGCAATCGCGGAAATGCAGAAGCAAAACGGGCGGTTAGCTCAGCGGTAGAGCACTACCTTGACATGGTAGGGGTCACAGGTTCGAACCCTGTACCGCCCACCACGAAGTCCTCGCAAAAGGGCTCTCGTGAACTGCAAAGCCCGGCCCTGGCGCCGGGTTTTTACGTAACAAGGCCAGCCTTCGGGCGGCAAGAACAAGATGGGCGGTTAGCTCAGCGGTAGAGCACTACCTTGACATGGTAGGGGTCACAGGTTCGAACCCTGTACCGCCCACCACCTGTTCCCGGCGTTGCCGGTGAAGCGGTGGAAACGATGAAAGCCGGCCCTGGGGCCGGCTTTTTTCGTTCCAGGGGGCAGGACCCCGGCGTTCCCGCGAAGCCACATTCCTGCAGGTTCAGTGGCGTGAAATCAGTGGGTGATGGTGATCGAACGCTGGATCCGCCAGTGGCCATCGACGCGTTCCCACAGCTGCGCTACACCTGCCCGGGCCAGCGCAGCATGCGGGCTGCCGCCATGGTCGCCTGCCAGTTGCTGGCTGCCCAGGCGCAGCACGCGGTCCTGGCGCAGGTGATAGAGCTGCAGGGGCAGCGCTTCATGCGTGTCCTGCGGTCCTTCGGTGCGCAGGATCTGGCTGCGCAGGGCATCCTCGGTGGGCCCGCTGCCGTCGCCGAACAGGCTGGAGAACAGCAGGACCAGGGCAAGCATCGGCATGGCACGGTGCTCCAGCGGGAAAGTGCGTGCAGGCTGGCATGGCCGGCCGGGCACCGCAGCCGGCCTGCGACGAAGGCGGGGATTGCGCCGCCAAAGGCAGGCAGGCGGCGATGAATCCGGGACGCGCAGGCGTAGACTCGGCGCTACCGCGCAACCGCGCCGTCACTTCAACGAGCTGCCGCATGAGCGATCACGTCCCGGTGTCCAGGCCCAATCCGTTCCTGGAACGCCTGTTCGGCGGCAACATGCTGGAAGGCACGTTCAAGGCAGTGATCTGGGTGGCGATCCTGTGCGCGCTGCTGGCGTGGACCACGCTGCGCTGAGCGACGCTACCGCGTCGGCTTGGCTGCTGATGCAGTGAATACGGTGCCGCGGCAAGGGTGCGGCGGCAGTGTCCGTGCGTGTGCCGTCAGGCGCTGAAGGCCTGGCGCAGGCTGCGCAGGGTTGCCTGGCGGTGTTCCCTGGCCGTCGGCTCGCCCATCTCCAGTTCCTGCAGGCGCAGTCCAACCAGGGTCATCGACAACGCATAGCCGCGTGCCGCGTCGGCAACGCGTGACAGGCCCACTGCACGGCGTGCCAGTGCATTCACATGTTCAAGGTCGGGCATCAGTCCCAGATAGACGCGCTCGGCGCTGTCCAGGTCGGGCGCGCGCAGGATCGCGTGGGCTTCGGTGGCGGAGGAGACGGAGGCCATGGGGGTCCTTGTCCGTAGGGGGCGCTTGCTCAGAACGAGCGCATCAGGGAAACGAAGGCCGACGTCTGCGTGCCACGTCGTGCCATCGGGCTGTCCTTCACTGCATCACCGAACCACTGGTTGGCCACCACGCCGGTGGCGCGCCATTTCGTGCCCAGTGGCGTGCTGACCGCGATCTGCAGGCTCGGCGACGTGGTGCTGCCGGGGCGGTAGGCGGCAAGGCCCGAGCGCAGGGCTTCTTCATCGCTGATGCCGTAGTAGTAGTCGAGCAGCCGTGCACTGGAGTGCACCACGCCCGCCCGCGGCACCCAGGTGAAGCGACCCGCCTGGATCGGGTAGCTGTAATGCAGGCGCGACTCGAAACCGCCGCCATGGCCGGTCACTTCGCGCATCACGCTGGCCTCGACCATGCCCCAGTCGGCGCTGTACTCGCCGTTGATGCCGGCCATGGCCGACATCTGCCGGCTGTGCAGGCGGCGCAGCTGAGCATCGTTCACGTCGTCGGTCTTGAAGCGCAGCGTGTAGGGCGTGACCGCCGCCGACAGGCGCAGTCCCTGGCCCTTGTAGAGGTACATGCCCAGCGAGCCGGGGCTGGCGAAGAAGCGCTCGCCCTGCCAGGCAATGGCCGGTACCACCAGCGGTTTGACGTCGTAGTGCGCGTACGCACCGGAGGTCGCGCCAGCGCTGATGCCGGCCTGCACGCCCGGGTTCTGCTCGGCAGCGTGGGCGAGCAACGGCGCGCCGAGGGCAGCGGTGAACAGCAGCGGGCGCAGCAGGGTCGGGGACAGCGAAGGCATCGATCAGCCACGTTGCGGAGGATGGCTGCGCATGGTGAGGGGGCAACATTGTCAGAACATTGCGCCCGCGTGATCGGCACGCATGGGCGCAAAACCCTGGCGCCAGGCACTATGATCGGCAGCGTTTCCGGCAGACGAGTTCCTGATGCGCATCCTCCTGGTCGAAGACGATCCTGATCTGTCCCGCGCCCTGCAATCGGGCCTGGAGCGGCAGGGCGTGGTCGCCGACGTGGTCGGCAGCCTGGCCGAGGCCGCGCTCGCGTTGCGCGAACCGGTGCACCAGCTGCTGCTGCTCGATCGCCAGCTGCCCGATGGCGATGGCGCCGGATTCGTCGCGACGGCGCGTGCGCTGCGGCCGAACCTGGCGGTGATCATGCTGACCGCCAAGGGCACGCTGTCGGACAAGGTCGAAGGCCTGGACGTCGGTGCCGACGACTATCTGGTCAAGCCGGTGGCGATTGAGGAACTGATGGCGCGCATCCGCGCGGTATCGCGCAGGCCTTCGGCGATGGTGACACCGAGCCTGCGGCTGGGGCGGCTCGAGTTCGATTTCGAATCGCTGCAGGCGCAGGTGGAGGGCCAGCCTCTGGCGCTGCCACGTCGGCAGGTACTGGTGCTGCAGGCATTGGCGATGCGGCAGGGGCGCACGGTCACCCGCAGTGCGTTGGAGGCTGCGGTGTATGGTTTCGACGATGAGATCCAGTCCAATGCGCTCGACGCGCACATCTCCAAGCTGCGCAAGGCACTGCAGCAGGCCGGTGCCGGCGTCGAGATCCACGTGATACGGGGCGTCGGCTACCTGCTGGCGGAGGCCTGAGATGGCCCGTCCGATCCGTTCGATCACCCTTGGCCTGGCCTGGCGCCTGTTCCTGGCGCAGGCCTTCACCGTACTGTTCGCGGTGGTCGCGCTGATCCTGACCTGGGGAGACAAGGACTCCTGGGGCATGGACATGTTCGTTGCCGAGGCGGTGGCCAAGGCGGTGCACAGCGAAGACGGCCGCCTGGTGCTGGACCAGGCGCGCTGGGACAAGCTCGATGCCAACGCCGGGGGAAATCTCTGGTTCGCCGCGGTGGATGACAAGGGCATGTGGCTCGAGCGCGGCACCATCCCCGCGATCCACGCGCCGATGCTCGCGCGGCTGCCGACCGTGGGTGCCACCGAGCTGGGTTCGCTGGTACCGCCCTACCTGGACGTGGCGCGGGTGATGATCCGCAACGAGGATGGGCGCCGCATCACCGTGATGGTCGGTGGAGCACCCAAGGGCGGGCTGCTGGACGGTGCGCTGATGGTGCTGCGCCTGATCGGCCTGTGGTTCTTCCTGCCACTGATCGTGGTCACCCTGCTGGTGATGCCGACCGTGATCCACCGTGCCATGCGCGGTGTGCGCCGTTCCGCGCAGCAGGCCAAGGAGCTGGACATCGGCCAGCCCGGTGCGCGGCTGGATGCGCGGCTGGTCTCCACGGAAGTGGCGCCGCTGGTGGAAGCGTTCAACGATGCCATCGACAAGGTGCAGCAGGGCTACGCCGCGCGCGACAAGTTCCTTGCCGACGCAGCGCACGAGCTGCGCGTGCCGATCGCGGTGGTGCAGGCGCGCCTGTCGCAGCTGCCGCAGGGCGAGCTGAAATCGCAGTTGCTGACCGACGTGGCGCGGCTGGGCAATGTTGCCGAGCACCTGCTTGATCTGCAGCGGCTTGACCGCAATGTCGGCGCATTGCAGCGGCTGGACCTGGCCCTGCTGGTGCGTGAGGCAGCCGCGGACCTGGCGCCGTTGGTGGTGGGCGCCGGCTATGGATTCGAAGTGGACGCGCCGGAAGCGCCGGTGTGGATCCACGGTGACAGCCTGGCGCTGGGGCGGGTGATTGCCAATCTGGTACACAACGCGATCGTGCATGGTGGTGGCCGTGGCACCATCTGTGTGCGGTTGGACACGCGCGGGTTGCTGGAAGTCAGCGACCAGGGCGCGGGCATTCCAGTAGGCGACCGCGAGGCGATCTTCGAGCCTTTCCATCGCCTGCGCGCGGCGGGCAGCGGCAGTGGCCTTGGCCTCCACCTGGTGAAGGAGATCGTGCAGCACCATGGCGGCTCGGTCAGTGTCGGTGAGGCCGCGGGCGGCGGCGCAAGCTTCCGGGTCAATTTCCATCGCGGCAGCGCCCGGCGCTGACGCGTTTGCGGGGCAAGTCCCGATAGGCAACCTGCCGTCGGCAGCGGCAGGCTGGCCTCATGGCCATCGAGCGTTCCCCGTCTCCCTTGCTGGGCAGTGGCACCGCTGGGGCGCTGACACTGGGGGCGTTGGGCTGCGTGCAGCTGTCGCAGCTGCCGCCGCTGTGGGTCTGCACGGTGATGATCGTGCTTGGCATGGCCGGGTGGGGCCTGCGATGGCGGGGGCGCCTGCCGGCGGTCATGCTGCTCGGTGCCGGATGGACGTCGATGCACGGGCACTGGGCAATGCAGGACCAGCTGCCACCGGGCCAACCGGCTCGGGATGTAGTGGTCAGTGGCCGGGTCATCGATCTGCCGGATCATCGGACCGCGCACACCCGCTTCCTGCTGCAGGTCAGCGAGAGCCGCGAACTGCCATCGCTGCGCGGCAAGCGCCTGCAGGTCACCTGGAACGACGGCTGGCAAGGCAGGTCCAGCGCCGCTGCCGAGGGGCGGCGCAGGCAGGTCCTGGCCGGTGCACAGTGGCAGCTGGCGCTGCGTGTGCGGGCCCCTCGCTCGCGGATCAATCCCGGGGGTTTTGACAGTGAGCGTCATGCGCTGCTGCGTGGCGTGGCTGGCACTGGAACGGTGAGGGCGCCGGCCAGCGCGCGTGAGCTGCGGGCCGGACATGGCCTGCCGGCATGGCGTGAGCGCACCAGCGCCGCGATCGCGATGCAAGTGGCCCATCCGGCCGCACGCTTCGTGCAGGCGCTCGCCCTGGGCGACACGCGTGGCCTGTCCGACACCGATTGGGATCAGCTGCGGGCGCTTGGGCTGACCCATCTGGTGGCCATTTCCGGATTTCATGTCGGGGTGGTGGCGGGGCTGGGGGCGATGCTGTTCCGAGGACTGTGGTGGCTGTGCCCCCTGCTGGCCCGGCATTGGCCACGTCCACAGGCGGCAGCCTGCGCCGCGGCCCTGTCCGCAGCGGGCTATGCGGTGCTGGCCGGTGGTGAATTGCCGACCGTGCGCACGGCACTGATGATCGGGCTGGTGGCCCTGGCGCGCAGCGGGCGGCGCCCGCTCGGTCTCGTGCAGGGGCTTGCGCTGGCGGCGCTGGCGCTGCTGCTGCCGGCGCCCCTGTCGGTGCTGTCAGCGGGCTTCTGGCTCAGCTTCGGCGGCGTACTGTGGCTGGTGTGGTGCTTGCCGCAGGGACGTCCGCGCGGGGTGGCCGCCAACCTGCGCGGGTTCCTGGCCGCACAAGGGGTGGCCAGCGTCGGCCTGTTGCCGCTGGGCATCGCCTTGTTCGGTGGCACCGCCTGGCTGGGGCCGCTGGTGAACCTGCCGGTCATCCCGTGGTGGACATTGCTGGTGGTGCCCCTGTCGCTGCTGGGCACCGCCCTGCAGGCGCTGCACGACGGTGCTGGGTGCTGGGCGTGGCGCGCGGCGGCGTGGCTGTTCGAGATCAGCTGGCAGGCCCTGCAGCCACTGGCGGCGCACCCGCAGGCGATGTGGTGGCTGGCCGAGGCGCCGGCCTGGGCGGTGCCGGCGGCGCTGCTGGGGGTGTTCTGGTGGCTGCTGCCACGGGGGGCCGGGGGCTGGCTGGCTGGCCTGCTGCTGTGCCTGCCGCTGCTGTGGCCGGCGCGTGAGCGCCCGGCCGAGGGAGAGCTGGAGCTGCTGGTGCATGACGTCGGCCAGGGCACGGCGGTGTTGCTGCGTACTGCGCGGCATGCCCTCTGGTATGACGTGGGGCCGCCGAACGGGGGCGAGGGCAGCGAGCGGGTCCTGGTTCCGTCACTGCGGGCCCTGGGCCAGGCGCCGCCCGAGCGGGTGCTGCTCAGCCACGACGATCTCGATCATGCCGGCAACCTGCCGAGCCTGCGTCTTCAGCTGCCGGGGCTGCCATTGCTGGCGCCGCCGGGAAGTACGATCGCCGGGGCCGGCCGTTGCCAGCGCGGCCTGCGCTGGCACTGGGATGGCGTCGATTTCCAGGTGCTGCACCCGGATGCCGGCAGCCAGCGGGCCGAAAACGAAGACAGCTGCGTGCTGCGCGTGGCCGGTGCCCATGGCGTGGTCCTGTTGCCGGGGGACATCGGCCGTCCGGCCGAACAGGCGCTGTTGCGGGCGTCTGCGGCGGCGCTGAAGGCGGATGTGGTGCTGGTGCCGCACCATGGCAGTGGCGGCAGCTCCAGCGCGCCCTGGGTGGCGGCGGTGTCAGCCCGGCTGGCATTGGTCTCGGCCGGCCACCAGAACCGTTTCGGCCACCCGCGCCAGGACGTGGTCCGGCGCTGGCAGGCGCAGGGCGCCGAGGTGGTGTCCACTGCGGAGTCCGGGGCGATCCGCGTATGGCTTGGCGCACAAGGGCTGCAGCTGCGTGAACAGCGCATCCATGCATCCCGGTGGTGGGATGCCGCTGGGCGGGCGCGGTCGGCTGCTATCCTATCGCCGATCGAACAAGCGGCCGTTGGGCCGGAGGGTTGAAACGTGTGGGAACTGGTCAAGGCCGGTGGCTGGCCGATGGTGCCGCTGCTGCTGTTGGGCGTACTGGCTTTGGCGATCATCCTGGAGCGTTTCTGGTCCCTGCGGCGAACGGAGGTGCTGCCGCCCGGCCTCGGCCAGGAAGTGCGCAACTGGGCCGCGCGCGGCAAGCTTGACCCGGCGCACCTGCAGACCCTGCGTGCCAACTCGCCGTTGGGTGCGTTGCTGGCGGCCGCGCTGGAAGCCCGCAACCGCCCGCGCGACCAGATCCGCGAGCGCATCGAGGATACCGGCCGTCACCTGGTGCACCGCATGGAGCGGTTCCTCAACGCGCTGGGCACCATCGCTTCGGCCGGCCCGCTGCTGGGCCTGCTGGGCACCGTGATCGGCATGATCCAGATGTTCCTGGGCATCCTCGACCATGGCGTGGGTGATGTGAACCAGCTGGCCGGTGGCATCGGCAAGGCCCTGGTGTGCACCGCCACCGGCATGATCGTGGCCATCCCGGCACTGATGTTCCATCGCTACTTCAAGGGCCGCATCCACGGCTACGTGGTGGAGATGGAACAGGAGGCCAGCGCCCTGCTGGATACGCTCGACGGCCGCCCGGGGGTGATGAACCCGTCCCCGTCGGCGCGCCCGGCCAACGCCGCTGCGGCGAAGGCCTGATCGATGCGTATCGGCAATGACCGATCCCAGGATGAGCCGCATATCGATCTGGTCCCGCTGATCGACGTCATCTTGGTGCTGATCATCTTCTTCGTGGTCACCACCACCTTCGATGCGCGCTCGACGTTGCAGGTGCAGCTGCCCACCGCCAGCCAGCAGCCCAACAACGAACCGCCGCGTTCGCTCAGCGTGCTGATCAACGCCGAAGGCCGTTATTTCATCAATGACCAGGAAGTGCTGCGTAGCGATGTCGAGTCCGTCAAGCAGACCATCGTCGCCGTCGCCGGCAGTGATCGCAGCCAGCCCGTGCTGCTGCGCGCCGACGCGCGTACTCCCTACCAGGCCGTGGTGACTGCGCAGGACGCGCTCGGTCAGCTCGGTTTCCGTCGTATCGCCATTGCAACTGCGCCAGAGGTGCGTCCATGAGTTCCCATCACGCGCCGGTGTGGCCGATCTACAAACGTCTGCTGGGCTACACCCGCACCTACTGGGTGTTCATGGTCGGCGCGGTCATCGCCATGGTGGTCGAAGCCCTCGCCGGCTACCACTTCACCAAGCTGATGGAGCCGCTGGTCAACGAAGGTTTCGTCGATCCGCAGCCGCGCGCGGCCGTGGTGCTGCCGCTGACCATCCTCGGCCTGTTCCTGATGCGCAGCCTGGCCACCTGGGTCAGCGACTACACGCTGGCCAAGACCGGCCGCAGCGTGGTCCGCGACCTGCGTGAGCAGGTGCTGCAGAAGTACCTGCACCTGCCGTCGTCGCACTTCGATACCGAAGCGACGCCGGTAATGGTCAGCCGCCTCAACTTCGATACGGAACAGGTCACCCAGGCCAGTGCCGACGCGCTGAAGACCGTGGTCGCCGATACCCTCACCATCATCGCGATGCTGGCGGTGATGCTGCAGATGAGCGTCAAGGTGACCCTGGCGATGCTGCTGGTGGTGCCGCTGATCGGCGGCATCGTGTCCTACGTGGGCAAGCGCTACCGTCGCATCAGCCGCGGCATCCAGGACGGCATGGGCACGATGGCGCAGACTGCCGAGCAGTCGCTGGCCGCGCAGCAGGAAGTGAAGGTGCACGGCACCCAGCAGCATGAGATCTCGCGCTACTCGCGCCTGGCCAACCGCATGCTGGCGCTGAACATGAAGGTCGAGGTCACCCGCGCCGCCGCGTCCAGCGTGGTGCAGTTCCTGGCCGCACTGGCGCTGGCGGTGATCGTCTGGGTGTCGACCCGCGAAGCCCTGGCCGGCCGCCTCAATGCCGGCCAGTTCATGGGCCTGATGACCTCGATGATGGCCATCATTCCCTCGCTGCGCCGACTGACCAGCGTACAGACCTCGATTTCGCGCGGCGTCTCCGCCGCCGAGCGCCTGTTCGGCATCCTCGACATGCCGGTGGAGCGTGATGAGGGCCAGCACCGCGTGCAGCGCGTGCGCGGCGAACTGGCGTTCGACCACGTCATGCTGCGCTACCGCGAAGACACCGGCATTGCCCTGGACGACATCAGTTTCGTTGCCAGGCCGGGCACGGTGACGGCCATCGTCGGCCGTTCCGGCAGCGGCAAGACCAGCCTGATCCGGCTGGTTCCGCGCTTCTACGAGCCCAGTGGCGGCGTCATCACCCTCGATGGCGTGGCCCTGGATGACTATCCGCTGGCCGACCTGCGCCGGCAGGTGGCGATCGTCGGGCAGAAGGTGATGCTGTTCGATGACACCATCGCGGCCAACATCGCCTACGGCATGGAGGCGACCGATGAGCAGATCCGTGCGGCGGCCGAAGCGGCCAATGCCTGGGAGTTCATCGCACGCATGCCGCAGCAGCTGCAGACCCCGGTCGGCGAGAATGGCGCGCTGCTGTCCGGTGGCCAGCGCCAGCGCCTGGCGATTGCCCGCGCGATCCTGCGCGACGCGCCGATCCTGATCCTCGACGAAGCCACTGCGGCGCTGGACAACGAATCCGAGCGCCTGGTGCAGGATGCGCTGCAGCGCCTGATGCCGGAACGCACCACGCTGGTCATCGCGCACCGCCTGTCGACCATCGAGCATGCCGACCAGGTGCTGGTGATGGACCATGGCCGCATCGTTGAACGTGGCACCCACAAGGAGCTGCTCGAACTGGGCGGCCTTTACCAGCATCTGCACAGCATGCAGTTCCGCGAAAGGCAGGACTGATGGCCGGCAAGGGTACCCAGACCCCGGCGTACTGGTACGACGGCAGCCCCGTTCCGTGGACGATGCGCCTGCTGGCGCCGCTGTACGCAGGTGTCACCGCGCTGCGCCGGCGCGCCTATCGGCGTGGCTGGCGCAAGCGCCACTCGCTGCCGGTGCCGGTCATCGTGGTCGGCAACATCACCGCCGGTGGTACCGGCAAGACGCCGCTGACCATTGCCCTGGTCGAGCGCCTGCGCGCGGCCGGCTGGAAGCCGGGCGTGGCCAGCCGTGGTTATGGTCGCGAAGACGCCGACAAGCCGCTGTGGGTGCAGGCCGATACGCCAACTGCCAAGGGCGGTGACGAGCCGGTGCTGATCGCCTGGAAGACCGGTGTGCCGGTGCGCGTGGACCGCGACCGTGTCGCCGCCGGCAAGGCGCTGATCGAGGCCGGCTGCGATGTGATCGTCTGCGACGATGGCCTGCAGCACTACCGCCTGGCGCGCGACATCGAGATCGAAGTGGTCGATGCGCAGCGTCGCTACGGCAATGGCCGGATGATTCCGGCCGGGCCGTTGCGCGAGCCCGTCAGCCGCGCCAGCGAATGCGATTTCCGGGTGGTCAACCTCGGCCAGGCCGATGAGGAAACCGCAGCGCAGGCCTGTGGCTTCGGCCAGTGGCCGATGGCGCTGCACATCGACAGTGCACAGCCGCTGGCCGGTGGTCGCGCTCGCCCGCTGGCGTACTTCAAGGGCCAGCGCGTGCATGCGGTGGCCGGCATTGCCCATCCCCAGCGCTTCTTCGACATGTTGCGCGCGCGCGGGATCGGCGTGGTGCCGCATGCGTTCGCCGACCACCAGGCCTACCAGCCGCAGGACCTGTCCTTCGGCAGCCAGCTGCCGGTATTGATGACCGAGAAGGACGCGGTGAAATGCCGTGCGTTCGGCAACGACTGGCACTACGCGGTTCCGTTGCGCGCCGAGCTGCCCGCGGCGTTCTGGGTGGCGCTGACCGATCGCCTGGACAAGCTGCGGCCGAACTGAGTGGTGCGGCGGCGCTTGCATTCACGCGCTGCTGCCCGCATTCCCGTTGTAACGAGCCTGCCGAGTACCGCCTGCATGACTGAATTCGTCGTCGCCATTCCGGCCCGCTATGCCGCCTCGCGGCTGCCGGGCAAGCCGTTGCGCCCGCTGGGCGGCGAGCCGCTGGTGCTGCATGTGGCGCGCCGCGCGCTGCAGGCCGGTGCCCGTGAAGTCTGGGTAGCGACCGACGATCAGCGCATTGCCGATGCGCTGTCCGGGCTGGCCGAAGTGAAGGTGGCGATGACCGCGACCGCGCACGCCTCCGGCACTGATCGCCTGGCCGAATGCGCACGCATTGCCGGCTGGGCCGATGACACGGTGGTGGTCAACCTGCAGGGCGACGAACCGTTCGCACCGGCGGCCGGTATCCGTGCGGTGGCCGATGCGCTGGTCGCAGGCACTGCGACGATGTCGACTCTCGCCACGACCGTCGAGGACGCGCACACCCTGTTCGACCCGAACGTGGTGAAGCTGGTGCGCAACGTGCGCAACGAGGCGATGTACTTCAGCCGCGCGCCGATCGCCTGGCACCGCGACGGCTTCGCACGCAGCCGCGACACGCTGCCGGACGGCCACCACTGGTTGCGCCACATCGGCATCTACGGCTATCGCGCCGGCTTCCTGCAGCAGTTCGCGGCGATGCCGCCGGGCCAGCTGGAGCAGGTCGAATCGCTGGAGCAGCTGCGCGTGCTGGAAGCGGGCTATCCGATCAGCGTGGCGATCTCGCCCGAGCCGTTCCCGCCGGGCATCGACACGCCCGAGGACCTGGAGCGCGCCGAGGGGCTGCTGCAGGCGATGGCGCCGCGATGAGGCTGCTGGTCGTCTGCCTCGGCAACATCTGCCGTTCGCCGATGGCCGAAGGCGCGCTGCGCGCACGCCTGGATGCCTCGCCGCTGGCCGGGCGGGTGCAGGTTGATTCGGCTGGCACCGGCGACTGGCACGTGGGCGAGCCGCCGGACCGCCGCGCGATCGCCTGCGCGGCCGGGCACGGCGTGGACATCGGCGGCCTGCGCGCACGCCAGCTGCAGGCCGTGGATTTCGACCGTTTCGACTGGATCCTGTGTGCCGACGAGGCCAACCTGCGTGATGCAGGGCGCCTGGCGTCGGCGGCCCAGCGTGAACGGCTGGCGTTGTACCTGCCCTGGTCGGGCGTTCAGGGGCGGGTAGCCATCCCCGACCCCTACACCGGCGGCAGCGATCATTTCGAACAGGTCTGGTCGCTGGTCGACGATGCTGCAAAACGTGCGGTGGCACGACTGTTGCATGACGCCGACTCCGGCATAATCGGGTCATGAACGTCCAGCCCGTCCCGGACCTGCCCGAGTTCGCCACCTGGCTCAATGCCACCCCTTGCACCCTGACCGAACTGCGCGGCCGGCCGGTCGCGCTGCTGTTCGTCAATGCGGCCTCCGCCTGGAGTGCGCAACGCCTGGCCGAGTTCGGCCAATGGCTGTCGCGCCACCCCGGCAAGCTGCAGCCGCTGGTGCTGCAGGTGCCGCGCTTCGATTTCGAGCGCGACGCCAGTGCCGCACTGAAGCTGCTGCGCCGCCAGGGTCTGGCCATGCCCGTACTGCTCGATGCCGATTGGGATGGCTGGCGCCGCTTCGGCGTTACCGCCTGGCCGACCGTGGTGCTGCTGGACGCGCAGGGTCGCGAGCAGCAGCGGCTGGTCGGGCAGGGAGCACCCGGTGAACTGGAGCGCGCCCTGAACACGCTGTGCCAGGGCGCGCCTTCGGCGCCGCCGCGCGGCGGCAGCGAACTGCATCCGGAACCACGCCAGGCGCTGCGGTTCCCGCTGGGCCTGGCGGTCAGCACCGAACGCCTGTACATCGCCGACAGTGGCCACCACCGCATTCTCGAATGCAGCCATGGCGGCCGCATCCTGCGCCAGTTCGGCCTCGGTACCGCCGATTTCATGGACGGCAACCTGGCCGAAGCGGCGTTCCACCGCCCGCAGGCGCTGGTGCTGGAGCGCGATTCGCTGTACGTCGCCGACACCGGCAACCATGCGGTGCGCCGCATCAACCTGCTGACCGGCATCGTCGACACGCTGTGTGGCAACGGACGTCCCGGTGCGCCGATGGAAGGTCCGGTGGCGCAGGCGCGGCAGGTCTCGCTGGACCATCCTGTCGGCCTGGCCATCGCCGACAACCAGCTGCACATCGCGATGGCCGGCGACAACCGCATCTGGAGCTACCACCTGGGCCAGCGCAGCCTGCAATGGCGCGCCGGCAGTGGTTCCATCGACGAGCGTGACGGCAGCGGCCACCTGGCTGCCTTTGCCCAACCGACTGCGCTGGCCGTGGTGCAGCAGGTGTTGTACGTCGCCGACGCCTTGGGATCCTCGATCCGTGCACTGCAACTGCGCGGCGACCTGGTGCAGACGCTGGTCGGGCAGGGGCCCTGGCGCTTCGGCAGCGAAGACGGCCCGCGTGCGCAGGCCAGCCTGCAGTATCCGCAGGCGATCGCATTGAGCGCGGACGCTCCGCTGCTGTGGATTGCCGATACCGGCAACGGTCGCCTGCGCACGCTGCGCCTGGGCGGCGGTGAACTGACCACCCAGCCGCTGCCGCGCCGCCTGCATGGCCCGGCCGGATTGGCGGTGGGCGCCGGTGCGGTGTGGATCGCCGAGACTGACGCCCATGCCGTGCTGCGATTCGACCCCGACAGCGGCGTGCTCAGCGAAGTCCCGATCAGCGAATGACCGACGTTCCCGCCCCGGCCTTCGACGGCAAGGCCTTCGCGGCCCAGCTCAGCACCGCCCCTGGCGTGTACCGCATGTACGCCGCCGACGACACCCTGCTGTACGTGGGCAAGGCGCGCGCGCTGCGCAACCGTGTCGGCAGCTATTTCAACGGCAGCCCGAAGAACGCGCGGATCATGTCGATGATCTCGCAGATCACGCGCATGGACGTGACCGTGACGCGCTCGGAAGCCGAGGCGTTGCTGCTGGAAAACCAGTTGATCAAGTCGCTGTCGCCGCGCTACAACGTCTCACTGCGCGATGACAAGACCTATCCGCATGTGCTGCTGACCCGCGAGGACTGGCCACGCATCGCGCTGCATCGTGGTCCGCGTGCCATTCCTGGGCGCTACTTCGGGCCGTATCCCGGCGTCACCGCCGTGCGCGAGACGCTGAACCTGATGCACAAGCTGTTCAAGCTGCGCAGCTGCGAGGACAGCGTGTTCCGCAACCGTTCGCGACCGTGCCTGCAATACCAGATCGGGCGTTGCAGCGCGCCGTGCGTGGAGCTGGTCCCGGCGCCGGAGTACGCCGAGTCGGTGCGCCGCGCCGCCCTGTTCCTGGAAGGCAAGAGTGACGAGCTGACCCGCGAACTGGGCGAGCAGATGCAGGCCGCCAGCGAGGCGCTGGAGTTCGAGCAGGCCGCGCGCCTGCGCGACCTGATCTCCTCGCTGCGCAGCATGCAGACCCGCCAGTACGTGGATGGCCGCGCCGCGGACCTCGATGTGCTGGCCGTGGCCATGCAGGGCTCGCAGGCCTGCGTGCTGCTGCTGGCCTTCCGTGATGGTCGCAACCTCGGCACCCGCCCGTTCTTCCCGCGCACCAATGGCGAGGAAAGCCCGGAAGAGGTGCTTGCCGCCTTCGTCTCGCAGTACTACATCGAATTCGAGCCGCCGCGCGAGATCCTGCTGGACCGCGAGATTCCCGACGCCGACCTGCTGGTCGCCGCGCTGTCGGCCTCGGCCGAGCGCAAGGTGCAGCTGAAGTGGAACGTGCGCGGCGAGCGCGCCGGCTATGTGGAATTGGCCAGCCGCAACGCGCAGCTGACCCTGGCCACCGAACTCAACAGCCGCAATGCGCAGCACGCGCGCAGCGATGCGCTGCGCGAGATGCTGGGCCTGGCCGAGCCGGTCAAGCGTGTCGAGTGTTTTGATATCAGCCACACCCTGGGCGAGGCCACCGTAGCCTCGTGCGTGGTGTTCGACGCCGCCGGCCCGGTGCGCGCGCAGTACCGCCGTTTCAACATCAGCGGCATCGAGCCGGGCGACGACTACGCCGCCATGCGCCAGGCCATCGACCGCCGTTTCCGCCGCGCAGTGGAAGAGCAGGGCGTGCTGCCGGACGTGCTGCTGATCGACGGTGGCGCCGGCCAGCTGTCGCAGGCCCAGGCCGCACTGGCCGATCTGGGCGTGGAAGGCGTGCTGCTGGTGGGCGTGGCCAAGGGCGTGGAGCGCCGTGCCGGCCACGAAGCGCTGGTGATGCCCGATGGCCGCGAGCTGCGCCCGGGCGCGGCCAGCCCGGCGCTGCAGTTCATCCAGCAGGTGCGCGACGAGGCGCATCGCTTCGCCATCACCGGCCACAGGGGGCGCCGCCAGAAGGCGCGGATGACCAGCAAGCTGGAGGATATCCCCGGCATCGGGCCGCGCCGCCGCGCCAGCCTGCTCAAGCATTTCGGCGGCCTGGTGGGCCTGAAAGCCGCTGGCGAAGCCGAGATCGCCAAGGTGGAAGGCATCAATGACGCCCTCGCGGCACGTATCTACGCTAACCTGCACGGGTTGGCCACGCCTGATGCGGCCGAGTAGAGAGAGAAGCACGCAAGCATGAAGTTGACCCTGCCCACCTGGCTGACGTTGTTGCGGATCGTGATGATCCCGGTGCTGGTGCTGGTGTTCTACCTGCCCTACACCTGGACCAACTTCGCTTCGGCGGCGATCTTCGGCCTGGCCGCGATCACCGACTGGCTCGATGGCTGGATCGCACGCCGTTACCAGCTGGAGTCGGCCTTTGGCGCCTTCCTCGACCCGGTCGCGGACAAGCTGATGGTGGCGGTGGCGCTGTTCCTGATCGTGCAGGGTCATCCGACGCCGTGGATGGCGTTCTGGGCGGCGGTCATCGTCGGCCGCGAGATCGCGGTGTCGGCGCTGCGCGAATGGATGGCCGAGCTGGGCCAGCGCGCGAAGGTGCGCGTGGCGATGATCGGCAAGGTCAAGACCACCGCGCAGATGGTCGCGCTGTTGTGCCTGCTGTATTCGGTGGCCCCGAACGTGCCGGTGGAAGACATCTGGATGGGCTGGCCGGTGTTCCATATCGGCGACTGGACCCTGGCCATTGCCGCCGTGCTGACCCTGTGGTCGGGCCTGCAGTACCTGCACGCCGCCTGGCCGAGCCTGCGCGACGATGAGCGCGCTGCGCGCGAGCGTGCGCGGCAGAAGAAGCTGGGCAACTGAGCCCGGGGTCTGAGCCCCGGGGTCGGATCCCTTTCCGAAGGAAAGGGCTCTGACCCCATCGATGCGCCTATCCCCGCATGGCGTGGACCTACTGGAAATGCTGCGTCCACGGATGGTGCGGATCCATCAGTTTGCGGAGACGCTGTAGTAGATCCACGCCATGCATGGATACGCGGTGCAAGGCGCCTCGCAGGCCCCGGAAAAACCGCTTGACGCCATCCTTGGAACAGGTAGAATTTCGCCTCCCAAGCGGGAATAGCTCAGTTGGTAGAGCGCAACCTTGCCAAGGTTGAGGTCGCGAGTTCGAGTCTCGTTTCCCGCTCCAGATTCAAGAAGAACGCTCCCGGAAGGGAGCGTTTTTTCGTTTGTGTGCAGGGCACTTCATCCCTGCTTCACCGCCACCCCATCGCCTCACCACGCGTGCTCGCGAAGCTGTATCTCCGTTCCAGCCCGGCGATGCCGCGATGCCTCATCAATCCTCTGCTTACGACCACGATGTGGTCATCGTCGGCGCCAGTTTCGCCGGTGCCGCCTGCGCCTTGGCCGCCGCGCAGTACGGTCTGCGCGTCTGCGTGCTGGAACGCAAGGTCGACCCCGGCGAGCGCCTGCACACCACCGGTATCGTGGTGAAAGAAGCGATGGAGGAGACCTGGTTGGGGCGCATGCCCGAACATCTGGTGGACCGGGTCGCAAACGTGCGCCTGTATGCGCCGAACCTTCGCAGCGTGTTGCTGGCCGCACCGGGCTATTACTTCCTCACCACCGATACGCCGAACCTGATGCGCTGGCTGGCCAGCGAGCTGCATGCGAACGGCGTCGACCTGCGCCTGCAGCAGTCCTTTACCGACGCCCATCGCAGTGGTGACGGCTGGCAGGTGGATGGGGCAGGGCGATGCGCCTATCTGGTTGGCGCTGACGGCGCACGCTCACGCGTGGCACAACGCACTGGGCTTGGCCAGGTGCGTGACAACCTCTACGGCGTCGAGCGTGAGTTCGCCGGCCTGCAGGTGTCGCAGGGCGATGCACTGCATTGCTTCGTCAGCAAGCGCTACGCACCGGGCTACATCGGCTGGGTCGCGCAGAATCCGACCGGGCTGCAGGTGGGATTAGCGCTGCGTCATGACCCGCAACAGGTACGGCCGCCGGATATCGATGGCTTCCTCGACCACGTGCGCAATGTGGTCGGCATTCCGCCTTCGGCGCGTCCCTCGGCCACCCGCGCCGGCTTGGTCCCGTGCGGCCGGCCGGATGGGCCCTTCACCGGCCAACGCGTGATCCTGACCGGCGACGCGGCAGGCATCGTCTCGCCGCTGTCCGCCGGCGGCATCCACTCCTCGTGGCGGCACGGCTGGGCGGTCGGCGAGGCGATTTCCCGCCATCTGCGTGGGCAAGGGCCGGAAGCGGAACGGGTGGCGCGGCAGGTGGCGCCGGCATTCCATGGCAAGCGCCTGCTGCGCTGGGCGATGGACCATCTGCAGGCCGACTGGCCGCTCAACGCACTGCTGCACACGGGGGCCACGCGGCGCATCGCCGAGCAGGTCTACTTCCACCGCCGTGGCCTGCGAACCTGAGGTGTCGGTCCTGAGGGCCTGAACGCCTCCCGCAATGCCGGTGAAAATTCCTGTTGACGCCGTGCAGCAATATCGACACAATAGCGCTCCTTCGACGCAGGTCGAACGGAATCTGCGGGAATAGCTCAGTTGGTAGAGCGCAACCTTGCCAAGGTTGAGGTCGCGAGTTCGAGTCTCGTTTCCCGCTCCAGATTCAAGAAAAACGCTCCCGCAAGGGGGCGTTTTTCGTTTGTCATGACGTTGGCCAGGCGGGTCGCTACAGGCGGGCCACGACATTTTCATGGTGGGCGTGGTAAGTCTGCAGCTGGGGGCGATTCCGACATTGGTGTCGCAATCGGCATGACGGGGGGCGCAGCGATCGTGGGGACGATCGGAAGCACCTGGCACGAGGGGCTGCAACAGACGCAATGACCTGGAATCCGCACCAGTGTTCCGCCTGCTGCAGGCGCTGAAAGGCTGGCGAAAGGCCTGCGCCGGCGTTGCCTGAACCGCACGCGTGCTGTGACCTTTTTCGGACCATTTCTCCATGTTCGCTCCACAATCGCACGGTAGCCTTCATGCTCCTTCTACACGTTGGCGGGCTGGTGGTCAGGCGTATCACTTCAGTGGCAGTGCCCAGGACGGGGCGCGGACTCTCCCTGCAGGCAGTGCTGCGACCCGGCGCGCTGCTCGCAAGTCTCGCATTGGCGGGCTGCATGTCGGTGCCGGTTCCGGATCTGCCTGATCGCACGCCCAGCACCTGGACCCAGGTGCCGCAGGGCCAGGGCGTGGCGGTGGACGCCAAACAGTGGTGGAAAGTGTTGTCCGACCCAGCGCTGGATGGACTGGTCGATCAGGCCATCGCCGGCAACCTCGACCTGCAGCAGGCCACGCTGCGCCTGCAGGCCGTGCGGATTGTCGCCGGCACGTCCGATTCGCGCTTCCTGCCGGAAATCACCGCCAGCGCCAAGCAGGTGCAGGATGCCGCTGCGGTCGACACCTACTTCCACGCGGGTATCGAAGCGATCTGGGACCTGGGCCTGTTCGGCGCCGCCGAGAGCGCGCAGTTGAGCGCGCAGGCGTCGGCCGGCAATGCCGAGGCGCTGCGTGGTGCCGCGCAGGTCGCGGTGATCGCCGACGTGGTGCGCAGCTATCTGGATCTGACCGTGGCGCAGGCCCAGCAGGACCTGTTGGCCCGCCAGCAGGCGGTGGACGATCGCGGCGAACAGTTGGCCCTGGTACGCCAGCGCCTGCGCCTTGATGAGCCCGGCGAACTTGATCGCCTGCGTGCACGTCAGGCCGCCACCCGCGCGGCCACGGCACAGGCACGGGAAAACGCGGACAACGCTGCCCGTGCGTTGGCTTTGCTGCTGGGACGCGATGGCCCGGACCCGGCCTGGCGTGCCTATCGCACGCCGCCGACGCTGGGTGCGTTCTCGCTGCAGCAGGTCCCGGCCGATCTGCTGCGCCATCGGCCGCAGATCCTGCTGGCCGAATCGGAGGTGATGCAGGCTGCTGCCAGCAAGGGTTCGGCACGCGCCGCGATGTATCCGCGTGTCAGCCTCGGTGGCTCCATCCTGTACGCCTACAACCTCACCCAGAACGCCCGCTCCAATTCCGATTCGAGCCCGTCGATCGGCCCGTACATCGATATTCCGCTGTGGGACTGGGGCCAGCGCCGCGCACGCTTCCATGCCGATGAAAAGCAGCTGGATGCCGCCTTGCTGGGTTACCGCAAGGCGGTGCTGGAAGGCGTGAGCGAAGTGGAAGGCGCGCTCGGCAGCCTGGCGCGCCAGGACAGCAGCATCCAGTCGCTGCGCGCGGCCGATGATGCCGCCGGGCAACAGGTCAAGCGGCAGGCGCGGCAGGTGCAGTTGGGGCTGTCCAGCGAATTCGACGGGCTTGACGGGCAGCGTGCGGCACTCGCCGCGCAGGCCGACCTGATCGGTGCACAGGGTGCGCGCGTGCTGGCCTTTGCGTCGCTCTACCGCGCCCTCGGTGGTGCTCCGTTGCCTGTCGAGGGTGAGGGCGAATCGCAATGATCGCGCTGGCCCGCAAGACCCTGGCCTATGAGTGGCGCCGGTTCCTGCCGGTGGTGCTGGCGATGTGCTTCGCCGGTGTGCTGTTGATCGTGCAGGCGGCACTGGTGCTGGGCATCTTCGGTACCGCTGCGATCTACGTGAAAGCGTCCTCGGCCGACATCTGGGCGGGTTTCCCCGGCACCCAGAGCGTCAATTACGGCCATGCGATCAGCGCCGACGTCGAAAGCCACCTGCGCATGGACCCGGATGTCACCCGCGTCGAACCCTACGAGTGGGTCGATGGCGAATGGCGCTCGGGCGCGCAGGGTACCGGCAACGTGTCGGTATACCTGTCCGGCATCTCCACCGGCGATGACGCAATGATGTTCGCGCGCATCCTGCCTGCCGACCTGCGCGCGCAACTGCGCGAGCCGGGGGCGGTGATCGTCGACAGCGCCGACCTGGATACGCTGGGCGTGGACCTGCAGAGCAACCGTGCATGGATCAATGGCAAGGCGGTGCGCGTGGTCGCCGCGCAACCCGGCCTGCGTGGCCTCGGTGGCGTCAACGTGCTGGCCTCGCTGGATACCGCGCGTGCCATCGCCGGTACCGATCCGCACGAGGGTAGTACCTATTTCGTGGCGGGCCTGCGCTCGCCGGACCTGGCCGACCGCGTGCGCGACCGCCTCGCTGCGTCGATGGGCCAAGCCACGCCGGTCGAGTTCTGGACCGCGCCGGCGTTCGCCAGCCGTTCGCAGCAGTACTGGTTGTTCGACACCGGCGCCGGCATCGCGGTGCTGTTCATGGCCGTCATCGTCTGCTTCGTCGGCGCGGTGATCACCAACCAGTCGTTCGCCTCGGTGGTGGCTGGCTCGGTGCGCGAGTACGCCACGCTCAACGCGCTCGGCGCAGGTCGCTACGCGCTGGCACGGGTGGTATTCGAGCAGGCATTGCTGATCGGTGGCGTGGGCATGTTGCTGGCGGCGGCGTTCAGTACCGTCGTGCTGTTGATCGCACAGTCCCAGCGCGTGCCGGTGCAGCTGACGCCGATGGTCATCATCGGCTGCGTGGCGCTGGTCGCGGTGATGGCCATGCTGTCGAGCATCATGGCGGTACGCAGTGTGGTCCGCTCCGATCCATCGTTGCTGCTGCGTTGAGGACCGGCCGATGACCTCCAAACATGCCGTCGCCCCCACGTTGCAGGCCGACGCACTGGAAAAAGGCTTCATGTCCGGCGATGTACAGGTGCCGGTGCTGCGCGGCCTGTCGCTGGACATCTATCCGGGCGAGTTGACCCTGGTCTCGGGCCCTTCGGGGTGCGGCAAGAGCACGCTGCTGTCGCTGCTGTCGGGCCTGTCCGCGCCGGATGGCGGTCGCGTGCACGCGCTGGGTCAGGACGTGGGGCACATGACCCGCGGCGAGGTGGAGCGCTTCCGCCTGCACCATGTCGGCTTCGTGTTCCAGGGCTTCAACCTGTTCCCGGCACTGACTGCGCTGGAGCAGGTGCAGCTGCCGCTGGGCTACCGCGGCATGCGCAATCGCGAAAGCGAGCCGCTGGCGCGCAAGGCGCTGGAAGAAGTGGGCCTCAGCCAACGCAGCCACATGCGCCCGGCGCAGTTGTCCGGCGGTGAGAAGCAGCGTGTGGCCGTCGCCCGTGCCTTCGCCAAGTCGCCGACACTGATCTTCGCCGACGAACCCACCAGCGCGCTGGACGCCGAGAATGGCCAGCGCGTGATCGACATCCTGCATCGCTACGCACGTGCGCATGGCGCCACCGTGCTGTGCGTGAGCCACGATCCGCGCCTGATCCGGCATGCCGATCGGGTGATCGCCATGGAAGACGGCATGGTCCGTGATGACCGCCGCCAGAACGAAACCGTAGAGTCCGCCCCATGACCAAGACGTCGCACCTGCTTCCCCTCAGCCTGGTACTGTCCGCGGCACTGCTGCTTTGCGCCTGTTCCAGGGACGCGCCCGCCCAGGCACCTGCAGGTAAAGCCAGCACTGCCACCGCCGGCAAGGTTGCGGTGGCGCGCGGCATCATCGATGTCGAGGGTGGCCTGATCGCGCTGGCGCCGCCGGTGGATGGTTCGATCACCGCCGCGCTGGTGAAGGAGGGCGCCACGGTGAAGAAGGGGCAGCTTCTGCTGTCGCTGGACGGTGCGCTGCTGCAGCAGGAAGTGGCGATGGCCACCGCTGATCTCGCACTGGCCAATGACCGCCTGAAGGGCAGCCAGGCGCAGCTGCGCGAACTGGAGCGCAATGCCACCCGCCTGTCCACGGGTGCGAGCGAAGGCGTGTCGTCCAACCAGCAGGCCGATGCGGCCAAGCAGCAGCTGGCTGGCGTACGCGCCGATGTCGACGTGGCCGGTGCGCAGGTCGACATGGCCCAGCACAAGCTGGAACACGCCAGGCTGAAACTGCAGCAGATGTCGCTGAGCGCGCCGGAAGCCGGCACCGTGGTCGGCCAGGTGCCGGGCCTCGGCGCCTTCGTGCAGGCCGGCAAGCCGGCGATATCACTGCTGCCGGCGCGCCCGCTGCAGGTACGTGCCGAACTCAGCGCGGCCTACGCCGATGCCGTGCAGGTGGGCATGAGGGCCACCGTGGTGCCAGACAGCGATGGTGCCGAGAATGCCAGCACGCTGCCGCCCGCACGCGTGGTACGCATCAGCCCGGTGTTCGCGCAGGCTCGCCTGCCTGAAGACGCGGGGCGTGGCGTGGCCAAGGTGGTGGAGTGCGTGCTGGAGTTCGATGGCGAGGCCAAGGCGCGCTTCGGCCAGCATGTGCGGGTGGAGTTCCGGAAGTAGGCCTAGTGCTGCAACGGGGGCGCATCCGCGCGCCCTCGACGCCTGAACGCCCGCCACGCGCTCACCGCCGACACCATGCACAGCGCCAGCAGCAGGCCCACGTCCAACAGCAGCAGCCACAGCAGATGCATGCCTTGTACCGGCGGCTGATGCATCGCCGACAGCATCCACGGCACCGACCATAGCAGCAGAAGGGCGAAGGCGATCAGCAGGCGCAGCCACAGGCGTTTCAGTCTCCACGGCCGCACGATCAAGGCGGCTACCACCAGTTCGACCGTGCCCAGCAACGCGAAGACGATGACGGTGCTGGTCGGGTAGGGCAGTTCGGCGCCTTCCAGGTGGTGCAGCAGCCAGTAGTCCGGAGTGAAGCCGGCATTGACCAGTGCGGCGATCAGCGCCAGCCAGGTCAGCGCGACCAGCAGCCAGAACAGGCGGATGTAACGTCTAGGCATCGGTGGTGTCCGTGGTGTAGCGGGAGGTTGCCCGCGACGAATAGCGCAGGCTTGCGGCGATTGCGGCCAGTGCCAGCAGGCCAGGTCCAGCGGTGAAGTACACCAGGCGCAGCGGATGGTCGTGCATCAGCGTCCAGCTGGCGAACGCCAGCGGCGCCGCCAGCACCAGCAGCTTGACGAACAATGGCCGCAACACTGCGATCAGCAGTTGGGCGCCAATGAACATCCAGAACAGATG
The DNA here is from genome assembly GCF_059368215.1 of Stenotrophomonas sp. YJH_SMC_123. Classification (NCBI taxonomy): domain Bacteria; kingdom Pseudomonadati; phylum Pseudomonadota; class Gammaproteobacteria; order Lysobacterales; family Lysobacteraceae; genus Stenotrophomonas; species Stenotrophomonas sp. YJH_SMC_123. Next base: position 596,316 of record NZ_JCAFRM010000001.1, read on the forward strand.
GAACTGGGCGATGCCCAGGCCGATGTCGCGATGGGAGGTGAAGCCAAAATGGTCGCGATACCAGTTCATTCCCAGCGGAATCAATGCCCAGTACAGCAGCGCCACCAGCAGATGCAGCAGCAGGGCGATCAACAAGGGTTTGCCGCGAAGGAACATGGGCGCATGGGGCTGGGCGGGGCAGCGTACCCCAGTGCGGACGCCCGTGACCGCATGATGTGAAGACTGTTGACGGCGTGAAGGAATTTGGACACAATAGCGCTCCTTCGACGCAGGTCGAACGGAATCTGCGGGAATAGCTCAGTTGGTAGAGCGCAACCTTGCCAAGGTTGAGGTCGCGAGTTCGAGTCTCGTTTCCCGCTCCAGATTCTACAGGGCCCCGGCAGGGGCCTTGTTTTTCTCCCGCCACGGCAAGGCGGGGCACGTTGAGCCACAAGGCTTTGCGCGCAGTCAGAAAGGTGAAATCGCTGGTGTGTTTTCCGGATTTCCGGTAGCATGTCGGCTTACGCGGGAATAGCTCAGTTGGTAGAGCGCAACCTTGCCAAGGTTGAGGTCGCGAGTTCGAGTCTCGTTTCCCGCTCCATGTTCCGACAGGCCCCATCATGGGGTTTTGTCTTGTCAGGGTTCCGTTCCTGGCGCGCAGTACGTTGGCCTCATGGCAGAGTGGCTATGCACCGGATTGCAAATCCGTTTACAGCGGTTCGATTCCGCTTGAGGCCTCCAATTGAAAAGCCCTGACTCCGGTCAGGGCTTTTTTGTTGGCTACGATTGCTTTCCCGCTTGCGCGATCGTTGCGCGGCCTGGCGGCCAGTCATGGCGGATCCGGTGGCGCTACACTGGTCTGATGAACCAGATTGATCACTTCCGCGGCGCCTTGCTCGGCCTCGCGTGCGGCGATGCCGTCGGTACCACGCTGGAGTTCAAGCCTCGTGGCAGCTTCACCCCGATCACCGACATGGTGGGTGGTGGGCCGTTCCAGCTGCAGCCGGGGCAATGGACCGACGATACCTCCATGGCGATGTGCCTGGCCGAGAGCCTGGTGCGTTGTGACACCTTCGATGTGCACGATCAGATGAACCGCTACGCCAACTGGTACCGGCATGGGTACTGGAGTGCGACCGGCGAGTGCTTCGATATCGGTATGGCAACGCGGGCTGCGATCGACCGGTTCCTGCAGGATGGCCATCCGCTGGCGGGTAGTGACGACCCACGCAGCGCTGGCAATGGCTCGATCATGCGTTTGGCGCCGGTGGCATTGCGCTACGCCGGGACCCCCGACCTGCAGGCAATGGCCGAGCTGAGTTCGCGAACGACGCACGCTGCGCAGGAGTGCCTGGAGGCGTGCCGCTTGCTGGCGGTCGCGCTGGAGCGGGCGTTGGCAGGTGGCACCCGTGACGCGGTGCTGGATCTCAGCAATGTCCCCGTTGAGAGCGCGCGGCTGCAGCAGATCGCGGCGGGCGGCTACCGCGGTGCCGCGCGTGAGCAGATCCGTGGCAATGGCTATGTTGTCGACAGTGTCGAAGCTGCACTCTGGTGCTTTGATCGCCACGACACCTTTGAAGCCGTCGTACTCGAGGCGGCCAATCTTGGCGAGGACGCCGACACCACGGCCGCCATCGCGGGGCAGCTGGCGGGCGCATTCCATGGTGCGCGCGGAATCCCCGGGCGGTGGTTGCAGCGGCTGGCCCTGCGTGCCGAAATCCAGGCGCTGGCCGATGCGCTGCACGCCTTGAACCAGGGCAGCGACCGCGCTGCGTGAGTCGGGTTCCCTGCCCGTGAACTGCGCCGGCAGGACGCTCCCTGCCGTCGCCATTTCCGACGCCGCGAGGGAACCCCTGCGGCAGCTCGTATGCCGCGGCCGCCAGTCTCAGCCACCCACGACATGGAAAGGCGCTATGGTCGGGTTCCACGTCTCAGGGAGCCGCAATGGCGAGCAAGGACATCACGCGTCGCTTCAGCCACGGAGCGAAACGGAAATGAGCAAAGTCATGGCAGATGTGCGTTGGCTGACCTTTCGCTTGAAGAACGGGCAATCCATCGGGCCGGAGCGGCTGAAGGACGGATGGGTGATTGCCTCGGAAACCGCCCGCTGCGAGGTCCGCCGCGAGCATATCGAGGGATCGGGCCTGGTGTATGCGCTGTATGCGCCGGCCAGCCTGGCCTCACCGCGGCGCGCGGAAATGCGCATGCGCGAATTCCTGATGAGCTCGGGCTACACCTTCACGATGGGCACGCTGGGCGGCTGACTGGGCCCGTCATGGTTGCGCTCGCACGGTCAGCGCCTGGCCCTGCATGCCGATCGGGCGGCGTGCATCGTGCAGCACCATGCTGGTCAGGCCGAGGCCTTGGCGGCTGAACGACACACGCCACCCGAGCAGCCCCTTCCCGCACGGTGGTGATGCGTTGCGGCACGCGATGGACTCAGCGTTGCACGGCCTTCAAGGCGTCGACCACCTGTGTCCCAGAAAAACCACAGTGTCCTTCGCCCACCGGCGGCAACACGCGTGGCAGCGGGCGTGCGCCAGCCCGTACGGCCAATTGCGGATACACCGTCTGCATGTGCGGCACGATGGTCGGGTCGTTGTGGTTGAACTGGATCACCAGCGGTCGCTTCAGTGCGCCGGTCATTGCCAGCGTGTCGCGGACATGCGCCTGTGCCGCAGGCACGGGATCGATGCGCTGAACGCCGGCATTGAATGCGGCGTCGTCACCGAATCCGCTGTACACCACCCCCAGGTTGCCGACCGGCATGCCGCCGCTGCGCGTGGCCAGTTCGTGCAGCACCAGTGCGTGCAGGCTGATGGCGCCGGCCAGTGCATCAGGGGACACCTGCAGCCGCCGTGCCAGCACTGCGGCGTGCGACGGATCACGTTGCAGTGCATTGGCGATGCCCTGGTACAACTCGCCCTGCGGCAGCGCCGCCGCTTCGCGCGATAGCAGGCCGGTGGGCGGCAGCCCATCAGCCTGGGGGAACAAGTAATCGAACGCGACCAGCGTGGTCAGCAGATCGGTCGCGATCTGTTCGCCACTGAGATTGGCGCCGCACAGCGATACACCGCCGGTGTAGTGCTGCGGGAAGCGTTCGAGGCTTCCGATGGTCACGGCACCGCCCATCGAGAATCCCAGCATCCAGGTGTGGCGGACATGCTTGAGTTCACCCACTGCCTGCTGGCGCAGGCGTTCCATGTCGGTGATCGCATCGGCCACCGCCCAGCCCTGGCTGGCATAGGCGCTCTGCGCGACGGCGTAACCTGCTGCCAGCAGTGGTGCGGTGCTGTCATTGGCCGCCATGGGGGCGGTGCGCGGCACGCCGACCGGTTCATAGCCATGGGCCAGCATTACCAGGTCGCCGTTCCAGTCGGCAGGCACATCCAGCCGCCACGGTGCGCCCTGCCGCTCGCCGCTGAGCGTACGCGCTGCTGGCGGCGGTGCAGCCAGCGATGTCATCCAGGGCAGCAGGCAGAGGGCAAGTGCGCATCGAAGCAAGGGTCGCATCGGGGTCATTCCATGCGGGAATGGCGCCGAGCATAGATCCCTGCACCACCTTGCGCGCGCTGCACTGCCGCAGGGCATTGCCGGTTGGCGGTGCCGCGCTTTACGCTGGCGGCATGGCCCTGCACAGCATCGCGTCGATTATCCGCATTCCCCACGGGAAGGCGGGGTAGCGCGCGGTCATCACGGCCAAGCAACCTGCCCGGGAAGGCGGGTTGCATGCAGCGCTCTCCCGGGTAATGAATCCACCAAGGAGAATGCAGATGCACGACCTTTCATCGAACGACGCTGCGCCGACGCTGCACCTGGTGTGCGGCAAGATCGGTGCCGGCAAATCCACCCTGTCGCAGCAGCTGGCGTTGAAGCCGCGCCACGTATTGATCAGCGAAGACACGTGGCTGGCGGCGCTGTATCCGGGCGAAATCCATTCCATTGCCGACTATCTGCAGCGTGCAGCCACGTTGCGCAATGTGCTGGCCGATCATCTGCGCACATTGCTGCAGGCCGGTGTTTCGGTGGTGCTCGATTTTCCATTCAATACGCCAGCCAGCCGCGCGTGGGCACGTGAAGTGTTCTCGCCGGTTGGCGCTGCACATCAACTGCATTTCCTCGACATTGCCGATGAGGTCTGCAAGGCGCGGCTGCGCGCGCGCAATGCTCTCGGCGAACATCCGTTCCAGGCCAGCGACGAGGAGTTCGAACGTATCACCCGCCACTTCGTTGCACCGGCCGCGGAAGAGCGCTTCGTGGTGATGCGCTATACCGAGGCAGGCCCGGCGTAGCGCAGCACCAGGCGGCCGTCGTCATGCTGGCGCAGCTGCATGAATTCGAGACGGATCACTCAGCCAGTGCCGCCCCCTCAACCGCCGATTCCGATACGATCTGTCACATTGAGTTAGTCTCGCTTGACCCGGAGTCCCGTCATGGTCGACCGTCTCGCCATTCTGCTGGAACGTTTTTCGGTCACCGCCTCGGTGTTCCATGCCGGCGCGCTGTGCGGCATCAACACGCTGGAGGGCGAGGATGAAGCCGGGCAGTTGCACCTGGTGCGACGTGGCCCGCTGCAGGTCAGCCACGGCCAGCAGACCGTGCAGGTCGAGGTGCCGAGCCTGCTGCTGTACCCGCGGCCGATGCCGCATCGGTTCAGCACCGATCCGCAGCACGGCGCCGACATGGCCTGCGCCAACCTGCATTTCGAGGGTGGACGGCTCAACCCGATCAGCGCCGCATTGCCCGATTTCATCTGCCTGCCGCTGGCCGATCTGTACGGCGGCAACGCAGCGCTGGAACTGCTGTTCGAGGAAGCCTTCGAGCAGCGCTGCGGGCGTGCGGCGATGGTCAACCGGCTGTTCGAGGTGGTGATGATCCAGGTGCTGCGGCAGCTGATGGAAGGGGGCGAGATGCGTGGTGGCCTGTTTGCCGGGCTGGGTCATCCGCGGCTGCGGCTGGCGCTGGTGGCGATGCATGAGGCGCCCGCACAGTCCTGGACCCTGGAAGACCTGGCCGAGGTCGCCGGCATGTCACGCAGCGTGTTTGCTGCCAGTTTCCGTGAGGCGATGGGCACCACGCCCGGTCAATACCTGCAGGGCTGGCGGGTGGGCCTGGCGCAGCAGGCACTGCGCCAGGGCAGACCGCTCAAGCGGATTGCCGACGATGTGGGGTACGGCAGCGAAGCCGCGCTGTCGCGCGCATTCAAGGCGCACACCGGGCAGTCGCCGCGCGAGTGGCGCGGGCAGGCCCGCGTCGGCGCGGCCTGAGTCTCAGCCCAGCACCAGCCGGGCCAGTTTCATGCCACCGAACAGGCCGACCAGGCCCAGTGCCACCGAACCGCCGGCGTACAACGCTGCCAGACCGTGCTGGCCGCGCTGCAGCAGCACGCCGATTTCCAGCGCATAGGTGGAGAACGTGGTGTAGCCGCCGAGAACGCCGGTGGCCAGCAGCAGGCGCAGCTGCGGCGAGGCGCCATTGCGCAGGGCGAAGGCTTCGACCAGCACGCCCATCAGCAGCGCGCCGCTGATGTTGATCAGGAAGGTCGACCATGGCCACGGGCTGCCGACTGCCACCCGCGTACCGATCAGGTTGCAGGCATGGCGAAGGCAGGCGCCGAGCCCGCCGCCGATGAAGACCAGCAAGTAGTTGTTCAATGCGTGCATCACGTGCCTCGGGTACGGGTTCGCTGATTCGATGGCGAACGCCGAGGGCAGGCACGGCCTGCCATCGACGAACGCCGGTTCGTCCTGGCAGGAGCCATCAGCCCTTTCAGGCGGTTATCGGGGGAGCCCCATCCCCATCGGCGACCATGCTACCAGCGGTAGTGCATTCACGTCATCGAGGTCGTCAGCACCCGGATGACCTTGCTGCGGCTGAAGCCGTCCATCAGCAGTTCGAAGGCCAGCAGGTCCAGGGCCGCGTGGCGGCGGTGGTCGATCTCCAGGCCCTTCTCTTCCACCAGATGGCTGACCAGTTCGTAGGCGTCCTGCCAGACATCCAGGTGGGCCTGGCTGGGGATATAGGTATTGCCCCGCTCACCGACGCCAAGCCCGCTCACGCCATACAGCAGTTCACGCGCGTCCAGCTTGGCCGCATCGGCGATGCGGAACAGCTGTTCGGCCTTCACATGGGCGGGGCTGACGTGGTCGTTGAGCCAGTTGCTGATGGTTGCCGTCGTCGAATCGGCGGCGCGGGCCAGATCGGCCGGGCGAGGGTGCCCGGCTTTCTTCATGGCAATGGCGAGTCGTTGGCCGAGAGTATTCATCTATGCAAGCCAGCTTAACGCGTGGATCGCAAAGATCCCTTGTTCCAAGAATAAGTCTGGTTAACAGAAGGACCGACCGTGACCGAATTCTGGAGCAAGGGGCAGGTGCGCACCCGGCTGGGTTTCCGCACCGATGCCGAACTGGCGCGCTTTTTTGGCATAAGCCGATCTGCAGTGTCGCAATGGCCCAAGGATTTCCCGATTCCTGCGTTACGCCAATACATCCTGCATCAGCGCTATCCCAACCTGTTCCCGGCAACTGAAGCCACGCAGGGCGAATAAGCGTCAACTGCGCCGCCTTTTGTCGCATATAGCACTCTAAGTGCCATTTGCTAAGTATGCTTAGCAACATAGGAAACTTCGATGGAACGGGGTCGGGCTATCGATGAGGCCTACCAGGACAGAGGCTGGAGGAATCGGGTAGGTTGTCGGCTCCGGCCCATCCGGGAAGCCTGTCATCCCGTATGTGGTTTCGTGAACGATTAATAATTTCGATCACGAAAGTCGCTGCATGTAATTGACCTGTCGTGAAATCTATGACTAATTGGCATCAACCGGGCGTGAAGCCCGGGAGTCTTTCAGTAGCTCGCAAGTGAGTCGGTAGACCGTCAACGATGCAGAACAAGTCCAACGGAGGTCGTATGGAATACGGCATGCATGGCTTGGCTGAACGGGTACGCCGCGAACTGGAAGCCAGTTATCACAAACACGGATGCGGTCCGGCGTTCTGGGATACCTACCAGCAGGTGCTGGACCGCCTGGTCCCGCAGGGGACCGAGCGTACCGAAGTCACCAATGAAATGGCGCTGATCATCGAACAGCTCGGCATCGTCCGACGTGCGCAGCTGGTGCCGCCGCACGCCAACGGGCCGCGTTGACCCGTTGATTCAAAGCAGGCGCCAGGCGCCACAGGCCAACAGCGCCAGCAGCATTGACAGCAGTGCCAGGGTCCGCGGTCGCCACCATTGCCGCGGTTGCCCGGCCATGGCCTGCGGACTGCAGTAGCGCACCAGCCCCGGGCCGAAACCGGCCTGGTGCTGCTGCCGCGAGCAGGCGTCCAGGCAGGCGCCGCAGGCCAGGCAATCGGCCTGCGGTCCCTGGCGGATGTCCAGCTGCATCGGGCAGGCGCTGACACACGCGGCGCAGTCGGTGCAGTCGCCCAGGCGATCGGCGCTGAAGGTGGGCATCGGTCCGGCCAGCAGCGGATGTGCGGCGCGGAACACGTAGTCCTGTGCGGTGGTCGGGTCGAGCAGGCCGCGGCCGCGTCCGAGCACGCCCCCCATGCCCGGAGGGCGCATGCCGCGCGGTTCGCCGCGGCGCGCGTCGTACAGCATGCGTGGTGTATGTGGATCGATCAGCAGTGGTTGCATGCGCGCGAACGGGCACAGCGAACGGCACACCTGCTCGCGCAGGAAGCCGGCATTGCCCCAGGTGGCGGCGGCATAGAACAGCACCCAGAATGTTTCCCAGCCGCTCCAGCCGGCATGCGGAGCGGCGGCCAGCAGTCCGGCGATCGGGCTGAACAGGCCGACGAAGGTGATGCCAGTCCACAGCGACAGCAACCCCCAGGCGACCTGGGTGGCCGGGCGCACGGCTGGCACTGGCAAGACCTTGGCCATGCCGTGCGCGATCCAGTCGAAGGCACGACGCCACAGCGTCTGCGGGCAGGCATGACCGCACCAGATGCGGCCGGCGAGGTGGGTGAGCAGCGCAAGGCCCACCGCCAGCACCGCCAGCAACCCGATCAGCACGCCGACATCGCCGGGCCACAACGTCCAGCCGAACAGGTCGAAGCGCCGTGCGTTGATGTCCAGCAGCAGGGCCTGGTGTCCATTCCAGCGCAGCCATGGCAGGGCATAGAACAGAATCAGCAAGAGCGCGCTGAGCGCGCCGCGCCAACGCCAGGGGCGTGGGGTTCCGGTTCCGGTACAGGGCGTACTCATCCCAGCGGCAGCTCGTCGTCGTCATCGCTCGGCAGGGGCCGCTGCAGGTACCAGGTGACTGCGCTGGAAAGTGCGGTCACCGACCAGAACATGAAGAATCCTGTCGTATAGCCCAGTTCACGGCTGATCGCCTTGCCCGGGAAGCTGATCGCCTGCAACCGCAGCGGGTCGACGAAGGCGAAGAACACCACGCTGGCCAGGCCGGCAGCGATGAAGCTGGGCCAGAGGATGGCGCCCCAGTGCTGGATCAGCTGCTGGCGGCGGCTGGGAGAGGGTCTGTTCATGCTGTCCCGGATCGGAATGAGGGCGGCGCGTATACTCCGCCGAGGCCGGCGCAGCATCCGCAGGGCATGCTTCCTGCAATCGTGGCAGCCTAGGTGCAGCGGACTGCGCCGACATTGATCTGGATCAACGGCGGTGCCGGCCGGCTGCGGCACACTGCCGGCACGCTTTGGGTACCCCGATGAACGCAATACCGCCACCTGTCCTGCCCGTCGCCTCGCCCGGGCTGTGCACCGAGCAGGAAGTGACCCGCCTGGTCCACGACTTCTATGCGCGCGTGCGCGAGGAAGAGCGGTTGGGGCCGGTGTTCCAGGCGCATGTCCACGACTGGCCGGAACATCTGGCGCAGCTGGTCGATTTCTGGTCGGCGATGCTGCGCGGCACGCGCCGCTTCAAGGGCTCGCCGATGTCCAAGCACATGGCCATCGAGCTGGACAAGGACTTGTTCGATCGCTGGCTGGTGCTGTTCCGGATCACCACCGCCGAGTGCGGCAACCCGCCGATGCAGGAGCTGGCCAACGACGTCGCCGCGCGCATCGGTGACACCTTCTGGAAGCGCTACCAGATGCTGCGCTGGCCGCAGGTGGGCCTGCCGGTGCTGGGAATCCCCACCCGCGATTGATCTGGGTCAAGGCGGTCATGGCCGTCCGGCGCGATGCTGGCGGCATGGACACGTTCTCTCCCGCCGCCGGTGGCCTGGCCTGGACCTTCGACCCCGACCTGCTGCGCCGGCATGACCGGCCGGGGCCGCGCTACACCTCGTATCCGACCGCGCCGCACTTCCACGATGGCTTCGACGCGCCGGCGCTGCGCCAGGCGATCGCCGACAGCAACCAGCTGGCGCGCGCGCTGTCGCTGTACGTGCATGTGCCGTTCTGCTCCAGCCCCTGCTTCTACTGCGGCTGCAACCGGGTGATCACCCGCGACCGCGGTCGGGGCCACAGCTACGTCGCGCGCGTGCTGGCCGAGGCCGACCTGCTGGCGCCGCAGTTCGAGGACGGCCGTGAGGTCATCCAGCTGCATCTGGGCGGTGGTACGCCGAACTTCCTCGAGGCCGAGGCGATGACCACGCTGGTGGAGGGGCTGCGCCGGCGCTTCGATTTCAGCGATTCGCCGCAGCGCGATTTCTCGATCGAACTCGATCCGCGCTTCATCGATACCCGCGATGTCGCCATGCTGGCGCGGCTGGGCTTCAACCGGGCCAGCCTGGGCGTGCAGGATTTCGATCCGCATGTGCAGGAATCGATCAACCGCATACAGGGCGTGCAGCAGACGCTGGACATCCTGCATGCCTGCCGCGACAGCGGCATGCGCTCTGTCAACGTCGACCTGATCTATGGGCTGCCTGGACAGAGCCTGCAGGGATTCGGCCGCACCCTGGAACGAGTGCTGGCATTGCGACCGGATCGCCTGGCGGTGTATGGCTACGCACACCTGCCACACCTGTTCCGCGCGCAGAAGCAGATCGACGAGCGCCGGTTGCCTTCACCGGAAGACAAGCTGGCGCTGCTGGGCCTGGCGGTGGAGAAGCTTTCTGCTGCGGGTTACCAGTACATCGGCATGGATCACTTCGCGCTGCCGGAAGAGGACCTGTCGCGCGCGCAGCGTGCCGGCCAGCTGCATCGCAACTTCATGGGCTATACCACCCACGCCGATACCGACCTGCTCGGCCTGGGCGTGAGTGCGATCAGTCATATCGGTGCCACCTACAGCCAGAATCCGCGTGACCTGCCGTCGTGGGAGGACGCGGTGGACCAGGGCCAGCTGCCGGTCTGGCGCGGCGTGGCACTGAGCGCCGACGACCAGCTGCGCGCTGAACTCATCCAGCAGCTGATGTGCCAGGGCGAGGTGGACGGTGCCGTGCTGGGCCAGCGCCATGGCGTCGATTTCGAGCAGTACTTCGCCGAGGACCTGCGTTCGGTGCAGCGGTTGCAGGAAGACGGCCTGGCCGAATACCGCGACGGTGTAGTGCGCGCCAGCGAGCCGGGTCGGCCGCTGCTGCGGCTGCTGGCGATGTGTTTCGACCCCTACCTGCGCGCGGCGCATGAACAGCCGCGTTACTCGCGTGCAATCTAAGGTGTACTCGCGCAGCGCGGTTGGTGCCCGGAGCCGGAATCGAACCGGCATGGGGTTGCCCCCGGCGGATTTTAAGTCCGATGCGTCTACCAGTTTCGCCATCCGGGCCTGCAGCGCGGCGCCGATTGTAGCCCAGCTGCAGAATCGCAGCCGGATTGCCGTGGGGCGGCAGCGTGTTTAACTGTCGCTCCCATTCATGTCATAGTCCCAACCATCGTTCCCAGGGGGGGAGCCGCACGATGTCGCTGCACGCGATTGCCTATGCCAGTGAGGCCCGCGCCGATCTGCAGACAACCGATCTTGACCGCCTGCTGGCCGATGCCACGGCATTCAACCGTGTAGCCGGTGTCACCGGTGTGCTGATGTTCGATGGCAGCCGTTTCCTGCAGTACCTGGAAGGCCCGGAGGACGGTATCGATTCGGTGTACCAGCGCATCGTCAATGCGCGCAGCCACGGCCAGCTGAAGGTGCTGTGCCGCGCGCCGGTGGCGCAGCGGGCGTTTCCGCGCTGGTCGATGGGAACCCGGCGCATTGATGCGGAGCTGCTGGCACAGATCGTTGAATCGGCGTGGCCGGGCTTCCTGCTTGGCAGCGGTGGCTTCGAGCGCCTGCGGCAGGCCTGGACCGGCGCCGATGGCGAACTGGAACCGGCCGCGGTCGCACTGGGCTCCTGATCCCATCTTGGCGGGCAGGCGCCCGGGCCGTTACGCTGTCGCCTTTCTGGCGTGGAATTACACGGAGTGGTGCAGCGAATGAGCAGGTCGGCCGAATCCATGGCGGCATGCATGCCGTTGCGCGGGACATGCCAGTGAGCGCGTCCCTTGCGGCAGCGGAGACCCCGCGTTTTGCGGTGATCGGCCTGGGCTACGTCGGCCTGCCGTTGGCGGTGGCCTTCGGTCGGCACTGGCCGACGCTGGGCTTCGACATCGATGCCGATCGCATCGCCGAGCTGCGCGATGGCCAGGACCATACGCTGGAGGTGGAGGCCGACGAGCTGGCCAGTGCTCGGCAGCTGCAGTACGGCAGCGATCCGGCCTTGCTTGATGCATGCAACGTCTACATCGTCACCGTGCCGACGCCGATCGATGCCTATGAGCAGCCCGATCTGGAGCCGTTGCGTTCGGCGACGCGGCTGATCGCCAGCCATCTGCGCGCGGGTGACCTGGTGATCTACGAATCCACGGTGTACCCCGGCACCACTGAAGAAGTCTGCGTGCCGCTGCTGGAAGAAGGCTCGGGCCTGCGCTTCAACGAAGACTTCTACTGCGGCTACAGCCCGGAGCGGGTCAGTCCCGGTGACCGCCAGCGGCGCCTGGCCGACATCCGCAAGATCACCTCGGGGTCGACAGCGGAAGTGGCTGCGGTGATCGATGGCCTGTACCAGCGCATCATTGCCGCCGGCACGTTCCCCGCGCCATCGATGCGCGTGGCCGAGGCGGCCAAGGTGGTCGAGAACATCCAGCGCGATGTGAACATCGCGCTGGTCAATGAGTTGGCGCTGATCTTCGACAGGCTGGGCATCGATACCCAGGATGTGCTCGATGCCGCCGGCAGCAAGTGGAACTTCCTGCCATTCCGGCCGGGCCTGGTCGGCGGCCATTGCATCGGCGTGGACCCGTATTACCTGCTGCACAAGTCCGAGAGCGTGGGCTACCACCCGGACCTGATCCACACCGCGCGGCAGGTCAACAACCGCGTCGGTGAGCATGTGGCGTCGCGGGTGCTGGCGATGCTGGCCGAACGCGGCCGCGAACCAGTGCAGTCGCGCATCCTGGTGCTCGGTGTGACCTTCAAGGAGGATTGCCCGGACCTGCGCAACAGCCGCGCGCTGGAGCTGGCGCAGCGCCTGCGTGATGCCGGCGCTCAGGTCGAGGTCAGTGATCCCTGGGTCGGCCCGGCGGCATTGGCCGATGAGGGCGTGCAGTGGCTGGCCGAACCCGTGGCAGGGGCCTATGACGCGGTGGTGCTGGCGGTTGCCCATGCCCGCTTCAAGGCGATGGACGAGGCCGGTATCCGGTCGCTGCTGGCGCCGGGCGGCCTGGTCTACGACGTCAAATCGGCCTGGCCACGCAACGTGGTTGACGATCGCCTGTAAACCCGGGCGGCGGGCAGCACGGTAGACTCGCAGGCAGTTGCAACCAAGGAACGCCATGCACCGGTATATCGTCTACCTGCTCGCCATCCTGATGTTCCCCATCTGCCTGTGGTTGGCCACGATCTGGCCGGCCTGGTACTGGGGCGTCGGCCTGACCGCCGCGATGGTGGCACTGGGGACCTGGGACCTGCTGCAGAAGCGCAGCACGCTGCGCCGCAACTATCCGGTGATGGCGCACTTCCGCTACGGCCTGGAATCGATCGGTCCGGAAATCCGCCAGTACTTCGTGCAGAGCGACCTGGAGGACGTGCCGTTCTCGCGCCAGCAGCGTGCACTGATCTACCAGCGGGCCAAGAACGAGATGGACACGGTGCCGTTCGGCACCCTGCGCAGCACCTACGCGGTGGATTACGAGTGGATCAACCACTCGCTGGCGCCGACCGCCATCGCCAAGCACGATTTCCGCGTGCTGATCGGCGCCAATTGTGCAAAGCCGTATTCGGCGAGCGTGTTCAATATTTCGGCGATGAGCTTCGGCTCGCTGTCGGCCAACGCGATCCGCGCACTGAACGAAGGCGCGCGGCGCGGTGGCTTCTACCACGACACCGGCGAAGGTTCGATTTCGCCATACCACCGCGAGATGGGCGGCGATCTGGTGTGGGAGATCGGCTCGGGCTACTTCGGTTGCCGTGACGAAAAGGGCGGTTTCAGTGAAGAGCGCTTCGTCGCCAACGCCACCCATGATCAGGTCAGGATGATCGAGATCAAGCTGTCGCAGGGCGCCAAGCCCGGTCATGGCGGCGTGCTGCCGGCGCCAAAGGTGACCGCTGAGATCTCGGTCACCCGTGGCGTGCCGATGGGCGTGGACTGCGTATCGCCGTCGCGTCACTCGGCGTTCTCGACGCCGGTCGAACTGCTGCAGTTCGTCGCCCGTCTGCGCGAACTGTCCGGCGGCAAGCCGGTCGGTTTCAAGCTGGCCATCGGCCACCCGTGGGAGTGGTTCGGCATTGCCAAGGCGATGCAGGAAACCGGCCTGCTGCCGGACTTCATCGTGGTCGACGGTGCCGAAGGCGGTACTGGCGCAGCACCGGCGGAGTTCGTCGACCATGTCGGCGTGCCGATGCACGAAGCACTGCTGCTGGTGCACAACACGCTGGTCGGCCTGGACCTTCGCGAGCGGATCCGCATCGGCGCGGCGGGCAAGATCACCAGCGCCTTCGACATCGCGCGCACCATCGCGCTGGGTGCCGACTGGTGCAATGCCGGCCGTGGCTTCATGTTCGCGCTGGGCTGCATCCAGTCGCTGAGCTGCCATACCGACAAGTGCCCGACCGGCATCGCCACCCAGGACCCGGCGCGCTGGAAGCACCTGGATGCACCGGACAAGGCCACCCGCGTGTACAGCTACCACGAGCACACGCTGCACGCCCTGAAGGAGCTGTTGTGTGCGGCCGGCCTGAACGATCCGGCCGAACTGGGGCCGGAGCACATCCTGCGTCGTGTTTCGCCTGTCGAGATCCGCTCGCTGGCGTCGCTGTACCGCTACCTGGAACCGGGCGAGCTGCTGCACAAGGTGCCGGATCATGCGGTGTTCCATGCATTCTGGGCCGATGCACGCAGCGATTCGTTCCAGCCGCCGCCGAAGATCCAGGCGCTGCGCGCCAGCAAGTCGCGATAATGTGTTGCTGTAGAGCCGAGCCCATGCTCGGCTGCTTCTTTCATCGCGATGTTGGAACGAAGAACAGCCGAGCCGAGCACGGGCTCGGCCCTACAGGGAGATGTCATGCGGTTCAGGAGCGGCACCATCGACGATGTCGCCATGCTGTGGGCACTGCGCACGCGTTGCGTTCGCGAGACGTGCAGCAGCCACTACCCGGCGGAGGTGATCGATCCGTGGTCTGCTTCGCCGCCGCCGTCGCAGTACGCACGGCTGCTGGGGCAGGGAGGCTGCGTGGTGGCCGAGGACGGGCAGGGTGTCCTGCTCGGGTTCGGCGTGTTTGATGCCGACGCCAATGAAGTCGATGCGCTGTTTGTCGATCCGGATCGTGGCGGCACAGGCATCGGCCAGGCGCTGATGCAGCGCCTGCTGGCGATGGCCGATCGTGAGCGCGAGGTGGTGCTGTCAGCCTCGCTAAACGCCGTGCCGTTCTACCAACGGCAGGGATTCATTGCCGTGCGGGAGGAAGCCTACCCGCATCCCAGCGGCGTGACGCTGGCTTCGGTGAGCATGCGCAGGCCGTGGTGAGCGCCCGGGGATTGTAGAGTCGAGCCATGCTCGACTGCTTCATCGCCTGAATCAAAGGCCGTCGAGCATGGCTAGACTCCACAATGCGGGCGTCACCGCCCAGCCAGCCACCCGATCACGCCCTCGGCGGCGCGCAGGCCACTGGCATAGCACGCCGTCAGCAGGTAGCCCCCCGTGGGGGCCTCCCAGTCCAGCATCTCGCCGGCACAGAACACGCCGGGTACTGCCCGCAGCATCAGGCCATCATCCAGCGCATCCAGGCGCACGCCGCCGGCAGTGCTGATCACCTCGGCCATCGGCCGTGGACGCAGAAGGCGCAACGGCAGGCGCTTGAGCGTGGTAGCCACGGCAGGCAGGTCGTGGCCCGCATCCTTGCCAAGGATCTCGAACACCAGGGTGGCCTTCACCGCATCCAGGCCGGCCTGGCGGCGCAGATGCTCACCAAAACTGCGACCCTTGCGCGGCCGCGAAAGATCGGCCAGCAGGCGTGCTTCATCGCGTCCCGGCACCAGGTCCAGCCACAGCATGGCATGGCCATCACGGTTGATGGTCTCGCGCAGGTCTGCGGCCAACGCGTAGATCAGGCTGCCTTCGATGCCGTACTCGCTGGCTACGCATTCGCCCTGCAGCGACTGCGGTTGTCCGGCCAGGTCGAGCCAGTGCGCGACCACCGGCTTCAACGGTGCGCCTGCATTGCGCTGGGCGAAGAACGGCGTCCAGTCGATGTCGAAGCCGCAGTTGGCCGATTGCAGCGGCGCAATGTCCACGCCTCGTGCCTGCAAGGGGGCGACCCAGGCGCCATCACTGCCCAGCTGCGGCCAGCTGCCGCCACCCATCGCCAACACGGTGGCATCGGCGTGGACATCGATCTCGCCGGCTTCGGTGGCGAAGCGCAGCGCGCCGTCGTTGCCCCAGCCGATCCAGCGGTGGTTGGCATGCAGGCGCACGCCCTGTTCCTTCAGTCGGCGCACCCAGCCGCGCAGCAGCGGCGCAGCCTTGCGGTCGACCGGAAACACGCGGCCGGAGCTGCCGACATAGGTCTCCACGCCAAAGCCGGCAGCCCAGTCGCGCAATGCCTGCGCGTCGAAGCCATCCAGCCAGCGACCCACGGCCGTGGATTGCTCGCGGTAGCGGCTGTCGAACAGCGGCCGCGGATCGGAATGGGTGAGGTTGAGACCGCCCTTGCCGGCGATCAGGAACTTGCGGCCGGGTGAGCCCTTGGCCTCGTACAGGTCCACGTCCAGCCCCGCGGCGCGCAGGCGCTCGGCGGCGAACAGGCCGGCCGGGCCACCGCCGATGACGGCGACCCGATGGGGCAATGCGGTATTACGGCTTGACATCGAGCAGCTCGACATCGAACACCAGCGACGAACCGGCCGGAATCGGCCCGACCCGGCGGTCGCCGTAGCCGTAATCCGGCGGGATCATCAGCGTGCGCTTGCCGCCGACCTTCATGCCGGCCACGCCCTCATCCCAGCCGCGGATGACCTGGCCGGCGCCGAGCGCGAAGGTGAACGGCTGGCCGTGCTTGAAGGAGCTGTCGAAGGTCTTGCCGTGCTTGGTTTCGGTGCGGTTGTCGTAGATCCAGCCGGTGTAGTGCACGGTGACCTTGCTGCCGGGAACGGCTTCGGTGCCGGTGCCAGCGACGGTATCGATGCGCTCGAAGGTGGTCAGGGTGCCGCCCGGCGGCGGACCGGAGGGCTCGCTCGAGCAGCCAGCGGCGGCGAGGGACAGCAGCAGGGGAAGCAGCAGGCGGCGCATCGGGCGTCTCCAGAAGGGCGCAGGGCGAGGGCGGCAAGGGTAGCGCATCGGCGCCGGGTATCATGGCGGCATGGCAAAACTCCTGCTCAATCTGCGCAATGTCGGCGACGACGAATATGCCGATGTCTGCACGCTGCTCGACCAGCACGGCATCGCCTGGTACCGCACCGAACCCAGCCCCTGGGGTATTTCCAACGGTGGCCTGTGGCTGCGCGAGGACGCCGATCATCCGCGCGCGAAGGCGCTGATGGCCGGGTACCAGGCGGCGCGCGGTGTGCGCGTGCGGGCCGAGCGTGAGCAGGCGTTGCGGGATGGCACGGCGGAGACCTTTGGCAGCCTGTTCCGGCGGCGGCCGGTGTTCGTGGTGCTGGTGCTGCTGGGCATGGCCGCTGCGGCGGCGCTGGTGCTGCTGCCGTTCATGCTGTTGCGGGGGTAGGGGGCGCGGCCGGGTTGCACCCGGCACCCGCGGTAGTGCCGGCCGCTGGCCGGCAACAGCAACAGCAACAGCAACAGCAACAGCAACAGCAACGGCAGGCAATCCGTGGCGGGCAGGGCGGTGTCGGCAGGCGGGACACGCCGTAAACCCATCCTTGGGGGCTCGATGGCGCCATCCATGGCGCCAACGGCCCCGCCTGCCCACACCGCCCCGCCTCTGACAGATTCCGGGTGTCTGCCGGGCTTGGGGTCGGATCCCTCTGCGCAGAGGGCTCTGACCCCTGAATCTGTCTGTGCGGGCGGGAGGCGCTAAAATGGCAGGATGATCGCCAACACCGCTGCCTACCATTTCGCCGTCATCGACGCCCCCCAGGCCCTGTGCGACCAGCTGTTGGCGCGTGCCCAGGCGGCCGGGTTGCGGGGCACGATCCTGGTGGCGGGCGAGGGACTGAACCTGTTCCTGGCCGGTGAGCCGGAGGCGGTCGAGGATTTCTATGCCGCGCTGCATGCCGATGCGCGTTTTGCCGGGATGCGGGTCAAGACCAGCCTGAGCGAGCACCAGCCGTTCGCGCGGCTGAAGGCCAAGGTGAAGGACGAGATCATCAGCTTCCGCCGCGATGACGGCCAGCCGCTGGACTATCCGCGTGCACCGGCGGTCGATCCGGCCACCGTGCAGCGCTGGCTGCGGCAGGGCCACGATGACGCCGGCAAGCCGGTGGTGATGCTCGATACCCGCAACCTGCAGGAAGTGGAGTACGGCACGTTCAAGGATGCGCTGGTGCTGCCCATCCACAAGTTCACCGACCTGCCCGAGGCGCTGGCGCCGCATCGCGAGGCGCTGAAGGACAGCACCGTGATCAGTTTCTGCACCGGCGGCATCCGCTGCGAGAAGGCCGCACTGTGGATGGCCAACGATGGCATGGACAACGTGCTGCAGCTCGATGGCGGCATCCTCGGCTACTTCGAGGAGGTGGGCGGCGAAGGTTATGAAGGCCGCTGTTTCGTGTTCGACGAGCGCGTGGCGCTGGATGCCGAACTGAAGCCGATGGTCGACCAGCCGCTGCCGGAGCCGCGCCCCAGCGCGTTCTGACACGCTTCTGTAGAGCCGAGCCCATGCTCGGCTGCCTTTTGTTGATCAACAGCAGCCGAGCATGGGCTCGGCTCTACACGGTCCGGCAGGCCCTGAACCGGCTCCGCGGGAATCAGCATCCCGCCACCGTCACTGGCCGCTGCGCCTGGCCGACCCCATGCAGGGGGGATACTGAGACGGAAAACCGCTGATGATCCCGTTGTCGATCCTTGACCTGGCCCCGGTCTGCGAGGGCAGTGACACCACCGCCGCCTTCGCCAACATGCTGGAACTGGCCCAGCACGCCGATGCGCTGGGCTACCGCCGTTACTGGCTGGCCGAACACCACAACATGCCCGGCATCGCCAGCGCGGCCACGGCCGTGCTGATCGGCCACGTCGCGGGCGGCACCCGGCGCATCCGCGTCGGTGCCGGCGGCATCATGCTGCCCAACCATGCGCCGCTGCAGGTGGCCGAGCAGTTCGGCACGCTGGCTTCGCTGTATCCGGACCGCATCGATCTCGGCCTCGGCCGTGCGCCGGGCACCGATCAGCCCACCGCGCGTGCACTGCGCCGCTACTTCGACAGCGCCGACCAGTTCCCGCAGGACGTGCGCGAACTGCTGCACTACTTCGAGCCGGTACAGCCCGGGCAGGCGGTGCAGGCGGTTCCGGGCGGTGGCCTGCGGGTGCCGACCTGGATCCTGGGGTCCAGCCTGTTCGGCGCGCGCATGGCCGCCGCGATGGGCCTGCCCTATGCGTTTGCCTCGCACTTCGCGCCCGATGCCATGGACGAGGCGCTGGCGGTGTACCGCCGAGAGTTCCGCCCCTCGGCCACGTTGAAGCAGCCGCACGCGATGCTGGCCCTGAATGTCGTCGCCAGTGACAGCGAGGCCGAATCGCGCCGCCTGTTCACCAGCCAGCAGCAGAGTTTCGTCAACCTGCGCCGCGGCCGGCCGGGCAAGATTCCGGCGCCGATCGACGACATCGAAGCCTTCTGGGAGCCGCACGAAAAACTCGGCGTGGAGCGGGCCCTGGCCTGCACCGTGCTCGGCGATCCGCAGCAGGTGGCCGATGGCATCGCCGCGTTCGTAGAGCGGCACTCGCCGGACGAGCTGATGCTCACCGCCAACCTGCATGACCACCGTGCGCGCCTGCGTTCGTTCGAACTGGCGATGCAGGCCTGGCATGCCCGCCACGCGGGCTGAACAATGGCGTCACGGCCCGTTGCAGCCGCGACGGGTCTGATGGTGGCTCTTCCCATTGGAGCCTCCCATGGCGGATACCCGCGCTGAACACATCGCCCAGCTGGCAGAACTGATCAAGGACGTGGAGGTGGCGATGTTCACCACCACCGGCGTCGACGGACGACTCTACAGCCGGCCGCTGGCCACCCAGCAGGTCACCTTCGACGGTGACCTGTGGTTCGTCATCACCGCCGACAGCCCGAAGGTTGCCGAGATCGCGCTTGATCCGCACGTCAACGTGGCCTATGCCTCGCCGTCGAAGAACACCTACGTATCGGTGGCAGGGCACGCGCGCATCGTTGATGACCGCGCGAAGATCGAGGAACTGTGGTCGCCGGCGATGAAACTGTTTTTCCCGGGCGGCAAGGACGACCCGAACCTGCGCCTGATCCACGTGCGGGCCGACTCGGCCGAGTATTGGGATGGTCCGGGCACGCTGCTGGGCAAGGCGTTGAATTTCGTGCTGTCGGCGGTGCAGGACGAGCCGGCGCAGTTGGCCGACAATGGCTTCATCGATCTTCGGTGAGGATCGATATCCGGTATTGGTAGTGCCGGACGCTGGCCGGCAGACCTGGAAACGTGGCAGCCGGCCAGCGGCCGGCTCTACCGGATTCCGGCTCAGAACCAGCGCTGGAACAGGTCCACCATGTAGCCCACCAGCTGTCCCGAACTGAAGCCGAAGAACGCGATCGCCGCCAACGCGGCGATCCAGTTGAACAGCATCAGCGCGCCATCGCGTTCCAGCAGCGCCAGCGAGAACAGCAGCAGCTGGAAGCCGAACAGGAAATTGGTGAAGGGGATCGGCAACGACAGCAGCAGGCCCAGCAGCACCAGCAGCAGGCCGCTGAAGGCGTGGGCGGGGAGGGGTGTCAACAGCTGCGGCAGGCGTGGCCTCAGCATCCTGTCCAGGCGCCGCAGTGGGCGGTCGATGCGGTCCAGGAAACGGTGCATGGTGCCGCGCTTGGGTCCGCGGCGGGCAATGAAGCCGGGCAGCCACGGCCGGCGCAGGCAGAACAGCATCTGCAGGCCGATCAGGATCACCAGCGGGCCGCTGACCGCGCCACCCATGCCCGGGATCGGGATGAACGAGGGCAGGATCGCCACGAACAGGAACACGCCGAACGCGCTCTGCTGCAGGTTGCTCAGGATCTGGCCGAGCGGCATGTGCTCGGCGGGGTCGCCGGAAGCGAACATCTCCAGCAGGGTGCGGATGCCCTCGTTGCGGTAGGCCGGGCGCTCGGCGCCTGGACCCTGGCCGGCCTCAGGCGGTGAGCTCATCGGCCTGCTCGTCGGACAGCGTGCGCAGCAGCAGCTTGTCCACCCGCGCACCGTCCAGGTCGACCACTTCGAAGCGCCAGCCGGCCCAGTCGAAGTACTCGCCTGCGTGCGGGATGCGGCCGAAGTAGTGGATGCACATGCCGGCCAGGGTGTAGTAATCGCCGTCCTCGGCATCGGGCAGCTCGTTGCTGCCGATCAGTTCGCGCAGGTCTTCGATCGGCAGCGAGCCATCCACCAGCAGCGAACCGTCCTCGCGGGTCACCACCAGCGCATCTTCATCGGCATTCTCCACCGCCTGCAGGCGGCCGACCACGGCGCCCATCAGGTCGCTGATGGTCACCAGGCCCTGGATCTCGCCGTACTCGTCCACCACCAGCGCCATCGACTGCTGTTCCTCGCGGAAGATCTCCAGCAGCTTCATCGCGTGGGTCGATTCGGACACGTAGAGCGGTTCGCGCAAGGTCTGGAACAGCGCGTTGTCGCCGCGTGCCATGCGCGTGGCCAGCGATTTCAATTCAAGTACGCCGACCACGTCCATGTCGTTGTCGCGGTACACCGGGTACCGCGAGAACTCGTGCTCGGCCATGATTTCCAGGTTGCGCTCCAGCCCGGCCTGGGTGTCCAGCCAGGCAATGCGGTTGCGCGGGGTCATCAGGCTGTCGGCGGTGCGGTCGCCCAGGCGCATGACGCGGTTCATCATGTCACGCTCGTGGGCGTCGATCACACCGGCTTCGTGGCTCTCGGCCACCAGCATGCGGATCTCTTCTTCAGTCACCGAGGCGACTTCATCCTTGCCCAGGCCGAACAGGCGCAGCACCAGCTGGGTGGTCTTGGACAGGAGCCAGACGAAGGGCAGGGCCAGCTTGGCCAGCCAGCTCATCGGCATCGCGACCAGGCCGGCAATGGCCTCCGAGCGGGTCAGCGCCAGGCGCTTGGGCACCAGTTCGCCGAAGATCAGCGTGATGAAAGTGATCAGGCTGACGGCCAGCGCGGTACCGATGTTGCCCGCGTACGCAAACCCCGGCATCAGCCCCTGGATCCAGCCGGCGAAGGCCTCGCCCAGCGCCTCACCGCCGAGGTAGCCGGTAAGCACGCCGATCACGGTGATGCCGATCTGCACGGTGGACAGGAAGCTCTCCGGCTTCTCGGACAGCTCCAGCGCCTTGGCCGCGCGCTTGGAGGTGGCAGCCATCTGCTTCAGGCGGCTCTTGCGCGAGGTCATGACCGACATCTCGGACATGGCGAAGAAGCCGTTCAGCAGAACAAGCGCGAAGACAATCAGGATCATTTCAAACACGGGCGTCGTCCCCGGTTGGTGGCAGGGAGGGCGGGTGCTGGCGATGGCGGCAGGCGCTCAGGAACGGGATCCGGCGCGGCGCAGGGGGATAAGGGTCGTCGTCCATAAGGTGCGCCCGAAGGCGCGCTGGCATCTTAGCAAAGGGGCATGGCAGGGTGGCAACCGCCTGTTCAGGTTGGGGGTTCCAAGGCCTCGAAAGGGGGCGGGGATACCCGTGATGGTCATCTAGCCGTCATAATTCCATCTGGTGCCGTCCTTCCCGCGACGGCTGACAGGTTTCTCAATGTTCTCTCTGCAGACCATTTTCGGTTCCGGCAAACAGTTCTACACCCTGCTCGATGAGGCTGCCGTCGCGGCTTCCGACGCCGCCAAGGCGCTGCATTCCATGCTGCGCGAGGCCGACCGCCAGCCCGCGCTGGACGCCTTCAAGCTGGCCCGCCTGCGCGAACGCGCGGCCTCGG
Source organism: Stenotrophomonas sp. YJH_SMC_123 (assembly GCF_059368215.1). Lineage (NCBI taxonomy): Bacteria > Pseudomonadati > Pseudomonadota > Gammaproteobacteria > Lysobacterales > Lysobacteraceae > Stenotrophomonas > Stenotrophomonas sp. YJH_SMC_123. Next base: position 618,748 of record NZ_JCAFRM010000001.1, read on the forward strand.
ACAAGATCAGCCAGGCGCTGGTGGACAGCTTCATGACCCCGATCGAGCGCGAAGACATCGAAGCGCTGGGCTCGGCGCTGTACAAGATTCCCAAGCAGATCGAGAAGTTCGCCGACCGCTATTCGCTGGCCACGACGCACCTGGAGCACATCGACTTCGCGCCGCGCGCGGCGATGCTCGAACAGGCCGCCGGCGTGGTGGTGGAGATGGTGGCCGACCTGCGCCACATGAACCTGGACCGGATGACCGCGCTCAACGAGAAGCTGCGCTCGCTGGAGAACGAGGCCGACCGCCTGATGCTCGAACTGTACCGCGACATCTATTCGGGCCGCCTGGACAACCTGCAGATGTTCCTGCTGAAGGAATTCTTCGAGATCCTGGAAAAGGCCATCGACCGCTGCCGCGAGGCTGGCGTGGTGGCGTACCAGATCGTGTTGAAGAACAGCTGACGGACGCCGCCGCATGTTGACCCTTGTCCTGGTGGTGATCCTGGCCGCGCTCGTCTTCGAGTTCATCAACGGCTTCCACGACACTGCCAACTCCATTGCCACCGTGGTGGCGACCAAGGTGCTCTCGCCCGGCTGGGCGGTGATGCTGGCCGCCTTCATGAACCTCATCGGTGCACTGACCGGTACCGCGGTGGCGCTGACCATCGCCTCGGGCCTGCTCAACACCAACGTGGTCGAGGTCACCCCGCAGGTGATCCTGTGCGCCCTGCTGGGCGGCATCATCTGGAACCTGATCACCTGGTGGAAGGGCCTGCCGTCCTCGTCCTCGCACGCCCTGATCGGTGGCCTCTGCGGCGCCGGCCTGGCTGCCGCCCACAACAACTGGGACGCGCTGATCTGGTCCGAGCGCCTGGGCAGCTGGGCGCAGAACAAGGGCCTGCTGTGGAAGGTGTTCGTGCCGATGATCACCTCGCCGATTGCCGGTTTCCTGCTCGGCATCGTGGTGATGGTGCTGCTGTGGGCGCTGATCGCCGGCCTGGCCAAGATCGGTGGTGCCATCGGCCGCCTGGCCCGTCCGCGCATCGTCAACGCCTTCTTCGGCAAGGCGCAGATCGCCTCGGCGGCCTACATGGGCTTCGCCCACGGCCACAACGACGCGCAGAAGACCATGGGCATCATCGCCATGACCCTGATCGGTGCCGAAGCCACCGGCGCATTGAACGACCTGCCGTCCTGGCTGGCCTTCATGCACCCGGACGCGCATGCCGGTGACGGCATCGCGATGTGGATCGTGCTGACCTGCGCGGTGGTGATGGCGGCCGGTACCGCTTCGGGCGGCTGGAAGATCATCAAGACCCTGGGCCACAAGATGGTCAAGCTGCACCCGATCCACGGCTTCGCCGCGGAGACCAGCTCGGCCACCATCCTGACCCTGGCGGCCCACTTCGGCATGCCGGTCTCGACCACGCACAGCATCTCCACCGCGATCATGGGCGTCGGCTTCGCCAAGAACCCGCGCTCGCTGAAGTTCGGCGTGATCGAGCGCATCGTCTGGGCCTGGATCCTGACCATCCCGGCGGCAGGCGGCTGCGCGTACCTGATCCTGAAGCTGTTCGAGCTGTTCGGCTGGACCTGATCGCCCCACGCCAAGGTTGCAAACGAAAAAGCCCGCCGTATCAGGCGGGCTTTTTCATGGGCAAGAATTTTCCGCACCCACCGTGTCGACCAAGGTCGACACCTACCAGAGCAGAACCAGGGTCAGAGCCCGTTGCCAAGCAACGGGATCCGCCCCCGTGCCGACCAACGGTCGGCACCCACCGACAGCCCTCAGGAAGCCAGCTTTTGCAGTTGCCGTTGCCGTGGCTGTCAGCGGGTGCCGGGCCGCAGGCCCGGCCAAACCCCTTCAATTACGCTGGAACAACGCCTGTACATCCTTGCGGAACGCCGCCTGGCTGTCCGCCCGGCTGTAGAACATGTGCCCGCCCGGATAACTGCGCACCTGCACCCGGTCCGGATTGCTGCCCATCGTCGGCATCTGGTCCACGGTCAGGATCGAGCCCATGAACGGGCACGACAGGTCGTTCCAGCCATGCACGATCAGCACCTGCAGATGCGGGTCGATCGCCACCGCCTGGCGCAGCTGGGTCACCGCACCCTGGCGCAGTTCGCCATTGCGGTCCCACAGCCGGTTCACGTCGTAGTTCAGCGCCTGGTAGCGCGCATCTACTTTCCAGCCGACCACGCGCGTCACGAAGTCGACCATCGCCGTGGTGGTCGGCGCGATGATGCTGTCCAGCAGTGGATCGTTGGCGCGCTGCTCCGGATCATTCGGGAACGGATCGAACGCGGTCACGTTGGAGTCGTAGCGGCTGCCCAGCGTGCCCTTGTCGCGGAACACTTCACGCAGGTAGGCCTGGGTCTCCAGGCGCCCGCCAGCGCGGCGCACGAACTGCGGGTCCAGTCCGGTCAGCGCGGTGACCCGGCGCAGCATGGCTTCCGTAGCCTGCGGATCGCTGCGGCCCTTCATCAACGCGGTGGCGTAATCGCCACGGGTGTACTCCACCACCTCGCGCATCGCCGCATCGGTCAGCTTGCCCTGGCGCTCCAGGTGCGCCGCGGCGATCGACGGCAGCGTCTGCATCCACGCCATCGGCGAGACATCGGCGTTGTCTTCCAGGGTCGGGCTCAGGTAGGGCGAGACCAGCACCAGTCCGTTCATTGCCACGCCGAGCCGGGTCTGCAGGAAGTGGGTGATGCGCGGGCCGCGGTAGCCACCGTAGCTCTCGCCAGTCAGGTACTTGCGCGAGGCCATGCGCTGGTTGCGCAGCAGCCAGTCGTAGATCGAGCGCGACAGGTATTCGACGTCGGCACTGGGGTTGTAGAGCGCTTTCTTGGCTTCATCGTCGCCGATCCGCGCGCGGCTGAAGCCGGTACCGACCGGATCGATGAACACCAGATCGGTGAAGTCCAGCCAGGTGCCCGGGTTGTCGTGCAGGGTGGCCGGCGCCGATGCGCTGTCACCCTCGGAGCCGAAGGTCACCACCTTGGGCCCGATCGCGCCCATGTTGAGGTACACCGACGACGCACCGGGGCCGCCATTGAGCGCGAAGGTCACCGGCCGGTCCTTGCCCGGCATCGTGTAGGCGGTGAACACCACATCGGCGATCACCTTGCCCTTGGCATCGCGTACCGGCAGGGTGCCGACGGTGGCGGTGTAGTCCAGGGTGCGGCCGGCCAGGCGCATGCTCTGGCGGGCCGAGGCGTCGGCGGGCAGCGCAGGCGCTTCGGTCTTGTCGTCTTTCGGGTCGGGCTTGCCCTCGGCGTCGGACGCGGCCAGCACGCTGGCAGGGGCGATGAGCAGGCCGACGCAGAGCGCGGCAGTGTGCAGCAGGGACTTCATGGCACCGGTTCGGCAGCGGAAGGGGGTTCCGATGCTAGGCCGGTGGCGGGCCATGCCGTATGTGTCCAAAGGCATGGCCGTGCGTTGAGCCCGCTACTGGCCAGATTGGGTCAAGCGGGGAGGGTGGCTGCGGCGTCGTCATCGGCCAGCAGGCCGTAGACGGCCGAGTCGGCCAGCTGCCCCTGGATGCGCCAGCGCTGGCGCAGCACCCCCTCGCGGTGGAAGCCCAGGCGATCCAGCACGTGCGCGGACGGCGCATTGCGCGGGTCGATCTCGGCTTCCACCCGATGCAGGTGCAGGGTGCGGAACAGGTAGGCCAGTACCTGTTGCAGGGCCTCGTGCATATAGCCCTGGCCCTGGCGATCGGGTGCCAGCAGGTAGCCGATCTCGGCGCGCGCCGCATCGCGGTCCACCGCGAATACCACGCAGATGCCCAGCAGCGGACCTTCCAGCGATTCGCGCACGGCCAGCTTCAGCTGGGTGCCGATGGCATGGGCGGCGAGGTCATCGTCGATCTGCTCGCGCGCTTCGGCCAGTCGCGTCCAGGCTGGATGGTTCCACCATCGCATGACATCCGGGTTGGACTGCAGCGTGAACAGCGCGGCGGCGTCGTCACGACGGATCGGGCTCAGGACCAGCCGTGCACTGTGCAGCGGCAGGCCGGGGAACAGCAGCGAGTGGCTGGCCAATACGATGGTCCACACGGGTGGACGCGCATTATGGCGCTGCCGGGTTTGCCGATGGGGGCGGATGGGGTCGGAGCGCATGGGGTCGGATCCGTTTCCTGACAGGAAACGGCTCTGACCCCACTGCCGCCAACCGGGTCAGAGCCCTTTCCTGCGGAAAGGGATCCGACCCCGCTCCGGATCAGACCTCCAGCGAGGCCAGATCGCCCTTCGACTCCAGCCAGCCCTTGCGGTCGGACGCGCGCTTCTTGGCCAGCAGCATGTCCATCAGCGAACGGGTCTGCTCGCCATCGTCCACGGTCAGTTGCACCAGGCGGCGCGTATCCGGATGGATGGTCGACTCGCGCAGCTGGTTCGGGTTCATCTCGCCCAGGCCCTTGAAGCGGGTGACGTTGACTGCGCCCTTGATCTTCTCGCGCTCGATCTTGTCCAGCATCGAACGCTTCTCTTCCTCATCCAGGGCGTAGAACACCTGCTTGCCCACGTCGATGCGGAACAGCGGCGGCATTGCCACGAACACGTGGCCGGCATCGACCAGCGCCGGGAAATGCCTGAGGAACAGCGCGGTCAGCAGGGTGGCGATATGCAGGCCGTCGGAGTCCGCGTCGGCCAGGATCACCACCTTGCCGTAGCGCAGGCCGGTGATGTCGTCCTTGCCGGGGTCGCAGCCGATGGCCACGGCCAGGTTGTGCACTTCTTCGGAGGCCAGCACGCTGTTGGACGACACTTCCCAGGTGTTGAGGATCTTGCCGCGCAGCGGCAGGATCGCCTGGAAATCCTTGTCGCGCGCCTGCTTGGCGCTGCCGCCTGCCGAGTCACCTTCCACCAGGAACAGCTCGGTGCGCGACAGGTCCTGGCTGATGCAGTCGGCCAGCTTGCCGGGCAGGGCCGGGCCCTGCGTGACCTTCTTGCGGACGACCAGCTTCTCGGTCTTCAGGCGCGCACTGGCGCGCTCGATGGCGATCTGCGCGATCTTCTCGCCCAGCTCCACGTTCTGGTTCAGCAACAGGCTGAACGCATCGTGCGCGGCGCCCTCTACAAAGCCGGCGGCCTGGCGCGAGGACAGGCGTTCCTTGGTCTGGCCGCTGAACTGCGGGTCGGTCATCTTCAGCGACAGCACGAACGACACCCGGTCCCACACGTCTTCCGGGGCCAGCTTGACGCCGCGTGGCAGCAGGTTGCGGAAGTCGCAGAACTCGCGCAGCGCCTCGGTCAGGCCGGTACGCAGGCCGTTGACGTGGGTGCCATGCTGGGCGGTCGGAATCAGGTTGACATAGCTTTCCTGGACCAGCTCACCTTCCGGCAGCCAGGCCACGGCCCAGTCCACCACCTCGGTGTCCTTCTTGAGGTTGCCGACGAACAGGTCGGCCGGCAGCGATTCGCGCTCGCCCAGTTCCAGCTTCAGGTAGTCGCGCAGGCCGTCTTCGTAGTACCAGGTATCGACTTCACCGGTGGCTTCGTCGGTCAGCTTGACGGTCAGGCCCGGGCACAGCACGGCCTTGGCGCGCAGCAGGTGCTTCAACGCGCGCACCGCGAACTTGGGCGTGTCGAAGTACTTCGGGTCCGGCCAGAAGCGCACGCGGGTACCAGTGTTCTTCTTGCCGACGGTGCCGACCACCTCCAGCGGCGTGGCGCGGTCGCCATTGCGGAAGGTGATGCGGTGTTCGGCACCTTCGCGCTTGATGTGCACCTCCACCAGGGTCGACAGCGCGTTGACCACGCTGACGCCGACGCCATGCAGGCCGCCGGAGAAGGTGTAGTTGTTGTTGCTGAACTTGCCGCCTGCATGCAGGCGGGTGAGGATCAGTTCGACGCCCGGGATCTTCTCTTCCGGATGGATGTCCACCGGCATGCCGCGGCCGTCATCGCTGACCTCCACGCTGCCGTCCTTGTACAGGGTGATCTCGATCGAGCGGGCATGGCCGGCGAGGGCCTCGTCCACCGAGTTGTCGATCACTTCCTGTGCCAGGTGGTTCGGGCGCGCGGTGTCGGTATACATGCCGGGACGGCGCTTGACCGGGTCAAGGCCGGACAGGACTTCAATATCGGCGGCGTTATAGCGGGCGTTCATCTATCTTCTAAAGCGCGGAGCGACGCGCAAGTGTGCGGTCTGGACGGCGATTTTGCACGCCTGCGGTTCAGCCTCGGCGCCGGGGAGGGGGTAAAATGGCAGCCGCTGGAATCTGAACGCCGGCGGCCCCATCGGGTCGAAACATCCAAGCCATACCGCGAGGAGGACCTCATGAAGAAGTTGCTGACCGTTGCAATCCTGGCCGCTGCCGCCGTTGCAGTGCCGCTGGTGGTGGCGCAGAACGCGGGCCAGCCGGCCCCGCAGCAGGGTGACCAGGCCGACAAGGCGCAGGCCGAGGCCGATGCCAAGGCCAAGCGTCGTGCCCAGGCCAATGCCGAAATGAAGGCGCAGGGCCAGCCGGCCCCGCAGAAGGAAGAAGAGGAAGAAGCGCGCAAGAAGCGCTGATCCCGCAACCTGCCAAGCGCCCTTGCGACAAGGGGTGCGCAACGGAACGCCCCGCTCAGCGGGGCGTTTCTTTTTAGGAACGTGGCGTCTGCCCCTTGGGTTGGCGGCCATCAATCTGTAAACTATGGCTTTCCGGGAGTAAGTGCGTGTCCACCCTTTGCGAATGGGCTGGAGCGGCCAAGCGTGGCTTCCAGCATGGCGGGTCGCAGGTGACGGTCGATTTGGCCGGCACGGCCGCCCCGACCTCGCACGATGGTCCCCGTCCGGCGCCTGCCGCCGCACGGATCCGCACCTCCCTCGCTGTCCCAGCGAACCGGAAAACCCCCTCCGAGCACCATGCCCGCCCTCCGGGTGCGCGTGGTGTTGCCGTTTTCCATTTCCAGACAGGATGCTTGCAGCCATGACTCCCTTGATTTTCGTAACCGGCGGCGTGGTGTCCTCGCTCGGCAAAGGCATTGCCGCCGCGTCGCTGGCCGCCATTCTCGAAGCCCGGGGCCTGAAGGTCACGATGATGAAGCTCGACCCTTACATCAACGTCGACCCGGGCACCATGAGCCCGTTCCAGCACGGTGAGGTGTATGTCACCGATGACGGCGCCGAGACCGACCTCGACCTGGGCCACTACGAGCGCTTCGTGCGCACCCGCCTGAGCCGCAAGAACTCGGTCACCACCGGCCGCATCTACGAGAACGTGATCCGCAAGGAGCGCCGCGGCGACTATCTGGGCGCGACCGTGCAGGTCATTCCGCACATCACCGACGAGATCCGTCGCTGCATCGACGAAGCCACCGAAGGCTACGACGTGGCGCTGGTCGAGATCGGTGGCACCGTCGGCGACATCGAGTCGCTGCCGTTCCTGGAAGCGATCCGCCAGGTGCGCACCGAGCGTGGCCCGGAGAAGGCGCTGTTCATGCACCTCACCCTGGTGCCGTACATCGGCGCCGCCGGTGAGCTGAAGACCAAGCCGACCCAGCATTCGGTGAAGGAACTGCGTTCGATCGGCATCCAGCCGGACGTGCTGCTGTGCCGTTCCGAGCAGGCCGTGCCGGATTCGGAGCGCCGCAAGATCGCCCAGTTCACCAACGTCTCCGAGCGCGCAGTGATCAGCGTGCCGGACGTGGACGTGCTGTATCGCATTCCGTCGGGCCTGCACGCGCAGGGCCTGGACGAGATCGTGGTCAACCAGCTGAAGCTGGCCGACAAGGCCGGTCCGGTCGATCTGTCGATGTGGGAGGACGCAGTCGATGCGACCCTGCATCCGCTGGATGAAGTGACCATCGCCGTGGTCGGCAAGTACGTGGATCACCAGGATGCCTACAAGTCGGTCGGCGAAGCACTGAAGCACGGCGGCCTGCGCCAGCGCACCAAGGTCAACCTGAAGTGGCTGGAAGCACAGGATCTGGAAGGCACCGACATGGCCGCACTGGCCGATGTCGACGGCATCCTGGTGCCGGGTGGCTTCGGTGACCGTGGTTTCGAAGGCAAGGTGCTGACCTCGAAGTTCGCCCGCGAGCAGCACGTGCCGTACTTCGGCATCTGCTACGGCATGCAGGCGGCCGTCGTCGATTACGCGCGCAACGTGGTCGGCCTGGAAGGCGCCAACAGCACCGAGAACGACCGCCAGTCGCCGAACCCGGTGATCGGCCTGATCACCGAATGGCGCACCGCCACCGGCGATGTCGAGAAGCGTGACGACAAGAGCGACCTCGGCGGCACCATGCGCCTGGGCCTGCAGGAACAGCGCCTGAAGCCGGGCACGCTGGCCCGTGAGCTGTACGGCAAGGACGTCGTCGCCGAGCGCCACCGCCACCGCTACGAGTTCAACAACCGTTACCGCACCCAGCTGGAAGATGCCGGCCTGGTGATCGCCGGCAAGTCGATGGACGACACCCTGGTGGAAGTGGTCGAACTGCCGCGCGACGCGCATCCGTGGTTCCTGGCCTGCCAGGCGCACCCGGAATTCCTGTCCACGCCGCGTGACGGCCACCCGCTGTTCATCGGTTTCATCCGTGCCGCGCGCGAGCGCAAGGCCGGCGGCAAGCTGCTTTCCGAAGCGCGCGCCTGACTTGTGAATGGGGGCTTCGGCCCCCATCCTGCATGCTTCAACCCCCAGCGCACCGGCCCGGCCGGTGCTGCGGACAACAAGGAAACGCCATGAAACTGTGTGGATTCGAGGTCGGGCTGGACCAGCCCCTGTTCCTGATCGCCGGCCCCTGCGTGATCGAGTCGATGCAGCTGCAGCTCGATACCGCCGGCAAGCTGAAGGAAGTCACCGACAAGCTCGGCGTCAACTTCATCTTCAAGTCCAGCTTCGACAAGGCCAACCGCACCTCGGGCACCGCGTTCCGCGGCCCGGGCATGGAAGAGGGCCTGAAGGTCCTGGCCGAGGTCAAGAAGCAGATCGGCGTGCCGGTGCTGACCGACGTCCATGAGTACACCCCGATGGACGAAGTGGCCTCGGTGGTGGATGTGCTGCAGACCCCGGCGTTCCTGGTCCGCCAGACCGACTTCATCCGCAAGGTGTGCTCGGCCGGCAAGCCGGTCAACATCAAGAAGGGCCAGTTCCTGGCGCCCTGGGACATGAAGCCGGTCGTGGAGAAGGCCAAGGCCACCGGCAACGAGCAGATCATGGTCTGCGAGCGCGGTGCCAGCTTCGGCTACAACAACCTGGTCAGCGACATGCGCTCGCTGGCGGTGATGCGCGATACCGGTTGCCCGGTGGTGTTCGATGCCACCCACTCGGTGCAGTTGCCGGGCGGGCAGGGCACCAGTTCCGGTGGCCAGCGTGAGCACGTGCCGGTGCTGGCCCGTGCTGCCGTCGCGGTGGGCATCTCCGGCCTGTTCGCCGAGACCCATCCGGATCCGTCCAAGGCCCTGTCCGATGGCCCCAACGCGTGGCCGCTGGACCAGATGGAAGCGCTGCTCGAGACCCTGATGGAGCTCGACGCGGTGACCAAGAAGCACGGCTTCTCGCGCTTCGCGTGAGTCGTGACCCGAGGGTGGCGCTGGAAGCCCAGCGTCATCGCCGGCACTGGAAACAGTGGCCCTGGGGCCTGATCGCACTGGGCCTGGCCGTGCTGTTCACCGTGGGCATGTTTGGCCTGGTGCTGATCGGTGCGGCGTCGGTGCGCCCCCCGGGTGATGGCAGCAGCGCGCTTGATCTGCGTGCGTATTTCATTGCGCTGCTGGTCGCGGAGCTGCTCGGTGCCGCGGGCTGCCTCGCGGCCGCGGTGCTGGCCTGGCGGCTGAATCGCGGCAAGGTGGCGGCTGGCTTTGCGATCATCCTGCTTTCGCTGTGGCTCGGCGCCCTGTTCTACGGATTGCTTTGATGAATACGAGCACGTCGGCGCGCGGCTGGCCCTGGGGCCTGGTCGCGCTGGGGCTGTCCGTGCTCGCCTGGGCGTCCCTGCTGCTGGGAGTAATGGCCTTTGCGGCCAGCTTCGGCTCGCCGGGTGACGGAAACCATGGCATCCAGGCCATGCAGTACTGGATCGTGGCCGCGCTGGTCGCGCTGGGTGTGTCTTTCGTCGGCAGCCTGGTGGCGATGGTGCTCGCCTGGCGACGCCGTCGTGGACCCGTCGCGGCGGCGGTGGCCGGTGCGTTGCTGGTGATGCTGGTGTCGCTGGCCCTGATCGTGATCGGGTCCAGCCGGGGCTGATGCCGCCCAGGCCATTTGGCAAGTGGCGGGCAGCCGGGGATAATCACGCGGCATTCGTTTTGTCGCCCCCTCTCCAGACAGGTAACCGGCCCGACCATGAGTACGATCCGCAGCATCCACGCCCGTGAAATCCTTGACAGCCGTGGCAACCCCACGCTGGAAGCCGAAGTCATCCTGGAGGACGGTTCGTTCGGTCGTGCCGCGGTTCCCTCCGGCGCCTCGACCGGCACCAAGGAAGCGGTCGAGCTGCGTGACGGTGACAAGACCCGTTATCTGGGCAAGGGCGTGCGCAAGGCCGTCGACAACGTCAACACCACGATTGCCGCCGCGCTGAAGGGCTTTGAGGCCACCGACCAGGCCGGCCTCGACCGTCGCCTGATCGATCTGGACGGCACCGAGAACAAGGGCCGCCTGGGTGCCAACGCGCTGCTGGGTGTTTCGATGGCCGCCGCGCATGCCACCGCTGCATCGAACAAGCAGGCACTGTGGCAGTACCTGGCTGCCAGGACCGGCGTGACCCCGGCGCTGCCGGTGCCGATGATGAACATCATCAATGGCGGCGCGCATGCCGACAACAACGTCGACTTCCAGGAGTTCATGGTGCTGCCGGTTGGCTTCACCTCGTTCTCCGAAGCGCTGCGTGCCGGTACCGAAATCTTCCATTCGCTGAAGTCGGTGCTGAAGGGCCATGGCCTGAGCACCGCGGTCGGCGACGAAGGTGGCTTCGCGCCGGACTTCCGCAGCAACGTCGAAGCGCTGGACACCATTCTCGAAGCGATCGGCAAGGCGGGCTACACCGCCGGCGAAGACGTGCTGCTGGGCCTGGACGTGGCCTCCAGCGAGTTCTTCGAGAACGGCAAGTACAACCTGGTCGGCGAGAACAAGCGCCTGACCTCCGAGCAGTTCGTCGACTTCCTCGCCGACTGGGCCGCGCAGTACCCGATCATCACGATTGAAGATGGCCTGGCCGAGAATGACTGGGCCGGCTGGAAGCTGCTGACCGACCGCATCGGCAAGAAGGTGCAGCTGGTCGGCGACGACCTGTTCGTGACCAACCCGAAGATCTTCCAGGAAGGCATCGACTCGGGCACCGCCAACGCGATCCTGATCAAGGTCAACCAGATCGGCACCCTCAGCGAAACCCTGGAAGCGATCGCCATGGCCGACCGTGCCGGCTACGCCGCCGTGGTCTCGCACCGTTCGGGCGAAACCGAAGACACCACCATCGCCGACATCGCAGTGGCCACCACCGCCACCCAGATCAAGACCGGTTCGCTGTGCCGCAGCGATCGCGTGGCCAAGTACAACCAGCTGCTGCGCATCGAGGAAGCCCTCGGCGCCGGCGCGCGTTACGCCGGTCGTGACGCGTTCGTTTCGCTGAAGCGCTGAGCCGATGCGCGACTGGCGCTGGATGCTGCTGGTGCTGGCCCTGTTGCTGGGCTGGCTGCAGTACCGCTTCTGGTTTGGTCCGGGCAATTCGGGTGAAGTGATGATGCTCGAAGCCCAGGTCGCCAACCAGGAGCGGGACAATGAGGGCCTGCAGCAGCGCAATGATGCGCTCGCTGCGGAAGTGAAGGACCTCAAGGAAGGCCAGTCCGCCATCGAGGAACGCGCGCGCAGCGAGCTGGGCATGATCAAGCCCGGCGAGAAGTTCTATCGCGTGGTCGAGGATGCGCCGGTCCACCCGGCGCAGCCTGCGGCAGGTGTCAGTGCGCAGGTTGGCGACCACCCGGCGGACGTGCCATGAGTGCGGCGATCTGGGTCGTGGTTCCGGCTGCTGGCCGTGGCACCCGCTTTGGCGCGCCGTTGCCCAAGCAGTACCTGCAGGCGGGCGGGCAGATCCTGCTCGCCCATACCCTGGACGCCCTGCTGGCGCATCCGGCCGTAGCCGGGGCAATGGTAGTGATCGGCCCGGACGACGCCGACTGGCCGGGCTGGAACGAGTGGGCGGGCAAGCCGGTGCTGACCTGCATCGGTGGCGCGACCCGTGCCGCTTCGGTGCTGGCTGGCCTGCAGGCGCTGCCGGAGACGGTGCGCGCTGATGAATTCGTGCTGGTCCACGATGCCGCGCGGCCGAACCTGTCGCTGGCCGACCTTGGCCGCCTGCTTGAAGTCGGTCGTGCCGATCCGGTCGGGGCGATCCTGGCCGCACCGGTGCGTGACACCCTCAAGCGTGCGGGCGACGACGGTGGCATCGATGGCACCGAGCCGCGCGAGCAGTTGTGGCGCGCACTGACACCACAACTGTTCCGCCGCCACCAGCTCAGCCGCGCGCTGTCCGAAGCCGCCGCCGCCGGTGTTGAAGTCACCGATGAGGCCATGGCCATGGAGCGCCAGGGCCAGCGCCCGCTGCTGGTGGAAGGCAGCGAGGACAACTTCAAGGTCACCACCCCGGCCGATCTGGACCGGTTCGAATTCGTACTTTCCCGCCGCGCCGGCTGACCGTCCGCGCGGCCCTGCAGCAAGGGTTGCATCCATGAGCACCGCACCGTTCCCGCCCGTCCGCATCGGCCAGGGCTACGACGTCCATGCCTTCGGTGAAGGCGACCACATCATGCTTGGCGGAGTGAACGTGCCGCACAGCTGCGGTGTGCTTGCACACAGCGACGGCGACGTGATCCTGCACGCCCTGTGCGATGCCATGCTCGGCGCACTGGCGCTGGGCGATATCGGCCAGCATTTCCCGCCCAGTGACGACCGCTGGAAGGGGGCCGACAGCAGCGAGTTCGTGCGCCACTGCGACAGCCTGCTGCGTGAGCGCGGCTGGCGCGTCGGCAACACCGACATCACCGTGATCTGCGAGCGGCCGAAGGTCGGCCCGCATGCGCTTGCGATGCGTGAGCGCATCGGTGGGTTGCTGCAGCTGCCGCTGGACGCGGTCAGCGTCAAGGCCACCACCTCGGAGAAGCTGGGCTTCACCGGCCGTGGTGAAGGCATCGCCGCGCAGGCGGTCGTGTTGCTGGTGGCGGCATGATCCCGCTGCCGTTGGCATTTGGTGTGCCGTTGTTGAAGGCGCGCATCCGCACCACGCCGGACGATTTCCAGGTTGACGAGCTGCCGGCCTTCGAGGCCACCGGCGAAGGCGAGCACCTGTTGCTGCACATCCGCAAGCGCGGCGCCAACACCGTGCATGTGGCCAAGGTGCTGGCAAAATGGGCGGGCCTGCCGGAAATGGCGGTGAGTTACGCCGGCATGAAAGACCGCCACGCGGTCACCACCCAGCGTTTCAGCGTGCACCTGCCCAAGCGCATTGCGCCGGACCTGGCCGAGTTGGCAAGTGACGAAATCGAAGTCATCGAGGCAACCTGGCACAACCGCAAGCTGCAGCGCGGCGCACTGGCCGGCAACCGCTTCAAGCTGGTGCTGCGCGAGGTGCAGGGCGATGCCGCCGCGATCAGCGAGCGCCTGCAGCAGATTGCCGCGCGCGGCCTGCCGAACTGGTTTGGTGAACAGCGTTTCGGCCGCGACGGTGGCAACGTGCCGGCTGCACTGGCGATGTTCGGTGGCCGCCGCATGCGCAAGGACCAGCGTTCGCTGCTGCTCTCTGCAGCGCGTTCGGCGCTGTTCAACCGCGTGCTGGCCGCGCGCGTGGAGCAGGGCAGCTGGGACCAGCCGCTCGATGGCGAAGTCTGGATGCTCGATGGCAGTCGCAGCGTGTTCGGCCCCGAGCCGTACACGGATGTGCTGGCCGAGCGGCTGGCGCGTTTCGACATCCATCCCAGCGCGCCGTTGTGGGGCGAAGGCGAGCTGCGCAGTGCCGACGCGGCACGTGAGCTGGAGCTGGCCGCGCTGGACGACGACGAGTCGAAAGCACTGCGGGCCGGCCTGGAAGACGCGCGCCTGAAGCAGGAGCGCCGCGCGTTGCGCCTGCGTCCGGCGCTGCTGCAGCACCAGTGGCTGGCCAACGACGTGCTGGAACTGTCGTTCGCGTTGCCGCCAGGCTGCTACGCCACCGCCGTGCTGCACGAACTCGGCCCCGTCGAAGACGCCTCGCAGGCCTGACATAAAAAAGGGGACGGAGGGAATTAAGTCGTGTGTGGCACAAACGACTTAGTTCCCTCCGTCCCCTTTTCAACGCCGCGCCAGCAGCACCAGTACCGCGCCGGTGCCGCCTTGTCCGGTCGGTGCCGAATGGAATGCCAGCACGTCGTTGCGCAGCCGCAGCAGGCGATCGACCAGGTTCTTCAGCACCGGTGCGCCGCCATCGGACTGCAGTCCCTTGCCGTGGATGATGCGCACGCAGCCGTACTCGTGTGCATGCGCTTCCAGCAGGAACTGGCGCAGCAGGGCTTCGGCCTGTGCGGCGGTGGCGCCGTGCAGATCCAGTTCGTCCTGCACCGAGTACTGGCCGCGCTTGAGGCGCTGGAACAGGCGTAGTGGCAGGTTGTCGCGGCGATAGCTGGCCACGTCGCCGGCTTCCAGTGGCGCACTGTCGCGCAGCAGCCGGGCGAACTCGCCGGCCGCTTCGGCCTCGTCACGTTCGGCCATGCGCGCACGCGGTTTCGGCCGGGGCGCGGCAGGTGCCGGCTCGGCATCCTTGCGCAGCGGCTTCACTTCGCCGATGGCCGCACGGAACAATGCGGCCGGATCTTCATCATCAGGGTGCGACATGCGCACAGGGTAAACCGCCGGCGCAGGTCTGCCTATGACGGTTCGATGTCGGCCGTGACCGCTGACAGGGTAGGACCGGCGGCCCGCATGCGGCACAATAGACGATGCCCTTGCAGGGTCGACCGCTTCCGCAGGGGAGCGCGACGGTCCCGCCCACACTGCACGGTGATGGAATCGAATTCTTGGAAAATCAAGCGGTTAAATCGAAGATGCGAATCCTGGTCAGCAATGACGATGGTGTCGACGCCGCAGGCATCCGGATGCTTGCCGCGGTCCTGCGCGAGGCCGGTCACGAAGTCACGGTGGTTGCGCCCGACCGCGATCGTTCCGGCGCCAGCAACTCGCTGACCCTGGACCTGCCGATCCGGCTCAAGCGCATCGACCATTACACCGTTTCGGTGGCCGGTACACCCACCGACTGCGTGCACCTGGCGCTGACCGGCCTGCTTGAATTCGAGCCTGACATTGTCGTGTCCGGCATCAACAACGCCGCCAATCTCGGCGACGACGTGATCTATTCCGGCACCGTCTCGGCGGCGATGGAAGGTCGCTTCCTCGGCCTGCCGGCGGTGGCGGTCTCGCTGGTCAGCCGCAACCACGATCCGAAGCACTTCGAGACCGCCGCGCGTGCTGCGGTGGAGATTGTCGCCCGGCTCAAGGCCGATCCGCTGCCGGCCGACACCATCCTCAACGTCAACGTGCCGGACCTGCCGTGGAGCGAGGTCAAGGGCTTCGAGGTCACCCGCCTCGGCAACCGCCATCGTGCCGAAGGCTGCATCGCGCAGAAGGATCCGCGCGGCAACGAGGTGTACTGGATCGGCCCTGCCGGCCGTGAGCAGGATTCCGGTCCAGGTACCGATTTCCACGCGGTGCGCACCGGCCACATCTCGATCACCCCGATCCAGGTCGACCTCACCCGCTACCAGGCGCTGGAGAAGGTCGCCAGCTGGGTCGGCGGCCTCAGCGCCGCGCTGGACCAGCCGGCATGAGCCCACGCCTGCGATTGCAGCCGGAAGCCGTCGGTATCGGCATGACCTCGCAGCGCGTGCGTGACCGCCTGGTCGACCGCCTGCGCGAAGCCGGCATCGTCGACGAGCCGACCTTGAACGCGATCCGGGTGGTGCCGCGCCATCTGTTCATCGATGAAGCCCTGGCCTCGCGTGCCTATGAAGACACCGCGCTGCCGATCGGCCATGGCCAGACCATCTCGCAGCCCTGGGTGGTTGCGCGGATGACCGAGGCAGTGCTCCAGGTCGCGCCGAAGCGGGTGCTGGAAGTCGGTACCGGTTCCGGTTACCAGGCCGCCATCCTTGGCGCGTTGGGCCTGGAGGTCTACACCGTGGAGCGCATTGGTGATCTGCTGCGCCAGGCCCGCAAGCGCTTCCGTGCGCTGGGCATGAACATCCGCACCAAGCACGACGACGGCCGCGTCGGCTGGGCCGAGCACGGCCCGTTCGATGCCATCGTGGTCACTGCGGCGGCGCCGGCACTGGTCGACGCCCTGATCGAGCAGCTGGCCGAAGGCGGCCGCCTGGTGGCGCCGGTCGGTGGCCCTGGGGCGCAGTCGCTGGTACAGCTGGACCGCAAGGCCGACGGCAGCATCGAACAACACGTGCTGGCGCCGGTCACGTTCGTGCCGCTGCTGTCTGGCATGCTCGACTAATCCACGGAGCAGGGTTGCATGAAGATTTTCGGGCCGCTGTACGAGCGGGCGATGAAGTGGGCGGCGCACGAACGCGCGCCGACCTATCTGACGGTGTTGAGCTTCTTCGAGGCGATCATCTTCCCGGTGATGCCGGAGGTGATGCTGGCGCCGATGTGCGTGGCCCAGCCCAAGCGCGGCTGGTGGTTTGCCACCCTCAGCCTGGCCGGCTCGATGGTCGGTGCGCTGGTCGGCTACGCGCTGGGTCACTACGCTTTCGAGGCGATCAAGCCGCTGTTTGAAGTGCTGGGCATGCTGCCGGCGATCGAGCAGGGCATCACCACCGTGCAGGCGAAGATGGCCGAATCGCCGTGGGCGGTGTTCACCTTCCTGGTGCTGGGCGGCTTCATGCCCATCCCGATGAAGGTCTTCACGTGGGCATCGGGTATCGTCGGCGTACCGATGCCGCAGTACCTGTTGAGCATGCTGATCGGTCGCGGCAAGCGCGTGTTCGTGCTGGCTGCGGTCATCCGTATCGGTGGTGCGCGTGCTGAAGCGGCACTGCGTCGCTGGATTGAACCGCTGGGCTGGATCGCCACCGCGTTGGTGGTGGTGCTGATCGCCTGGCTTGTATGGAGGTCGAAGTTCGCATGAGTCCTGATCGTCTGAGCAAGGGAGTGCGCATCGGCGCGCTGGCGTTGCTGGTTTCCACCCTGGCCGCCTGCGGCACCGCCACTGTGGTTCGTCCTGGTGGTGGCAGCACCGGTGGTGGCGTGACCACGCCGAAGACCTCGGTGCCCAAGCCCGGGCAGACCGTGGTGGTGCGCAAGGGCGACACCATCTATGCGCTGGCCCGCATCCATGACATTACCCCGGCCGACCTGATTGCCTGGAACAGCCTGGACAACCCCTCGACCATCCATCCGGGGCAGGTGATCCGGCTGTATCCGGCCGGTGCCAGCGGCGGCCGCGCGCCGACCACGGTGGTCACCGCGCCGCGCTCGGGTGGCAGCAGCGCCGGCAGCACGGCGCCAACTCCGGCGCCGGCCGGTCCGGTGAAGAGCAACATCGCCTGGCGCTGGCCGGCCGATGGCGCGATCGTCGGCCGCTACGTTGCCGGCGATGCGACCAAGCAGGGCGTGGACATCGCCGGTACCAGCGGCCAGCCGGTCAAGGCCACCGCCAACGGTGTGGTGGTGTACTCCGGCGCCGGCCTGGTCGGCTACGGCGAGCTGATCATCATCAAGCACAGCGACCAGTGGCTGTCGGCCTATGGTCACAACCGCAAGCGCCTGGTGAATGAAGGGCAGAGCGTGAAGGCCGGTGAGCAGATCGCCGAGATGGGCCGCACCGGTGCGAACCGCGACATGGTCCACTTCGAGATCCGCTACAACGGCAAGCCGGTCGACCCGCAGCAGTACCTGCCGGCGCGCTGATCGTCGATTCATAATCCGGGCGGATCCCCGGCCCGGCGCAGCGCGCCGGGCGTTCGCCGACGGTGCGGCCCATGGGCCGCAAACACCGCCGGCTCACCCGCTACAACGGCAAGCCGGTCGACCCGCAGCAGTACCTGCCGGCGCGTTGAGGTAGTGGGACGGGTGGCGCCGGGCAATGCTCGGCGTTCCCGACCTGTAGCGTCGAGCCGTGCTCGACTCACTGTACGCTGGCCGCCGTGGGTGGCCGTTTGCGACCTTGAGTGGCACATCTCAAGCTTCCCGACAAGCCAGGGAAGCGGCATGCTTCAACCGAACCAGCCTCCCGATCCGGTGCCGCATGTCTCGCCCAACAGCCCTTTTCGCGCTGCTCATCGTCGCGCCGTTGGCGACCGCCGCCAGCGATCCACGTGACGTGGTCACCCGCCTCTACGACGCCATCCAGGCGCCGCAGTCGAACGAAACGGCGATTGCTCCGCTGCTGGGTGATGCCCTCCGCTCAGCCATCGATGCGCAGCGTGCATATGAACAGGCCTGCACCGCACTGGCCGCGCCCGACGAGAAGCCGCACATGCTCGACCAGAGCCCGTATCTGTTGGCGCCGGACCGGCCGGAGACGATAACGGTGGGAGCGCCAGGATCGAGCGGTGACGCCACCTGGGTCCATGTCGACATGGCCGTGGGCGACTATCGCTGGACCGACCGGGTCCTGCTGCAGCGGCAGGGCCCGCACTGGAAGGTCATGGATATCCGCTGGGGGCAGGGTGGCAACCTGATCGGTCGGCTGCAGGCGTTCTCCGCGTTCCGCTGCACACCTTCGGGCAGCTAGTGCCGGGGCGCACCCGGCGGCTCGAACTCAGCCTTCCAGGATGAAGGCGGCCGCGACCTTGCGGCCTTCGCCGGCCAGAATGTTGAAGGTGCGCGCGGCGGCCGGATTGTTCATCACCTCCAGGCCGATGCCACGCGACAGACAGGCGGCCATCACCACCGCGGGCGGGAATACCTGACGGTCTCCCGTGCCGAGCACGATCAGCGCCGGATTCAGCGCCAGGATCGGCTCCAGGTCCGCCAACTGCAGCGCGGCGGCACTTGCCACCGGCCAGTGCGTGACCAGTTGGTCCGGGGTGAGGAAGAAACTGCCGCCCAGCACCTGCTCATTCACCTTGGCCGAGCGGCCATCTGCGGCACGCAGGCTGTAGGCGTAATCCGGCGGTTCGTGGTTCAGCTGCATGACGGTAGGGCGATCAGCCGCGCGGCAGCACGATCTGGCGCTGTTCCTTGCTCGGGCGGTACAGCACGGCGACGTGGCCGATGCGCTGCACCAGCGCGCTTTCGGTGGCTTCGACGATCTCGCCGATCATCACATCACGGGCGTCGCGATCCTCTGCGGCGACCTTCACCTTGACCAGTTCGTGGCGCTCCAGCACTTCGTTCAGCTCCGCGATGAAGGCTGGGGTCACACCCTTGCCGCCGGTCTGCAGCAGGGCCTTCAGGTCGTGGGCTTGGCCGCGCAGGAAACGGGTCTGGGAGGCGGTCAGGGCGATGGACATGCAGGAAAACACGGTTGAATGGGACGATCAGGGTATCATGAGGACCCCATCAGCCCCTATTTTCAATGGCTACCCGCAGCAAAAGCAGCCAGCGCTGGCTCAAGGAACACTTCTCCGACCCCTTCGTGAAGAAGGCGCAGGCCGAGGGCATGCGCTCGCGCGCCGCCTACAAGCTCGAGGAGCTGCTCGAACGTGACCGCCTGCTGAAGCCGCACATGGTGGTGGTCGACCTTGGCGCGGCCCCCGGTGGCTGGTCTCAGCAGGTCCGGAGACAGATCGGCGACACCGGTCGCGTGCTGGCGCTGGACATCCTGGACATGCCGCCGCTGGCCGGCGTGGAGTTCCTTCATGGTGACTTCAGGGAAGAAGCTGTCCTATCGCAGTTTGAAGCCATGCTCGGGGATCAGCCGGTAGACCTTGTGCTGTCGGACATGGCCCCCAATAGGAGTGGTGTAGGCGCGGTCGACCAGCCGCGGATGATGCACCTGGCGGAGCTGGCCCTGGATTTTGCCGACAACCACCTGAAGACCGGTGGGGCGTTCCTGATCAAGCTGTTCCAGGGTGAGGGCTTTGACGACTACGTGCGCGACATGCGCCGCCGTTACGACAAGGTCTCCATCCGCAAGCCGGAGGCGTCGCGCAAGCGCTCTCCCGAGGTGTATGCCTTGGGTCAGGGAAAACGCGCCCACATGAAGTAAGCTCGCAACGTACGCAAGTTCGACCCCAACGCAACGCCAGCACTGAGAGGAACACCGGAGCCAATGAGGATGAACGACTTGACCAAGAACCTCCTGCTATGGGTGGTCGTCGCCGTCGTGCTGATGGTGGTCTTCCAGAGCTTCTCGCCGAAGTCCTCCGGGGCCGGCGCGCAGGGCGCGTCGTACTCGCAGTTCCTGGACCAGGTGGACAGCGGCAACGTGCAGAAGGTCGCCTTCGGCGGCGACATGCGCGGCGGCACCAGCCAGCTGACCTACACCACCCGCGGTGGGCAGTCGTCCACCATCACCGCGCCGTTCGATCGTGACCTGATCAACGTGCTGCGCACCAAGAACGTGGAGATCGTGCAGGAGGAGCCGTCCAGCGGCATTTCCCTGGGCGCGATCCTGATGAATTTCCTGCCGGTCATCCTGATCATCGGCTTCTGGCTGTTCATCATGCGCCAGATGCAGGGCGGTGGCGGCGGTGCCAAGGGCGCGATGTCCTTCGGCAAGTCGCGCGCCAAGCTGCAGGGCGAGGACCAGATCAAGGTCACCTTCGCCGACGTCGCCGGCTGCGACGAGGCCAAGGAAGAAGTGGGTGAGCTGGTCGACTTCCTGCGCGACCCGTCCAAGTTCACCAAGCTGGGCGGCAAGATTCCGCGCGGCGTGCTGATGGTGGGCCCGCCGGGTACCGGCAAGACGCTGCTGGCCAAGGCCATTGCCGGCGAAGCCAAGGTGCCGTTCTTCTCGATCTCCGGTTCGGACTTCGTGGAAATGTTCGTCGGCGTGGGCGCCAGCCGCGTGCGTGACATGTTCGAGCAGGCCAAGAAGCACGCCCCGTGCATCATCTTCATCGACGAAATCGATGCCGTCGGTCGCCACCGTGGCGCCGGCCTGGGCGGTGGTCATGACGAGCGCGAGCAGACCCTGAACCAGCTGCTGGTCGAGATGGACGGTTTTGAAGGCGGCGAAGGCGTGATCGTGATCGCGGCGACCAACCGTCCGGACGTGCTGGATCCGGCGCTGCTGCGTCCGGGCCGTTTCGACCGCCAGGTGGTGGTCGGCCTGCCGGACGTGAAGGGCCGCGAGCACATCCTGAAGGTCCACATGCGCAAGCTGCCGCTGGCCGACGATGTCGAGCCGATGGTGATCGCACGTGGTACCCCGGGCTTCTCCGGCGCCGACCTGGCCAACCTCTGCAACGAGGCGGCCCTGTTCGCCGCGCGCGGCAACGAGAAGGAAGTCCGCATGGACCACTTCGACCGTGCCCGCGACAAGATCCTGATGGGTGCCGAGCGCCGCTCGATGGCCATGAGCGAGGACGAGAAGACCCTGACCGCGTACCACGAAGCGGGTCACGCCATCGTCGGCCGGCTGGTGCCCGAGCACGATCCGGTCTACAAGGTCACCATCATTCCGCGCGGCCGTGCGCTGGGCGTGACGATGTACCTGCCGGAAGGCGACAAGTACTCGATGAACCGCGTGGCGATCCAGTCGCAGCTGTGCTCCCTGTACGGCGGCCGTGTCGCCGAAGAGCTGATCTTCGGCGAGGACAAGGTCACCACCGGCGCCTCCAACGACATCGAGCGCGCAACCAAGATGGCCCGCAATATGGTCACCAAGTGGGGCCTGTCGGAGCAGCTCGGCCCGATCGCCTATGGCGAAGAGGACGACGAGGTGTTCCTGGGGCGTTCGGTCACCCAGCACAAGAGCGTGTCCAACGACACGGCGCGCCGGATCGACGAGGAAGTGCGCAACATCCTCGACAAGGCCTATGCCCGCACCACCCAGCTGTTGACCGAGAACATCGACAAGCTGCATGCGATGTCGCAGCTGCTGCTGCAGTACGAGACCATCGACGCACCGCAGATCGACGCCATCATGGAAGGCCGCGATCCGCCGCCGCCGGCGGGCTGGAGCAAGTCGAACAAGGACGGTGGCAACGACAAGGGCGGCGACGCCCGCCCGCTGCCGCCGATCGCAGGCCCGGCCGAATCGCATTGACGGCCCGCTGCACGTAACACCAGACGAGGCCGGGGAAACCCGGCCTTGTCGTTTCCGGGCCTTCGGCCCCTTCCGAACCGAACTGATGCTGGAGCCTGCATGTCCGCCCCGAAGCCTGAACCGATTTCCCACACCGCCGAAATGATCATCGCCACCGTGGTCGGCGTGGGCGTAGGGCTGGGCGCCGACAACCTGCTGCTGGGCTGCGTGGTGGGTATCGGTGTCGGCATCGTGCTGAGCATCGCCAGAACCCTGTACGTGGACCGCAAGCGCCGCCGCCGTTGAGGGGTGTCCGCAGGGCTGCGCCCTGCACCCGCGGTAGTGCCGGCCGCCGGCCGGCAACCTCAGCAGCAACAGCAACAGCAACAGCTGCATTCCGCGATTTGGTGGGGCGGTGTCGGAGGGCGGGGACGCCGTGAACCCATCCATGGGGGCTTGGCAGCCGCATCCATACGGCTGACACCCCGCCCTCCGACACCGCCCCACCTCTGACAGATTCCGGCCGCTGTTGGTAGGTGTCGACCTTGGTCGACACGGTAGATCCACGCCATGCGTGGATGAATCTCTGTCAGATATCGAATCAATTCGGGGTCAGATCCGTTTTCCGTAGGAAAACGGATCTGACCCCACGCCATCCCTCAGTACACCTGCTGTTGCTTCGGCTGTTGCTTCAGCTGTTGCTGTAGCCCAGGCCTCCGCGGGTGCAGGGCGCCGCCCTGCCGAACTAAACTACCCGCCGTCGTCCCTGCAGGATTGCCCATGTTCGATACCTCGCCCCAGCTCGATTGCGCCGGCCGCATCCTGCGCCTCGACCGTGCCCGGGTCATGGGCATCGTCAACGTCACCCCGGACTCCTTCTCCGATGGCGGCGCGCATGACACCACCGAGGCTGCGGTCGCCCATGGCCTGAAGCTGGTCGAGGAGGGCGCCGACCTGCTCGATATCGGCGGCGAATCGACCCGCCCGGGCGCTGCGCCGGTCTCGGTCGAGGAGGAACTGCGCCGGGTGATTCCGGTAATCGAGCAGCTGGCCGCCCGCACCCGGGTGCCGATCAGCATCGATACCTTCAAGCCGGAGGTGATGCGCGCGGCGGTGGCCGCTGGCGCCGGCATGATCAACGACATCTTCGCCCTGCGCCAGGGCGGTGCGCTTGAAGCTGCCGCCGAAACCGGCGTGCCGGTGGTGCTGATGCACATGCAGGGCGAGCCGGGCCACATGCAGGCCGATCCGCACTACGACGACGTGGTCGCCGAGGTGCATGGTTTCCTGGTGCAGCGCCTGTTCGCTGCCGAGATGGCGGGCATCGCGAAGAAGAACCTGCTGATCGACCTTGGTTTTGGCTTCGGCAAGAGCACCGCCCACAACATGACCCTGCTGGCGCGTTCGGAGCGCTTCCTGGAACTGGGGGTGCCGGTGCTGGCCGGCCTGTCACGCAAGCGCAGCCTGGGAGAACTCACTGGCCGCGACACGCCCTCCGAACGCGTGGCGGCTTCGGTGGCCGCGCACCTGATCGCGGTCCAACGTGGCGCGCGCATCGTGCGCGTGCATGACGTGGCGGCCACCGTCGATGCGCTGAAGATCTGGCAGGCAGTGGAGGCCGTGCCGACGCCGCGTGCCGACGCTGCGCCGACGATCCGCTGGCCGGACGAAGACTGATGGGCGTCGATCGGCGGCCGCTGGCGATCGCCGTGATGGGGCCGACCGCCAGTGGCAAGACCGCCACCGCAATCGCTTTGGCACAGCAACTGGACGGCGAAATCGTCAGCGTCGATTCGGCGCTGGTATACCGCCACCTGGACATCGGCTCGGCCAAGCCTGATGCGGCCGAGCGTGCACAGGCGCCGCACCATCTGCTGGACCTGCGCGATCCCTGGCAGACCTATTCGGCGGCCGAGTTCGCCGCCGATGCCGGCCGGGTCG
This sequence comes from Stenotrophomonas sp. YJH_SMC_123, assembly GCF_059368215.1. Lineage (NCBI taxonomy): Bacteria > Pseudomonadati > Pseudomonadota > Gammaproteobacteria > Lysobacterales > Lysobacteraceae > Stenotrophomonas > Stenotrophomonas sp. YJH_SMC_123. Next base: position 642,774 of record NZ_JCAFRM010000001.1, read on the forward strand.
TGGCCGACATCGTGGCACGCGGCAAAACGCCGATCCTGGCAGGTGGCACGGGGCTGTACTTCCGGGCCCTGCTGCAGGGCCTGTCGCCGATGCCGGAGGCCGACCCGGTGATGCGCGAAGCACTCAGCACCGAGGCGGCCGAGCGGGGCTGGGCGGCATTGCACGCAGAGCTGGCCGAGGTCGATCCGGCCGCCGCCGCACGCATCCATGCCACCGACCCGCAACGCATCCAGCGGGCACTGGAGGTCTATCGCCTGACCGGCACGCCCATCACTGAATGGCAGCGCCGTCCGGGCGTGGCGCCGCTGCCGGTGCGCACCCTCAAGCTGATCCTGGCCCCGCGTGACCGCGCGGTACTGCACCAGCGCATCGAGGCGCGCTTCGACACCATGCTGGCGCACGGCTTCCTGGACGAAGTGCGGGCACTGCGCGCGATGCCGGAAATGGCCGCCGTGGAGGCCCCGTTGGACCTGCCGGCGGTGCGTGCGGTCGGCTATCGCCAGGCCTGGGAGTACCTGGACGGGGAGGGTGATGCCGCCCGTTTCCGTGACAAGGCGATCTTCGCCACCCGCCAGCTGGCCAAGCGCCAGCTGACGTGGCTGCGCGGCGAGCTTGATGCGCGCTGGTTCGACCCCCATATCGACCAGGAGCGCCTTGCCGGCGCGGTGTCGGCCTTCGTCGCACGCTGAACCCCCGCCAGCCGTGTAACATCATCGGTCGGCGGGCGGCTCGGGGGCCGTGGCAACCGTCGGCAACCCAATAAGAACAATAATCAGGAGTGTGCAATGTCCAAGGGGCAATCGCTGCAGGATCCTTTCTTGAACGCACTGCGGCGCGAGCGCGTGCCGGTTTCGGTGTACCTGGTGAACGGCATCAAGCTGCAGGGCACGATCGAGTCGTTCGACCAGTTCGTGGTCCTGCTGCGCAACACGGTCAGTCAGATGGTCTACAAGCACGCCATTTCCACGGTGGTTCCCGCACGCAACGTGAAGGTCGGTCCGGGCGGTGGTTACGTGCAGTCGGGTGAAGGTGGTCAGGCAGGTGATGAAGCAGACGAGTAATACCGGAGCGGTGAATGTTTGACCGCTCGAAAAAGGGCGAACACGCCCTGTTGATCCAGCCCCATTTCGGCAAGCTGGAAGACGATGTGCTGGAAGAGTTCGGTGATCTGGCCCGCTCGGCTGGGGCCAGCATCGCCGCGACGATCACCGCGCGCCTGGACCGTCCGAATCCGTCAACCCTGATCGGCAGCGGCAAGCTGGACGAGATCAAGGCCGCGGCCGATGCCAGTGGCGCCGACCTGATCCTGGTCAACCATGCGCTGAGCCCGGGTCAGGAGCGCAACCTGGAACGCTTCCTCGAGCGCCGGGTGATCGACCGCACCGGTCTGATCCTGGACATCTTTGCCCAGCGTGCACACAGCCACGAGGGCAAGCTGCAGGTCGAGCTGGCGCAGCTGCGTCACCTGGCCACGCGATTGGTTCGCGGCTGGACCCACCTGGAGCGCCAGCGCGGCGGTTCGATCGGCCTGCGTGGCCCGGGTGAAACCCAGCTGGAAACCGACCGCCGCCTGTTGCAGAAGCGGGTCGAGCAGCTGCAGAAGCGCCTGGAGAAGGTTGAAGTGCAGCGCACCCAGATGCGCCGTGCGCGTGTGCGCAGCGAGCTGCCGCGCGTGGCCCTGGTGGGCTACACCAACGCCGGCAAATCGACCCTGTTCAACGCCATGACCGGCGCCGAGGCCTATGCCGCCGACCAGCTGTTCGCCACGCTGGACCCGACCGTGCGCCGCATCGCGGTCCCGGGCGGCAGCGTGGTGCTGGCCGATACCGTCGGTTTCGTCCGCGACCTGCCGCATGATCTGGTCGCCGCGTTCCGCTCGACGCTGTCCGAGGCACGCGAGGCCGATTTCCTGCTGCATGTGGTCGACGCCGCCGATCCGCACCGCGAGGAGCGCATCGCCCAGGTGGACGAGGTGCTGACCGCGGTCGGTGCCGGTGACCTGCCGCAGCTGCTGGTGTTCAACAAGATCGACCGCATCGACGGTGCCGACGTCCGCCACGATGGCCAGGATGGCGTGCCCGACGAGTCGCGTCGTGAACGTGTCTGGATTTCCGCGCGTGACGGGCAGGGCCTTGAGCTGCTGCAGGCAGTGCTGGGCAAGCGCCTGGGCCTGCAGCACGTGACCGGTGAATTGCGCCTGCCGCCGGATGCCGGCCGCCTGCGTGCGCGCCTGCACCAGCTGGAAGTGATCCGCAGCGAACAGGCCGATGAAGAGGGCTGGCTGCTGCAGGTGGACCTGCCGATTGCCGAAGCCGAGAAGCTGGCCGCCAGTGCCGATGGCGCGCCGATCCGGGCGCTGTTGCCGGAGAAACTGCCGGAGTGGTGAGCTAGCGGCCCATGGCTGGTAGTGCCGGCCGCTGGCCGGCAACGCAATCGTGCCGGAGGGGCGCGACATCCGGCTGTCATCTGCGGTACAACGGGGTTCTTCACCCCACCGTCATGCCGATGTCCATCCCCACCGACGCCGATCTCAATGCCCAGTCCGCCGCGCTCGGGCAGCGCCTGCAACAGGCCTCGCTGCAGCTGGTCACGGCCGAAAGCTGCAGTGGCGGCTGGATCGCCAAGTGCATGACCGACATCGCCGGTTCTTCGGCGTTCTTCGACTGCGGCATGGTGGTCTACAGCTATGAAGCCAAGCAGCGCCTGCTGGGCGTGCGTGCGCAGACGCTGGAACAGTTCGGCGCGGTCAGTCGCGAAACCGTTCTGGAGATGGTGTCCGGTGCGCTGGTCAATTCCGGTGCCGGCATCGCCGTGGCGGTGACCGGTATCGCCGGCCCCGGCGGTGGCAGTCCGGACAAGCCAGTCGGCAGTGTCTGGATCGGCTGGAAGCGCCGCGGTGGCTACGCCCGCGCCGAGCTGTTCCAGTTCGATGGCGACCGCGAAGCCATCCGCCGGCAAACCGTGGCGGCGGCATTGCGCGGTATCGACGCCCAGCTGTGACATGCTGCTCCGGTAACCGTCCGGAGCACGCATGATGTGGGAAACGCTGGGCACGGTCCGTGACCTGGGCCGACTGCAGGAAATCGCCGTTGTCCTGATCCGCTACGGCTTCGGCGACGTGGTTCGGCGCATCGGCCTGGCCAGCACGCTGGAGCGGGCAGGGCGCCTGTTGCACTGGAACGAGGACCGGCAGGAGCTGCTGCGGATGACCGCACCGGTGCGCGTGCGCAGTGCGATGCAGGATCTTGGCCCGACCTTCGTCAAGCTTGGCCAGGTGCTGGCAACGCGCGTCGACCTGTTGCCGCCGGAGTGGATTGCCGAGCTGTCCGAACTGCAGAACGCGGTGCCGGCCCTGCCGTACGCCGAGATCCGCGGGCAGCTCGAAGCCGACCTGGGCGCGTCGCCGGCGGAGGTATTCGCCTTCCTTGACGAAACCCCGATGGCCGCCGCCTCGCTGGCGCAGGCCCATCGCGCGCGGCTGCATGATGGTCGTGAGGTGGTGCTGAAGGTGCGGCGTCCCGGCATCCGCGACGTGGTCGAGGCCGACCTGCGGCTGCTGGCGCGGCTGGCCGAGATCGTCGAGGCCCGGTTGCCGGACCTGCGTCGCTATCGCCCGGCCGAGGTCGTGCAGCAGTTCACCGTATCGCTGCGCCGTGAGCTGGATTTTGCCGCCGAATGCCGCAATGCCGAACGCATCGCCCGCAACTTCAGTGGCCGTGACGACATACTGATTCCGAAGGTGCACTGGCAGTGGACCTGCGAGAGCCTGAACGTGCAGGACTTCGTCGACGGCATTCCCGGCCGCGATCTGGCCGGCGTCGATGCGGCGGGCCTGGACCGGCGCGAGCTGGCGCGGCGTGGTGCCGGCATCGTGCTGAAGATGGTGCTGGAGGACGGCAGCTTCCACGCCGATCCACACCCCGGCAACATCATCTACCTGCGTGACGGCCGCATCGGCGTGATCGATTTCGGCATGGTCGGTGCGCTGTCCGAAGTGCGCCGCTTCCAGGTCGCGCAACTGCTGCACGGCCTGGTCGAGCAGGACCCGCAGGGCGTGGCCGACGTGCTGCTGGACTGGGCCGGCGGCGTGGAAGTGGACGAGAACCGGCTGCAGCACGACATCAGCCAGTTCGTCGACCAGTACCGTGGCGTGCCGCTGAAGGATCTGCGCATCGGCCTGATGCTGGGCGACATCACCCAGCTGCTGCGCAGCTACAGCCTGACCCTGCCGGCCGACCTGGCACTGATGATCAAGGCCTTCCTGACCCTGGAAGGCATGGGCCGGCAGCTGGATCCGGATTTCGACATGGCCAGCGCCGCCCGCCCGTTCCTGGAGCGTGTGGTGCTGCAGCGTTATGCGCCCAGGGCGCTGCTCAAGCGCGGCCGGCGCAGCCTGTTGGGCCTGGTCGACTTCGCCGGCGAGTTGCCGCGCGACCTGCGCAAGCTGGTCCAGGCAGCGCGCCGTGGGCGCCTCCAGCTGAAGGTGGAGACCACCGCGCTGCAGGGCTTTGGCGAGCAGGTGAACCGGGCCGCGAACCGACTGGTGGTGGGCGTGATCACGGCCGCGCTGATCATCGGCTCGTCGATCGTGATGCACAGCGTCGGCGGGGTTTCCAGCCGCTGGTTGCTGGCGCTGGGCGTGTGCGGATTCATCGGCGCCGGCTTCTGCGGCGTATGGATCCTGGTTTCGATATGGAGAAGCGGCAAGCACACGTAGGCAGGTGCACGAAGTGCGCCTGTTGCGGTTCCACAGGAACCGCAGAATCGCGCAGCGATTCCTGTAGAGCCGAGCCATGCTCGGCTGCTCTTGCCTGGGTCGGCCCCGTCGTTCGCGCGACTGCCGAGCACGCCTCGGCCCAACAAGCCTGCACCACCCCGATCGCCCCGGCACTTGCAGTCGCGCATATTAGTAGTAATACTACTAACCATGGACCTGACCGACACCCAGCAGGCGATCCTGCAGTTGATCGCCGAGCGTATCGAGAGCGAAGGCGCACCGCCGTCGCAGACTGAAATCGCACGCGCATTCGGCTTCAAGGGCGTGCGCGCGGCCCAGTACCACCTGGAAGCCCTGGAGCAGGCCGGCGCGATCCGTCGCATCCCGGGTCAGGCCCGCGGCATTCGCCTGGTGCAGGCACCGCCGGTCGAGAAGCTGGCCGAGCCGGGCCTGGCCGACAGCGTGCTGCGGCTGCCGGTGCTGGGCCGGGTTGCAGCCGGCCTGCCGATCGGCGCCGACATCGGCTCGGACGATTTCGTGGTGCTGGACCGGGTGTTCTTCTCGCCGGCGCCGGACTACCTGCTGAAGGTGCAGGGCGACTCGATGATCGATGAGGGCATCTTCGACGGTGACCTGATCGGCGTGCACCGCACCCGCGACGCCCATTCCGGGCAGATCGTGGTGGCCCGCATCGATGACGAGATCACGGTCAAGCTGCTGAAGATCGCCAAGGATCGCATCCGCCTGCTGCCGCGCAATCCCGACTACAAGCCGATCGAGGTGCTGCCGGATCAGGACTTCGCGATCGAGGGCCTCTATTGCGGCCTGTTGCGGCCCAACCGTTGACCCGTTCCGTAGCGCATTACCCCGCGGTCTTTTGTGGCGATTCTCTGGTTCCACTGAGGTTGGTACGGATGTCCGATAATTCTTTTCAGAGCGCCGGGCAGAATCTCAGCCTGTGCGATACGTCCGACTTAAAGTGAGCCCATGGCAAAGAAGACCCCCAAAGACAGCACCTCCAACGACACGACCTCTGCAAGGACCAATCCGATGGACGAGAACAAGAAGCGCGCCCTCGCTGCAGCTCTGGGCCAGATCGAAAAGCAGTTCGGCAAGGGCTCGGTGATGCGCATGGGCGACCGCGTGGTCGAGCCCGTCGAAGCCATCCCGACCGGTTCGCTGATGCTCGACATCGCGCTGGGCATTGGTGGTCTGCCAAAGGGCCGTGTCGTTGAGATCTACGGGCCGGAATCCTCGGGCAAGACCACCTTGACCCTGCAGGCCATCGCCGAATGCCAGAAGATGGGCGGCACCGCGGCCTTCATCGACGCCGAGCACGCGCTGGACCCGATCTACGCCGCCAAGCTGGGCGTGAACGTGGACGACCTGCTGCTGTCGCAGCCGGACACCGGTGAGCAGGCGCTGGAAATCGCCGACATGCTGGTCCGTTCGGGTTCGGTGGACATCCTGGTGATCGACTCGGTTGCCGCGCTGACCCCGAAGGCCGAAATCGAAGGCGAGATGGGCGACCAGCTGCCAGGCCTGCAGGCCCGCCTGATGAGCCAGGCGCTGCGCAAGCTGACCGGCAACATCAAGCGCTCCAACACCCTGGTGATCTTCATCAACCAGCTGCGCATGAAGATCGGCGTGATGATGCCGGGCCAGAGCCCGGAAACCACCACCGGTGGCAACGCGCTCAAGTTCTACGCCTCGGTCCGCCTGGACATCCGCCGTATCGGCGCGATCAAGAAGGGTGACGAGATCATCGGTAACCAGACCAAGATCAAGGTCGTCAAGAACAAGCTGGCACCTCCGTTCAAGCAGGTCATCACCGAAATCCTGTATGGCGAAGGCATCAGCCGTGAAGGCGAGCTGATCGACATGGGTGTGGATGCCAAGCTGGTGGAGAAGGCTGGCGCCTGGTACAGCTACGGTGAAGAACGCATTGGCCAGGGCAAGGACAACGCCCGCGGCTACCTGCGCGACAACCCGACTGTCGCCGCCAAGCTCGAGGCCGAGCTGCGCGAGAAATTCCAGCCGGCCGAAGCGGCCCGCGAGGAAGGCGACGACGAAGGCGAAGACGAATAAGGCTTGCTGTGGGGCAGGGTGGCGCCGTCAGTGACGTCGCCCTGTCCCGCAGGTTCGAATCGCCCAGGGATGGGCTGGGCGCCACGGATGGCGCCACCCTTGGAGTACCCATGTCCGACGCCGAAGACATTCCGACCGGCCGCAAGCGCCGGCCGCGTGAGCAGACCCCCGTGCAACGGGCGTTGGGCCTGCTGGTCCGCCGCGAGCACTCGCGCAAGGAACTCACCCGCAAGCTGACGGCCCGTGGCATCGAAGACGAAGCCGCGCAGGCCGCTGTCGCCAAGTTGACCGAGGCCGGCTGGCAGGACGACACCCGTTTTGCCGAGAACCTGGTGAGGATGCGCGCCAACACCGGTTATGGGCCGATCCATGTCCGCGCCGAGCTGGGGACCCATGGCCTGGACAGTGCCGCGATTGCCGCAGCGATGGACAGCTACGAAGGCGACTGGCAGGAAAACGCCCGTGATCTGGTCCGCCGACGCTTTGGCGAGGCCGGCCCGCAGGACCTGACGCAGCGGCGCAAGGCTGCCGATCTGCTGGCCCGGCGGGGCTTCGACGGCGACAGCATCCGCCGCGCGACCCGCTACGACCCGGATGACTGAGACTGGCGGCGCCGGGCCTGATACCCTTTAGGTTTTCGGCGGTCCCTCGCGACCCTGGCCAACGCGGCCGGTGGTCCGGGTCCGCCGGCCCGCAGACTGCCAGCCCCCAATGAACGCATCCGCCAAATTCACGACATCCCAGATCCGCAGCGACTTCCTTGAGTTCTTCAAGGGTAAAGGCCACACCATCGTGCCGTCGGCGCCGCTGGTGCCGGGCAATGATCCGACCCTGCTGTTCACCAACTCCGGCATGGTGCAGTTCAAGGACGTGTTCCTTGGCGCGGAAAAGCGCAGCTACGTGCGCGCGGCCGACGTGCAGCGCTGCCTGCGCGCGGGCGGCAAGCACAACGACCTCGACCAGGTCGGCTACACCGCGCGCCACCACACCTTCTTCGAAATGCTGGGCAACTGGTCGTTCGGCGACTACTTCAAGAAGGACGCGATCGCCTGGGCCTGGGAGCTGCTGACCCAGGTCTGGAAGCTGCCGGCCGAACGCCTGCTGGTCACCGTGTACCAGACCGACGACGAAGCCTACGAACTGTGGCGCGACATGGTCGGCGTTCCGGAAGAGCGCATCGTACGCATCGGCGACAACAAGGGCGCGCCGTTCGCTTCGGACAACTTCTGGCAGATGGCCGACACCGGCCCGTGCGGCCCGTGCACCGAGATCTTCTACGACCACGGTGATCATATTGCCGGTGGTCCCCCGGGTTCCCCGGACGAAGACGGCGACCGTTTCATCGAGATCTGGAACCTGGTGTTCATGCAGTTCGACCGCCAGCCCGACGGCACCCTGGTGCCGCTGCCAGCGCCGTGCGTGGATACCGGCATGGGCCTGGAGCGCCTGGCGGCGATCCTGCAGCACGTGCACACCAACTATGAGATCGACCTGTTCCAGGCGCTGATCCGCAAGGCTTCCGAGCTGACCGGCACCGCCGACCTGGAGAACAAGTCGCTGCGCGTGATTGCCGACCACATCCGTGCCTGTTCGTTCCTGATCGTCGATGGCGTGCTGCCGTCCAACGAAGGCCGCGGTTACGTGCTGCGCCGTATCATCCGCCGCGCCCTGCGCCACGGCTGGATGCTGGGCGTGCGCCAGCCGTTCTTCAGCAAGCTGGTGCCGACCCTGGTCGAGCAGATGGGCGAGGCCTATCCAGAGCTGCCGGCAGCGGTGGACACCGTCACCCGTGCCCTGCAGGCCGAGGAGGATCGTTTCGCCGAAACCCTCGACACCGGGATGAAGCTGCTCGATCAAGCGCTGGATTCTTTGCAGGCTTCCGATTGGGTGAAACGTAATCGACGTAACTGGGTACAGTCCGGCTTCAGGGCGCATGGCGAAGCGACAGAATGCATGTTCTATGAGGAAAGCGCCTCCTTGGGCCAGCGAGTGGTCCATGCGATTCTTGTGTGTGAAGACGTTGAGGCGGACTCTGCGCAATCTTTGGCAGTTCAGATAGCCAAGCAAGGCGTAGGTTCGGTGGAGCTTGTTTCCCGTGATTGGGCTGGGCTCGAATTGAGCGGTCAACTGCTCTTCCGACTTTACGATACCTACGGATTCCCCGTTGATCTGACCGCAGACATTGCCCGCGAGCGCGACCTGACCGTCGACATCGCCGGCTTCGATGCCGCGATGGAACAGCAGCGCGAAACCGCACGGGCGGCCGGCAAGTTCGGCGGCGGCGTGACCCTGCCGGCCGAGCTGGTGGCAACGCTGAGCCCGACCCTGTTCCTGGGCTATGACCGCCTGCAGGCCGACGGCCTGAGCGTGCTGGCCCTGCTCAAGGACGGTCGTCCGGTGCAGTCGGCCGATGCCGGTGATTCGGTCATCGTCATCACCAACCAGACCCCGTTCTATGCCGAATCCGGCGGCCAGGTCGGTGACACCGGCGTGCTGGCCGGCAACGGCGTGCGCCTGGCGGTGGAGGACACCCAGAAGTTCGCCGGCCAGTTCCATGGCCACGTCGGCACCTTGTCCGAAGGCGGCCTGAAGGTCGGCGATGTGCTGTCCGGCCAGGTCGATGGCGAGCGCCGTGGCGCCACCATCCTCAACCACTCGGCCACCCACCTGCTGCACGCCGCGCTGCGCGAAGTGCTGGGCACCCACGTGCAGCAGAAGGGCTCGCTGGTCGCGCCGGACCGCCTGCGTTTCGACTTCTCGCACTTCCAGCCGATCAGCGCGGAAGAGCTGGCGGTGATCGAGCGCAAGGTCAATCAGCAGGTGCGTGCCAACAACGCCGCTGAAGTGCACACCATGGCCATGCAGGAAGCGCTGGACTTCGGCGCGATGGCCCTGTTCGGCGAGAAGTACGGTGAGCACGTGCGCGTGCTGAAGATGGGTGACTACTCCACCGAGCTGTGCGGTGGCACCCACGTCAACCGTACCGGCGACATCGGTTTGTTCAAGATCACCTCCGAGGGCGGTGTTTCCGCCGGGGTGCGCCGCATCGAGGCGGTTACCGGCCAGGGTGCCCTGGACTACGTGGACGCCGAAGAGGCCCGCCTGGCCGAGGCCGCTGAACTGCTCGGTGGCAGCGCTGCCGACGTGGTCGAGAAGATCCGTGCCCTCGGCCAGCGCCAGAAGCAGCTGGAACGCGAACTGGAGGCCGTGAAGGCCAAGGTCGCGGCCGGTGCCACGGCCGACCTGTCCGGCCAGGCCGTCGAGGTCGCCGGCGTGAAGGTGCTGGCGGCCCGCCTGGAGGGCTTCGACGCCAAGGCCCTGCGTGACGCCATGGACCGCCTGAAGCAGCAGCTGGGCGACGCGGTGATCGTGCTGGCCGGTGCCCAGGACGGCAAGGCCGCCCTGGTCGCGGGTGTGAACGGCAGCGCAATGGGCAAAGTCAAGGCCGGGGAACTGTTGTCCCATATCGCCGGTCAGATCGGGGGCAAGGGCGGCGGACGCCCGGACCTCGCCCAGGGTGGTGGCGAGGACGGGCCCGCCCTTGCCACTGCGCTGGCTGCAGTCGTCGAATGGGTCAGCCCCCGCCTGTGATGAACCCTGCCGTCCCCCTCCTTGTAGGAGCGGGACGGCTGACGGTACCATTGCGAATCTTTTCCCTTTGTCGTGGTAGCGCTTCTTGACGGAGCGTCAAGCCGGTGGGGGATACCCTTCCACACGGTTCCATGGAGACTTACAAAAATGTTGATCCTGACTCGCCGCGTCGGCGAAACCCTGATGATCGGTGACTCGGTGAGCGTCACCGTGCTTGGCGTCAAGGGTAACCAGGTGCGTATCGGCATCACTGCGCCGAAGGACGTCGCTGTGCATCGCGAAGAGATCTACCAGCGCATCCAGCGTGGTGATGAAGCCGGTGGCACCGGTAGCGAAAATTCTGCCGAATAACGCTTTACCTTCGCACTCGATTAACGTTATGATTCACGCCCCGCTGAGGTGCAACGCACCAGACGCGGAGAATACCCCGGAGTGATGCCCGAGTGGCCGAAGGGGCTCCCCTGCTAAGGGAGTATAGGGTCAAAAGCTCTATCGAGGGTTCGAATCCCTCTCACTCCGCCAGATACAAAGAAGCGCCTGCAGATCCTCGATCTGCAGGCGTTTTTCTTTATGGCCGGCCTTCAGAGCCGTATCGTCACGCCGACCTGGAAGCCCCGCCCCGGCAGGGGCGCGATGTACTTCAGCGGCGAGTTGTGCGGCCGCGCTTCTTCATTGAGCAGGTTGCTGCCATTGACGAACACTTCCACGCCTGCGATGTAGCTGTTGCGCACTGGAAGTTCGCGGCTGACCTGCAGGTCGACCAGGTTGAATGCGTCGAGCGGAATTTCCTCACTGACATTGCGACCCAGGTACTTCTGCGCGTCGTAGTAGGTGCTGGACAGTTGTGCCTTCCAGCCTTCGCGCTGCCACTGCAGGTTGGCGCCGTAGCGGTTGGTCGGCATGTTCGGCAGATACTCGCCGTCGTTGTGGGCGCGCAGCGAATCCGGGTGGTCGGCCTTGTTCTTCACCAGGTCGGCGAAGGCGGAGACGTTCAACGTGCCATAGCGGCCCAGGTCCAATGCCTGCGACGCGTCGATCTCGAAGCCCTTCACCGTGGTGTCGGTCTGCTTCCAGTACTTCAGCGGCAGGCGGTTGGCGGTCTGCAGGCCGGAATAGCCGAGATAGAGGTAGTTCTCGTACCGCATCCGGTACGCGGTGGCGGACAGCTCGAAACCGCCGAGGTGGAACAGGCCGGTCAGTTCCAGGTTCTTCGCGCGCTCCGGTTCCAGGTTCTGGTTGCCTTCTTCCTGTGTCATCACCGAATAGTGCGCGTTGCTGGCATACAGCTCGTTGATCTCCGGGGCGCGCTGTGAGGATGAGTAACGGACCTTGGCCGCGAACAAGGGGCCGAGCTCGACGTACGAGCCGAGGCTGTAGCTGTTGAGCCGGTAGTCGCGGTCCTGCAGTTTCGTGTTGGCGGCATTGCGCGCGGTCTTGAAGCGGCTGGGCTGTAGTGCGTGGTCGACCCGTTCGTGGCGTACGCCAGCATCGAAGGTAACCCAGCCGACGTCCACCGTTTCCTTCAGGAATACCGCATTGCTGCGGGTGTCCACGTCCGGCAGGTAGCGCTGCGAGCCGCTGCCGGTGACATCACGCGACTGGTGGCTGAAACCGACCAGGCCGCTGAGCGGGCCGACGCGTTGATGGCTGAGCAGCAACTCGGCCTGGGTGCTCTCGAAATCGTAGTCGTTTGCTCTGGTGGTACCCAGCCGCTCGCCTGAAGTGTTGTCCAGCCTGGACACGCGGAGTTCCGCGCGCTCGAACCACGGCAGCGGATCACGCAGCAGGGCTTCCAGCGCGTAGCGCTGCTGCTTGATCACCACGCCCACCGGCAGGCCATCGGCATGGTTGGAACCGAACGACAGGTTCTGCATCGAGAAGCCCGGCACGCCGTACTCGCTGTCCTTGGCATCGATGCTGACACCGACGTAGCCGCGGTCAAAGAACAGGGTCGAGCCGAAGGCCACCTGCGCGTTGCGCGCATGGCTGTTGCCCAGCCGATGATGGTAGTCGGGCGTCACATCATTGTTGATCTGCTTCTGCACGTATGACGGCGTGCCGGCGACATAGGCAGGATTGACCGGGTTGATATAGGTGCGGCGCTGCCAGACCGAGGTCGGGTTGTTGGTGTAGAACGAGAATTCACCATCGGCCCAGTCAGGATTCTCGGTCATGAACTGGTCGATGTAAGGCTGCGAGGCCTTGTTGTAGATCTGCTGTACGCGTGCTTCCTTCTGGCAGCTGTCGGCCAGCGCCGAGTTGACGCCGCCGGCCGACGGGAACAGTCGGGTGTTGCAGACACGGGCCTTGCTGTTGCCGGGGATGTCGTAGTGCGAGATGCGCTGGCGCGAGACCTGCAGGTTGGTCGAGAGGTTGCGCTGGTTGTTGAAGTTCATGCGGAAGCCCTGCGCATCGGCGGCATTGAAGCCCTTGCGCAGGACCAGTTCCATCGACTGGTCCTTGTCTTCCATGCTGCGCGAGATCAGGCCCGAATCGATCTCCACGCTGCCGCCGATCGCATTGCCGCCATAGCGCACCGTGTCCGAGGACTTGTTGACGGTGACGCTGCGCACGAACAGTGGATCGAACGGAATGTTGATGTCGCCGCTGATCGCGTTCATGCCGAGGATGGACTGGCCGTCCTGCAGGATCTGCACGCGGTTGCCGCTGAGGCTGCGGATGACCGGGGCGCCCGCGTTCGGCCCGAAAGCACTGTTCTGCACGCCGGAGACGTGTTCGAGCAGGCCGCCGAGGGTGCGGTTCTGCGCCTGCGGATTGTCGACGGTGACCCGGCTGTCGATGCGCGAGGGCTGGGAGGCCTGGACCTGGAGGGTGGGGAGGGTGGGTTCGTCCGCGGCCTGGGCGGTGTGGACGGCGAACAGAATGGCAGCAGCAAGCAGGTGGCGACGCATGGCAGGACTCGTGAAGGCGAAGTGAAATGTTATAACGTAACTCTTTGTATCGGCAAGGACGGATGAGACCTTGCCGCCAGACCGAAATCGCGGGGGCGCGAATGAGGTTGCCGCGTGTTCAGCGCCCCGCCTTGCGCCGGGCGCCGATGCTGTGCACGATCCGAGGCGCTGCGCCCCACAACGCGTCACGCAGAATCTTCTTCACTGGAACGGAGCAACGTATGAAGCTGTTGTCCGCTGTGTTGTTGTCTGCGCTTTCACTCCCCGCCGTTCCGGCGCTGGCTGTGGAGACTTCGCCTTCCCCCCTGCTGGGGCGCTGGTCGCTGGATATCGCCACGTCTGCGCTACCCGAAGCGCAGCGCCCGAAGCACGTGGTGCTCGAGTTCAAGGACGCCGGTGGTGGCCGCTGGAGCTCGCACGTGGACATCGTCCTGCACGACGGCAAGACCATGAAATCCGACGGCACGCTGGCCCTGGATGGCACGCCCGGCGCCCTGTCCGGCACCTATGGCGCGGACAAGGCCAACCTGAAACTGCCTGCACCGAACACGCTGGTGATGCAGCTGGTGGACCATGGCACGCCGGCCTCCACCCGCATCTACACCGTGGCGGATGACCAGGCGACGATGACCGAGACCAAGGCGTTCTACGGTCATGACGGTACGCCGATCCTGCAGACCAACCTGTTCAAGCGCATGCCGTAGCGATGCTGCATTCACCACGCCCGCAGGGCAGGCGTGGTGAATGCAACGGCGTTACACGGCGGCGGCCGGATCGCGCTTGCCGGTGTCGATGCCGTACTTGTCGATCGCGTCCTGCATCCGCGAGCGTTCGATGCGGCCTTCGTCGGCCAGCGACTTCAGGGCCGCCAGTACGATGAAGTGGCGATCCACTTCGAAGAACGTGCGCAGCGATTCACGCGTGTCGGAACGGCCGAAGCCATCGGTCCCCAATGCGGTGAAGCGGCGGTCGTTGATGAAGGGACGGATCTGGTCGCCGACGATCTTCATGTAGTCGGTGGCCACCACCACCGGGCCTTCATGACCCTGCAGGCACTGCTGCACGTAGGGCACGCGCGGTTTTTCGGCCGGATGCAGCAGGTTCCAGCGCTCGGCGGACAGCCCGTCGCGGCGCAGTTCGGTCAGGCTGGTCGCGCTCCACACATCGCTGGCGATGCCGAAGTCCTGCTGCAGCAGGTCTGCCGCGGCTTCCACTTCGCGCAGGATCGAGCCGCTGCCCATCAGCTGCACGCGTGGCTGCAAGGCGTTGTCGGCGGCTGCCGGATGCAGCAGGTACAGGCCCTTCAGGATGCCGGCGTCGGTGCCTTCGGGCAGTGCCGGCTGCGGGTAGTTCTCGTTGAGTACGGTGATGTAGTAGTAGATGTCTTCCTGGTCGACATACATGCGGCGCAGGCCGTCGTGGATGATCACCGCCAGTTCGTAGTTGTAGGTCGGGTCGTAGGACACGCAGCTCGGAATCACCGACGACAGCACGTGGCTGTGGCCGTCATCGTGCTGCAGGCCTTCGCCCATCAGCGTGGTGCGGCCCGACGTGGCACCGAGCAGGAAGCCGCGGGTACGCGCGTCGGCAGCGGCCCAGGCCAGGTCACCGACGCGCTGCAGGCCGAACATCGAATAGAAGATGTAGAACGGAATCGTGGCCAGGCCGTGGTTGCTGTAGGCGGTGCCGGCGGCGATCCATGAACAGATCGCACCGGATTCGTTGATGCCTTCCTGCAGGATCTGACCGTCCTTGGCTTCCTTGTAATAGCTCAGCTGGCCGGCATCCTGCGGGGTGTACAGCTGGCCCAGGTAGGAGTGGATGCCGATCTGGCGGAACAGGCCTTCCATGCCGAAGGTGCGCGATTCATCGGGCACGATCGGAATCACCAGCTTGCCCAGATCCGGGTCCTTCAGCAGGCTGGTGAGGATGCGCACGAAGCCCATGGTGGTGGACTGGCCGCGATCGCCACTGCCCTGCAGCTGGGTGTTGAAGATCGACAGCGGCGGCAGCGGCAGCGGATCCACCTTGGCCAGGCGCGCCGGCAGCTGCCCACCCTGGATGCGGCGGCGTTCGGCGAAGTAGGCGGCCTCGGCGCTGCCCGGTTCCGGGCGCAGATAGGGCATCTCCTCCAGCTGCTCGTCGCTGACCGGCAGGTTGAAGCGGTCGCGGAAGGCGCGTACTGCATCGGCGCTCATCTTCTTCAGCTGGTGGTTGATGTTCTGGCCTTCGCCGGCTTCGCCCATGCCGAAACCCTTGACCGTCTTGGCCAGGATCACCGTCGGCCGGCCGCGGGTGTTCACCGCCTGCTGGTAGGCGGCGTACACCTTCTGCGGATCGTGGCCACCACGTGCCAGCGCCCAGATGTCGTCATCGCTCATGTGCGCGACCAGCTCCAGCAGCTCGGGGTAACGGCCGAAGAAATGCTCGCGCACGTAAGCACCGCTCTGCGACTTGAAGGTCTGGTAGTCGCCATCCACGCATTCCATCATGCGCTGGCGCAGCAGGCCGCTGTGGTCGCGGGCCAGCAGGTCGTCCCAGCCACTGCCCCAGATCAGCTTGATCACGTTCCAGCCGGCCGCGCGGAACGTGCCTTCCAGTTCCTGGATGACCTTGGCGTTGCCGCGCACCGGACCGTCCAGGCGCTGCAGGTTGCAGTTGACCACGAACACGATGTTGTCCAGCCGCTCGCGGCCGGCCAGCGAAATCGCCGCCAGCGATTCGGGCTGGTCCATCTCGCCGTCGCCGAGGAAGGCCCAGACCTTGCGGTCCTGGTGCTGCTTCAGGCCGCGGTACTCGAGGTAACGCATGTAGCGCGCCTGGTAGGCGGCGGTCAGCGGGCCCAACCCCATCGACACGGTGGGGAACTGCCAGAACTCCGGCATCAGGCGCGGGTGTGGATACGAAGACAGGCCGTCACGACCGGCTTCGCGGCGGAAGTTGTCCATCCGTGCCGGATCGATGCGCCCTTCCACGTACGCACGGCCATAGATGCCCGGCGCGGAATGGCCCTGGATGTAGATCATGTCGCCGTCGAAGGTGTCGGTACGGCCACGGAAGAAGTGGTCGAAGCCCACGTCGTACAGCACCGCCGCCGACTGGTAGGTGGCGATGTGGCCGCCGACGTTGGAGTGCTTGCCGGCGCGCAGCACCATCACCATCGCATTCCAGCGGATCATCGCGTTCAGGCGGCGCTCGATGGCCAGGTCGCCCGGGTAGGCCGGCTGGCGCTCCGGCGGGATGGTGTTGACGTAGGCGGTCCACGCGCGCGCATGCAGATCGCCGTGCCGCTGCGCATCCAGCTCGCTGAGCTGGTCGATCAGGTAATGCGCGCGTGGCCGGCCACCGGCCTGCATCACCGCCTCCAGCGATTCACGCCACTCCCGCGTTTCCAGCGGGTCGGTATCGAAGGGGGTCAGGGCTTGGTTCATGACTGTCTCCAGAGGGCGCCGACTCTGCCTGGGCGACAACACCGGCTGGGCGCACAGCACTGGAGCGGGGTCGCAATGGCGGGGCCGTGACGCGAAGGGCGACCGTGGCGGCCACCGGGGAGGCAAGCGTAGGCCCGGCCCCGCGGCTTCGATAGGCGGGCCCGGCTTGGGTCTCTGGCAAGCAAGGGTTGGCACGGTGCGCCATATCATGGGCGAATGTGCCGGGCGGAGAGTGCCTGGCATGGCCGCCTGCTGCAACGCCACTGTCATCGATGGCCGTCACCCTGCGGGGCTTTCCAGCCTCGGGGTGTTGGCCGGCCGTGAACAGCGTGAGGATCTGGGAGAAGAGCTACGCGCTGCGCCGACGGCTGCTGCGTGGCTTCTTCCTGCGTCGCGGTTCTGCCAGCGAAGACGCCGAGGACCTGGCGCAGGAGGTGTACCTGCGGCTGCTGCGGGCCACCGGCGAGAATGCCGCAGCGATCGAGAACCCGGAGGCCTACCTGTTCACGGTCGCGGCCAACCTGGCACGCGAGCACGCGCGCGCGCGTTTGTCGCTGCCGCCGCTGGAAGACGTGGATCAGCTGGCCGAAGTGCTGAAAAGCGAAGAAGACATCGAGGGCGAGTTCGAGCGCGCGCAGCGCTGGAACGATATCCGCAGCACCATCGCACGTCTGCCGGCGACCACGCGACGGGTGATGGAGCTGCATTACCGCGACGGGCTGGACTGCCCGGCAGTCAGCCAGCAGTTGCAGGTGTCGGTGCACATGGTGCGCAAGCACATCGGCAAGGGTCTGGAGGCCTGCAGGAAGGCGCTGGGCGCCAGGGAGCACGCATGAACCGGAACGCATCGCCCATGGCCGACGACACGGTCGCCTGCGAGGCAATGGACTGGTTCCTGCGCAATCGCGAGGGAGTGCTGGACGAGGCCGAGCGGGTTGCGTTCCTGGACTGGATGAAGCGCTCGCCCGAGCACGTGCGCGCCTATATGCACGCCCTCGCGCTGCACCGGCAGGTCGGCGAGGCACTGCAATCGCCGTTGCCGGAAGAGGCGCCGGCGCCGCCACGGCAGGCGGCCGCCAAAGTGGTGCCTCTGTTCGATAGTGCCCCCGCCGCGCCGCACGCCGCGCCGCTGCGCCGCCACACGCGCGGGTGGGTGATGGCTGCCGCAGCCTGCATCGCCCTGCTCGGCGTGGGCCTGGTGCCGCAGCTGACGCCCACCGAACAGCTGTACAGCGCCGACCACGGTGAACTGCGTGACCTGGTGCTGCCTGACCGGACACAGGTGCGGCTCAACGCGGACAGCCGCCTGCGGGTACGCATGGGCTGGTTCAGTCGCAAGGCGGAACTGCTGCAGGGCGAGGCGACGTTCGACATCGCACGCGACCGCCGCCCGTTCCAGGTGCAGGTGAACGGCCTGGAGATCCGGGACATCGGCACAGTCTTCGACGTGTCGCGGCGGCTGCAGAGCACGCGCATCGGTGTGGTTTCCGGCGAGGTCGAGGTCTGGAGCCAAGGCGCGGGTGCCCGCCGCCTGGCCCAGTTGGGGCAGGGCCGGGTGGTGCAGGTCGACGCGCGCAGCCATGCGGTGGAGTCCTTGGACATGCCACTGTCGATGCTGCTGGACTGGCAGCAGCGCAAAGTGTCCTTCCTTGACGAACGCTTGGACGAAGTGGCTGCTGCCTTCAACCGGCACAACCAGGTGCAGGTGCGCGTGCTGGACGAGGGCGCGGCATCGGCACGGTTGTCCGGCAGCCTCGATGCGCATCGCATCGGTGCGCTGCAGGCCTTCCTCGAACGTGACCCGCGCTTCGTGGTGAGCCGCGAGGGCGACACAGTGCGGGTTGGCAGCCGCTGAGGCCGAGGTGGCCGTGGACTGTCAGAAAAAATTCATTGAATCCGCGTTCTCCACTTTGGTGGATGCGGGCTCTTACTTGGGAGAAGCCGCTGCCGATCCGCGCAGCGGCGCCTGCTGCCTTCTCTCTTCCAAGGACCCGTGATGCGCAACACGCTCTACCTGTCGATCATCCTCGCCCTGTCTCCCGGCAGCATGCCATTGGCCCTCGCCGCCGCCGCCGATGGCCTGGAGGCGCGTGTGTCCACGCCGATCGCGGCACAGCCGCTGGCGCGTGCACTGGAGCAGTTGTCACGCAGTTCCGGGGTGCAGTTCCTGTACTCGGCCGATGGCGATGCCCGCATGGCCGGTGCGGTGCCGCGCGGTGCCACCGTCAGGCAGGCGCTGGATGCACTGCTGGCCGGTACCGGCCTGGGCTACACCGTGGTGGATGGCAATGTCATCGCCATCGATCCGGCACCGGTACGCAACGCGCCGAACCCCGGCGCACCGAAGCCGCGCGAGGCCGAGGCGGTGGTGGCGCCGACCCTGGACACGGTGAAGGTGATTGCCGCGCACGAGGTGATCGACCAGAAGAAGACCTCACCGGTGATCAAGGATTCGGTGGTCTACGACGAAATGGACAGCTACGGCGACGAGACCCTGGCCGAGAGCCTGATGGCCGCTCCAGGCCTGAGTGCGGTGGAGGATGCCGGCGAGCCACGTTACCTGACGGTGCGCGGCGTACAGGCCAACCTCAACTACACCACCATCGATGGCATCGCGATTGCCAGCGTGGGTGGCAGTGGCTCCGGCGAACGCATGAACAACCTGCAGCTGATTCCCAGCGACATCGGCACCCGTACCGACATCTACAAGAGCTTCAGTGCGGAGCAGGCACCGGATGCGATCGGCGGCGTGATCGACATCATCAGCCGCAGTGCCTTCGACCGGTCCGGCAAGTACGTGTTTGCCGACGTGGCAGGTATCTATTCCACGGCCGAGACCAACGTCGAGCGCAGCGCTGGCGGCAACCACGAAACCCTGGGCCACTTCGGCAAGAGCGCCAAGATGGTGTTCTCCAACCAGTTCGGCGCCGGGCAGGAGTTCGGCATCGTTGCGGTGGCACGCTATGAGCAGCGTTCGCGCAACAGCGTCAAGCGCTGGGTGGAGTCGAACTACTACTACAACGACGCCGGCAAGTACCTCACCGACGGCACCACCGGGCCGGATGAGGCCAAGGGTTGGAACGGGCTGCGTGCGCCCGGCAATTTCAGCACCGGCACCTACACCAACTTCATCACCAACTTCGGCGGCTCGGCCAAGCTGGAATGGAAGCCGTCGGACGATCCGTTCTACGCATCGGTGCTGCTGTACTCGTACCGGTTCTACGAGAACTCGACGATGAACAAGACCGACCTGTACGGCAACGCCAAGTTTCCGATCCGCAACCAGACCGAGGACAGCGGCACCACCCAGATCAACAGCATCTACATCAAGAACCGCCACGACCGCTGGGACCGCAGCAACCGTGGCGCCATCGCCAGCTTCAACTGGGACATCGGCGACCGTTCGCGGCTGAGCCTGCGTGGCGGCCATACCGAAGAGACTTTCCACAACAACCAGGTCTACTGGGGTGTGCGCGCCTACCCAAGCAGCCTGTTCGTCGACTACGAGAACGACAGCCACGGTTTCCCCAACGCGGTAGCGGTGTCCGATTCCAGCCTGCTGACCAGCTCGGCGTTCAAGCTCAATCCGGCGCAGGCCTATGTCTCCCCGCGCGATGCCAAGGAGAGCATCGACAACCTGCGCGCCGACTTCAGCTACAACATCGACGCCGATGCGCGTGGCTTCGGCCTGGCCACCGGCGCCGAATACCGCCACCTGAAGATCTGGCAGGACATCGACTTCGACTACTTCAAGAGCAGCGCCACGCTCAACGATTACCTGTATCCGGGATCGACGCTGCTGGGCAGCGTGCCGGGCTTCCCGCTGATCGACAACCGCAAGTGGAACGAGGAACTGCTACCGAAACTGGGCAACAACAATGCGGCGTATCCGAATGCCAACTTCACCAGTGACTACAGGTACGTGGAGGACATCACCAATGCGTACGTGTCCGCGCACTACGCCTGGGACCGGCTGCTGCTGATCGGTGGCCTGCGCCATGACCACACCCGCTTCGATGCCTACAGCCCGTTCAGCAATGATGGCGGCACCACCTATACCTCCGCCTTCCGCAACACGAGCGGTGGCTACAACAACCTGTTGCCCTCGTTGAATGCGACGTTCAAGCTGAGCGAGGACCAGCGCCTGCGCTTCTCCGCCAGCCGCACGCTGGGCCGGCCGACGCCGAGCAACATTGCCCAGGCCACCAGCACCAGCTGTGGCGATGACGAGGAGGGCAGGGGCTTCTGCACCATCAAGCAGGGCAATGCGAACCTGCAGCCGCGCCGTTCCACCAACATCGACCTTGCATGGGACCTGTACTTCAACGGCAACAACGGCCTGGTCTCGGTGGCGTTGTTCGACAAGGTAATCAAGGACGACATCTACACCCTGACCACCTTCGAGAACGTGGGCGATACCCGTTACCGGGTGACCCAACCGATGAACACCGATGAGTCCAGGCTGCGCGGCGTCGAGTTCGCGGTGGCCAACCGCAACCTGCAATGGGGCCGCCAGCGCTTCGACATGTACTTCAACGCCACGCGGCTGGAAGGCAGGACCAACTACCGCATCACCGATGGCACCGAGCGACGCCTGGACCGGCTGCTGTACCAGCCGGACTGGTCGCTCAATGGTTCGGTGATCTGGCGCATGCCGTGGAAGAACTCGCAACTGCGCCTGTCCGGAACCTACCGCAGCCGGATGCTGGTCGACTTCGGCGACACCCAGTGGCTGGATTCGTACTACGACCCGTACATGACCTTCAACATGGCCTTCAGCCACAAGGTCAGCAGGCACGTGACGCTGAAGTACGAAGCCAAGAACCTGTTCAACACCCAGCCGACCTACAGCACCGGCCCGAACGGGCGCTTCCGTACCGAGATCGACGACTACGGCCGCTTCTTCTACTTCCACATCATCTACAACTGAGGGCACAGCCGTGGAGACGATCAATCGCAGGCGATTCCTGGCCCTGGCCGGCCTGTCCGCTGCCGGCGCCTGGATGGGCACGGCACGCGCGCTGGCCGCGCAGGCCGATGCCACCACGCTGAACCCGCGCAACCTGCTGGCCAAGCCGCGCTTTGCCAGCACGCCCTTCACCCTGGGCGTGGCCTCGGGTGATCCCACGGCCGACGGCATGGTGCTGTGGACGCGGCTGGCGACCGAGCCGCTGGTGTTCGGCGGTGGCATGCCGACCCGGCCGATGGTGGTCGAATGGCAGCTGGCAGCGGACGAAGGCATGCGCAAGGTGGTACGCCAGGGTTCGGCGCTCGCGCATCCCGAACTCGGCCACGCGGTGCACGTGGAACTGGAAGGATTGGCGCCCGGACGGCCCTACTGGTACCGCTTTACCGTGGGTGGCCACGCCAGTGCAGTCGGTTGTACCCGCACGCTGCCGGCAGCCGCGGCAGCGGTGGATCGCGTGCGCTTTGTGGTGGCCGGCTGCCAGCACTACGAAGAAGGCCACTACACCGCGTGGCGGCGCATCGCCGAGGAACCGCTGGATTTCGTCTTCCACTACGGTGATTACATCTACGAAGGTGAAAGCCAGCCTGGCCTGCGGAAGATGAACGGCCAGCCGTTCACCAACCTGCGCAACCACGTCGGCCCGCAGACCTACACGCTGGATGATTACCGCCGCCGCTACGCCCAGTACAAGAGCGATGCCGACCTGCAGGCCGCGCATGCGTCGGCACCGTGGTTCGTCACTTTCGATGACCATGAAGTGGACAACAACTGGGCCGGCGCCGAAGACCAGGACGATACGCCCAGCGAAGTGTTCCTGCTGCGGCGCGCACAGGCGTTCCAGGCCTACTACGAGAACATGCCGCTGCGCCGTTCGGCATTCCCGCGCGATGGCCACATGCAGCTGTACCGGCGCGCACGCTACGGAACGCTGATGGACCTGCACCTGCTCGACACACGCCAGTACCGCAGCAAGCAGGTGAACATGGCGCTGCGTGAGGACGTGGAATCGCCGGAGCGCAGCATTGTCGGTGCGAAGCAGGAGCGCTGGCTGTTCGATGGCCTGGCCGATGCCGCACCGCGTTGGCACACCATCGCCCACCAGGTAGCGCTGGGCAACTACATGCGCGAGAAGGACGGCGTGGTGCAGTCGTCCGATGACCAATGGTCGGGTTACCTGGACAGCCGCCGGCGCCTGCTCGACCACATCCAGAAGGTCGGCTTCGGCAACGTGGTGACCGCCTGTGGCGACGCGCACCGGCATTACGCCAGCGACCTGGTGCAGGACCATCGTGATTCGGGCGTGGTCTCCAGCGAGTTCCTTGCCACTTCGATCACTTCGGGCGCCGATGGCCAGGGCGTGGACGCTTACGCCCGCAACCAGCTTGCGCACAGCCCCAATCTGAAGGCGACCACCGACAAGCGTGGCTATGTGCTGTGTGATGTCACCCGCGATGCGTGGATCGGCGACATGAAGACGCTGGATACCGTGATGCAGCCCAATGGCGCGCTGCAGAGCTGGAAGCGCTATGCGGTGGAGCATGGCCGGCCGGGGTTGCAGGAGGCCTGAGTCTATCGGTCTGCGCTGTAGAGCCGAGCCCACGCTCGGCTGCATTTTTTCGGGGCAATGCGACCGGGGCGAAAGCAGCCGAGCATGGGCTCGGCTCTACAGGGATTCTTCAATCGTGCTCGAACCGCAGCGGTTCGGTGCCCATCGCCGGGTCACTGGTGCCGGGGCGACCATCCTCGGCGCGGCCGGCCAAACGCAGCACACTCCCACCCGCGCTGATGCGCAGGTCATACCAGCCGGCGGTAGGCGTTGCATCCCACGCCAATGAAGTCTGCGCATGTGCGGGCAGCGCCAATGTCTGTTCGGGCATGTGTCCTGCATAGGCGCCGCCATGCACGCGCACCTGCTGTGCACTGTCACCCAGATTGCGCAGGTGCAGCCGCAGCTGGCCATCCGCGCGATCAATTGAAGCCTGCACGGCAGGAGCCTTGGCCGCACCCTGGAAGTGGCGGTGGAAGCCGTTCGGACCGAGCAGCCACAGGTCATAGCGGCCCTGGGCGTCCAGCGGCCAACGCTCGCGCAGCGGCATGCCCGGCAGCAGCGTGTAACGGCGCGGCACCGCCTCCAGCCGCAGCCGATCGTAGACATGCAGCACTGCCGCTGCGCCCTCGCAGGACAACGCCAGGTCAACGCCCGCGACGTCGACCGCAGCAATCGATGCCTGCGGTCGATAGGGAAGGGCACGCGCCGGGCGTACACCGCTTTCCTGTTTCGCTGGCTTCAGCCCCTCTGGCAGCGCGGGCACGGTGCGCCCCGGCAAAGCAGCGGCGCGTGCGGCCACCGCGCTCACGTCGGGCAGGCCGCGGACGAACGGGCGGGTATCGCGCTGGGCAAAGTCGAACGCAGTGCTGAGGTCGCCGCAGACCGCGCGGCGCCGCGGCGAGATGTCCGGCGCGGACACACCAAAGCGGCGTTCGATCAGTCGAATGACCGAGGTGTGGTCGTACACCTGCGAATCGACCCAGCCACCGCGGCTCCAGGGCGAGATCACGTACAGCGGCACGCGCGGGCCCAGTCCATACGGGCGGCCGCGCAGTTCGGCGAAGTCGTACTTCTCATCTCCCGGTGCCGGATGGCGGTGGTACTCGCCTTCAGTGCTGACCGAGGACGCACCCGCCCAGCCACCGTCCACCGGCGAAGGCGGTGCCGGTGGTGGCATGTGGTCGAAGAAACCGTCGTTCTCGTCGAACATCAGCAGCAGGGCGGTGCGGCTCCACACCTGCGGATCGGCGGTCAGTGCATCCAGCACGCGTGCGGTATAGGCCGCGCCCTGGGCCGGGCTGGAGGGGCCGGGATGCTCGCTGCCGGCCGCGTCGGCGATGATGAAGCTGACCTGCGGCAGGCGTCCGTCGATGACGTCCTGGCGCAGCTGCGCCAGGCCACGCGTGCTGACCCCGCGTGCGCGCAGCTGCGGGTCGTGCCCCGGCGCAGCGCGGTAGGCCTGGCGGAACGCCTCGAAGCCGGCCAGCGGGTTGTCGGTGAAGTTGTCGGCCATGTCCTGGTAGATCTGCCAGGATACCCCCGCCTTCTGCAGGCGTTCGACATAGCTGGCCCAGCGGTACGACGCAGGATGCCCGCCGTGCTCGGGGAAGTTGTCGTGCGAGTTGGCGATCACCGGGCCGCCGGCGCGGGCGGCAGCATCGTTGTGGCCGGTCCACAGGAACACCCGGTTCGGGTTGGTTCCGGCCTGCATCGCGCAGTGGTAGGCGTCGCAGATGGTGAAGGCATCGGCCAGGGCGAACTGGAAGGGCAGGTCGCTGCGCTGGAAGTAGCCCATCGAGTGGTTCTGCTTGGCTTTCGGCCATTGCCCCATGCGTCCGTGGTCCCAGGCCCGCTGTGCATCCGGCCAGGTGTGCGGCGTGCCTTCCACGCGCATGTAGCCGAAGTGCGCGGCGGTATCCAGCGGGAACGGCGCAATCGCGCGCTTGCCGCTGGCATCGGGCTGCAGCCACAGGCTGCGCGCGCGGGCGCCGGCCTGCAGTGCCTGCGCCGGAGCGACGAAGCGATCGCCGAAACCCCGCACACCCGGCAGCGTGCCGAAGTAGTGGTCGAACGAACGGTTCTCCTGCATGAACACCACGATGTGCTGCAGGTCTTCCAGGCTGCGGGTTTGCGCGGCGGGGGCGATCGCGGCGGCCCGGGCGATGCTGGGCAGCAGCGGGGAAAGGCCGGCGGCAACGCCGGCCTGCAACAACCGGCGTCGGCCGATTTCGGTCACGGGCTCACTCACAGGTCCACACGGAAGGAGATGCCGACGGTGCGCGGAGCGCCGATGAAGGCGTTGTCGCGGCCGTCCACCCCCGCAAGATACCGCTTGTCGGTGAGGTTGCTCACCACCAGGTTGGCACCCATGCCCTTCAGGCGCGGCGACAGGCCCTGCAGGTCGAAGCCGATGTTCGCGTTGAACACGGTGGCCGAGGGCAGCTTGTTGACGTTGGCGGCGTCGAGGTAGCGGGTGCCCAGGTAACGGCCGGACAGGCCGAAGTTCCAGTTCTCGCCCTGCCAGTCCGCCGAGAGTACGAGGGTCTGTTCGGGTTGGCCGATCACCTTGGCGCCGTCGACGATGCCCAGCTGGGTATCACGCGCGGCATCGCCACTGCCCAGGTACTTGGAGCGGTTGTAGGTATAGGCGGCGTTGAGGCGCCAGCCGTTGTCCCAGCCATAGCCGAACGCCGCTTCCAGGCCGTTGCTTTCCACGCCGCCGAAGTTCTCGTAGACGCCGTCGGTCTCGCCCAGGTAGTCGATGCCGCTGACGAAGCCGGCCGGCAGGTAGACGATGCGGTTGTCGAACTTGATGTTGTACAGCGTGACCGAGGCGGTCAGGGGCCAGCGGCTGATGCGCATGCCCATTTCAATGTTGTCGGCGGTCTCCGGCTCGACGTTGCGGAAGCGCTGCGGGTCGGTCTCGCCGAGCACGCCGGAGGGGATGGCGGCGAAGTTCTGCGAGAAGCCCGCGAACAGCTCCATGCCTTCCACGCCGGGCGCCCAGGTGAAGCCGGTGGACAGCAGCGGATCGGACCTGGAGTCGGATGTGACGTGCTCGCTGGCACCGATCACGCGGCGGCGCGACTGGTCCACGAAGAACTGCTTCACGCCGAGGCGCGCGCTGAACGGGCCGAAGCGGGCCACGTCCTCGACGTAGTACATCTGTTCGTCGACCTTGTACTTGTCCTCGAACTGTACCCAGTACGGCTGGTGGTCGAAGGCGATGTCCCGGCCGACGTTGAGCAGGCGATGCCAGTCGCGGCGTGCCGAACGGTCCAGCTTCTCCACCCACAGGCCGCCGCGGATCGTGTTGTCGACTGCGCCGAAAGTCTGGCGCCATTCGACGTCGGCGGTAACGCCCATGCGGTCGTTGTCGTAGTGGGTGTGGCGATACGACTGCGCGCCCAGCACGTTGCCGGCGTAGCAGTTCGGATCGTACTCGGCGGTGAAGCCCAGGCGCGGGCTGCAGCTGGCCAGGCGCTGCGCGGCACTGCCATCGGGATTGACGAAGAAAATCTGGCCACGGTTGCTGCCGCCGTACACGGTCTTGCCACCGAGGTATTCCGACTCCGGGCGACCGGCTCCGTCATCGCTGACCTGCGCCAGATACGGTGGCAGCCAGTCGCCGCGGCCTTGCATGCGGTGCCCGTAGGCGGCCACCGAGGCCTTGAAGCCGTTGCCACCGTCGAAGGCCGCGCGCAGGTAGCCGAAGGTGTTCTCGCGCAGCGCACGCGAGCCGGAACGGTAGTTCTGGTCCAGGTAGGGAATGCCGGTGAGGGTACCGACCAGGTTGTCGCGATCCGGATTGGTCGCGAAGCCCTTCGGTGAGACGCTGGTGTACTCCGGCTCGTCCGCATCGTTGTAGGACAGGTAGCCGGTCAGGGTCCAGCGATCCAGTTCGGTGATGAACTTGCCGGCGATGTGGTCATTGCTGGTCTTGCCGCTGCCATCGATCCAGTCATGCACGCGCGCCGACGAGGCACTGACCCAGGCGCGGGTGTGGCCGCCGAGCAGGCCGGTGTCGTAGCGCACGTAGTACTTGCGTGCCTCGTTGTCACCGGCGCCGACCACGAAGCGCAGGCGGCTGTCCTGCAGCGGATCGCTGGTGAGGAAGTTGAGCGTGCCGCCCAGGGCCTCGTTCGAGCGCGAGGAGATATCGGCAGTGCCCTGGCTGACTTCCACCGTTTCCAGGTCGAGGGTGTCGATGTAGCGGTTGGCCAGCGAGCCGCCGCCGTAACCCGAGCCACCATTGGGCAGGCCGTCGATAGTGGTGCCGATCTGCTGGGTATCACGGTTGGTGACGAAGCCACGCATGCTGATCTGCGTGCCCCACACCGACGAGCCGGTGGCATCGGCCTCGCTGACCACCACGCCGGGCACTTCGTTGAGCGCGTCGTTGACGCTGCTCATCACGGTCTGCCGGTTCAGCGTTTCCGCACGCACGGAAGTCTTGGCATAGCTGGTGGCCTGGCCGATCACCTGCACCTGGTCGAGGGTGCGGGCCTCACTGCTGCGCGCTTCAGCGGCATCGCCCTGCGGTGCTTCGGCCAGGGCGTCCAGTGCGGGAGCGATCAGCAGGGCAAGCAGCGAGACACGGGGAAAGCGCGCAGACGTTCGCATCGAGACCGGACCTTCAGAGCAGGGAAGCCCCGGAGTGTCGGCAGCGCCAATGACATCGGCATGACGTGGCGATGCAGGAATCGTGTTCTGCGACGGCCGGCACCCGCCGCCTGCTTCAGTACCGTGCGTCCTTGGGCTTCGGGTCACGCGGCCAGTCCTTGCCCTTGTTGGCGAAGTCCGGCCGCGGCTGGTTGATGAAATAGCCGGCGATGTCCACCGCATCCTGGTCCGGCATCACCTGCTGCCCCAGCGGCGGTGCCCGGGTCACTGCCGGTGGCATGTTGTGCTTGATGAAACCGGCCGCCTTGTACAGGCGCGCCATGCCGGCACCGATGTTGAAGCTGTGGTCGCCCCACAGCGGCGGGAAGGCGATGTCACCGCTGGCATCGCGTCGGCCTTCGCCGTTGTCGCCATGGCAGGCGGCGCACTGCACGGCATACAGCGCCTGGCCGCGGACCGGGTCCGGAGTCAGCGTGCTGTCGATGGGGCCCTCACTGGGCGCGGCCACTTTTGCACCCTCTGGCACCGGGCTGCTCAGCCACGCCATGTAGTCGAGCATCGCGCGCATCTGCGGTGCGTCCTTCGGCAGCGGCTTGCCGTTCATCGAGCGCTGCAGGCAGCCATTGATGCGCTCGGTCAGCCCGATCACCTTGCCCGGGCGCGGCATGTAGCGCGGATAGGCACCGCCGCCGGTATTGAAGTAGTGGTTGCCGAACGGTCGCTTGCCCTCGGCCATGTGGCACGAATTGCAGTTCAGATCGTTGCCGACGTTGTCCGGAAGCAGGCGCGCGGTCTCGTTGAGGATGCGCCGGCCGAGCATCACCGATTCGGCATTGCCCAGTCCGGCGATCTCCTCGGCACTGGGCGCGTGGTAGTGGGCGACCACCTTGCCCTGTGCATCGAGGATATCGATCGTACTGGCTACGGCGGCATCCAGGCCCGGGTGCAGGTGACGATAGGCGAGGGTGCCCGCACCGGCCAGCAGCACCACGGTGATCGCACTACCGAGCAGCAGGCGGGAACGTTTGCGCGAACGCTTCATCGTGCGGCCTCCTGCGGAACGAAGTGCACCGGCTTGTCACGCACCACCCGGCGCATGCGTGCCACCTCGACCTCGCTCACCGCGCTGGCCTGGTTGCCCCAGCTGCTGCGGATGAAGGTCAGGATCTGTGCCAGCTGCGCGTTCGGCAGCTGCTCGAAGCCGGGCATGGTCAAGGCCATGCGGTCGTGCGGGGTGTGCGGGGTGCGACCCCCGATCAGGGTCACCTGCACCAGCGAACTGGGATCGTCGGCGAACACGATCGAGTTGCCTGCCAGGGCAGGATAGACGCGTGGCATGCCGCGCCCGTCGGCACGGTGGCAGGCCTGGCAGTGCTCGGCATAGGCCAGCGAACCGGCCACGCGATAGTCGCCACTACGCAGCGCGGCGGTGGTGGTGTCGGTACCAGGCGACCACTGCGCACTGCGTCCCTCACGCGCCGGCAGCTGCTTCAGGTAGCGCGCCATGGCCAGCAGGTCAGCGTCGGACAGGTACTGCGTGCTGTGCTCGACCACGTCGGCCATGCCACCGAAGGCTGCCGATCGATCGGTGCGCCCGGTGCGCAGGAAGTCGACGATCTCGCCCTCGCTCCAGCTGGCCAGGCCGGTCGATTCATTGCGCAGGTTCTTCGCATACCAGCCTTCCAGCACCGAGCCGGACAGGAACTG
This sequence comes from Stenotrophomonas sp. YJH_SMC_123, assembly GCF_059368215.1. Taxonomy (NCBI): domain Bacteria; kingdom Pseudomonadati; phylum Pseudomonadota; class Gammaproteobacteria; order Lysobacterales; family Lysobacteraceae; genus Stenotrophomonas; species Stenotrophomonas sp. YJH_SMC_123. The sequence continues at coordinate 672,361 of NZ_JCAFRM010000001.1, forward strand.
GCGGCTGCCATCGTCGGCCATCGCCTTCTCCTGGAACGCCAGCCCACGTGGTGTATGACAGGCGCCGCAGTGGGCCAGGCCCTCAACCAGCTCAGCGCCACGCTGCTGGCCCACATCCAGCGACGGATCCGGGTTGAAGCTGCGCGGGCGCGCGAACAGCAGCTGCCACCATGCCAAAGGCCAGCGCATGTTGGCCGGCCATGGAATCGTGCTGTCGGCGTTGCTTTGCTTCACCGGCTTCACCGAGCCCATGAAATAGGCATACAGCGCCTTGATCTCGGCATCGCTGGCGATCACGTACGAGGCATACGGCATCGCCGGATACAGCGGCTGGCCGTCGTGGCGGATGCCGCGGCGGACCGCGCGTTCGAAATCGGCGTAGTCGTAGGCACCAATGCCGGAGTCCGGATCGGGGGTGATGTTGGTCGAATAGATCGTGCCCATCGGCGTCTGCATGCCCAGGCCACCGGCGAACGGCTTGCCGCCCGGCGCGGTGTGGCAGGCCGCGCAGTCGGCGGCACGTGACAGGTAGCGCCCCTGCGCGATCAGCGCCGGATCGTGGATGTCGACCTGCGCGGTCTGTCGCGGTGCGAACCAGTAGGGCGTGCTGCGGGCGATGCCGTAGGCGGCGGCCACCGTGGCGGCCAGGGCAATGGCGAGCTTGAACGAGATGCGCATGGCGGCACTGTGGGCACTCCCGGGCGCGCGTTCATTGATCCGGATCAATGACTGAACGGATACAGCTTTTACACCAAACTGAATCGTTCCTGCGTTGTCATCAAGCCGTCATCCGTGCGCGATAGATGGCCGGTCTATTGGGCGTTACCGTCCCAATCTGTCTGATTCATCCCTATGACGTGATATGAAGCGCCTGCTGCTGTTGTTGCTGGCGTGCGCCGGCCTGTGGCTGGCTGCATGCTCATCCTCGATCAACGCCTCGTCCACCTCACTCGCCGATCAGCTGATCGCGCCGGGTGGCGTGTCGACCCTGCTCGATCGTCCGCGCATCGCCGCGGCCATCGCCGAACTGCCCAACCGCCATGGCTTCGCGGCGGGCCGCGATGGCGTGCCGATCTTCTGGCGCGTATTCGATCCGGGCGACTACGGCGCGCGTTACCGCTACCTGCCGCAGCGCCACGAGAACGGCCTGCCGCTGGATACCGGCCTGAGCCTGGCCGTGCCGCAGCCGTTCCGCGCGCAGGCGCCGCGCGGCACCGTGGTGCTGCTGCATGGGTGGATGATGAACGGTGATTCGATGCTGCCATGGTCGCTGCAGCTGGCCGAATCCGGCTACCGCGTGGTCACGCTCGACCTGCGCAACCACGGCCAGTCCGGCACCGGCCCGTCCGGCTATGGCACCTATGAGTCGGATGACGTGGTCGATGTGATCGGCGAGCTGCGCGCGCGCGGCGAAGTGACCGGGCCCCTGTACCTGTTCGGTGTGTCCTATGGTGCGGCCACGGCGGTGTTCACCGCCGACAAGCTGGGTGACCAGGTCGAAGGCGTGGTGGCGATGGAATCGTTCGCCAATGCCGGCGTGGCGATCCGCACCATGATCCCGCACCTGATGGGGCTCCAGCCGGAAGGCCTGAAGGCGCAGGCGGTGGCGTCGTACGCGCGCTGGCGCTACGGCGGCCAGGACATCAACCAGGTGATCGCCGCCGCCAGCCGCCGCATCGACGTCGATCTGGACCGCGTGGACGTCGCGCGTGCGTTGGCCGATACCCGCGCCTGCGTGCTGTTGCTGCACGGGCAGGGCGACCAGCACATTCCGGTCAGCCAGGGCCGCGAACTGGCCCAGGCCAACCCGCGCGCGCACTACATCGAAATGCGCGGCGAGGACCACATCACCCTGCCGCTGCGGCTGGACCTGCTGGCGGGCGTGGTCGATGACTGGATGGCGCGCGACGAGCACCATCCGCAGAACGCGTGCCCGGCACCGCAGCTGCCGGCCCAGGCTGAGTGGCTGGCGCGCAGCTGAGAAAAAGGGGACGGAGGGGATTAAGTCGTTTCCAGGCCAGGTGTGCGGGAAACGACTTAATCCCCTCCGTCCCCTTTTTCTGTCAGGCCACGCGTCGTGCCAGTGCGCGGGCAGACGCCGCGACGCCGAGCAGCAGCGCGGCCACGCACAGGAAGGCGAAACCGAGGCTGGTGGCATGCGCCAGTGCGCCGATCGCTGCCGGACCGGCGAGGATGCCGGCGTAACCCAGTGTGGTCACCGCGGTGATGGCGATGCTCTCCGGCATCACCCGCTGCTGGCCCGCCATCGAGAACAGCGCCGGCACGATGTTGGCGCAGCCCAGCCCGACCAGTACGTAGCCGGCCAACGCCACCGGGAACGAGGGCACCAGCGTGGCCAGGGTGAAGCCCGCCGCAGCGGTGATGCCGCCGATGACCAGCGTGCGGGTCCGGCCGAGGCGCTCGACGATGCCGTCGCCGAACAGGCGCATCGCGGTCATCGCCAGGGTGAACAACGCAAAGCCGGCCCCGGCCTGGTCGCGCGGTACCTGCCGCACTTCCGCCAGGAACACCGCACTCCAGTCCAGCATTGAGCCCTCGGCAAGGAACACCACGAAGGCCAGCACGCCGATGAACAGGACCACGCCGTGCGGCAGCGCCAATAGCGGGCCTTCGTGCAGGATCCGTTGCGGACGCCAGTGCGGTGCCGACAGCACGGCAACCAGCAGCAGCGCGGCCACCGAAAGCAGCGCGGCCAGCCACAGCGGCGTGCCGAGGATCAGCAGCCCGGTCATGCAGCCGGCGCCGACGAATCCACCGATGCTGTAGAAGGCGTGGAAGCCGGACATCATCGCGCGTCCGGCGTCGCGCTCGACCGCCACGGCCTGCATGTTCATCGCGCAATCCAATGCACCGACGCCGGCGCCGAACACGAACAGCGCTGCGCCCAGCGCCACGGGCGAGGGTGCCAGCACCAGCAAGGGCAGGGCGCCCAGCATCATCGCGCAGGTGATCACCATCACCCGACGGCATCCCAGCCGTCCGGTCAGCGCACCTGCCAGTGGCATCGCCAGCAGCGAACCCAGCCCGAGGCACAGCAGCACGGCGCCGAGACTGGCGTCGGATAGCCCGGCCTTGGCCTTGGCGTAGGGCACCATCGGCGCCCACGCGGCGGTGGCGAAGCCGGGAATGAAGAAGGCGGCACGGGTGGCGTGCTGCTGGGCACGTGGGGATGAAGGCGTCATGCGCGATGCGAAGCTCCGGGAGAGCTCCATGAAATCGTTATCAGGCCAGGTCGGCAAGTGCCATGCACGACATCAAACGACGCATACGATTGCAGTGACCCGATTGCGTCACCAGCGATTAACGCCACGCACGGACAGTGGCTGCACAGTCGGCATCCCGCCGGCCGCTGCCGGAGACCTGTACATGAGCACGACACCGACCATCCTCCTTGTCCATGGATTCTGGGGCGGGGCCGCACATTGGGCCAAGGTGATCCTGGAACTGCATCGCAACGGCCACGACCGCGTGCAGGCGGTGGAACTGCCGCTTACCTCGCTGGCCGACGACGCAGGACGCACCCGGAAAATGGTCCGGCAGATCGACGGGCCGGTGCTGCTGGTCGGCCACTCCTACGGCGGCGCGGTGATCAGCCAGGCCGGTAGCGAGCCCAACGTGAAGGGCCTGGTCTACATCGCTGCCTTCGCGCCTGATGCCGGCGAGAGCCCCGGTGGCATCACCCAGCAGCACCTGCCGGAGGCAGCGCCGAACTTGGCACCCGACAGCGATGGCTACCTGTGGCTGCGTGCGGACAGGTTCCATGAGAGCTTCTGCCAGGACCTGAGCGCCGACGAGGGCCGGGTGATGGCGGTGACCCAGAAGGCGCCGTTGGCGAGCACCTTCGGTGATGCGGTCAGCGATCCGGCCTGGAAGCACAAGCCGAGCTGGTACCAGCTGTCCCGCCAAGACCGCATGATCGCGCCGGACAACCAGAAGGCCATGGCCACGCGCATCCAGCCCAAGCGATTGCTGGAGCTGGATGCCAGCCATGCCTCGCTGGCCTCGCAGCCGAAGGAAGTGACCGCGCTGATCCTGGAGGCCTGCGCCGCCATCGGCGGCTGAGCCCGCGCGGCGCGTCGCACCGCACGACAGGATTCCACCTTCGGCGAGATCACCAACCCGGCCACGCAGGCCAAGGTGGTACATCGCACCCAACCGTATTGGTTGCTGGATGCGATGGCGCGTTATGAATTCAGTGATCGCCTGTCGGCCACGCTCAACGTCAACAACCTGCTGGACAAGCGCTACTACACGATCTTCAGCTGGTACAGCACCTACACCTGGGGTGAGCCGCGCAATGTGCGGCTGGCGATGACGTACAGGTTCTGACGCGGGTCCTGTAGAGCCGAGCCCGCGCTCGGCTGGCTGTCACACCGCAGCCGAGCGTGGGCTCGGCTCTACGGAAATGCGCCCGCGATGCTTTGCGGCATCGCGGGCGTTGTGGTTACAGCGGCAGGTCGAACACCAGCACTTCGGCGTCGTTGCCGTTTTCCAGGGTCAGCTGCGCTTCGTCGCTGACCTGCAGTGCATCACCGGCTTCCAGGGTGATGCCATTGACCTGCAGCTGGCCTCGGGCAACCTGCACATAGGCACCACGGCCATTGCCGAGCGCGTGGTGCAGCTTCTGGCCGCCATCGAGGATGGTGGCGAAGATGCGGGCATCCTGGTGGATGCGCAGCGAACCGTCGGCGCCGTCCGGCGAAGCGATCAGGCGCAGCTGGCCGCGCTTGGTCTCCGGGGCGAAGTGGGTCTCCTCGTAGGACGGCGTGATGTTCTCGCGGTCCGGGAAGATCCAGATCTGCAGGAAGTGCACGGTCTCGTCGGCCGAGTGGTTGAATTCGCTGTGGCTGACACCACTGCCGGCACTCATGCGCTGCACGTCGCCGTAGCGCAGCACCGAGCCGGTGCCCATCGAGTCCTTGTGCTCCAGCGCGCCGCCCAGCACATAGGAAACGATCTCCATGTTGCTGTGGCTATGGGTGCCGAAGCCCTGGCCGCCGATCACCTTGTCTTCGTTGATCACCCGCAGCGGGCCGAAGCTGACGTAGCGGGGGTCGTAGTAGTTGGCGAAGGAGAAGGTATGGCGCGAGGACAGCCAGCCATGCTCGGCCAGGCCACGGGTAGCGCTCTTGCGGATCTGCAGCATGATGGAATCTCCTTGTTCGATGGTTTCGATGGGGCGGGGTGAGGCGGTAGTTGCCGTGTTTCCCCGTTGGAGAGAAGTATCCGCTTGCGCCCGGGGTTTGAAAAACGGATAGTTTTGACGGCCATCATCGAAAAATTCGAATGCTCAAGCTCAGCCTCGATGCCCTGCAGATCCTGGATGCCATCGACCGCCGCGGCTCTTTTGCCGGCGCCGGCAAGGCGCTGCACAAGGTGCCCTCGACCATTTCCTACACTGTGGCCAAGCTGGAGGAGGACCTGGGCGTGCAGCTGTTCGACCGGGTCGGCCCGCGTGCCGAACCGACCGAGGCCGGACGCGCCCTGCTGGACGAGGGGCGCCATCTCCTGCGTGCGGCCCGCGAGCTGGAGCTGCGGGTGCGCCGGGTGGCGTCGGGCTGGGAGACCGAACTGACCCTGGCGGTGGACTCGGTGTTCCCGACCTGGCTGCTGGGCCCGGACATCGCCGCGTTTCGTGAGGCCGAGGCGCCGACCCGGCTGCGGCTGATCGGCGAGGCCCTGTCCGGCACCTGGGAGGCCCTGCTGGACCGCCGCGCCGACCTGCTGGTCGGGGCGCCGGGCGAGGGGCCCAGTGGCGGTGGTTACGTGGTCGAGCCGCTGGGCACGGTGGAGTTCGTGTTCGCGGTCGCACCCGGTCATCCGTTGGCCAAGGTGCCGGGCGTGCTCGGTCGCGAGCAGCTGGTCGAGCACTGCGCGATCGCCGTTTCTGATTCGGCGCGGCGGTTGCTGCCGCGCACGGTGGGCCTGTTGATGGGGCAGGAGATGCTGACCGTGCCTGACATGGCCAGCAAACTGAAGCTGCAATGCGAAGGTGTGGGCTTCGGCTTCCTGCCCGAGCCGTGCGCGCGCGCTGCAGTGGCGCGTGGCCAGCTGGTGATCCGCGAGGTGGAGGAACACAAGCCGGAGGAAACGTTCTGGCTGGCCTGGCGCACCGGCGAGGACGGCGCGGCACTGCGGTGGTGGCGCGAGCGCCTGCGCAGGCCGGAGCTGCTGTCGCAGTGGTGGCAGGCAATGGCCAAGGGGTAGGGTTTGGCAGGGCTGCGCCCTGCACCCGCCGAGGCCAAAGCAACAGCAACAGCAACAGCAACAGCGTGCATTCCGTGAGGTGGCGGGTTGGGTCCGGCTGCGGGAGACGCCGAAAACCCCCAGGCCGGCCCAGCCGCTGGCGGCTGTGCGTTCGGGCGCTTGCGAAGCAGTGCTTCGCAAGCAAAGCGCCCTCACCCATGGGGGCTTGGCCGCGGCATCCATGCCGCGGACACTCCCGCAACCGGACCCACCCCGCCTTCGACAGTTTTCCGCGATCTGTCGGAACGGCGTACTGCTCTGGTAGGTGTCGACCTTGGTCGACACGGTAGATCCACGTCATGCGTGGATGAATTCACTCGATATCTGACAGATGTGTCGACCAAGGTCGACACCTACCAACAGCCGCGTGAACCTGTCGAAGGTGGGGCGGTGTCGGAGTGCGGGGTGTCAGCCGCATGGATGCGGCTGCCAAGCCTTATCTGATCGGAATCTGGCAGCGTAGGTGTCGAGAGCCGGCGTGGGCCGCCGTGTAAGCCTGGATCTCGACGATCGCCATGTAGCAACTGTGTTGATGGAGGGGCCAAGCCCCTCCATCAACACAGTTGCTACATGGACGTACTTGCGGCGTCCCCGCACTCCGACACCGCCCCGCCAACCCACGGAATGCCAGCTTCTGCTGTTGCCGTTGAGGTTGCCGGCCAGCGGCCGGCACTACCAGGGGTGCAGGGCGCAGCCCTGCCGAAAAACACGCATAAAAAACAGCAGGCCGAGGCCTGCTGTTTCGGTGTAATGGTGCGCCCGGAGAGATTCGAACTCCCGACCGCCTGGTTCGTAGCCAGGTACTCTATCCAACTGAGCTACGGGCGCCAATTACATAAACTTGTTGTGCTGACTGTGTATGGTGCGCCCGGAGAGATTCGAACTCCCGACCGCCTGGTTCGTAGCCAGGTACTCTATCCAACTGAGCTACGGGCGCGCGGTACACAATCAAATTTTACTGCATTTCCAGCGGCGGATGCTGAAAACCTGTCGAGTGGTGCGCCCGGAGAGATTCGAACTCCCGACCGCCTGGTTCGTAGCCAGGTACTCTATCCAACTGAGCTACGGGCGCCCTGCGACAGGAGCGGAATTATGCGGATGTCGGCGCGTACCGTCAACAGTTTTGTGAAAATTTTCATCCAACTGAATGAAAAAGCGGTCTGCCACAGCGTCAGGGGCCTTCAACCAGGCGAAATGATCCGCACGCGTGCCCAGTTCCTGCGCCGACAGCACGCGCAGCTGCGCGTCCACATTCGGCAGCTTGGCCAGCAATGTCTGCATCGATCCGGTCGGTGCCAACCAGTCGTGTTCCATCAACACCGCCTGCGCGCTGCCATGCACGCGCGCCATCTGTGCGTCGAGGTCTTCGTCCATGCCGGCCGCGGCATAGTGGTTGTTCAGGCCGACGCGCGCCCAGTCGGCGATCAGTCCGCGCGCTTCGGTGCCGCCGAAGCCGAGGCGCCGGCCATGCAGCACGCCCTGGCGCTGTGCGATCCACGGCAGGAAGCGGTAGACCAGTGGCAGCAGCCAGCCGCGCGGTGGCGGGAAGCCGCGCCAGAACGGTGAGCCACTGGCCGCCAACCACAAGCGGTTGAAGTGCTGCGGATTGCGGCCGGCATGCACGCAGGCCAGCTGACCGCCGAGGCTGTGGCCACCGATGATCCAGGGCAGCGCGCCGGCCTCGTCATCCGCCGCGACAAGGACCGCCTGGCTGGTGGGCAGATCCTGTTCGAGTACCTCGCGATAGCCCCAGTCCTGCGTGCGCGACGGCCGCAGTGAGCTGCTGCCATTGCCGCGCCACTCGTGCAGGTACACCGCCACGCCCTTCGCCGCCAGCGCCTGCGCCAGCGGCAGGTAGTGGCGCGCGGCCACGCCCAGTGCAGGCAGCCACAGCAGGCGCGCGATGGGCTGTGCAGGCACGCAGGCAATCACTTCATAGCGATGGCCATCAGCGCACTGCACGGCGAGGACGTCCGGTGTGAGGCTCATGCGTGTGGTGCCGCGCCGAAGTGATCGAGCACCAGCACCTCGCTGCGGCCGGGGGCATAGCCCTGCTGCAGGCCGCGTGCAACGTAGTCGATACCGGCTTCGCAGGCATTGGCCAGGCTCAAGCCGTTGCACAGTTGCGCGGCGATGGCCGAGGCCAGCGTGCAGCCGGTGCCATGTGCGTCCAGCGGCAGGCGGGCATGGATGAATTCTTCGCTGCTGACGCCGTCGAAGTAGCGGTCGATCACGCGGTTGCCTTCCTGCAGATGGCCACCTTTGAGCAGCACCGCACCGGCGCCCAGGTCGAGCAGGGCGGAAGCGGCGCGCTCCGCGTCATCGCCGTTGCCGATCTTCCGTCCGACCAGCAGCTCTGCTTCCGGCGTGTTCGGGGTGATCAGCGTGGCCAGCGGGATCAGCCGCTCGCGCATCGCCTGCAGGGCGCTGTCTTCCAGCAGGCGCGCGCCGCTGGTGGCGACCATCACCGGGTCCAGCACCACGTGTGGCGGGCGATGGCGCTCCAATGCATCGGCGACGGCATTGATCACCTCGGCGTTGGCCAGCATGCCGAGCTTCACCGCGTGGATGTCGAAGTCGTCGAAGCAGGCGTCCAGTTGCGCGCGCAGGAAATCGATCGGCGGCACATGCACGGCGATGACGCCGCGGGTGTTCTGCGCGGTCAGTGCAGCAATCGCGGAAAGGCCATGCACGCGGTGTGCGGCGAAGGCCTTCAGGTCGGCCTGGATGCCGGCGCCACCACCGGAGTCGGAGCCGGCGATGGTGAGGGCGGAAACGGGAGTGGTCGGGCTCATCCAGCGATTGTGCCGTGGTCACCGTAAAGGAGGTAGCGTCGCCGCTGATAGATGGGGTCAGATCCCTTTTCCGCAGGAAAAGGGATCTGACCCCCCGGAGCGCCGCCCTCAATGCCGCCAACGCGCCCACTGCTGGTACAGCACATAACCCAGTCCGGTCAGGCCGGTCAGCAGGGCGGGGGCAAGCAGGGCGTCGTACTGCCAGCGCACGAACAGCCAGGCGCCGATCATGCCGCCGGCGAGGAAGCCGCTGATGATCAGGCCGCTGAGGGTCAGTCGCCGTACCTGCAGTGGCAACCCGCGCAGCAGGTGGCCCAAGCCGATGCCGAGGTCGGTGAACATGCCGCTGAGGTGGGTGGTGCGCACCACCGCGCCGCTGAAAGTGGTGGCCATTGCATTCTGCAGGCCGCAGGCCATGGCGGCGGCCAGTGCGCCCCAGATCTGGTGCTGTTCGAACAGCGGAATGGACACCAGCAAAAGAGCCGATTCCAGCGCCAGTGCCACGCCGTAGCGTCGGCCCAGCTGCAGGGTGCTGTCCTGGATCAGCAGGCCGCTGAGCATTGCGCCCAGCGAGAACGCGATCAGCAGTCCCCACAGGTGGCCGACCGCGCGCCAGTCACCCTGGGCCAGTGCCATGCCGAGCTGGCTGGTACTGCCGGTCATGTGGCTGACCGCCTGGTGCTCGAAACCGAGGAAGCCGACCACGTTGACCATGCCGGCCACGCACGAGAGCGCGACCGCGCCGATCCAGACCCAGGTGGGCAGGCGTATTCCCATCGGCGGGGCCCCTCAGGGCCCGCCGAAGCCGCCGTTGAACTGCAGCTCGCTGAAGGTGTTGCTGGCCGGGTCGAACACCGCGCCCCAGAACTGCGCGCCGCCATCGCAGACGCGGATCGCTTCGCGGGCCGGATTGATGCCGCTGTCGTCGGGCAGGTGGAAGGCATTGATGTAGATCAGGCGTCGGCCTGCGCTTTCGATGCCGACGTACTGCCGGTCAAAGTCGAGCACCTTCGGCACCTGGGCCTCCAGCGAAGACAGATTCGCTTCCAGCTGGTCGATCTGCTGCCGGCTGGGTGCCCAGTAGCCGCTGACCCGCCCGGCCTCGCGGCCGGGGCTGGGCCGCGAGCAGGTGTCGAGCACCTGCGCGGCGATGATCGGGCGGGTGACCACCCAGGACTGGCCGGTGCGCTCGGCGGTGGGCACACTGGCCGGGCCGCGCGTAGTGGTGCAGGCGCCCAGCACGGCTGCGAGGGTGATTGCAGCCGTGGGCAGCAGCAGGCGGGTGCGGCGGTTCACAACACCTCCGAAGCGTAATCGGCCAGGCGCGAACGCTCGCCACGGCGCAGGGTGATGTGTGCACTATGCGGCCAGTTCTTGAAGCGATCCACCGCGTAGGTCAGGCCCGAGGTGGTCTCGGTCAGGTACGGGGTGTCGATCTGCTCGACGTTGCCCAGGCAGACGATCTTGGTGCCGGGGCCGGCGCGGGTGATCAGCGTCTTCATCTGCTTCGGGGTGAGGTTCTGCGCCTCGTCCAGGATCAGGTAGCGCGACAGGAACGTGCGGCCGCGCATGAAGTTCATCGAGCGGATCTTGATGCGGCTGGCCAGCAGGTCGTTGGTCGCCTGGCGCCCCCACGTGCCGCCTTCCTGGTTGTGCGTGAGCACTTCCAGGTTGTCGGTCAGCGCGCCCATCCACGGCGTCATCTTCTCTTCTTCGGTGCCGGGCAGGAAACCGATGTCCTCGCCGACGCTGACCGTGGCGCGGGTCATGATGATCTCGCGGTAGCGCTGCTGGTCCATCGTCTGCGCCAGGCCGGCGGCCAGCGCCAGCAGGGTCTTGCCGGTGCCGGCGGTACCCAGCAGCGTGACGAAGTCGATCTCCGGATCCATCAGTGCGTTGAGGGCGAAGTTCTGCTCGCGGTTGCGTGCGCTGATGCCCCACACGGCGTGGCTGCCGTGGCGGAAATCATCGACCAGCGACAGCACCACCTTGCCGTCACCGACCACGCGGCTGACGCGCAGCTCGACTTCATCTTCGCCGGGCAGGTAGACGTACTGGTTCGGGTACCACTCCTCGCCGTCCTGCGCCTGGATTTCGTAATGGGTACGGCCCTTGTCGCTCCAGCTGCGCAGGTCGTCGCCGTGGCGCTTCCAGAAGTCTTCCGGCAGCTCGGTAGCGCCGGTGTAGAGCAGGCTGAAATCGTCCAGCGCGCGGTCGTTCTCGTAGTCCTCGGACACGATGCCGGCGATGGCGGCCTTGATCCGCAGGTTGATGTCCTTGGAGACGAACACCACCGGCAGGTCGGGGGTTTCTTCCTTCAGGGCCAGGATCGCGCCGAGGATGGCGTTGTCCGGGATCACCTTGCCGAAGCTCTTGCCAGCGTCGAAATGGCTGGTCTGGAAGCGCAGCTTGCCGGCGCTCTGCTTGCCGCGCAGCTGCAGCCCATTCGGGCGCTGCAGCGGAATGCCGTCGGCCAGGTTGTCCAGGCCGGAGGCCTGCACCAGCTCGTTGAGGAAGCGGCTCACCTGGCGGGCGTTGCGGCTCGCTTCGGAGGTGCCCTTCTTGCCGTTGTCCAGCTCCTCGATCACCTGCATGGGCAGGTAAACGTCGTGCTCCTCGAATTTGAACAGCGCGGTCGGATCGTGCATCAGCACGTTGGTATCCAGCACGTAGATGCGCTTGCCTCGGGTCATCGTCGATTCCTGGTTACGGACAGGGAAAAACCACCACGGCCTGCTGCCTGGCAGGGTGATGGCAGACACAGTAGGCAGTGGGACTCACTTGGACTGGGAGGCCTTCAGTTCGGCGAGAACGGCATCGGCATGGCCGGCGACCTTGACCTTGCGCCAGGACTGCACGATGCGGCTGTCGGGGGAAATCAGGAAGGTGCTGCGTTCGATGCCACGTACCTGCTTGCCGTACATGTTCTTCATCTTGATCACGTCGAAGGCGCTGCACAGCGCTTCGTCGCCATCGCTGACCAGGGGGAAGCCGAAGCCCTGCCTGGCACAGAAATTGTCGTGCGACTTCACCGAATCGCGCGAGACGCCCAGCACGACCGCGCCGGCCTTCTTGAACTTCGGCAGCAGCGCGTTGAAGTCGATGCCTTCGGTGGTGCAGCCGGGAGTGCTGTCCTTGGGGTAGAAGTACAGCACCAGCCACTGGCCGGTATAGTCGCCGAGGGTGGCCTGGTCGCCACCGGACAGCGCCAGCGGCAGGGAGAGGGTGGTGCTGTCCAGGGTATCGCCGTTGTTCATGAGGTCCTTCTGTCGAGCCTGGGTTCTTTCCAAGACAATTGCATGAAACGCCACGCGCCCGTGAGAGGCGCGCGAAAAATCAGGAATTCATTCAGAACTTCATCGGGTCCATGATCGCGTCCAGGTTCAGGTGGTCGCAGAACTCAAGGAAATCGTCGCGCAGCGCGGCAATGTGCATGTTGGCCGGCACGCCGATGGTGACCTGTGCACTGAACATTTCCGCACCGGTCTGCATGGCGCGGTAGCGCGTGCTCTGCAGGTTCTCGATGGTGATGCCCTGGCGGTCGAAGAAGTCGGCCAGCTGGAACAGGATGCCCGGCTTGTCGGCGGCGATCACTTCGACGATGTACGGCAGCAGGTTGGACTGCGCCTGCTTGGCGGCGGTGCGGTACCAGACCAGCTTCAGGCCCTCCTCGCGCTCCAGCCGGGTCAGCATCGCCTCGAGCTTGGCCACCGAGTCCCAGGAGCCGGTGGCCAGGGCGGTGACCGAGACATCGCGGCCGACCGTGGCCAGGCGTGCGTCCACCAGGTTGCAGCCGCTGTCGGCGATGCGGCGGGTGACGGACAGCAGGGGGGACTCCGGATGCGTCGTATAGGCGTTGATCAGGAGGTGGTTTTCGCTCGGCGCGGGGCGCGGGGTGGTGTCGGTCAAGGCGATTCCGGGTAATGCATGCGTGAGTCTGAATGCCCGCCAGAGGCGGGGATCCACCGGTGTCCAGCATACTTGCCCGTGCTTTCGCGCCGCAAGTAACATTCAGGCCGCCCCCAGCCTTTCGTGGCGGGCGTTTCCCTTCCCAGCCAAGAGCAGCACGTCCTTGTCCCTTTCCGGCCTCATCACCGCGCTGGCGACCCCGTTCCGGGCCGACGGCGCCCTCGATCCCGATGGTTGGCAGCGCCTGCTGCACCTGCAACTGGAGGGTGGCGTCCATGGCGTTGTCGTGGCTGGCTCGACCGGCGAAGCGGCGACCCTGACCGATGCCGAGTACGACCAGCTGCTGGCCAGCGCCGTCGAACGCATCGGCGGCCGCATCCCGGTCATGGCCGGCACCGGCCTGTCGGGCACCGCCAAGACCATCGAACAGACCCGCCGTGCCGCCGCCCTTGGCGCCAGCCACGCACTGGTGGTCACCCCGCCGTACGTGCGGCCGACCCAGGCTGGCCTGATCGCGCACTATCGCGCGGTGGCCGACCAGGGCGGGCTGCCGGTCGTGCTGTACAACGTGCCCGGCCGTACCGGCTGCGACATGCAGCCGGAGACCGTGGCCGAGCTGGCCAGCCACCCCAATATCGTCGGCATCAAGGAAGCGGTGGGTGACACCGGCCGGGTGCAGGCGCTGCTGGCGCTGCGCAGCCCGAAGTTCGCCGTGCTCAGTGGCGACGACGGCACCGCCGCGCGTTCGATCCGGGCCGGCATCGATGGCCTGATCTCGGTCGGTTCCAACGTGCTTCCGGGCGCGTATCGCCGGATGTGCGAGCTGGCTGCCGCGCACGACCACGAAGCCACCGAGTCGTGGGACGCGCGCCTGCATCCCTTCCATGATTTCTGTGGCGTCGAACCCAACCCGATCCCGGTCAAGGCGCTGCTGCGCCGCATCGGCATCGGCCATGACCTGCGCCTGCCGCTGCTGCCGCTGTCGGCAGCACATCATCCCGCGGCCGACCACCTTGCCGGCGACATCGCCGCCCTCGAAGCCCTTTCCAGCCACTGACCTTCCGTCTTGGTCTGACCCAGGAGATTCACATGCGTCAATCCGTTTCCACTGTCCGCGTGCTGTCCTACGCCCTGCTTGCTGTATCGGTTGCGGCCGGCACCACCGGCTGCTTCAAGCGTGGCGTCAAGGGCGACTACGCCCTGGCCCCGGAAATGCGCCCGCTGGAAGTACCGCCGGACCTGAACCTGCCCAACGCCACCACCGACAACAAGGTGCCGACACTGGCCTCGGCCACCAAGCCGGCGGCGCCGGTCGCCGCAGCCCCGGCGGTGGGCAACACCGGTTTCACCATTGCCGGTGGCAAGGATGAAGCCTTCGCCAAGGTCGGTACCGCGCTGGAAGGCGTGGAAGGCGTGACCATCGCCAGCCGCGCGCAGCTGCTGGGCTCGTACGACGTGGCCTACGAAGGCAGCAACTTCCTGGTCCGCGTGGTGGCGGTTGATGCAGGTGCCTACATCTCCGCGGTCGACCCGCGTGGCCTGCCGGCCACCGCCGAAGCGCCGGTGAAGCTGATCGCCGCGCTGAAGGCGAAGCTGGCTCAGTAAGGGCCGCCCTGGTAGAGGCCGACCTTGGTCGGCGCTTCCGTGCCAACCAAGGTTGGCACCTACCGAGAACAGAAAAGGGCGCCATGGGCGCCCTTTTCCGTTGCCGCCGCGGGCGCTTCTCAGCGCTCCAGCAGCTTCAGCTTGTCCGGCTTGCCGTCCCATTCGCCGGCGTCGGCGGGCGGGTCCTTGCGCACGGTCAGCACCGGCCATTCCTTCGCCAGCTCGGCATTGAGGGCAACGAAGCCTTCCTGGCCGGCGGGGACGTCGTCCTCGGGGAAAATCGCGTTGACCGGGCACTCCGGCTCGCAGAGGGTGCAGTCGATGCACTCATCCGGGTCGATCACCAGGAAGTTCGGGCCTTCGTGGAAGCAATCCACGGGGCACACTTCCACGCAATCGGTGTGTTTGCACTTGATGCAGTTTTCGGTGACGACAAAGGGCATGGGCTGGGGGTGGATCGATTCCTGAACCCGCCAATTCTAGAACAGGTTGGCCCCCGGTGTCGGGATGGGACGGAAAACGGGCGTCTGGCAGGCGCGGCCATTGGCGGCACGGCAGGGCGTGTGCGAGGCTGCGCGACAACCGGTCCTGGTGGCCGGGCTCCCTTCCCAGCAGGATCGTCCATGTCCCAGGCCCCGTCCCGCACCGCCTCCCACGGTGGTGAAAACACGGCGTTCATCGTCCTGATCAGTTGCGTGGCCACGCTTGGTGGCTTCCTGTTCGGCTTCGACAGTGGTGTCATCAACGGCACGGTCGATGGCCTGCGCCAGGCCTTCAACTCCAGCGAGGCGGCGCTGGGTTTCGAAGTTGCCTCGATGCTGCTGGGCTGCGCGATCGGTGCATTCCTGGCCGGTTGGTTGGGCGACCGCCTGGGGCGCCGTGGTGTCCTGATCGTGTCCGCGCTGATGTTCCTGGTCTCGGCGCTGGGCGCCGGGGCGGCTCACGCGTCCTGGCTGTTCATCGCGGCCCGCGTGCTGGGCGGCTTTGCGGTGGGGGCGGCCAGCGTGATGTCACCGGCCTACATCGCCGAAGTCGCCTCGGCGCGCTATCGCGGCCGGCTGGCCACGGTGCAGCAGATGGCCATCATCTGCGGTTTGTTCGCGGCCTTCCTCAGCAATTACCTGCTGGCCCGCGCCGCCGGCGCCTCGACCGAGCCGCTGTGGCTGGGCCACGAAGCCTGGCGATGGATGTTCTGGATGCAGGCGCTGCCCTCCGCGCTGTTCCTGCTGTTGCTGCTGGTGATTCCGGAAAGCCCGCGCTTCCTGGTGCTGAAGGGCCGCCAGGGGCAGGCGAGTGTGGTGTTGTCGCGACTGTACGGCGAGGCCGCTGCCCGGGCCAAGCAGGCCGAGATCGAAGCCAGCCTGGCACAGGACCAGCACAAGCCGCGCTTCGGCGACCTGCGCAGCAGGGCTACCGGCAGGCTGCGCCCGATCCTCTGGGTGGGCATCGGCCTGGCCATGTTCCAGCAGCTGGTCGGCATCAACGTGGTGTTCTACTACGGCGCGGTGCTGTGGCAGGCGGTGGGCTTCTCTGAAAGCGACGCACTGCTGATCAATGTGCTGTCCGGCGCGCTGAGCATCGGCGCCTGCCTGCTCACCGTGCTGCTGATCGACCGCATCGGGCGCAAGCCGCTGCTGTGGGTCGGCTCGGTCGGCATGTCGGTGGCGCTGGTGCTGATGGTGGTGGCGTTTGCCAGCGGCAGCCTGGCCGGCGGGCGCCTGCAGCTGTCCGATGGCATGGGGCGGCTGGCGCTGGTCGCCGCCAACGTCTACGTGGTGTTCTTCAACATGTCCTGGGGCCCGGTGATGTGGGTGATGCTGGGCGAGATGTTCCCCAACCAGATCCGCGGCCCGGCGCTGGCGGTGGCGGGTGCGGCGCAATGGACCTCGAACTTCGCGATCACCGTGACCTTCCCGATGCTGCTGGCCGGCATCGGCCTGGCCGGCGCCTATGGCATCTACGCGGTCGCGGCGATCCTCTCGATCGTCTTCGTGGTCCGCTACGTACGCGAGACCAAGGGCAAGGAGCTGGAGCAGATGGAAGGCTGACGGCGACTGGCTTCGGTTGCGTTCCGTTGGCGCCTGCTTGTCCAGAGTGTGGGGGGCAGGCCGCCCTCTCCAGGACACGCAAGAGCCCATCCATGGTGCTCGATGGCGCCTTGCTCGCGTGCGCTGTCCTGCGCACTCGGCAAGACCAGGCTTGGGCTCCTGCCCAACCCGTCGGGCGCATGCGCCCAACCCATCGCGCCAACGGTCCTGGAGAGGGCGGCCTGCCCCCTCCTGACAGTTTCATGGTGCGTGCGGATGCGGCGAAGCGCTGGTCGGTTGTTGCCGCAGCTGGCGGGAAACCGTCCAGAGTCGGTGGGGTCACCCAGGGCAGGACCGTTGGCGCCAAGGATGGCGCCATCGAGCCCCCATGGATGGGTTCACGGCGTGTCCTGCCCTGGGTGACCCCACCGGCTCGAGCCGATTGCAGGGAGGCGCCAAAGCGACCAACCCGACCGCAATCACTGCAATCCCGAAAAACAGAAAAGCCCGCACAAGGCGGGCTTTTTCGGTTCCTGCTGCGGCGACTGGCGCTCCCTAGGGGACTCGAACCCCTGTTTTAGCCTTGAGAGGGCCACGTCCTAACCACTAGACGAAGGGAGCGTAACTGTGTCGCTGCCGAGGCAGGAGCGCTAGTATATGCACCTCGATGCCATTGGGCAATCCCGAAACTTCAACCGGAAGCGCCAACATCATTTCCTCTGCTACATCACCGTTCAGCCTGCGCGTCATCCCGCGCGACCAGCACACGATCTCCCGCAAGGACATCAGCCCGAACGCCCTGCGCGTGCTTTACCGCCTGCGCGATGCCGGCTTCGGCGCCTACCTTGTCGGCGGCGCGGTGCGCGATCTGCTGGTCAATGGCCAACCCAAGGATTTCGACGTGGCCACCGACGCCACGCCCGAGCAGGTCAAGCAGCTGTTCCGCAACTGCCGCCTGATCGGCCGCCGGTTCCGCCTCGCCCACGTAGTGTTCGGTCGCGAAATCATCGAAGTCGCCACCTTCCGTGCCAACAGCGATGACGGCAGCGGCGACCGCGAGATGGAAAACGGCATGCTCGTGCGCGACAACGTGTACGGCACCATCGAAGACGACGCCATCCGCCGCGACTTCACCTGCAACGCCCTGTACTACGCCATCGAGGACTTCTCGGTGCGCGACTACACCGGTGGTTTCGAGGACGTGCAGGCGCGCCTGATGAAGCTGATCGGCGACCCGGTGCAGCGCTACCAGGAAGACCCGGTACGCATGCTGCGAGCGGTGCGCCTGGCGGCCAAGCTCGGCTTCCAGATCGAAGAGGGTACTGCCGCGCCGATCCCGCACCTGGCCGGCCTGCTCAACGAAGCCGCGCCAGCGCGCCTGTTCGAGGAAGTGCTCAAGCTGTTCCTGTCCGGACACGGCGTGGCCAGCTTCGAAGGCCTTGAGCGTTACGGCCTGCTCGACGTGCTGTTCCCGGAAAGCGCCAAGGCGCTGAAAGCCAACCGCACCGGCGCGCTGCGCCGCATGCTGGTCGAGGGCCTGGCCAATACCGATGCGCGGGTGGCCAACGACGAACCGGTCTCGCCGGCGTTCCTGTTCGCGCTGCTGCTGTGGCCGGCGTTCTGCCGTGCACAGGCGACCCTGCTCAAGCAGGGCGTGGCACCGGAAGAGGCGCAGCGCCGCGCCGCCGACCGCGTCACCGTGCAGCAGTTGAGCACCATCGCGCTGCCGCGCCGCTTCTCGCTGCCGATGCAGGAAATCTGGCTGCTGCAGTCGCGCTTCAGCTCGCGCCAGCGCAAGCGCGTGTTCCGCACCCTGACCCATCCGCGCTTCCGTGCCGCGTTCGATTTCCTCAGCCTGCGCCAGGTGGCGTCGTCCGAGCACGCCGCCGATGTCGAGTTCTGGCGCGAAGCGCAGGCGCAGTCCGGTCGTGAGCTGGAGTCGTCGCTGGATGCGATGCACAGCGAAGATGGCGATGACGAGAGCGGAGCGCCGCGCAAGCGCCGCCGTCGCCGCCGTCGTCCGGGTGCCCCGGCCGGTGCAGCGGGCGAGTAGGCGATGACCCTTGCCTGGATCGGCCTCGGCGCCAACCTCGGCGACGCGGCCGCCACCGTCGGCGCGGCGATTGCCGCGCTGGACGGCCTGCCCGGGACCCGGCTGCGCCAGGCCTCGCGGCTTTACGCAACGCCGGCCTGGGGCAATGAAGACCAGCCGCCGTTCGTCAATGCGGTGGCCTCGGTCGAAACCACCTTGCCGGCCGATGAGCTGCTGCAGGCCATGCTGGCGCTGGAGCAGCGCTTCGGTCGCACGCGTGATCCGGCAGTGCACTGGGGCCCGCGCGCGCTGGACCTGGACCTGCTGCTGTATGGCGCGCAGGCGCTCGACCAGCCTGGGCTGAAGGTGCCGCATCCGTACCTGCACGAGCGTGCCTTCGTGCTGGTGCCGCTGGCCGAAATCGCGCCGGAACTTACAATTCCTGGCCATGGACGCGTGCAGGATGCAGTGATGCAGGTCGATGCCTGCGGGATCGCGCCGATAGGGTGATAATGCCCGGGTTATCTCCCCCGGTTATCAGCACATGAGCACCCACGCAGACAGCAAGCCCTGGACCGTTCCCGCCCTGGCCGAGGCCAAGCGCAATGGCCAGAAGCTGGTCATGTTGACCGCCTACGACGCCGGCTTCGCCCGCACCTTCGATGCCAACGGCGTCGATCTGATCCTGATCGGCGATTCGCTGGGCATGGTCGTGCAGGGTCATGATTCGACCCTGCCGGTGACCGTGGCCGACATGGTCTACCACACCCGGGCCGTGGCCCGCGTGCTGCAGCGTGCGCTGCTGGTGGCCGACCTGCCGTTCGGCGCCGATGCCACCCCGGAACGCGCGCTGGATGCCTCGCTGCAGCTGCTGCAGGCCGGTGCCGAGATGGTCAAGATCGAAGGTGCCGGCTTCAAGGTCGACATCATCCGCTACCTGGTCGAGCGCGAGATTCCGGTCTGCGCGCACCTCGGCCTGACCCCGCAGTCGGTGCTGCGACTGGGCGGCTTCAAGATCCAGGGCCGCGGCGATGCTGCGCGCCAGCTGGTGGAGGACGCCAGGGCCGTGGCCGCCGCAGGCGCCAGCATCATGGTGCTCGAATGCGTGCCGACCCCGGTCGCTGCCGAAGTGACCGCTGCGGTGGATGTGCCGACCATCGGCATTGGTGCTGGCCCGCAGTGCGATGGCCAGGTGCTGGTGCTGCACGATTTCCTCGGCCTGGACAGTGGCCATCGCCGTCCCAAGTTCGTCAAGGATTTCCTTGCCGAAGGTGGCTCGGTGGCCGGTGCCACCCGCGCCTTTGCCGACGCGGTGCGCGACGGCAGCTTCCCCGACGAACAGCACGCCTACGCCCAATGATCCAGACCTTCAACGAGCTCGGCGCGTTGCGCGAGCAGATCGCCCAGTGGAAGCGTGAGGGCCTGCGCGTGGCGCTGGTGCCGACCATGGGCAACCTGCATGGGGGGCACCATTCGCTGGTGACCCTGGCCCGCCAGTACGCCGACAAGGTGGTGGCGAGCATCTTCGTCAATCCGACCCAGTTCGGCCCCAACGAGGATTTCAGTCGCTACCCGCGCACGCCCGAGGCCGACGTGGCCGGGCTGGAGCAGGTCGGCTGCGATGCCGTGTGGCTGCCCAGCGTGGAGACGATGTATCCGCTGGGCGTGGACAGGACCACGCGCATGCACGCGCCGGGTGTCAGTGAAGTGCTGGAAGGCGCCAGCCGCCCGGGGCACTTCGATGGCGTCTGCACGGTGGTGGCGCGCCTGTTCCTGCAGGTGCAGCCGGACGTGGCCGTGTTCGGCCGCAAGGACTACCAGCAGCTTGCCGTGATCAGGCAGATGGTGGCCGAGCTGTCGTTCCCGATCCAGATCGTCGGTGCTGAGATCGTGCGCGACGAGGATGGCCTGGCCAAGAGTTCGCGCAACCAGTACCTGAGCGACGAACAGCGCCCGGTCGCGACCACCATCCACCGCACCCTGCTGGGCATGCGCGAGGGCTACGTGGCGGGGCAGGCACGTGATCGCATCGAAGCCGACGCCACGGCCGCATTGCAGGCAGCCGGGTTCCAGGTCGACTACGCGGTGCTGCGCACCCCGGAGCTGGCCGAGCCGACCTTCGACGGCGGTGGCCGCGTGGCGCTGATTGCCGCGCGCCTGGGAACCACCCGGTTGATCGACAACCTGGAGTTCTGAGTTCCGGCGGCGCCGCGCGATGCATGGGGTCAGATCCCTTTTCCAGGGGAAAAGGGTTCTGACCCCGGTTTCACCGCCTACCTGAACAGGTTGCCGGCCGTGATGCCCCGCGCTGCGCGGGTGCTAGAATCCGCTCTTTCCTTTGCCGTTGCAGCGCCCCCATGCACCTGTCCCTGCTCAAGACCAAGATCCATCGCGCCACCGTCACCCATTCCGAGCTGAACTACGAAGGCTCGATCGCCATCGATGACAACCTGCTGGCTGCCACCGGCATCCGCGAGTTCGAGCAGGTGCACATCTGGGACGTGACCAATGGTGCGCGTTTCTCGACCTATGCCATCCGCGCCGAAGCCGGCAGCGGCGTTGTCTCGCTCAACGGTGGCGCTGCGCGCCACGTGCAGGTCGGTGACATCATCATCATCGCCGCGTTCGCCAGCATGACCGAGCAGGAAGCTGACAGCTTCAGGCCGAAGCTGGTGTACGTTGATGGCAACAACCAGATCACCCACACCAACGACACGATCCCGACCCAGGCCGCATGACAACGAACAACGGATTCGACTCGCTGCATTCCCACGCCCAGCGCCTGAAGGGCGCAAGCATTCCCAGCCTGCTCGCCGCCGAACCCGGCCGTGTACAGGAGCTGGCGCTGCGGGTCGGTCCGTTGTACGTCAATTTCGCCCGGCAGAAATACGATGCCGCGGCGTTGCAGGCGCTGTTGGCGCTGGCTGCCGAGCGTGATGTCGGCGGTGCCATCACGCGCCTGTTCCGCGGCGAACAGGTCAACCTGACCGAAGGGCGCGCCGCGCTGCATACCGCGCTGCGCGGCGATGTGGTCGATGCGCCGGTGGCGGCCGAGGCCTATGCCACCGCGCGCGGGATCCGCCAGCGCATGGGCGTGCTGGTGCGCGCGCTGGAAGACAGTGGCGTGACCGATGTGGTCAGCGTCGGCATCGGTGGTTCCGACCTTGGCCCGCGCCTGGTCGCCGACGCGCTGCGTCCGGTCAGCGGTGCGCGCCTGCGCGTGCATTTCGTCTCGAACGTGGACGGCGCCGCCATGCAGCGCACGCTGGCCACGCTGGATCCGGCCAAGACCGCCGGCATCCTCATCTCCAAGACCTTCGGTACGCAGGAAACGCTGCTCAACGGCCAGATCCTGCACGACTGGCTGGGCGGCAGCGAGCGCCTGTATGCAGTCAGCGCCAATCCGGATCGCGCCGCCAAGGCCTTCGCGATCGCCGCCGATCGCGTACTGCCGATGTGGGACTGGGTGGGTGGCCGCTATTCGCTGTGGTCGGCGGTCGGTTTCCCGATCGCGTTGGCGATCGGCTTCGAGCGCTTTGAGCAGCTGCTGGAAGGCGCCGCACAGATGGATGCGCATGCGCTGGATGCACCGCTGGAGCGCAACCTGCCGGTGCTGCATGGCCTGACCGACATCTGGAACCGCAACCTGCTGGGCCATGCCACGCATGCGGTGATGACCTACGACCAGCGTCTGGCGCTGCTGCCGGCCTACCTGCAGCAGCTGGTGATGGAAAGCCTGGGCAAGCGCGTGCAGCGTGATGGTGCGCCGGTCACCACCGACACCGTGCCGGTGTGGTGGGGTGGGGCAGGCACCGATGTGCAGCACAGCTTCTTCCAGGCGCTGCACCAGGGCACCAGCGTCGTTCCGGCCGACTTCATCGGCTGTGTGCACAACGATGATCCCTACACGATCAATCACCAGGCCCTGCTGGCCAACCTGTTGGCACAGACCGAGGCGCTGGCCAATGGCCAGAGCAGCGACGATCCGCACCGTGATTACCCGGGCGGGCGGCCGAGCACGCTGATCCTGCTCGACGCGCTCACGCCGCAGGCACTGGGTGCGCTGATCGCCATGTACGAACACGCCGTGTACGTGCAGTCGGTGATCTGGAACATCAACGCGTTCGACCAGTTCGGTGTCGAGCTCGGCAAGCAACTGGCCAGTGGCCTGCTGCCGGCGCTGCAGGGCGAGGATGTGGCGGTTGCCGATCCGATGACCCGCGAGATCCTGGCGCAGCTGAAGCGCTGATGCTCTGGTAGTGCCGGCCGCTGGCCGGCATCCAGGTGATGCTTCAATCGTTCATGAGGTTGCCGGCCAGCGGCCGGCACTACCGCGTCACCGGCTCGGGTCGCGCTCCGGGCTTGGCCGCTTGGCCAGTTTGCGCTGCAGCGAGCGCCGGTGCATGCCGAGCAGGCGCGCGGCCGCTGACACATTGCCGCCGGTCTCGTGCATCGCCTGCTGGATGTGTTCCCACTGCAGGCGGCTGATCGGCGTCATCGCATCGGGCACTTCCATTTCGCCATCGTCGGCCGGGCCGTCGTCTTCCTCGCCGAGGGCGCGCAGGATCATCGGCACCGTGGCCGGCTTCGGCAGGTAATCATCCGCACCCAGCTTGATCGCCTCCACCGCGGTGGCGATGCTGGCGTAGCCGGTCACCAGCAGGATCCGCATGTCCGCGCGCAGCGCGCGCAGCGGCTGGATCAGTGCCAGGCCGGAATCGCTGCCCAGCTTCAGGTCGATCAGCGCGAACGCCGGTGGATGCTGCCGGGCCAGCGCCAGCGCACTGGCGGCGTCCTGTGCGGTCTGCGTTTCAAGCCCCTTGCGGGCCAGGCTGCGTTGCAGGGTACGCAGGTACAGCTCGTCGTCGTCGACCAGCAGGCCCAGGGTGGAATGGTGAAGGCTCATGGGGTGTCCTCGCGTGGGGCCAGCGGCAGGCGGAAGCCGACGCGGCTGCCGGCCCCCTGGGCCGGGCGCATCCACATCTCGCCGTCGAGGCGTTCGATGGTGGCATGGGACAGGGCCAGGCCGACGCCCATGCCCTCGCTCTTGCTGCTGCCGAACAGCTTGCCCGGCAGCACGGCGGCACGGGCGTCGAAGCCATGGCCGTAGTCGCGGACTTCGCCGATCAGGTCGTCGCCTTCGATGCGCAGGTCCAGGTCCACGCGTGGCCGGCCGGCTTTCTCGCCGGCATCGGCGGCGTTGTTGAGCAGGACCATCAGCAGATGGCCTACGCCCGGGTCCAGCGGCAGCCGCAGCGGCGCATCATCGTTGCGGTGCAGGTCGATGGTCGGCCGCACCAGGCGCCATTGCTCAAGCACCTGCTGTGCGCTGGAATGGCTGCGGCCCGGTGCGTCGGCCGAGGCCGGAGCAGCCAGCGCCAGCACGCGCTCCCGGCACTGCACCAGCAGCTCGCGCAGGGTTTCCATGTCCTCGCGCACTTCCGGCTCTTCGCTGCGCTCGGCCACATCGTCGGCGAGCAGGGTCATGGTCGCCAGCGGCGTGTTCAGTTCATGCGCCACCGAGGCGGCATGGGTGGCCAGCGCGACGATGCCCTCGTTGCGGGCGAAGCGCTCGCGCAGTGCCGACAGTTCCAGTTCGCGCTCCCGCAGGGCCAGCGCCAGCCGGGTGGAGAAGGCCAGTACCACCGCGGCGGAGATCAGGAAGTTGGCGACCACGCCCCAGCGATTCAGGTCCTGCGCGCGGAAATAACCGTCCGGCAATGGCTGGCCGAAGATGCCGCTGGCGGCGTAGCCGAGCAGGCAGGCCAGTGCGACCGCCAATGCCCAGCGCAGGGGCAGGGCGAACGCGGCCAGCGCGATCAGGATCAGGAACAGCGAGCTGAACGGGTTGGCCATGCCGCCGCTCCAGCCGACCATCCAGGTCAGGATGATCACGTCCACCAGGATGTGGCCGAACGCGGTCAGCGGTGCGGTGTCAGCCGCGTCCGGACGCAACTGGGTATAGATGTTGAACAGGGCCAGCACCGCCACGCCGGCCCATAGCGGCAGCTGCGGCAACGGCAGGCCCAGCACCCAGGTGGCAACCAGGATGGTGGCGGCCTGGCCGCCTACGGCAAGCCAGCGCAGGCTGCACAGGGTACGGAGAAACGGGGCGTCGGGACCGGTCATTCATGCTCATCGTATGCGTTCACGGGCGGCTGTGCCTGCGACAATCGGCCGCAGCCGTGCCACCGGCTGAATGCGAGTCACCCGGAATGCGGGGGCGGGCGGTAGAATGCGCCTATGCACGACGCCGTCACCCGCCCGACTCCTCCCTCCGATGCCACCTCCTGGCCCCGTCGCCAGACCCATGCCGTGCAGATCGGCGGGGTCACCGTAGGCGGAGGCAAGCCGGTCGTGGTGCAGTCGATGACCAACACCGACACGTCCGACGTGGCCTCCAGCGTGAAGCAGGTGGCCGAGCTGTGGCGGGCCGGTTCGGAAATGGTGCGTTTGACCGTCAATACCGTGGAAGCCGCTGCGGCGATCCCGCGCATCGTCGACAAGCTGGCGATGATGGGCATCGACGTGCCGCTGATCGGTGATTTCCACTACAACGGCCACCAGCTGCTGACCGCCGAGCCGGCATGTGCCGAAGCGCTGGCCAAGTACCGCATCAATCCGGGCAACGTCGGCTTCGGCAAGAAGAAGGATCTGCAGTTCGCCCAGTTGATCGAGTTCGCGATCCGCTACAACAAGCCGGTGCGCATCGGTGCCAACTGGGGCTCGCTGGACCAGGCCCTGGCGGCGAAGTTGATGGACGAGAACAACCTGCGCGAGCAGCCCTGGGATGCCGGTCGCGTGCTGCGCGAGGCGCTGATCCGTTCGGCGCTGGATTCGGCCGAGCAGGCGGTGGAGCTCGGCCTGCCGCGCGATCGCATCGTGCTGTCGGCCAAGGTCAGTGGCGTGCAGGAGCTGATCGCGGTGTACCGCGACCTGGCCCAGCGCTCCGATTTTGCCCTGCACCTGGGCCTGACCGAGGCCGGTATCGGCAGCAAGGGCATCGTCGCCTCGTCGGCGGCGCTGGGCGTGCTGCTGCAGGAAGGCATCGGTGACACCATCCGCATCTCGCTGACCCCGGAACCGGGCCAGTCGCGCACGCAGGAAGTGATCGTCGCCCAGGAACTGCTGCAGACCACCGGCCAGCGTGCCTTCACGCCGCTGGTCACGGCTTGTCCGGGCTGCGGCCGCACCACCTCCGAGTTCTTCCAGGAACTGGCCAAGGTGGTGCAGAACCACGTGCGCGAGAAGATGCCGCTGTGGAAGATCCACCATCCGGGTGCGGAGAACATGACCCTGGCGGTGATGGGCTGCATCGTCAATGGGCCGGGTGAGTCGCGGCACGCCAACATCGGTATTTCCCTGCCGGGCACCGGCGAAACCCCGGCCGCGCCCGTGTTCGTCGATGGCGAGAAGAAGGTGACCCTGCGTGGCGAGAACATCGCCCAGGAGTTCGTCGCCCTGATCGACGATTACGTCGAACACAAATATGTCCGAAGCGCCGGATAAGCCTGCGATCCTCGCTGCGCCGGAGTCCGCCTCCGGTTTCCGCCACTGGATGGCGCACAATGCCTGGCGCCTGGTGCTGCTGTTCGGTGGCGTGCTGCTGCCGTTGGCGGGTTTCGTCGCCCTGGCCGACGAAGTGCACGAGTTTGAATCGTTCCATTTCGATGCGCCGCTGCTGTGGCAGATGCATGGCCTGCACTCACCGCTGCTGGACCGCTTCTTCGTGCTCATTTCCAGGCTGGGCTACGAATGGTTCCTGATTCCCGCCGACGTGCTGATCATCGGCGTGCTGCTGGGCTACCGGCGTTGGCGTGAGGCCACGTTCGTGGCGGTCAGCTTCGTCGGCTCGGCGCTGCTGAACATGGGCAGCAAGCATTTCTTCCAGCGCCAGCGCCCCAGCCTGTGGGAATCGATCGCGCCGGAATCGACGTTCAGCTTTCCCAGCGGCCACGCGATGGGCTCGATGACCCTGGCCGTGACCCTGGTGCTGCTGGCCTGGAACACCCGCTGGCGCTGGCCGGTGCTGCTGCTGGCGCCCGCGTTCAGCCTGCTGGTCAGCGTCTCCCGGGTCTATCTGGGCGTGCATTACCCCTCCGATATCCTGGCCGGATGGTGTGCCGCGCTGGTTTGGGTGGTAGGGTGCTATCTGGTCATGTTCAGTCGCCGGCATCCTTGGCGACGTCAGGATTCGCCGCCAGCGACGGCCAGCGAAGCATCATCACAGGGGGATTGACGTGGATGGCCCCTCCGGGGCGTCTACGTAATAGATCAGTTGTTTCGTTGCAGCAGGTTCTGCAAGACAGGGGGCAAGCACAACGCGCGGTACTGTGATGCGCAAGGCAGAATGCCCGGGTCGCATCTCGAACGCGCTTGCAGGGGTATCGGCGCCCTGCCTAGCTTGACCTGCAATGGCCGCATTCGAAGAGGTACGTGAATGACGATTCGAGTCTACCTGGTGGATGACCACGCACTGGTCCGCACCGGGATGAAGATGATCCTGTCGGGGGAGACCGACATCGAGGTGGTGGGCGAAGCCGAGACCGGCGAAGATGCGCTGCGCGACGTCCGCCAGCTGCTGCCGGACGTGGTGCTGTGCGACCTGCACCTGCCCGGCGTGAGTGGCATGGAGGTGACCGAGCGCATCGTCCGCAGCCATCGCAACACCCGCGTGGTGATCGTGTCGGTGCTGGAAGACGGTCCGCTGCCGAAGCGCTTGCTGGAAGCCGGGGCTGCGGGCTACATCGGCAAGGGCTGCGATGCACAGGAGCTGCTGCGTGCGGTGCGCGATGTGGCCATGGGCCGTCGCTACCTGGGCACCAGCATCGCGCAGAACCTGGCCTTGTCGACCGTTGAAGGCAACGGCTCTCCATTCGACAGCCTGTCGCCGCGCGAGCTGGAAGTGGCGTTGCTGCTGACCCAGGGCCTGCGCCAGGAAGACATCGCGCGGCGCCTGAGCCTGAGTGCGAAGACGGTGAACACGCACAAGGCGCGGCTGTTCGAGAAGATGGGGATCCACGACAACATCGCGCTGGCGCGCATGGCCAGCCAGTACGGGCTGGTGGATCCGGCACGGCCGCTGTAAGGGATTCGGCCAACGGCTGAGCCCTCCGCAGGGCCACCGACAGGTTCCGTGCGCCGTCACTGCCGATAGGGGAAATGTAGAGCCGAGCCTATGCTCGGCTGCTTTCCGGCCTGCGGGCGCGGAGCCGAGCATGGGCTCGGCTCTACAGCTGTGTCGGGCTCAGTGGCCGCGTACGCGCTTGATGATCTTCGCGGCGTCGGCGGCGCTGGCGCGCACCTTGTCCCACTGACCGTCGGCGATCCAGCTGCCCGGCACCATCCACGAACCGCCGATGCAGACCACGTTCTTCTGCTCGAGGTACTCGGCGGCGGTGTTTTCGGTGATGCCGCCGGTCGGGCACAGCTTGAGGTCGGCAACCGGGCCGGCCAGACCCTTGATCATCGCCAGCCCCCCCACGGCGGTGGCAGGGAACAGCTTGCACACGCGGAAGCCGCGCGCATACAGCGACAGCAGTTCGGTCGGCGTGGCCGCACCCGGCACTACCGGCAGCGGTGCCGCCGCCAGCGCATCGGCCAGCGCCGGTGGCGTACCCGGGGTCACCAGGAAGTCCGCGCCCGCATCGATCGACTGCTGCATCTGCTCCACGGTCAGCACCGTGCCGGCGCCCACCACCACGTCCGGCAGCTCGCGCTTGAGCATCGCCAATGCTTCCATCGCCACTGGCGTACGCAGCGTCAACTCGATCGCCGGCAGGCCACCTTCCAGCAACGCCGCACTGACCGCACGCGCCTGGTCCAGCGTATGAATCGTCACCACCGGCAGGATGCCCGCCGCACGCAACAGCTCCGCCGCCTTCACCTGATGTTGTTCGATACCCATGCTTTTGCCCTTGCCTTTGCTCTTCTTGATTCAGTGGCCGCAGCGCAAATGACGCGCCGGGAATTGTCCAGGGCGCTCTACTGCCCAGGCCGGGAAGCCTGCCGCGGCTTTTCGCTTCAGGCGTCTTTTGCCTCATGCGGCGCCGCCGCCGCTGCGGCATCGTGCCCCAGCTCGTACTCCGCGTCGTATTCCCACGGCCCGCCATCGGCCGCCGCCGGCCCGCACGAAATCGAAATCGCACCCTGATCGGCCGGCCCCACCACGCGTCGGTTGATCGCGAACAGGTTGCGGCCCAGGTCATGCGCGGCAGGCGCCGTGTTCGGGGCCAGCGGACGCGCGGCCCACTCGGCCGCGTCCACCAGCACTTCCAGCGTGCCGGCCTCACCATCGAGGCGGATCATGTCGCCTTCGCGGACCTTGGCCAGCGGACCACCGCGTGCCGCTTCCGGCGTCACATGGATCGCCGCCGGAATCTTGCCCGAGGCACCGGACAGGCGGCCGTCGGTGACCAGTGCCACGCGCCGGCCCTGGTTCTGCAGCAGCCCCAGCAGCGGCGCCAGCGAATGCAGTTCCGGCATGCCGTTGGCACGCGGGCCCTGGTAACGCACCACCGCCACGAAGTGCTCGGGCAGCAGGCCGCCGGCATGCAGCTTGTTCAGCACCTGCGGCGCATCGACAACCACGGCCGGTGCTTCGATCGTGCGGTACTGCGGCTTCACCGCCGACAGCTTGATCAGCGACTTGCCCAGGTTGCCGCGCAGCAGGCGCAGGCCGCCCTGGTGCTCGAACGGATTGTCGACGCCACGCACCACTTCGTCATCGGCGCTGTGTTGCAGGCCCGGCAGGTAGACCAGCTGGCCGTCGCGCAGCTGCGGTTCGCGTGCGTAGTCGGCCATGCCGCCGCGCGCCACGCTGACCAGATCGCCGTGCATCAGGCCCGCCTTGATCAGCTCGCCGAACACGAACGCCGGGCCGCCAGCGGCCGCGAAGCGGTTCACGTCGGCCTCGCCGTTCGGATAGACGCGGGCCAGCAGCGGAATCAGCTGCGACAGTTCGTCGAAGTCGTCCCAGGTCAGCACGATGCCGGCCGCACGCGCCACCGCGATCCAGTGGATGGTGTGGTTGGTCGAACCGCCGGTGGCCATCAGCGCGATGACCGCGTTGATGATCGCGCGCTCGTCGATGATCCGGCCCAGCGGACGGAAGTCGTCGCCCAGTGCGGTGATGTCCAGTGCACGTTCGGTGGCTTCGCGGGTGAGGGCGTCGCGCAGCGGCGTGCCCGGATTGACGAACGATGCGCCCGGCAGCTGCACGCCCATCGCTTCCAGCAGCACCTGGTTGGAATTGGCGGTGCCGTAGAAGGTGCAGGTGCCGGCGCCGTGGTACGAGGCGGACTCGGCTTCCAGCAGCTCTTCGCGGGTGGCTTCGCCGGCGGCATAGCGCTCGCGCACTTCCGCCTTCTGCTTGTTCGGGATGCCCGGGGTCATCGGGCCGGCCGGCACGAACACCGCCGGCAGGTGGCCGAAGGCCAGCGCGCCGATCAGCAGGCCCGGCACGATCTTGTCGCACACGCCGAGGTAGACGGTGGTATCAAACATGTCATGGCTGAGGCCGATCGCAGTGGCCTGGGCGATCACATCGCGCGAGAACAGCGACAGTTCCATGCCGCCGCGGCCCTGGGTGACGCCGTCGCACATCGCCGGCACGCCGCCGGCCACCTGCGCGGTGGCACCCAGCCCGCGGGCGATCTCGCGGATCTGCTCGGGATAGGTCTCGAACGGCTGGTGCGCCGAGAGCATGTCGTTGTAGGCGGTGATGATGCCCAGGTTTGGCGTCACGCCGCCGCGCAGGCGGCTCTTGTCGGTACCGCCACAGGCGGCGAATCCATGGGCGAGGTTGCCGCAGCTCAGGCGGCTGCGGAACGGGCCTTCGCGCAGGGAGGCGTTGATCGCGGCCAGGTAGGCGGCACGCGAGGCGGCGCTGCGGCGGATGACACGCTCAGTGATGGCTTGCAATTGCGGATGGAGGCTCATTGGCTACCGGCGTTCAAGGTGGCGAGAGGCAAGCGGCGCCAGGGCGCCGCCGCCGACATCAATCAGCCCAGTGGACGCGCAGGCGCGCGCCTTCCAGGTTGATCGCGTTGAGGATCGGATACTGCTGGGCGTCGTTGCTGTCCAACGCTTGGCGCAGCACCTGCAGCTTCTGCTTGCCGCGCAGCAGCAGCAGGCGCTGTCGGCACTGGCGCAGCCCATGCGGGGTCAGCGTGATGCGCAGCGGCCACTGGTTCGCGCCCGGGCAGCCGGTGGCATCCAGCGCGGCATAGGGCAGGGTGCTTTCCAGTGCGCGGGCGAGGTCCTTCGAGCCCGGGAACAGCGAGGCGGTGTGGCCGTCGTTGCCCATGCCCAGTGCCACCAGGCTCGGCGGCTGGCTGTGCTGTGCCTGCAGGTTGGCGGTGTACACGCATTCGGGCAGGGGCTTGCCGATCCGCACCAGTGGATCGAAATGCGCACCCTCGGCGCGTTTCAGCAGGTGCTCGCGCACCAGCCAGGCATTGCTGTCGCGATCCTGCGGCGACAGCCAGCGCTCGTCGGCCAGGCTCACTTCCACCCGGTCCCAGTGCACGTCCAACTCGGCCAGCGCCTGGTAGACCGGCGCCGGTGTAGTGCCGCCAGACAGCAGGATGCGGGCGCGGCCCACTTCGTTGATGTCGTGGTTGAGGGTGTGCGCCATCTCGGCGGCAACGGCTTCGATCCAGCCATCGGCATCGCCATGGTTGATGAACTCGATGCGGTCGTCGTGGAAGGTGGTGGGGCTCATGCGGCAACTCCAGGTGCGTCACGTTCGGCGTCGGCGGCATAGGCGGCGGCGCCCAGCAGTCCGGCGTGGGGATGCATCACCGCCAACGAGGGCACGCGCGCCATGATGGAAGAGAACCGGCCCTTGTGCTCGAAGCGCTGGCGGAAACCGGAGTGCTGCAGCGAATCGAGCATCTTCGGGGTCAGCCCGCCGGTGAGGAACACGCCGTCCCAGGCGCCCTGGGTCAGCACCAGATCGCCAGCAATGGCGCCGAACACGGCGCAGAACACATCCACGGTGCGCATCGCCTGCGGATCGCCGTGCAGGGCGCGGGCGGTCACGTCCACCGGCTGCAGCTGGCCCGGATCGATGCCGGCCATCTCGCACACGGCGCGATGGATGTTGACCAGGCCGGGGCCGCAGATCAGGCGCTCGTTGGAGACGCGGCCGAACTGCTCGGACAGGATCTCCAGGATACGGATCTCTTCCGGGGTTCCCGGCGGGAAGCTGACATGGCCGCCTTCGGTTTCCAGCGGATAGCAACGGCCGTGGCGCATGATCAGGCCGCCGACGCCGAGCCCGGTACCGGGCCCGATCACCGCGTAGTTGCGTGGCTGGCCGGGCTTGCCCGGTACCCAGGCAGCCCCACCGACCTGGACCACGTCATCGGGCTGCAGCAGCGAAATCGCCATCGCCTGTGCGGCGAAGTCGTTGATCAGGTGCAGTTCGTCGAACCCGAGCATGGCAGCGGTGCGGCTGCGCGAGATTACCCACGGATGGTTGGTGATGCGTGCTTCGTCACCATCCACGCGACCGGCCACGGCGAACACGCCGCGGCTTGCCGTGGCGCCGATCTGTTCCAGATGGTGGCGCGCGGCATCACCCAGCGACGGGAACTCCGCCACCGCGTACTCGCGGATGCTGTCCTTCTGCAGCGGTGCGTCCAGCGAGGTGTCGGCCAGGGCGAAGCGCGCGTTGGTGCCACCGATGTCGGCGACCAGCACTGGCTGCGAGCTGGCACTCATGCCGACGCTCCGCTGTCGGGCGCGTCCAGGTCCTGCGGCAGGAACCCGCCCGCATTGCCCGGGCCCCATTGGCCGGCGGGGTAGGGCTCCAGCGGCAGCTTGGCGTCCTTCCAGGCGTCGGCGACGCTGTCGATCCAGGCCCAGGCCGCACGCACTTCGTCATCGCGCACGAACAGCGTGTGGTTGCCGTTGAAGGCATCCAGGAACAAGCGTTCGTAAGCGATACGGCGGTGCAGGCCGGTCGGCACCGACAGTTCCAGCTCCAGCGGATGCAGCTCCAGCGCGCCCCATTCCGGGCCTGCCAGGCTGCTCATCAGGCCCAGTTCGATGTTTTCCTGCGGCTGCAGCTGGAACACCAGGCGGTTCGGTGCGGCCTGCGCGCGCTGCGGGCGCTCGAACAGCCAGTGGGTGACCGGCTTCAGCGTGACCACCACGCGGGTGGTGCGCTCGGGCAGGCGCTTGCCGGTGACCAGGTGGAACGGCACGCCGCTCCAGCGCCAGTTGTCGATATGCGCGGTGACACCGGCGAAGGTTTCCACGTCGCTGCCTTCCGGCGGCTGGTAGGCCTGTGCCGGCTGGCCATTGATGGTGCCGGCGGTGTAGCGGCCACGGATGCTGTCACGCGCGGCGTGCCTGGCATCGAGCGGGCGCAGGGCGCGCAGCACCTTGACCTTCTCGTCGCGGATGCGATCGGCTTCCAGCGATGCCGGCGGTTCCATCGCCACCATGCACAGCAGCTGCAGGATGTGGCTCTGCACCATGTCGCGCAGCGCGCCGGAGCGGGCGTAATAGGCATCGCGGCCATCCACGCCTTCGCTTTCGGCCACCAGGATGTGCACCGATTCGATGTAGTTGCGGTTCCACACCGCTTCCAGCAGCGTGTTGCCGAAGCGCAGTGCGATCAGGTTCTGCACCGCGGCCTTGCCCAGGTAGTGGTCGAGGCGGAACACGCGGTCCTCATCGATCCACTGGCCGATGGTGCTGATGATTTCCTCGGCGCTCTCGCTGTCGCTGCCGATCGGCTTTTCCAGCATCAGGCGTGCCGGCGCGGCGAGGGCGCCGCCCTTGGCCAGGCCTTCGCAGGTGGAGATGTACAGGCCCGGCGGGATGGCGAGGTAGCTGACGCACTTGCGGTGCACGAGGTCGGCGACCGCGGCGGCAACCGAGTCGACGTCGCGCAGGTCCACAGAGCGGTAGTCGATGCGACGCAGCAGGGCGCTGATGTCGTCCTGCGTGGCCATCGGCATGGCCTGCTGCAGGCGCGGCCGCAGGATGTCATGGAAGGCTTCGGTGTCATGCCCGGACAGGGCCAGCGCACGGATGCGGAAGTCCTCCGGCAGCAGGCCGTCGCCAAGCAGGCGAAGCAGCGAAGGGAACAGGTAGCGCTGGGCCAGATCACCTGTGGCACCGAACAGGAAGAGGGTGTCGTGCATCGCTCGAGTTTCAGATCCGGGTGACATCGTTGTCAATCGCTTCATGGCTGGGTTCGGGGGACATCCGCGCAACTGCCTGTCCGAGGTTCGTCAGGGGCGTTCTCCGGGGTGCCGGAAGACCGTTCCATTCGAAACCACTGCCTCGGCGGAACCTTCGTTCAACCGCCGACGCAGATCGGTGCGCACCGATCATCGGATAGTGCCACGTGAAAACGTTTACATGGCAGAATGGGCAACTGTATTCGATTGCAGTGCTCGCCGTCATGCGGCAAGCGCGCAATCATCACTGCCATCGGGAGGGCCGAGGCAGTCCCAAAAGACAGCCCGGCTTCGGGCGGACCGGATAGGTGATATGGCAAAAGTGCAGTTGCAGGGTGTGCGCAAGGTCTATGACAACGGCCAGGTCGCGGTGAAGGACGCCAGCTTCGAGGTCGCCGATGGCGAGCTGATGGTGCTGGTCGGCCCGTCCGGCTGTGGCAAGTCGACCCTGCTGCGGATGGTGGCTGGCCTGGAGGAGATCAGCGGCGGCACGCTGACCATCGGTGATCGCGTGGTCAACGACGTGGCGCCGAAGGATCGCGACATCGCGATGGTGTTCCAGAGTTATGCGCTGTACCCGCACATGACCGTGGCCGAGAACCTGGCCTTTGGCCTGAAGCTGCGCGGTCACGACAAGGCGACCATCGACAAGCGCATCGCCGAGGCGGCGCAGACGCTGGGCCTGACCGAGATGATGGACAAGCTGCCCAAGGCGATGTCCGGTGGCCAGCGCCAGCGTGTCGCGCTGGGCCGTGCGCTGGTGCGCGAGCCGGCGGTGTTCCTGCTCGACGAACCGCTGTCCAACCTGGATGCCAAGCTGCGCCACAGCGTGCGTACCGAGATCGCGCAGCTGCACCGCAAGCTGGGCACCACCATGATCTACGTGACGCACGACCAGGTCGAAGCGATGACCCTGGGCCAGCGCATCGTGGTGCTGAAGGATGGCGTCATCCAGCAGATCGATACGCCGATGGCGCTGTACGATCGCCCCGCCAACCTGTTCGTGGCCGGCTTCCTCGGCAGCCCGGCGATGAACGTGCTGCGCGGTACGCTGCAGGGCGATGCCGGTGGCGTGACCGTGGTCGATGGTGAGTGGCGTGCACCGCTGGGCCAGGCCACCATCGATCCGGCCTGGCTGCAGAAGCCGATCGCGGTGGGCGTGCGTCCGGAGCACCTGCAGCCGGCGGCCGCCGACGATGCGCATGCGTTCGTCGCACGCATTGAAGGCATCGAACCGGTCGGTAACGAGATCTTCGTCAACCTGAGCAGTGGCCAGCACGCGCTGACCATGCGCGTGGCGCCGCAGGCGCTGCCCGAGGTGGGCGAGCAGATCCGCGTGGCGATCCACCCGCAGGGCCTGCATTTCTTCAATCCGGAAACCGGCGCGCGCCTGTAAGGGGTAGTGCCGGCCGCTGGCCGGCAACCTCAACCCTGCATGGTTGCCGGCCAGCGGCCGGCACTACCATTCCTGCACCCACCCGTGCAGGTCCCCGCCTGCTTCAGCGGGCCAGGCCATCCAGCAACGGCACGCGCTGCGCAATGGCATCGCCCACCTGCAGGTCAGCGTCGCTGGCCTCCAGTGGCAGTACCGCCAGTGCCAGGTCGCCGGCCACGCTGGCAATCGTGCCCAGCCCCGCGCCATCCTGCTGCACGCCATCGCCGGCCTGTGCCGGTGCTGCGGTATGCAGCAACTGCACCGCACGCTTGGCCTTGCCGAGGAAGTGGGTGCGGGCGACGATTTCCTGGCCGGGATAGCAGCCCTTCTTCACGCTGTAGCCGTTCAGGCGGTCCAGGCCCAGCTGTTGGGGGGTCCACACTTCGCGCTGGCCTTCTTCCAGCCGCGGCAGGCCGTAGCGCAGGTCGGCCTGGCGCCAGGCCAGGGCGAAAGCGGCCTCATCGGCTTCATTGCCGGCCGCGAACGCGTCGGCGCTGCCAACGCGCAGGGTGCGCGGCAGGGCATCGCTGCCCAGGTCCAGCTCCCAGCCGTCGCCTGCGGTCTGCGCAATCGCCGCGCCGCTGGCGGCCTCGGGCGCGGTGAACGCGCCAGCCGCCGCCAGATCGCTGCGCACCTGCACCTTCACCTTGCGGCGGAACACGAAGCGCTGCAGTTGCGACGCAATCGCATCGGCATCGCCGTCAGCCAGCACCAGCATCACGTGCTCGTCGGCCAGCCGAAGCAGCTGGAACACCGCCAGGGTACGGCCCTTGGCGCTCAGCCAGGCACTCCACTGCCAGTGCTGCAGGGGCAGGGCGGTGACATCGCTGCTGAACTGCGCGTGGGCAAAGACAGCCGCATCCGGGCCCTGCAGGCTCAGCAGCTGGTGGCCGGGCAGGCGCGGATATCCGACGAAAGCAGGGGGCAGGTTGTCAGGCACGTGAACGAGGTCTAAAATTTGTGCGTTGCGAGACCGAACATGATAGGCCAAACAACCCCCACTCCCGACGACGAATCTGAAGCCCCGCTGGTCCCCGCGGCACCCGTGCCCGTGGAACAGGAAAAAGCGGAAGAATTCGGCGGCCGCGGCGGACTTGATCCGGTGCGGTATGGCGATTGGGAGAAAAACGGACGCTGCATCGATTTCTGATCAGCATTGAGCCAACGCGGCCGTGTGCCGCCCAGCCGAGACAACGAGCCCAGCGAATGGCGACCAGACAACGCCCACTTTCCCCGCACCTTCAGGTGTATCGCTGGCAGATTCAGATGGCCACCTCGATCCTGCATCGAGCCACTGGCGTCTTTCTGTCTGTTGGTGCCCTCATCATCGCCGCCGGCCTGCTGGCCCTGATGATGGGGCCCGAGTCCTGGAACTGCTTCACCGGCCATGCCGGGGCCTGGTATGGCCGCGTGTTCCTGTTCGCGTGGACATGGTCGTTCGCCTATCACCTGTGCAATGGCATCCGCCACGTCGTGCAGGACTTCGCCATCGGCTTCAGCATCCCCGCCTTCATCCGCAGCAGCTGGCTGTCGGTCATCGGCAGCTTGGTGATCACCCTGCTGGTGTGGGCCTATGTGATGTTCGGAGGTGCCGCGTGAGCAAGTTCCGTACCCCGTTGAAGAACGTGCGCGGCCTTGGCTCGGCCAAGACCGGCACCGAGCACTTCGTGCACCAGCGCCTGACCGCCGCCGCACTGGTGGTGCTGGGCATCTGGTTCCTGGTCTTCGTGCTGGGCCTGCTGGGCTCGGACTACGCCACCGCCGCCGCCGCCGTGGCCAAGCCGTGGAACGCGGTGCCGCTGATCGGCCTGCTGATCGCGATGTTCTGGCACGCGCAGCTCGGCATGCAGGTCGTGCTGGAAGACTACATCCACGAATCGCTGCTGGCCCTGGTGCTGCAGACCGCGGTGAAGTTCGTCGCCGTGCTCGGCATGATCGTCAGTGTGTTTGCGGTGGGCCGCATCGCCCTCGGCGTTGCCTGAGCCCAGGCACCTACACAGGAATCCAGATTAGATGTCCGCTTACAAGATCACCGAACACAAGTACGACATGGTCGTGGTCGGCGCCGGCGGTGCCGGCCTGCGCGCCACGTTCGGCCTGGCCGCCAAGGGCCTGCAGACCGTGTGCCTGACCAAGGTCTTCCCGACCCGTTCTCACACCGTTGCCGCCCAGGGCGGTATCTCGGCCGCGCTCGGCAACATGGGCGAGGACGACTGGCGCTACCACTTCTTCGACACCATCAAGGGGTCGGACTGGCTGGGCGACCAGGACGCCATCGAGTACATGTGCCGTGAGGCCATCCCGGCCATCATCGAGCTCGAACATTACGGCGTGCCGTTCTCGCGCACCGCCGAAGGCAAGATCTACCAGCGTCCGTTCGGTGGCATGACCACCAAGTATGGCGAAGGCCCGGCGGCACAGCGTACCTGCGCGGCGGCCGACCGTACCGGCCACGCGATGCTGCACACGCTGTACCAGCAGTCGCTGAAGCACGACGCGCGCTTCATGATCGAGTACTTCGCGCTCGACCTGATCTTCGACGAGGAAGGCGCCTGCCGCGGCGTGCTGGCCCTGGACATGTCCGACGGCACCCTGCACCTGTTCCGCGCCCAGGGCGTGGTACTGGCCACCGGCGGCTACGGCCGTGCCTACTTCAGCGCCACCTCGGCGCACACCTGCACCGGCGACGGTGGCGGCCTGGCCATGCGTGCCGGCATCGCCATGCAGGACATGGAGTTCGTGCAGTTCCACCCGACCGGCATCTACGGCGCCGGCTGCCTGATCACCGAGGGTGTCCGCGGTGAAGGTGGCATCCTGCGCAACAGCAGCGGCGAGCGCTTCATGGAGCGTTACGCGCCGCACTACAAGGA
This sequence comes from Stenotrophomonas sp. YJH_SMC_123, assembly GCF_059368215.1. Taxonomy (NCBI): domain Bacteria; kingdom Pseudomonadati; phylum Pseudomonadota; class Gammaproteobacteria; order Lysobacterales; family Lysobacteraceae; genus Stenotrophomonas; species Stenotrophomonas sp. YJH_SMC_123. The sequence continues at coordinate 710,501 of NZ_JCAFRM010000001.1, forward strand.
CCTGGCCTCGCGCGACGTGGTCAGCCGTTCGATGACCATCGAGATCCGCGAAGGCCGCGGCGTCGGCGAGCACAAGGACCACATCCTGCTCGACCTGACCCACCTCGGCCCGGGCGTGATCGACGAGAAGCTGCCGGGCATCGCCGAGAGCGCCCGCATCTTCGCCGGCGTCGACGTGCACAAGCAGCCGATTCCGGTCATCCCGACCGTGCACTACAACATGGGCGGCATCCCGACCAATTACCACGGCGAAGTGGTGCAGAAGGTCGGCGACAACGACAATGCCGTGGTGCCGGGCCTGTACGCCATCGGCGAAGCGGCCTGCGTGTCCGTGCACGGCGCCAACCGCCTGGGCTCGAACTCGCTGCTGGACCTGGTGGTGTTCGGCCGTGCCGTGGCCAACCGCTGCGCCGAGACCATCAAGCCGGGCGCTGCGCACAAGCCGCTGCCGGCCGATGCCTGCGACAAGGCGCTGGGCCTGCTGGACAAGCTGCGCCACGCCAACGGCGATACCCCGACTTCGGTCATCCGCGATCGCATGCAGCGCACCATGCAGGCCGACGCGGCGGTCTTCCGCACCAGCCAGACGCTGAAGGAAGGCTGCGAGAAGATGGACAAGATCTTCGACTCGTTCCAGGACGTGAAGGTCTCCGACCGTTCGCTGGTGTGGAACTCGGACCTGATCGAGACCTACGAGCTGAACAACCTGCTGCTCAATGCGGTGGCGACGATCAACTCGGCCGAACAGCGCAAGGAAAGCCGCGGCGCGCATGCGCACGAGGACTTCCCGGACCGCGACGACGTCAACTGGCAGAAGCACACCCTGGTCAGCGTCGACGAGAAGGGCAAGTGCAGCTTCGACTACCGTCCGGTGCACATGTACACGTTGACCGACGACGTGTCCGTGGTGCCGCCGAAGCCGCGCGTGTACTGATCCGACCCCGCCTACCATGCAATCCGCGCCCACGGGCGCGGGCCGCCTGAGCCAACGAGAGCAGCCATGGCCGAGTTTTCACTCCCCAAGAATTCCAAGATCACGAAGGGCAAGCATTTCCCCGTCAAGAACGGCGGCAAGAATGTGCGCACCTTCAAGATCTACCGCTGGAGTCCGGACGACGACAGCAACCCGCGCACCGATACCTATGAAGTCGATCTGGACGCCTGTGGCCCGATGGTCCTGGACGCCCTGATCAAGATCAAGAACGAGATCGACCCGACCCTGACCTTCCGCCGCTCGTGCCGCGAAGGTATCTGTGGTTCGTGCGCCATGAACATCGACGGCACCAACACCCTGGCCTGCACCCGAGCCATCTCGGACTGCGGCAAGAAGGAAGTGCCGATCTACCCGCTGCCGCACATGAACGTGGTCAAGGACCTGGTTCCGGACCTGACCCACTTCTACGCGCAGTACGCGTCGATCAAGCCGTGGATCCGCACCCAGACCCCGGCACCGCCGGACCGCGAGCGCCTGCAGTCGCCGGAAGACCGCAAGAAGCTGGACGGCCTGTACGAGTGCATCCTGTGCGCCTGCTGCTCGACCAGCTGCCCGAGCTACTGGTGGAACGGCGAGCGTTACCTGGGCCCGGCGATCCTGCTGCAGGCCTACCGCTGGATCATCGACTCGCGCGATGAGGACACCGGTGCGCGCCTGGACGATCTGGAAGATCCGTTCAAGCTGTACCGCTGCCACACCATCATGAACTGCGCCCGGACCTGCCCGAAGGGCCTGAACCCGGCACTGGCGATCGCCGAGATCAAGAAGCTGATGATGGAACGCCGCGCCTGATACACGGCGCAGGGTAGTTGCATGACCCCAGTAGAGCCACGCCATGCGTGGCTTTGCTGTATCTGGAGAAGCTCGATGGAAGAAGACGTTCTGCTGAAGAAGCTGCGCTGGCGCTGCCGCCGCGGCATGCGTGAGCTGGACCAGCTGTTCGGCCGCTACCTGGACCACGAGTGGAGCACTGCGCCGACCGAAGAGCGCGAGGTTTTCCTGTTCCTGCTCGACTGCGAGGACGATAAGTTGTGGCGCTGGTTCATGGGCTACGAGGCCTGCCCGCATGCGCACGCGATCCCCCTCATGCAGAAGATCCTCGCCCTCAAGCCTTGAGTGGCGCCCCTCGCGGCTGCAGGCCGCCGCCCAGTTGGCGGTGCTGCTGGCTGCGCCGTGGCTGCTGCGCGCATCGGATCTGCCTTCACGGCTGCTGATGCCCGCAGTGGTGCTGGCCTGGTGCACGGGCCTGGCCGAACTGGCCTGGCGCCAGCGCAGGCCGCGCGTGCAGGTGCTTCTGCCGCCGCTTCCCGAGCCACTGCAGGTGGCCGGGCAGGACGTTGATACGCCACGGCTGGTGGTGCGTGGCCCATGGCTGTTGTTGCTGTGGCGTGAGGATCGGCGCCGCCAGCGCCTGCTGTTCTGGCCGGACGTGCTCGATTCCGGGCAGCGACGTGAACTGCGACTGGCCGTAGCCGCACGCGCCGTTTCCCGTCAGCCCCGGACGATGGCACCATAAGCTGAATTGACCGGCGTGCCTGCATGTTCAAACCCATTCCCGTGGCCATTGGCCTGCGCTACCTGCGCGCCAAGCGCCGCAACGGCTTCATCTCCTTCATCTCGATGGCATCGATCCTGGGCATCGCGCTCGGCGTTACGGTGCTGATCACCACGTTGGCGGTGATGAGCGGATTCCAGAAGGAAATCCGCAGCCGCCTGCTGCAGATGACCGCGCACACCACCATCAGCCGCGACGGCGAGCCGATGCCGGACTGGATGCGCGTGGTCGACGTGGCCCGCAAGGATCCGCGCGTGGCCGGTGCCGCGCCGTACATCGAGATCCAGTCGATGATCAGCGGCCCGCGCGTGCAGGGCGCGATCATCCAGGGCATCGATCCGGCGCTGGAGCCGAAGGTATCGGTGATCGACAAGAAGGTCACCAAGGGCAGCTATGCCAGCCTGACGCCGGGCAGCTTCAACCTGCTGCTGGGCAAGGAACTGGCGATCTGGCTCGGCGTCGACGTCGGTGACCAGGTGCTGGTGACCTTCGCCGAAGTGCAAGGCACGCCTGCCGGTGCCGTGCCGCGGATGAAACGCTTCACCGTCAGTGGCATCTTCGAGGCCGGCTACAACGAGGTCGACCGGGGCGTCGGCTTCGCCAACATGCAGGACCTGGAGCGCGTGCTGCGCAGCGACGGCGCCACCGGCGTGCGGTTGAAACTGCACGACATGGACCGCTCGCTGGAAGTGGGCGTGGACCTGGCGCAGAGCCTGGGTGGTGCCTACCGCGTGAGTGACTGGACCCAGCAGAACGCCAACCTCTACCACTCGCTGCGCATGGAGAAGGTGGTGATGGGCATCCTGCTGTCGCTGATCATCGCCATGGGTGCGTTCAACCTGGTGTCCTCGCAGGTGATGCTGGTGACCGACAAGCAGGCCGACATCGCCATCCTGCGCACCCTCGGCCTGACCCCGGGCGGGGTGATGCAGGTGTTCATGGTGCAGGGTTCGCTGATCGGCATCTTCGGCACGCTGGCCGGCCTGATCGGCGGCATCACCCTGACCCTCAACCTGGAACGCATCCTCGGTGCAATCGAGAGCGTGTTCAACGTCAAGCTGCTGCCGGAGGATGTGTACTACATCACCGGCCTGCCGACCGACATGCAGACCGGCGACGTGGTGGCGATCACCGTGGTCGCGCTGCTGATGAGCTTCCTGGCCACCCTGTATCCCGCCTGGCGGGCAGCACGCACCCAGCCGGCGGAGGCCCTGCGTTATGAATAAGGTCTTCAACCGCGGCGATGAGGTGATCCGCGCCGAAGCACTGGGCAAGACCTACGCCGAAGGGCGCATGCAGACCCCGGTGTTCGATGGACTGGACCTGACCGTGACCGCCGGCGAGACGGTGGCGATCATCGGTGCCTCCGGTGCCGGCAAGAGCACGCTGCTGCACCTGCTGGGCGGGCTGGATGTTCCGACTGCAGGCGAGGTGTACGTCACGGGCCAGCGCATGTCGGCGCTGTCGGATACCGCGCGCGGCCTGCTGCGCAACCAGGCGCTGGGCTTCGTCTACCAGTTCCACCACCTGTTGCCGGAATTCACCGCGCTGGAAAACGTGATGATGCCGGTGCTGCTGGCCGGCACTGCCGTGGCCGAAGCGAGCAGCCGGGCCACCACGCTGCTGGAAGCGGTCGGCCTCGGACATCGCCTGGACCACAAGCCGGGCGAGCTGTCCGGCGGCGAACGCCAACGTGCCGCGGTGGCACGTGCGCTGGTCAATCATCCGGCCTGCGTGCTCGGTGACGAGCCGACCGGCAACCTGGATGACCGCACCGCGGGCACCGTGTTCGAGCTGATGCTGGAACTCAACCGTGCGCGTCATACCAGCCTAGTGCTGGTTACCCACGACCGCAGCCTGGCGCGGCGCCTGGACCGGGTGCTGGAGCTGCGCGAAGGGCGCCTGCACGCACTGGCCCACGCCGACGTCTGAGCGGCCGGCAACGGCCGCCTCCCGGCGCCTGAACGGGTTTACCTGCCCTCGCGCCGGCCGCACATCGGCCGGCGCATGATCGCAGCAGGTTCCCCGAGGAGATCGCCATGAAGACCCCGATCCTGATCGCCGGACTCTGCCTGGCGCTGGCCGCCTGCGCGACCACCGGCCGGCTCAGCAGTACCGAGAAACTGGATCTGTACCGCGCCCACGCCGGCGCGCCGCAGAACGACATGCAGTTCTTCGGCAGCCTCAATGGCTGGACCGAACTGGGTGACAGCGCGCTGGCGGTGTGGACCCGGCCGAGCGAGGCTTACCTGCTGGAACTGAGTGGTCCGTGCCCGGACCTGTCGTACGCCACCGCCATCGGGTTGACCAGCAGCATGGGCCGCGTGTCATCGCGTTTCGACAAGGTGCTGGTGCGCGACCCGACCGGTGGCCCGCGCATGCCTTGCTTCATCAACAGCATCCGCAAGCTGGACGTGAAGGCACTGCGTGCCTCCGAGCAGGAGCTGCGCCAGGCGCAGGTGCAGGAGCGCGAGGAAAATACGAAATAGCGCGGTAGTGCCGGCCGCTGGCCGGCAACCTGGCATCTGCGCGATGCCGGCCAGCGGCCGGCACTACCTGTGGGTCAGGCTTCCGGGGTGAAGCCGGCAGGCTTTTCCGCGTCCTTCTCGAACAGGAACTTGACCAGTTCGCCCTCAAGGAATGCGCGATGCTCCGGGGTGCGCGGCGACAGGCGGTTTTCGTTGATCAGCATGGTCTGGTGCGCAAGCCACGCGGCCCAGGCCTGCTTGCCGATGTTGCTGAAGATGCGCTGGCCCAGTTCGCCGGGGTAGGGCACGAAGTCCAGGCCCTCGGCATCGCGTTGTTCGTACTGGCAGAAGACGGTTCGGGACATGGCACTCACTCGTGGTTGCGGGGTTTCTTGGAATTTCGTTTCGGCGCCTTGATCGTGACGCCGTCGAGCAGCTTGCGGATCGGCGCTGGCAGGCCCAGCGCGGGCAGCTCGTCGTTGGCGACCCAGCGCAGCGTGGGTTCTTCCACGCGCAGGCCGTGCACCTGCCGCGACAGTACCTGCAGGTGCAGCTTGTAATGGCTGAAGGTGTGCTGCAGCACGGGCAGTTCCTCGGCGTCTTCCAGCGAACCTTCGACGTGCGCGTCGAACCAGTCCTGCAGTACGCTGCCGGCATCGGCCTGCGGCAGCGTCCACAGCTGCGCCCAGATGCCGGTGTCCGGCCGCTTCTGCAGCAGCACGCGCTGCTGGGCATCGCGCAGCAGCAGGGCCACGGCTTCGCGCTCGGGCAGGGTCCTGCTGGGCTTGGGCGTGGGCAGTTCGGCGGTACGGCCTTCGCGGCGCGCCACGCACGCGTCCTGCAGCGGGCAGATCACGCAGGCTGGCTTGGCGCGGCTGCACACCGTCGCACCCAGGTCCATCTGTGCCTGGGTGTAGTCAGCCATTCGCCCGGCCGGCACCTGCGCCACGTGCGCCTCGGCAATCGACCACAACTGTTTCTCGATGGCCGGCAGGCCGGGAAAGCCGTCGATGCCGTGGTAGCGGCTGAGCACGCGCTTGACGTTGCCATCGAGGATCGCGAACGGACCGTTCCAGGCCTGGCTGAGGATCGCACCTGCGGTGCTGCGGCCGATGCCGGGCAGGGCATGCAAGGCATCGAAATCGCGCGGCAGGTCGCCGTCGTGCAGTTCCACGCAGCGCTTCGCGGCGGCATGCAGGTTGCGTGCGCGGGCGTAGTAGCCAAGCCCGGCCCACTGCGCCATCACCGCGTCATTGCTGGCGGCGGCGAGGTCGGGCAGCGTCGGGAAATGCTGCAGGAACCGCTGGAAGTACGGGATGACCGTGGCTACCTGGGTCTGCTGCAGCATGATTTCCGACAGCCAGACCCGATAGGGGCTGCGTGGGTGCTGCCAGGGCAGGTCGTGGCGACCATGGTCGTCGAACCAGTGCAGCAGGCGGGCGACGAAACCGTCCCGTTCTGCAGTTTCGGCGCTGGCGTGCGGCTGGCGGGGCATTGGAGTTCCAGAGAGGCAGCCACCCGTGGGGTGGCTCTACCAGGCTGCGGTAGAGCCACGCGATGCGTGGCTGCGCGGTGTATCAGGCGCCCAGCGCTTCGGGCAGCAGGGCGTCGACGAAGGCTTCCGGGTCGAACACGCGCAGGTCTTCCGGGCGCTCGCCGATACCGGCAAAGCGGATCGGGATGCCGAACTCGCGGGCCAGCGCGAACACCACGCCGCCCTTGGCAGTGCCGTCCAGCTTGGTCACCACCAGGCCGGTCACGTTCACTGCGGCATTGAACTGGCGCAACTGCGACAGCGCGTTCTGGCCGGTGGTGCCGTCGATCACCATCAGCACTTCGTGCGGGGCGGTGGGGTCGATCTTGCCGAGCACGCGGCGGATCTTGCCCAGCTCGTTCATCAGGCCGGACTGGGTGTGCAGGCGGCCGGCAGTATCGGCGATCAGCACCGAGGTGCCGCGGGCCTTGCCGGCCTGCAGCGCGTCGAATGCCACGGAAGCGGCATCGGCGTTCTGCCCCTGCGCGACCACGGCTACGCCGTTGCGCTCGCCCCAAGCCTGCAACTGGGCCACGGCGGCGGCGCGGAAGGTATCGCCGGCAGCCAGCATCAGGCTGTGGCCGTCGTCCTTGAAGCGCTTGGCCAGCTTGCCGATGGTGGTGGTCTTGCCGACGCCGTTGACGCCGACGGTGAGCACCACGAAGGGCTTGGCGTTGCGATCGATCACCAGCGGCTTGGCCACCGGCTGCAGGATCGCGATCAGCTCGGCGCGCAACGCGGCCAGCAGCGCATTGGCGTCGGCGAACTCGCGCGACTTCATGCGCTTGCGCAGGCCCTCGACCAGATCGGTGGTGGCGCCCACGCCGACGTCGGCGGTGATCAGTGCGGTTTCCAATTCGTCCAGCAGATCGTCGTCGAGCTTGGGGTTGCGCGAGAACAGTCCACCGAAGCTGCGCGCGATGACGCTGTTGCGCAGGCGTTCGCGCCAGCCGGGCTTGCCGGCAGGCGCCGGAACGGCATCGATCGAGGCGGCGGCAGGCAGGTCGTCGGTGACCGGTGCCGGGGTGGGCTGAGGCACTGGTGCGGGTGCCGGTTCGATGGCCGGGGCCGCCACCGGGGCGACGTCGATCCGGGCGGCCGATTGCGGAGCGCTCGGAGCGGGAACGACCGGAGCCGGAACCACCGGAGCCGGAACCACCGGGGTGGGCTCGAAAGCGACCGGAACGACGGCTGCCGGCGGCGGCTCGGCCGGCGCAGGCGCGGCCGGTACGGCTAGCGGTGCTGGCTCTTTGTCCTCGACCGGCGCGGCCGACGGGAACGCCGCCGCCAGCTCTTCAGCCGAGTAGTGCTGGGTCTTGGGTGCCTCCGCTGCGGGGGCATCCTGGGGCTTCTTGCGGCGGAAAAAACTGAGCATTGGCAAAAGGCGCTGAAATCAGGGGGATATGCTACCACTCGGGCCTGTCGGGCCGATGTGGACTCAAGGTCGCGGCCCGCCGGCCGTTAACCGGTCCGGAGGGCTGCGTCGTGCGGCCCGGAGACCGCCATGGACAACGTGATGGGAATTGCCCTCGGCGGGATGCGTGCGTCCCAGCAGGGCGTGCAGGTGGCTGCGCACAACGTGGCCAACCTGGCGACCCCGGATGCCCAGCGCCTGCAGCTGCAGCGCAGTGCTGCCGGGCAGGGTGGGGTGCAGGCCGCGGTGATTCCCGTCGGCGCCGATGCCGGCGCGCCGCTGGGTGACCTGCTGGCCGCGAAAGCCGAGGTGGTGGCCTTCGCCGCCAATGCCGCGGTGATCCGCCGCCAGGACCAGATGCTGGGTTCGCTGCTGGATCGCGACGCCTGAGCCCCTTCGGCAGGCGCCAACCGCCGCCCCTGGTGGGTGCCAACCTTGGTTGGCACTCTCTACCCGCGCCGGTAGCTGCGAACCTTGGTTGGCACGCTCGATCCGCCCCGGTAGGTGCCAACCTTGGCTGGCACGCTTTTGGGGCGCCAACCAAGGTCGGCCTCTACCAGAGCACCGCCGGGTAAGCCGGGCCATGCCCGGCTCCCCCCTGTCGATCAGGCCGACAGCTCCAGCAGCAGCTTGTTCAGCCTCGCCACGTAGGCACCCGGGTCCTTCAGGCTGTCACCGGCGGCCAGCGCGGCTTGGTCGAACAGCACCCGGCCGAGGTCGTCGAAACGCGCGCCATCGGCTTCGGCATCCAGCTTGGCAATCAGTGGGTGGCCCGGGTTGATTTCCAGCACCGGCTTGCTGTCCGGCACCTTCTGCCCGCTGGCTTCCAGGATCTGGCGCATCTGCAGGCCCAGGTCCTGTTCGCCGATGGCCAGTACCGCCGGCGAATCGGTCAGGCGGTGTGACACGCGCACTTCGGCCACGTCATCGCCCAGCACGGTCTTCAGGCGCTCGACCAGGCCCTGCTTGTCCTTCGCCGCGGCTTCCTGCTCCTGCTTGTCCGCTTCGGTTTCCAGCGCGCCCAGGTCGAGATCGCCACGAGCGATGTCGACGAAGCCCTTGCCGTCGAAATCGGTCAGGTAGCCCATCAGCCACTCGTCGATGCGGTCGGTCAGCAGCAGCACTTCCACGCCCTTCTTGCGGAACACTTCCAGGTGGGGGCTGTTGCGCACCTGGCTGTAGCTCTCGCCGGTCAGGTAGTAGATCTTGTCCTGGCCTTCGGTCATGCGGCCGAGGTAATCGGCCAGCGACACCGTCTGCGCATCGCTGTCGCCGCGGGTGGAGGCGAAGCGCAGCAGCCCGGCCACCTTCTCGCGGTTGTTGTAGTCCTCGGCCGGGCCTTCCTTCAGCACTTGGCCGAATTCCTTCCAGAACGTGGCGTATTGCTCCGGCTTGTCGGCGGCCAGCTTGTCCAGCATGTCCAGCGAGCGTTTGGTCAGCGCCGCCTTCATCGAATCGATGACCGGGCCGGACTGCAGGATCTCGCGCGAGACGTTCAGCGACAGGTCGTTGGAGTCGACCACGCCCTTGATGAAGCGCAGGTACAGCGGCAGGAACTGCTCGGCCTGGTCCATCACGAACACGCGCTGCACATAGAGCTTCAGGCCCTTGGGCGCATCGCGGTGGTACAGGTCGAACGGCGCGCGGCCGGGCACGTAAAGCAGCGAGGTGTACTCCAGCTTGCCTTCGACCTTGTTGTGGCTCCACGCCAGCGGATCGCTGTGGTCGTGCGCCACGTGCTTGTAGAACTCGGTGTACTCGGCGTCGCCGATCTCGGTGCGCGGACGGGTCCACAGCGCGCTGGCGCGGTTGACGGTCTCCCACTCGACGGTGGCGCCTTCTTCGCCACCTTCCTTCGGCATCTGGATCGGCAGGCCGATGTGGTCCGAGTACTTCTTGAGGATGCTGCGCAGGCGCCAGCCGTCGGCGAAATCATGCTCGCCATCCTTCAGATGCAGGACGATGCGGGTGCCGCGCTCGGCCTTGTCGACAGTGGCGACGTTGAAATCGCCTTCGCCGCGCGAGGTCCAGCGCACGCCTTCACCTGCGGCCAGGCCGGCGCGGCGCGAGGTCACTTCGACCTCGTCGGCAACGATGAAGGCGCTGTAGAAGCCGACGCCGAACTGGCCGATCAGCTGCGAATCCTTCTTCTGGTCGCCGGACAGCTGGCGCAGGAAATCGCCGGTGCCGGACTTGGCGATCGTGCCGAGATGGGCAATCGCCTCGGCGCGACTCATGCCGATGCCGTTGTCTTCGATGGTGATGGTGTGGGCGGCGGGGTCGAAGCTGACGCGCACGCGCAGTTCGCTGTCGCCTTCCAGCAGGGCCGGCTGGGTCAGGGCCTCGAAGCGCAGCTTGTCGGCGGCGTCGGCGGCGTTGGAGACCAGCTCGCGCAGGAAGATCTCCTTGTTGGAGTACAGCGAGTGGATCATCAGCTGCAGCAGCTGCTTGACTTCGGTCTGGAAGCCAAGGGTTTCGGTCTGGGTGGTCTCGGTCATCGATAGGGCTCCATGTGCAATGCCGCGCCAGCGCGTGCGGCCTCGCCAAGGGGTATGGCTGATTGTCCCGAAATCAAGGGGTTGGTCGGCCGGGCGGCGCCCGGCACCTGCAGAGGCCGAAGCAACAGCAACAGCAACAGCAACAGCGGGCTATCCGTGGGATGGCGGGGCGGTGTGGGTGGGCAGGACACGCCGTAAACCCCCCTCCGGGGGCCGGCCCAGCCGCTGGCGGCTGGGCGTTCGGGCGCTTGCGAAGCAGTGCTTCGCAAGCAAAGCGCCCTCACCCATGGGGGCTCGATGGCGCCATCCATGGCGCCAACGGTCCTGCCACCCCACACCGCCCCGCCTCTGACAGATTTCCCGCGGCTGTTGGTAGGTGTCGACCTTGGTCGACACATCTGTCAGATATCGAAATAAATCTGGGGTCAGATCCGTTTTCCGCAGGAAAACGGATCTGACCCCAAGAGCCGTTCCGACAGATCGCAGGAAACTGTCGAAGGCGGGCTGGGTCCGGTTGAGGGGGCGTGAGCCGCATGGATGCGGCGACCGAGCTTACATGGACGTACTTGCAGCGTCCCCCTCAACCGGACCCACCCCGCCATCCCACGGGGATGCCCGCTGTTGCTGTTGCTTCGGCTTCTGCGGGTGCCGGGCGCCGCCCGGCCGAACTACAATCCCGCTCATGCTGAATTTCTCGAATTCCTCCCGCCGGGGGCGCCGATGAGCGGCCGCGGTGGCAATGACGGCCAGGTCCGCATCATCGGCGGGCGCTGGCGCAATACCCGGCTGTCGGTGCCGACCCTGCCGGGCCTTCGCCCCAGCAGCGACCGCGTGCGCGAGACCCTGTTCAACTGGCTGATGCCCAAGCTCGGCGGCGCCCGCGTGCTGGACCTGTTCGCTGGCAGTGGCGCGCTGGGCCTGGAGGCGGTCTCGCGTGGCGCTGCCCACGCCACCCTGGTCGAGCGCGATGCGCAGCTGGGACGCAACCTGACCGCCGCCGTCGCCAGGCTGCAGGCCAGCGACCAGATCACCGTCGTGCAGGCCGATGCCCTGCGCTGGCTGCAAGGGGCGCAGGCGCAGCAGGCCGACCTGGTCTTCATCGACCCGCCGTTTGCCGATGGCCTGTGGCAGGACGTGCTGGCCCAGCTGCCGCGGCACCTGGCCGCTGACGCCTGGCTGTACCTGGAATCGCCGGCCGGCCACGTGCCGGTGCTGCCGCCGGACTGGCTGCTGCACCGCGAGGGTGGCACCCGCGAGGTGCGCTTTGCCCTGTACCGCCGTGCCACTGCTACACTTTGACCTCATCTGAACATCTGCATCCGCCCATGACCGTGGCCAATCGCCGCATTGCCGTCTACCCCGGCACGTTCGACCCCATCACCAACGGTCATATCGACCTTGTGAGCCGGGCCGCGCCGCTGTTCGAAAAGGTCGTGGTCGGCGTGGCGCAGAGCCCGTCCAAGGGCCCGGCGCTGCCGCTGGAGCAGCGCGTGCAGCTGGCGCGTGGCGCGCTGGCCCACCACGGCAACGTCGAGGTCATCGGCTTCGATACCCTGCTGGCCCATTTCGTACGTTCGGTGCAGGGCGGGGTGCTGCTGCGCGGCCTGCGCGCGGTGTCCGACTTCGAGTACGAATTCCAGATGGCCAGCATGAACCGCCACCTGATCCCCGAGGTCGAGACCCTGTTCCTGACCCCGGCCGAGCAGCACAGCTTCATTTCGTCCTCGCTGGTCCGCGAGATCGCGCGCCTGGGCGGCGACGTGTCCGGTTTCGTGCCGGCCGCGGTGCTCGAAGCCCTGCGCAAGGTCCGCGAAGCGAAGTCGGCACAGTCGTAAGCCCCGCTGTACCCGCACCCCATTACGTACACCACCACGCACCATTCCGGGAGGAAACCCATGAACACCACCATGCGCGCGATGCTGATCGCTTCGTTGGCCCTGGCCTTCACCGCCTGCAAGAAGGAAGAGGCCGCTCCGGTCGACGAGGCCAAGCAGGCCCTGGTCGCCCCGGCCAAGGACGACGATGCAGGCTGGAAGAAGTACCTGCAGGAAGTGGCGATCCAGAACATGGGCAACATCACCAACAGCCCGTTCCTGTACTACCTCTCGCCGGAATCGGACCCGGACTTCCAGGCCAAGTACGAGCGCCAGACCGAGAGCGCGACCCAGGCCGTGGCCCGTGGCGTGCAGCCGGGCAACATGCTGGCCTTCGGTTCGTCGGCCTCGGGCAAGATGGCTGACATGATCCAGGCCGTGTTCAAGGACGTGTCGCCGGATTCGATGAAGGGCGTGCGCGTCGTCTTCATCGGCCAGTCGGCCGACAACGCCCGCGTGCAGGCTGCGATCCAGCCGACCGGTGCCGAGTACATTTTCGTCGAAGCCAAGTAATACCGAGCCATGGCGGCCATGCTCCGGCATGGCCCGGGCGGCATCCTGCAAGGGGCGCCGCTGATGACCTGACCGGCCCGCGCGCCCGCGCTGGCCGGTCCTTTGTCCCAGGGCGCGGGCGAGGAGTATCGCCGTGTCGCTGAAAATCAACGAGCTCTGCGTCAACTGCGACGTGTGCGAGCCGGCCTGCCCCAACCAGGCCATTGCGATGGGTGAAACCATCTACGTGATCGACCCTGCGCGCTGCACCGAATGCGTGGGTCATTTCGACGAGCCACAGTGCGTGGTCGTCTGCCCGGTCGAGTGCATCGACCCGGACCCGGAGATCGTGGAAACGGAAGACCAGCTGCTGGCCAAGCTGCGCCAGCTGCAGCACGATCACCCCGAACTCTACGCGGAGCCCCCATCCGAATGAAGACGCTGATCGTCCGCCCCCTGTTGCTGCTCGGCCTGCTGCTGAGCCCCATGGCCTGGGCTGACAGTCCGGCCCGTGCCGATCGCCCTGATGGCGCGGCCATTGCCAGCGGCCACGCACTGGCCACCCAGGCCGGCATCGACATCCTGGCGCAGGGCGGCAACGCCTTCGACGCTGCAGTGGCGGTGTCGTCCACGCTGGCGGTGGTCGAGCCGATCAGTTCCGGGTTGGGCGGCGGCGGCTTCTTCCTGCTGCACGACGCGGCCACCGGCAAGGATGTGATGCTGGATGCGCGCGAGACCGCCCCGGCCGCGGCGACCCCGCAGGCCTTCCTCGACAAGCAGGGCAACCTGGACCGTGATCGTTCGGTCAACGGTGCCTGGTCGGCGGGTATTCCCGGCCTGCCCGCAGCGCTGGTCGAGCTGTCGGCCAAGCACGGCAAGCTGCCGTTGTCGGCCTCGCTGCAGCCGGCGATCCGCATCGCGCGCGAAGGTTTCCCGGTGTACGACCGCATGGCCAAGGGCTACGCGTCGCGGCGTGAAGTGATGGAGCGCTATCCCGGCACGCGCGAGGTCTACCTGCGCAATGGCAAGCCGATCGCCAGCGGCGACCTGTTCAAGCAGCCGGAACTGGCGCAGACGCTGGAGCGCCTGGCCGCGGGTGGCTTTGATGGCTTCTACAAGGGCCAGACCGGAAAGCTGTTGCTGGCGGGCGTGAAGCAGGCTGGCGGCAAGTGGACCGCTGAAGAACTGGCCGGTTACCGCGTCAAGCAGCGCGAGCCGATCGTGTTCAACTACAACGGCTGGAAGATCACCACCGCGCCGCCGCCGTCGTCCGGTGGCATCGCGCTGGCCAGCATGCTGCAGATCCTGGAAGGCTGGGACATCAGGAAGATGGACCCGGCCCACCGCACCCACCTGGTGGTGGAGTCGATGCGCCGCGCCTACCGCGACCGCACCTTCTTCCTCGGCGATCCGGACTTCGTGCAGATCCCGCAGAAAGTGCTGACCAGCAAGGATTATGCGCAGGGCCTGCGGGCGACCATCCATCCGGAGAAGGCCACGCCCAGCGACCTGCTGTCGGGCAATCCGACGCCGCTGGAAGATGACGAGACCACGCACTTCTCGATCATCGACCGCGATGGCAACCGCGTCGGCGCCACCCAGACCGTCAACCTGCTGTACGGCTCGGGGCTGATTCCCAAGGGCACCGGCGTGCTGCTGAACAACGAGATGGACGACTTCGCGCTGAAGCCGGGCACGCCCAATGCGTTCGGCGTGATGGGCTATGAGGCCAATGCGCCGAAGGCCGGCAAGCGCATGCTCAGCTCGATGACGCCGACCTTCATGGAGAACGCCGACAAGGTCGTGGTGCTGGGTACCCCGGGTGGCAGCCGCATCATCACCATGGTGCTGCTGGGCATCCTCGGCTACGACGACGGCCTGGATGCACAGCAGGTTGCCGCGCTGCCGCGCTACCACCACCAGTGGCTGCCGGACCTGATCGAAGCCGAGGACGATGCGTTCGACGCGGCGACGGTGAAGCAGTTGCAGGCGATGGGCCACAAGATCGACCTGCCGGGTGACGTCGCCGCAGGCGGCCGCGGTTCCAGTCACGTGTGGGGCAACCTGCAGACCGTGGAATGGGACCGCAAGGCGAACAAGCTGTTCGGCGGCAGCGACCCCCGCAACCCGGTGGGCAGCGCCCAGGTCGTGCCGGCACGCTGATCCGGTAGCGCCGGCTGCTGGCCGGCAATCCGGCAGATTACCGAAACCCCGCCTTTGCCGGCGGGGTTTTCTGTTTCCTTTCTAGCGATTATTTAACGGGCTGGCGCCGATAATCGACGCATGAAACTCTGGTCTATTCGTGGAAACTCGCAGCGCCTCGATGGCGGTGCGATGTTCGGCAACGCACCGCGTGCGTTGTGGGAAAAATGGGCGGCACCGGACGAGCTCAATCGCATCGAGCTGGCCTGCCGCGCACTGCTTGCCAGTCCGCTGGAAGGCAAGACCGTGCTGTTTGAAACCGGTATCGGGGCGTTCTTCGATCCGCGCATGCGCGAGCGCTACGGCGTGCAGGAAAGCCAGCACGTACTGATCGATTCGTTGCGCGAAGCCGGCTTCGAGCACGAGGATATCGACGTGGTGGTGCTCAGCCACCTGCACTTCGATCATGCCGGTGGCCTGCTGGCGGCATGGAGCGAAGGGCGAGAGCCGGAACTGCTGTTCCCCAATGCGACTTATGTGGTCGGTGCGCAGCATTGGCAGCGCGCCGTGCAGCCGCATCCGCGTGACCGTGCCAGCTTCATTCCGGAACTGCCGGGCCTGCTGCAGGCCAGTGGCCGGCTGGAAGTGGTGGACGGGGAATACTCGAAGGCACTTGGCCGCAGCGTGCGCTTCAGCTACAGCGACGGGCATACGCCGGGACTGATGCTGGCCGAGATCGTCGGTCACGCGCATGCCGGCGAAAGTGCGCATGGTGGCGTGGTGTTCTGTGCCGACCTGATCCCGGGGCGCTCATGGGTACACGTGCCGATCACCATGGGCTACGACCGCAACGCCGAGCTGCTGATCGACGAGAAGCGGCAGTTCCTTGAAGACAAGCTGGCGCGCAACGTGCGGCTGTTCTTCACCCACGACCCGCAGGTGGCGCTGGCGCAGCTGGGCCGTGATGACAAGGGACGTTTCGTGACCCTGCACGAACAGGGCGAGCTGAAGGCGCGCGCCCTGGGGTAATGAAAAGGCCGGGCAATGCCCGGCCTTTCACTGACGGTGGCAGATCCACGCCATGCGTGGATGGCGTTCGATCCGGACGCGACGATTATGACGACTTCAGGCAGCTGCTCATGAAGGTCTTGCGCGCATCACCGGCCAGCTTCTTCGCGCCCGCGTCAGCGTTGCACTTGCGCATCCGTTCCTGCTGCGGATTGACCGCCTTGGTCTCGGCGGCGTGGCCGCTGAGGCAGGAGCTCTGCGCGGTCTTGTAGGCATCACCCTTCAAGCCCTTGTTCTTGGCCGAGCATTCGGCCATGCGCTGCTGCTGCGGGGTGGTGGCGTTGGCAGCCAGGGGCAGGCCGACCAGCAGGACGGCGGCCAGCAGGAAAGAGGCTTTCATCGGGAGCTCCAAGGGTGGCGGGTGCGCGGAGCATTCGCTTCGGGCCGGCAAGGCCACGTGAAGAATCACGCCAGTGCCGCGCCTGCTTGCGGCAACGTTCAGACCGGCGTATTACTTAGCCATATGGGTAAGTATTATCCTGCCATTGAAGATGTCTTCCAGGCACTGGCCGACCCGACCCGTTGCGCGATCGTAGCGGCGCTGGGGCAGGGGCCGCGCACGGTGTCGATGCTGGCCGAACCCTTCGAGATGGCCTTGCCCTCACTGATGAAACACCTGGCCGTGCTGGAGCGCAGCGGCGTGGTGCGCAGCCACAAGCAGGGGCGCACACGCACCTGCGAACTGGTGCCGGCGCGGCTGGGCCAGGCCGAACAATGGCTCGCAGAACAGCGTGCGGCTTGGGAAGCGCGTTCCGACCGCATGGTCGATTTCGTCGAAACCCTTCACCGACAGGAGCAGGCCCATGGCCGTAGACGCAGGTAACAACCCCGACACCGATCTGGTGATCTGCCGTGTGCTGAACGCACCGCGCGCCGCCCTGTGGCGGGCGTGGACCGACCCGGAACTGCTGCGCCAGTGGTGGTGCCCGAAGCCGTGGACCACCGAGGTACGCGCATTCGACCTGCGCCCCGGCGGGGCCTTCCACACCTTCATGCAGGGTCCCGATGGCGGCAGCAGTGACAATCCGGGCAGTTTCCTGGAGATCGTGCCGCAGCAGCGCCTGGTGTTCACCTCGATGCTGGGTGCGGGCTGGCGACCGCAGTCACCCTGGCTGGGCTTTACCGCCGTGATCACGATGGAGGACGAGGGGCAGGGCTGCCGCTACACCGCGCGGGTGATGCACCCGGACAAGGCGCTGCGTGACCAGCATGAGCAGCTGGGCTTCTTCGACGGCTGGAACACCGCCATCGACCAGCTGGAAGCCTTCGCCGCCGGGCTGTAGGCCGGAATGCGGGGTGGAGGGGTCAGGGCCCTTTCTGCGAAAGGGGTCCGACCCCCGCGATGTTGGGGTCGGATCCCTTTCGCTGTGAAAGGGCTCTGACCCCGGTTCACCGGATCAACCGACGCGGGTACCGAAGATGCGGTCGCCGGCGTCGCCCAGGCCCGGCAGGATGTAGCCCTTGTCGTTGAGCTGGGCATCGATGGCTGCGGTGTAGATCTCCACGTCCGGGTGCACGGCCTTGACCGCTTCGATGCCTTCCGGCGCGGCCACCAGGAAGATGCCCTTGATGCGGCGGGCACCGGCACGCTTGAGCATGTCGATGGTGGCGATCAGGGTGCCGCCGGTGGCCAGCATCGGGTCCAGGATCAGCGCGTCGCGCTCTTCCAGGCGGCCGGTCAGGCGCTCGAAGTAGGGCACCGGCTGCAGGGTTTCCTCGTCGCGCTGCAGGCCGACCACGCTGACACGGGCCGCCGGGATCAGCGACAGCACGCCGCTGAGCATGCCCAGGCCGGCACGCAGGATCGGCACCACGGTGATCTTGGCGCCGGCAATACGCTGCACCGTCACCGGGCCGGCCCAGCCGGGCAGGATGTGCGGCTCGGTGTCCAGGTCGGCGGTGGCCTCGTAGGCCAGCAGCGTACCCAGCTCGTTGGCCAGTTCGCGGAAATCCTTGGTGCTGAGCGCAGCGTTGCGCATCAGGCCGATCTTGTGCTGCACCAGCGGGTGGCGCACTTCGACGATCTTCATGGTCGGGAAGGGGGAAAAGGAGAGAGGAGGCCATTTTGCCGGATTGGCGTGTCGAACCCCAAACCGGGCCTGGATCTGATGTACATGAAATGTGCAGGCGCATGTCACGGCCATGCAACCTTGCGGACATACCGTGCAGACCCATTCTTAACAGGAATGGGGATTCCCAGTGCATATCAAGACTCCGTTGGCCGTTGCCATCACCCTGACCCTGGCGATGGGGGCCGCGGCACCGCTGCAGGCTGCCGGGCAACAGGCGGTAGCCGCTACCGGCACCGTGGCGGCCGACGCGGTCGACCTGGACCGTATCGAAGTGCGCGCCCAGCTCGAATCGCAGATCCGCGCGGTCGACCTCAAGCGCAGCAGCGACGCCATCGAGGACGCGGTGTCCTCCGATGCCCTGGGCCAGTATCCGGACAAGAACGTGGCCGAATCACTGCAGCGCCTGCCGGGCGTCAGCGTGACCCGCGACCAGGGCGAAGGCCGCTTCGTGGTCATTCGCGGCCTGGATGCCAATCTCAACAGCGTCAGCGTGGATGGCATCGCCATCGGTACGCCGGAAGATTCCAGCCGCGCCGCGCCGCTGGACGTGATCCCATCGGACTCCACCGAGCGCCTGCGCGTGGTCAAGTCGCCGACCCCGGACATGCCCGGTGATGCCATCGGCGGCGCCGTGCTGGTGGAATCGGCGTCGGCCTTCGACCGCGACGGCCGCAGCCTGCGCGGCAAGATCGAGGGCAGCCACCAGCAGCTGTCCGGCGAGACCAGCCCCAAGGCCGCCTTCAACTACAGCGAAGTGTTCAACGACACGTTCGGCGTGGCGCTGGGCGTGAACTACCAGAAGCGGAAGTTCGAGTCGGACAACACCGAAGTGGAATATGACGGCGAGGACGATGCCGCCCCCGGTGACGTGACCGCGATCAACCTGCAGCACCGCAAGTACGAGATCGAGCGCAAGCGCATCGGTGCCAACCTCAACCTCGACTGGCGCCCCAACGAAGACAGCAAGTACTACCTGCGCACGCTGTACAGCCAGTTCGACGATGCGGAGACCCGCCAGCGCGTGATCTTCAACTTCGACGACGCGAAGATGGTCAAGACCGGCACCGACCAGTACCGGCTCGATGGCATGCCGAAGGACTCGATCGACAAGCGCATGCGCTACCGCACCAAGAAGGAGAACACCTTTGCGGCCAGTCTTGGTGGCGAGAACAAGCTGACCAACGCCGTGGTCGATTACCGGATCGGCTACACCCGTACCGAAGAGCGCGTGAACGACGAGATGGAGGCGCGCTTCAAGCTCAACGGCAAGGCCTTCAATGGCACCCTGGACCAGAGCAGCCGCCTGCCCAGCTACAGCTTCGATAACCCGCAGTGGCTGGACAACGGCAACTACGCGTTCGACCGCGTCGTGCTTTCGCCCAAGCAGGTGAACGACAAGGAACACAGCGCGCAGGTCAACGTGCGCTTCGACGGCGACAGCAGCAGCATCAAGTTCGGCCTGCTCGGCCGCTGGCGCGACCGCGACGTGAATGTCGATGAGCGCGAACTGCGCGTCGGCCCGAAGGTGGTGCTGTCGAGCTGGACTACCTCTTCGCCGGAGCATCGCCACGGCAACATGGGGGATGGCATGGACTCGGCTGCGATGCGCGCGTTCTGGGCCGCCAATGGTGGCCAGTACAGCGCCCGCCCGCAGGATGTCGGCGGCAATGCGATGACGTCGCTGGAAGAGGATTACGTGGCCAGCGAGGACATCTTCGCCAGCTATGCCATGGGTACCTGGGATGTGGGCGCGCTGCGCATCATCGGCGGCGTGCGCGTGGAGAACACCCGCTTCAAGGCAGTCGGCAACCAGGTGGACGTGGCCGCCAACGGCCGCAGCTTCACCGTCACCCCGCGCGTGGCCAACAGCAGCTACACCAACGTGCTGCCGGGCCTGCATCTGCGCTATGACGCGGCCGATGACTGGGTGCTGCGCGCCTCGGCCAACAAGACCGTATCGCGCCCGTCCTTCGGCGACGTCTCGCCGCGCGTGGGTTACAGCCGCGGTGACGAGGAAGTGCGCCTGGGCAACCCGGAACTGGATCCGTACGAGTCGAAGAACATCGACCTGTCGGTGGAGAAGTACATCGGCAGCAGCGGCATCGTTTCGCTGGGACTGTTCCACAAGTCGATCGATGGCTACATCGTGGAGACCGTGCGGACCAATGATCCGGCCTACGGTGGATTCGACGTGACCCAGCCGATCAATGGTCGCAAGGCCACCGTGCGTGGCGCGGAGTTCAACTGGCAGCAGCAGCTGGCCTTCCTGCCGGAGGGCCTGGATGGCCTGCTGGTCGGTGCCAGTGGCACCTGGCTGGACACCACGTTCGATGCCGGCATCAAGGGACGTGAGGGCGAGGACTTCACCCTGCCGCGCGCTTCCAAGCATGTCTACAGCGCACACATCGGCTATGAAAAGTACGGTGTAAGCACGCGTCTGGCGGCCGTGTACCGCAGCGAGTATCTGGACAGCATCGGCAAGGGGCGTGCATTCGACATCTACGTGGCACCCAACACCCAGCTCGATTTCTCGCTGGACTACAAGTTCACCCCGCGCGTGAGCATGTACTTCGAAGCGCAGAACCTGCTGGACAAGCCGCTGGAGCTGTACCAGGGCACCCGCTCGCGCACCCTGCAGATGGAAGAGTACGGCCGCACCTATGCGCTGGGCCTGAAGGTGGCGCTGTGATGGGGCGTGGCGTCACTGTCCTGGCCGCCGCGCTGGCGGCTACGCTGGTCGCCGGCTGCACGCCGGCCACCGGCAACGATCCGGTTGCGGGAGCGGCCGCGCCGGCCGCCAGTGGCGAGCGCGTGGTGAGCACCATCGCCGAAGCGTTCCTGTCACCGATGACCCCGGCCGACAACATCGACTCGCCGGCGGCCTGGCGCGCGCCGGACGGCGCGCTGTGGCTGATCGCCACCGCCAAGGCCACCGACAAGCTGGTGGTCTACGACGGCAGCACCGGCCAGCACCTGCGTGACGTCGGCAGCAGCGGCACCGCACCGGGGCAGTTCGACCGCCCAAACGGCATCGCGGTGACCGACGACCTGCTGTGGATCGTCGAGCGCGACAATCACCGCGTGCAGGTGCTGAGCCTGCCGGACTTCGCGCCGCTGGCGACCTTCGCTGCGGACGACCTGCGCAAGCCGTACGGTCTGTGGGTCGACCGCCGTGCCGATGGCTACAGCGTCTACGTCACCGATTCCTGGGACAACGGCGAGGATGCGCAGGGGCGTGACATCCTGCCGCCGCTGGCCGAGCTGGACAAGCGCGTGCGCCAGTACCATGTGACCCGCGACGGCGCGAAGGTCGAGGCGAAGCTGGTGGCCAGCATCGGCGATACCACCGAGGCCGGTGCACTGCGCGTGGTCGAGTCGATCTGGGGCGACCCCGAGAACGACCGGCTGCTGATTGCCGAAGAGGACGAGCGCTACGCCAGCGAGTTCAAGGTCTACACCCTGGCGGGCCGCTTCACTGGCACCACCTTTGGCCGCGACGTGTTCAAGGCCCAGGCCGAAGGCGTGACCCTGCGCACCTGCGGCAAGGACGGCTGGTGGATCACCACCGAACAGGGCAAGCAGCGCAGCGTGTTCCACCTGTTCGACCGGCACACGCTGAAGCCGGTCGGCGCGTTCCAGGGCAATACCGTGGCCAACACCGATGGCATCTGGATGATGCAGCAGCCCAGCGCGCGCTTCCCACACGGTGCGCTGTATGCAGTACATGACGACCAGGGCGTGGTGGCCTTCGACTGGGAGAGCATCGCCAAGCAGCTGGCGTTGCCGCTGGAGTGTGGCGCATGAGCGGGCAGTGCGTAATGCGCGCGCTGGCGCTGGGCCTGCTGCTGGCGCTGCCGTCGCTGTCGTTCGCGGCGGCCGAACCGAATACCCAGGTGCCGGCAGGTAGCCGCCACTACGCGGCGACGACGGTGCCGGACCGCATCGTCGCCTCGCCGGCGGTTGATTCCAGTCATGGGTTCGCCGTGGCCTGGCGTACCGACGACAGCGTGCAGGCGCCGCTGCTGGAAATCGCGCTGGCCGCAGATTCGCCGGCCATTGAAGGCATCCGCCAGGTGCGTGCGACGACCCGCGCGCTGCAGACCGAGAACGGTCTGTCGCACCACCATCGGGCAGATATCGATGGCCTGCAGCCGGATACCCAGTACGTCTACCGTGTGCAGGGCAATGGCAGCTGGAGCGCCTGGAACCAGCTGCGCACGCTGGCCAGCGCCGATCAGCCGCTGACCCTGCTGTACTTCGGCGATACCCAGAACAAGAACGTCAGCCATGTCAGCCGCGTGGTGCGTGCCGCGCAGAAGGCTGCGCCGCAGGCGCGCATGAGTCTGTTTGCCGGTGACCTGGTCAGCGGAGGCGACAACATGGATGACAGCGAGTGGGGTGAGTGGTTCGCTGCGACCAGTTGGCTGGCGCAGGAAACGCTGGTGGCGCCGGCCATCGGCAACCACGAGTACTTCGAGGAATTCGAGGACACCCCGCAGGAGCGCCGCGTGCTGGGCCGCCACTGGCCGGTGACGTTCGCGCTGCCGGGCAATGGTGCCACCGCCGCGCAGCAGACCAGCTACTGGTTCGATGCGCAGGGCGTGCGCGTGGCCGTGGTCGATGGCACATCGGCACTCGACCTCGGCACCGCCAAGGCGCAGGCACAGTGGCTGGACAAGGTGCTGACCGGCAATCGGCAGGCGTGGACCATCGTGCTGCTGCACCAGCCGTTCTACTCGCCGCGCGAAGGGCGCGAGAACGCCGCGTTGCGTGACGTGCTGCTGCCGGTGGTACGCCGCCACAACGTAGATCTGGTGCTGCAGGGCCATGACCACACCTATGGCCGCCGTGGCGAAGGGCAGGCCGCGACGCCGCAGTATGTGGTGACCGTGGCCGGACCGAAGCAGTACCGCCTTTCCGACGAAGCGCGCAGGACGATGGACCCGGTGGCCGAGGACACCCAGCTGTTCCAGGTGCTGAACATCGACCCGCAGCACCTGCGCTATGAAGCACGCACCGTGACCGGCCGTCTTTACGATGCCTTCGAATTGCGTCGTGATGCCAAGGGTGGAAAGCAGCGCACGGAGCTGACCGAAGGCCGCATTGCTCCGCGCGACTGCCCGCGCGCGCAGACCGCCAAGGGTCGCGCCGACCGCTGCTGGGAATGAGGAGACGCCGATGACCACACCCCGCCGCATCATTCCATTGGCTGCCATCGGCGCGTCCCTGCTGTTGCTGGCCAGTGCGGTAACCGCCGCCGATACCGTGCTGCATCCCTTCCTGGTCGCCCAGCCGGCGCAGGCCCCGCAGGAAGTGAACCTGGCGGTGGAGATCCCGGCCGGCAGCTTCACCAAGTACGAGATCAAGGAAGACGGCCTGGTGCACGTGGACCGCTTCCAGTCGATGCCGGTCGCCTATCCGGCCAACTACGGCTCGATGCCGCGCACCCTGGCCGGCGACAACGATCCGCTGGATGCGCTGGTGTTGACCCGCGAACCGCTGCATCCGGGCGTGATCGTGCGTTTCCGGCCGATCGGTTACCTGAAGATGATCGATGGCGGCGAGCACGACGAGAAGATCATCGGGGTGCCGACCGACAAGGTCGACCCGACCTACGCCAGTATCCGCGACCTGGCGGACTTGCCGGAGGCCGAACGGCAGCGGATCGAAGCGTTCTTCCGCGTCTACAAGGACCTGCCGGCCGGGCGCAACCCGGTGCAGCTAAATGGCTGGGGCAACGCCGCCGAGGCACGGTCAATGATCCGCGAGGCCATGCAGCGGTTCAAGCGCTAGAACCCCGCCGTGGGTGGGTGGCCGGACGCGCGCATCACCTTCACCGCCCCTGGCTATCATGTCCGCCTTCCACATCGAAGGCGGTGCATGTGTCGGTAGCGTTGGTATGGTTCCGCCGTGATCTGCGGCTGCAGGACAATCCGGCCCTGCAGGCCGCGCTGGATGCGGGTCACGACGTGGTGCCGGTCTATCTCCACGCGCCGCACGAGGAAGGCGAGTGGGTGCCTGGCGCGGCCTCCGATGCGTGGCGCCACCGTTCACTGGGTGCCTTGGACGCCGACCTGCGCACGCGCGGTTCGTCGCTGGTGCTGCGTAGTGGTGACAGCCTGCCGGCCCTGCAGTTGCTGATCGGGCAGACCGGCGCCGAGGCGGTGTACTGGAACCGCAAGTACGAGCCGGCTACGCAGGCACGCGACGCCACCATCAAACGCACGCTGCGCGAGCAGGGCATCGACGCACAGAGCTGCAATGGCAGCCTGTTGTTCGAGCCCTGGGACATCGCGACACAGCAGGGTCAGCCGTACAAGGTGTTCACTCCGTACTGGCGCAACGTACTCAGTCATTGGCGCCTGTCGACGCTGAGTGCCGCGCCGAAGGCACTGACCGCGCACTCGGTCGACGGCCTCGCATTGGACGAGCTGCGGCTGGCGCCCACGCTGGACTGGGATTCCGGCTTCTGGGAGCACTGGCAGCCGGGCGAGGCCGGCGCGCTGGAGGCGTTGTCCGTGTTCGAGGACGGCGCGTTGCGCGGTTACCGCGAGCAGCGTGACCTGCCGGACCGGGTCGGTACCTCGCGGCTGTCGCCGCATCTGCATTTCGGCGAGATTGCACCGTGGCGCATCGCGCATGCGCTGGAGAGATTGCGCAGTGCCGGCACTGATGCCGACATCGACGGCTATCTGCGGCAACTGGGCTGGCGCGATTTCGCCTACCACCTGTTGCATCACTTCCCGAAGACGCCGACCGACAACCTCAATCCGCGTTTCGACCGCTTCCCTTGGGCCACGCCCACTGCAGCGCAACTGCATGACTGGCAGCGCGGCAACACCGGCGTGCCGATCGTCGATGCGGGCCTGCGCGAGCTGTGGCACACCGGTTACATGCACAACCGGGTACGGATGATTGTTGCCAGCTACCTGTGCAAGCACCTGCGTGCGCACTGGCTGCAGGGCGCGCGCTGGTTCTGGGACACCCTGGTCGATGCCGACCTGGCCAACAACACGATGGGCTGGCAGTGGGTGGCAGGCACCGGCGCCGACGCGGCCCCGTACTTCCGGGTGTTCAACCCGGTCACCCAGGCCGAGAAGTTCGACCCGCAGGCGCGCTACATCAGCCGCTGGGTGCCCGAACTGGCGGCGCTGCCGGTGAAGGCGCGCTTCGCGCCGTGGCAGCATCCGCTGCTGCTGGCGGCGCATGCCCCGGGCTATCCGCGTACGCCGCTGGTGGATCTGGCCGCCGGCCGCGATGCTGCGCTGGCCGCCTACCGGCAGACGGGGGCTGGGTAAAGCGCGGGCTGAGCGTTCCAGTCAGTTAGCTGAACGCGGCCCTGTTGCCGCGACCGATCATCATCCCGACATCGCATCGGGCTGTTTATTCTCTCTGCGCCCGTAAGCCGCCGACCCGACCGGAAAACAAGGAGAACCACATGATCCGCAACACCACCCGCAACGTCGCACTGGCCCTGATGAGTGCGGCCGTCCTGTCGGCCTGCGCCACCGGCGGCTCCTATGTGCAGAGCGACCAGTACGGCAACCCGACCGAACAGCAGAACCGTACCGGCCGCAACGCGCTGATCGGTACCGCCATCGGTGTGGCTGCCGGCCTTCTGACCGGTGACAGCGCCACCGAGCGTCGTCAGCACGCACTGATCGGTGCCGGTATCGGTGCGCTCAGCGGCGCCGCCGTCGGCCAGTACCAGGATCGCCAGGAACGCGCGCTGCGCGAGCGCACCGCCAACACCGGCATCGATGTGCAGCGCCAGGGCGACAACATCATGCTGAACCTGCCGGACGGCATCACCTTCGACTTCGGCAAGGCCACCCTGAAGCCGCAGTTCTACGGCTCGCTCAACGGTGTGGCCGGTACGCTGCGCGAGTACAACCAGACCATGATCGAAGTGGTGGGCCACACCGACAGCATCGGCAGCGACGCGGTCAACAACCGCCTGTCGAAGGAACGCGCCGATTCGGTGGCGCAGTACCTGATCGGCCAAGGCGTGCAGAGCGTGCGCATCGAAACGCTGGGGGCTGGCAAGTCGTATCCGATTGCCGACAACAGCACCGATGCCGGCCGTGCCAAAAACCGTCGCGTTGAAATCCGCGTGATTCCGCTCAAGCAATAACGCGTAGCGTTGTTGCTGTTCCGGCCTGGCCGGAACGAAAATGCCGCCCTTGCAGGCGGCATTTTCTGTAGGTGCCGAGCTTGCTCGGCACGCCGATAGCGCTTCCGGTTGCGGCTTCTCCGAACGGCGCCGACCAAGGTCGGCATCTACCGAAAGCCACGCAGCCGGAACGAAAATACCGCCCTTGCAGGCGGCATTCTTGTGGGTGCCGAGCTTGCTCGGCACGCCGACAGCATTCCCGTTCGCGGCTTCTCCGAACGGCGCCGACCAAGGTCGGCATCTACCGGACGCCCGGCGCAGTCGGAAGGAAATGCCGCAACTCATCTCCTGGTAGATGCCGACCTTGGTCGGCGCCGTTCCAACCGCAGTCGAGCATGGCTCGACTCTACAGAAGCCGGTTACACCGCCGAGGCGGCGACCTTCTCCAGGATGCGCTTGCCGCTGCTCTCCAACGCCGCGTCTTCCTGGGCCTTCTGCTGCTGTGCCAGCTTCGCACCCGGGCACTGCGCCAGCATGTAGTTGGCGTCGAAGTTGAGCTTTTCCACCAGGAAATCGACGAACGCCCGCACCTTCGGCGAGACCAGGCGGCCACCGGCGAACACGGCGTTGAAGTCCACTTCCGGGCCGGTCCAGCCGGCCAGCACGCGCCGTACCATGCCGGACTCGACGAACGGCTTGGCCATCACATCACCGGTCAGCAGCAGGCCTTCGCCACACACCAGTGCACCATTAAGCGCAGACATGTCGTTGGCGGTCATCAGCGGGGTGACCGGGAAGTCACGCAGTTCGCCGCCGTTCTCGCCCAGCTGCCAGGTGAAGCGCGGTGAATTGCCAGTGTGATACGGCTTGCGCATCGCCAGGATGCGATGGAACTGCAGTTCTTCCGGATGCAGCGGCTCACCATAGCGCTCGATGTAGGCCGGGCTGGCGAACACCTGCGTGCGCAGGCTGCCCAGCTTGCGCGCGACCAGGTTGGAATCGGGCAGGGCGCCCACACGCAGCGCCAGATCCGCTTCGCCGGCAATCAGGTCCAGCTTCTCGTTGCCCATGTGCATGTCCAGGCGGATTTCCGGATACTGCGCATGGAACTGGCCCAGCAGCGGGGCGATCCAGGTGATGCCGATCGAATAGGGCACGGTGAAGCGCAGCCAGCCGCGCGGGCCGGACTGCAACTGGCTCACCGCGCTTTCGGCTTCTTCCAGCTCGCGCGCGATGCGCTGGCAATGCTCGTGGTAGATCGAGCCGGCTTCGGTCAGGCCGAGGCGGCGGGTGGTCCGGTGCAGCAGCCGCGCGCCCAGGCGCGTTTCCAGCTCCTGCACTTTGCGGCTGACCGTGGTCTTGGGCAGGCCGAGCGATTTGGCAGCGGCAATGAAACTGCCTTGCTCGACCACCTTGACGAAGATCAGCGTCTCGTTGAGATCGTGGGACATGGTCGGGGATCCTGGACGTCGGGGATGGGACAATCGTGACAGAACGATTGGACCGGGAGCGGGATGATTATTCCCCTTAATCAGGACTAATCAAGTAAAGGTTTGAGGTCTATCGTGGCGCCATTCGTGAAATGGAGCCCCCTCGCCATGAGCCTGCGCAACATTCTTGCCCGCTTCCGGCATGTCGGCCAGAACACCCTGGACCTGGCGATGACCGTCGAAGCCCGTCCGAGTTCCTTGGTACACAAGGACTTTCGTGAGTTTACCGCGCCCATGCGTCAGCAGCGTGGCGGTGCCATCCGCCTGGCCCCGCACAAGGGTGACCGGCTGCGCCGGATCGGGACTATCCCGGATTTGGGAGGAAATGTCCCGTGAATGGGATACTGACGCCCGAAGTCCTGGTCCTCGGCGGCACCGGTGCCGTCGGCCAGGGCGTGGTCGGCGCATTGCTGGAAGCCGGCAGCCCTGTGCTGGTGGTTGGCCGCGACCCGGGTCGGCTGGCGGCGCTGCATGAGCAGTTCGCCGATGAGCCTGGCCTGGAGACGCTGCTGGGCTCGCTCAGCGATGACGGCTCGGCACGTGCCTTGGCCGAACGCATCGCGCAGCGCCCGCGTCCGCTGGCGGCGGTCATCGCCGCAATGGGTGGCCCCTACCGTCGCGGCCGGGTGACCGACCGCAATGGCGATGAGCTGTTGGGGGCGATGCAGGCCGACCTGATGCCGCACGTGCACGCGGTGCGTCACCTGCTGCCACTGCTGCAGGACAACGTGCATGCACGCCGCTACGTGATGATCGGCAGCCCCGCCAACGCCAAGCCCTGGGCGGGCTACGGCGAGACCTCGATCACCACCGCCGCGCTGCGCATGTACGCGCAGGTGGTGCACCAGGAAGCGCAGGCACTGGGTGTGCGCGCGCAGATGCTGGAAGTCTGCAGTCCGGTGTGCACCCCGGCCAACGCGGCCAATGCGTGCATCGAGTGGCCAAGCTCGTTGCTGGTCGGTCGTCGTGTGGTCTCCCTGCTGGACGGCTGCCGCGACAACCGCGCCATCGTCCGCTGCGACAGCAGCGATGCCGAACTGCCGCGCGGCCTGCTGCACCTGGATGTCCCTCCACTGTGGCGCGATACCGCGGGCATCGCTTGACCTCGACCATGGTTGAGGTCGCAGTATGCGCCGCCGATTTTTGCAACACGTTCTCATATAGCTGTACCACCCCTCCGTACGGATGCATGCCATGACTTCCCCCAATACCACCCCACATCGTTTCGGCCATCGCATCGCGATGGTCGGCGTGTCGATCCTCGCCGCGGCCGTGCTTGCGGCCTGCAGCGGCGGCCATGCCGAAGAGGCCGGTGCTCCGCCGCCGCCGCAGGTCAGCGCCGCGCCGGTGCTGGTCAAGCAGGTCAGCCAGTGGGACGAGTTCAGCGGCCGCGTCGAAGCGGTGCAGAGCGTTGAACTGCGCCCGCGCGTGTCCGGTTACATCGACAAGGTCAACTATGTCGAAGGCCAGGAAGTGAAGAAGGGCGAAGTGCTCTTCACCATCGACGCGCGCAGCTACCAGGCCGAGTACGATCGCGCCGCCGCCGAGCTGGCCCGCGCCCGCACCCAGGCCACGCTGGCCCGCAGCGAATCCGAGCGCGCCAAGCGGTTGTCCGAGCAGCAGGCGATCTCCACCGAGACCGCCGAACAGCGTCGTGCCGCGGCCGACCAGTCCGGAGCCGCCGTGCAGGCCGCGCAGGCGGCGCTGGATGCCGCCCGCCTCAACCTGGAGTTCACCAAGGTGCGTGCACCGATCGACGGCCGCGCCGGCCGCGCGATGGTCACCGCCGGCAACCTGGTCACCGCCGGCGACAGTGCCAGCGTGCTGACCACGCTGGTCTCGCTGGATACCGTGTTCGTCTACTTCGATGCCGACGAAAGCACCTTCCTGCGCTATGCACAGATGGCACGCAAGGGCGAGCGCCCCAGCGAGCGTGACAGCGCGCTGCCGGTGAAGGTCGGCCTGTCCGGCGAAGAGGGCTACCCGCATGCGGGCAAGGTCGACTTCCTCGACAACCAGGTGGCCCGCAGCACCGGCACCATCCGCGTCCGTGCGCTGCTAGACAACGCCGACCGCCAGTTCACGCCGGGCCTGTTCGCCCGCGTGCAGCTGCTTGGCAGCGGCCAGTTCCAGGCCATGCTGATCGATGACAAGGCCGTGCTGACCGACCAGGACCGCAAGTACGTCTACGTGGTAGACAAGGATGGCAAGGCCCAGCGCCGCGACATCCAGCTCGGCCGCACCGCCGACGGCCTGCGCATTGTCGAGCACGGCCTTGCCGCCGGCGACAAGGTGATCATCGACGGCGTGCAGAAGGTCTTCATGCCGGGCATGCCGGTGCAGGCCAAGGCCGTGGCGATGCAGCCGCAGGCTGCGCCGGCACCGGGCCGCGATGCCACCGCCGCCCTGAACCACTGATCCGCCGGCTCCTGATCCGCGTCCCCGCTTAGCTGCCGGCGCCAGCGGCAGCCTTCCCTGCCTTCGTCATCCCGGCGAGGGGCAGGGTGGCTGTTGCCCGCCGGACGCCTTTCCCAGGAATTCCTCCATGGACTTTTCCCGTTTCTTCATCGACAGGCCGATCTTCGCGGCGGTGCTGTCGATCGTGATCTTCGCCGCAGGCCTGATCACGATTCCAATCCTGCCGATCAGCGAGTACCCCGAAGTGGTGCCGCCGTCGGTGGTCGTGCGCACGGTGTATCCGGGCGCCAACCCCAAGGTCATTGCCGAGACCGTCGCCACGCCGCTTGAAGAAGCGATCAACGGCGTCGAAGGCATGATGTACCTGAAGTCGGTTGCCGGCTCGGACGGCGTGCTGCAGATGACCGTCACCTTCCGCCCCGGTACCGATCCGGACGCGGCGGCGGTGAAGGTGCAGAACCGCGTGGCGCAGGCGCAGGCGCGCCTGCCCGAGGACGTGCGCCGGCAGGGCGTGACTACGCAGAAGCAGTCGCCAACCTTCCTGATGGTGGTGCACCTGACCTCGCCGCAAGGCAAGTACGACACCCTGTACCTGCGCAACTACGCCCGCCTGCACGTCAAGGATGCGCTGGCGCGTATTCCGGGCGTGGGTGACGCGCAGATCTTCGGTGGCGGCGACTACGCCATGCGTGCCTGGCTGGACCCGGACAAGGTGGCTTCGCGTGGCCTGACCGCCAGCGACGTGGTGCGTGCCATGCGCGAGCAGAACGTGCAGGTTTCGGCGGGTCAGCTCGGCGCCGAACCGTTGCCGAACAGCCAGTTCCTGACCCTGATCAACGCCCAGGGCCGCCTGAAGAGCGAAAAGGAATTCGGCGACATCGTGCTCAAGAGCGGCACCGATGGCGAGATCGTGCGCCTGGCCGACGTGGCCCGCCTTGAACTGGGTGCCGGTGACTACACCCTGCGCTCGCAGCTGGATGGCAAGAACGCGGTCGGTATCGGTATCTTCCAGTCGCCCGGTGCGAATGCGCTGGAGATTCGTGACCAGGTCATCTCGACGATGGACGAGATGCAGAAGACCATGCCGGCCGACGTGAAGTACGAAGCGGTGTATGACACCACCATCTTCGTGCGCGACTCGATCAAGGCCGTGGTCTCCACGCTGCTGGAAGCCATCGCCCTGGTGGTGCTGGTGGTGATCCTGTTCCTGCAGACCTGGCGTGCCTCGATCATCCCGTTGATCGCGGTGCCGGTGTCGGTGGTGGGTACCTTCGCCGCGCTGTACCTGCTGGGCTTCTCGATCAACACGCTGAGCCTGTTCGGCCTGGTGCTGGCGATCGGCATCGTGGTCGACGACGCGATCGTGGTGGTGGAGAACGTCGAGCGCAACATCGAGGAAGGCCTGTCACCCACCGCTGCGGCCCACCAGGCCATGCGTGAAGTGTCCGGCCCGATCGTGGCGATCGCGCTGGTGCTGTGTGCCGTGTTTGTGCCGATGGCCTTCCTGTCCGGCGTCACCGGCCAGTTCTACAAGCAGTTCGCAGTCACCATCGCCATCTCCACGGTGATCTCGGCGATCAACTCGCTGACCCTGTCGCCGGCCCTGGCCGCGCGTCTGCTGAAAGCCCATGGTGCTCCGAAGGACGCGCCGAGCCGCCTGATCGACCGCCTGTTCGGCTGGGTGTTCCGTCCGTTCAACCGCTTCTTCAAGTCCAGCTCGGAGAAGTACGAGCGTGGCGTGGCCCGCATCCTCGGCCGTCGTGGCGCGGTGTTCGTGGTCTACGCGATCCTGCTGGTCGGTACCGGCGTGATCTTCAAGCTGGTGCCGCCGGGCTTCATCCCGACCCAGGACAAGCTGTACCTGATCGCCGGTGTGAAGCTGCCGGAAGGTTCGTCGATCGCGCGCACCGATGAAATGCTGCGCAAGGTCGCCAAGATCGCCCAGGAAACCGATGGCGTGGCCCACACCATCTCGTTCCCGGGTCTGAACGCGCTGCAGTTCACCAACACGCCGAACACCGGTGTGGCGTTCATCCCGCTCAAGCCGTTCGCCGAGCGCCATGGCCGCACCGCCGCACAGATCAATGCCGAGATCAACCAGAAGATCGCCGGCCTGCAGGAAGGCTTCGCGTTCGCGATGATGCCGCCGCCGATCCTCGGCCTGGGCAACGGCAACGGCTACCAGATGTTCATCGAGGACCGTGGCAACCTGGGTTACGGCGCGCTGCAGAATGCGGTGCAGGCAATGCAGGGCACCGTTGCGCAGACGCCGGGCATGGCCTTCCCGATCAGCAGCTACCAGGCCAACGTGCCGCAGCTGGATGCCGAAGTGGACCGCGTCAAGGCCAAGGCGCAGGGCGTGCAGCTCACCGAGCTGTTCGACACCCTGCAGACCTACCTCGGTTCGGCCTACGTCAACGACTTCAACCAGTTCGGCCGTACCTGGCAGGTGATCGCCCAGGCCGACGGTCCGTTCCGCGAGACGGTCGAGGACATCGGCAAGCTGCGTACCCGCAACGACCGCGGCGAAATGGTGCCGATCGGTTCGATGGTCACCATCAAGCAGACCTTCGGCCCGGACCCGGTGCTGCGCTTCAATGGCTATCCGGCAGCAGACCTGGCCGGTGAGGCTGACCCGCGCCTGCTGTCCTCGGCCGAGGCGATGAACAAGCTGACCGAGATCGCCGGCAAGGTGCTGCCGGTGGGCATGACCACCGAATGGACCGACCTGAGCTACCAGCAGGCGACCCAGGGCAAGGCGGCCTTCATCGTGTTCCCGGTGGCGATCATGCTGGCCTTCCTGGTGTTGGCCGCGCTGTACGAGAGCTGGTCGCTGCCGCTGGCGGTGATCCTGATCGTGCCGATGACCCTGCTGTCCGCGCTGTTCGGCGTGTGGCTGACCGGTGGCGACAACAACGTGTTCGTGCAGGTCGGCCTGGTGGTGCTGATGGGCCTGGCGTGCAAGAACGCGATCCTGATCGTCGAATTCGCCAGAGAGCTGGAGATGGGCGGCAAGGGCATCGTTGAAGCCGCGCTGGAAGCCTGCCGCCTGCGTCTGCGCCCGATCGTGATGACCTCCATCGCCTTCATCGCCGGTACCGTGCCGCTGGTGCTGTCGCACGGCGCGGGTGCCGAGGTGCGCTCGGTGACCGGTATCACCGTGTTCGCCGGCATGCTGGGCGTGACCCTGTTCGGCCTGTTCCTCACCCCGGTGTTCTACGTGGCCCTGCGCAAGTTCGTCACCCGCAACGGCGGTGGCCAGCTGGTGCAGCACGGCGAGCCGACCATCCACCACTGACATGGAACCCCGTCGCCGCCGGTCACTGGCCGGCGGCGGCTTTCCACCCACAAGGCATGCATCCATGAATACCCATCAGAACAAGATCGCGCTGGTCACCGGCGCCACCCGTGGCATCGGCCTGGAAACCGTGCGCCAGCTGGCCCAGGCAGGTGTGCATACGCTGCTGGCCGGTCGCAAGCGCGATACGGCGGTGGAGCTGGCACTGAAGCTGCAGGCTGAAGGCCTGCCGGTCGAAGCCCTGCAACTGGACGTGACCGACGCGGCCAGCATCGCCGAAGCGGTCGAGCAGGTGCGCCAGCGTCACGGCCGCCTCGACATCCTGGTCAACAATGCCGGCATCATGATCGAGAACCCGGCGCAGGCGCCGTCGGAGCAGTCGCTCGACACCTGGAAGCGTACCTTCGACACCAACGTGTATGCGCTGGTCGCAGTAACCCAGGCATTCCTGCCGCTGGTCAAGCAGGCCAAGTCCGGGCGCATCGTCAACGTGTCGAGCATGCTCGGCTCGCAGACCCTGCACGCGGATCCCTCATCGGGCATCTACCACTTCAAGATTCCCGCCTACAACGCGTCCAAGGCCGCGGTGAACAGTTGGACCCTGAGCCTGGCCTACGAGCTGCGCAACACCCCGATCAAGGTCAATACCGTGCATCCCGGTTACGTGAAGACCGACATGAACGGCGGCAACGGCGAAATCGAAATCGCCGAAGGCGCGCGCTCCAGCGTGCAGATGGCGCTGATCGGCGAATCCGGTGCCAGCGGCAGCTTCACCTACCTGGGCGAGGTGCTGCCATGGTGATCCGCACGTTGGCGATGGCCGTCTCCAGCCTGGTGCTGGCAGGCTGTGTCAGCGTCGGCCCGAACTACAAGGCCCCGGTGCAGGAACCGGTGGTCCTGCAGAGCGCACAGCAGCCGGTCTTCAGCAGCGTTTCGCCGGTGGCCAGCTGGTGGGCGCAGTTCGATGATCCGGTGCTGGAACAGCTGGTGCATGGCGCCCTGTCGGACAACCTGGACCTGCGCGTGGCCGTGGCCCGCGTCAGCCAGGCCCGCGCAGTGTTCGTCGAAAGCCGTTTCGACCAGGCGCCGCACATCACCGCTGGCGGCAGCTACGACCGCCGCAAGCAACCCGATCCGCAGCTGGGTGGGCAGCGGGTGTTCAGTGAAAGCTACCAGCTCGGCTTCGACGCCGGCTGGGAGCTGGATCTGTTCGGCCGCAAGCGCCGTGCCGCTGAGGCCGCACGCGCCGACCTCGGTGCCGAGCAGGCCAACCTGGCCGATGCGCAGGTACTGGTCGCCGCCGAAGTGGCACGCAATTACTTCGAGCTGCGCGGAACGCAGAAGCGCATCGCGGTGGCCCAGCACACGCTGGAAAACCTGCGCGATACGCAGAAGCTGACCGAGGCGCGCTGGGAACTGGGCGCGGGAAGCGAGCTGGATGTGCAGAGCAGCCGCGCCCGCCTGAAGGCGATCGAGGCCGACATCCCGTTGCTGGAAGTGGCCGAGGCGCAGTCGCGCAACCGGCTGGCCGTGCTGCTCGGCCAGCGCCCGGAAGTGCTGACCGACATGCTCGCGCCGCACGACGTGCCGGCCTTCGCCAAGGCGCTGCCGCTGGGCGATACCCGCGAACTGCTGCGCCAGCGCGCCGACGTGCGCGTGGCCGAGCGTCGCCTGGCCGCTGCGACCGCACGCGTGGGCGTGGCCACCGCGGACCTGTTCCCGCGGTTGTCGCTGTCCGGCTTCGTCGGGTTCCTCGGCGGCGATGCCAGTGGCCTGGTCAATGGCAACAACAAGGCCTGGTCGCTGACCCCGTCGCTGAGCTGGGCAGCATTCGACTTCGGTACCGTGCGTGCACGCCTGCGTGCCAGCAAGGCTGAAGCCGAAGGCGTGGCCGCGCAGTACGAGCAGGCCGTGCTGCTGGCGCTCGAAGATACCGAGAACGCGCTGACCCGCTATTCCAAGCAGCAGGCACGGCTGGCGATCGTGGTCGAGCAGGCACAGGCCGCACGGCGTGCCGAATCACTGGCACAGATCCGCTATCGCGAAGGCTCGGAAGACTTCCTGACCCTGCTGGATGCGCAGCGCACGCAGTTGGCGGCCGATGACGCCCTGGCGGCGGCCGAGTCCGAAGTCAATGTCAGCGTGGTGGGCGTGTACAAGGCGCTGGGCGGCTGGGGGCAATCACCGCAGCAACCGAGCGTGGCGCAGGTGCAGTAACCGCAGGGGACGGAGGCAGTGGCTTCCGTCCCCTCCTGCTTTCAAGGCCACTGATTGGCCGGCACCTCGCGCTCGCGCATGCGCACGATGCAGAAGCGATGGCCGGTCGGTGCTTCCATCACCCACCAGCGTTTGACGAAGCCTATCCGGCGCGCGCCGAGCTTCTCCAGGCGGTCGGCCTCGGCATCGATGTCGTCGCTCTCGATGTCCAGGTGCACCCGTGACGGGTGATCGACCCGCTGGACTTCCACGTTCAAGCCCGCCGGTGCACCCAGCAGGTCGGCATACTCGGCGCCCCCTTCGACACGCGCCGCCTGTGCCTGCAGGCCGAGCGCGGCGGCCCAGAAGCCGGCACCTGCGTCGGCGGGAAGGTCCTGGCAGTCGATGATGAATCCAGCCAGCCGGCTCTGGTGGGCCATGTCCTGCTCCGCAGTTCGGGGGAGGAGGCAGGGTAACGCGATGCGTTCCGCGTACATCTTCACCTTCGTGACGTTTCTGACTCTGCCGGAATGCCGGCCCGACGTGTAACAAGTGGGTCAGGCACTCGGGAGGACAGGCGATGGCGGATGGAAGGCGGGATACCCAACGGATGTTGTTCGGCGATCCGGGTCCACCCGGTGCGGGTCTGTCAGTGGCGGTCGTGGTGCTGCTGGTGCTGGCGACGATGGCGGCGGCGGTCGGTTTCCTGCGCCTGCAGGATTCGATGTTGGGGCTGGGCCTGATTGGCGTGGCCGTGTTCCTGGCGATCGGGGCCCGCATCTGCCAGGCGCGCGACCAGCATCAGGCGCTGTATCGCCTGCTGTCGCGGCAGCCACCGCCGTAGCGGCGGCTGCCGTGGCTGCTCAGTGCCTGGGCCAGTCCAGTTCGACCACCAGCGGGAAATGATCCGATGGCAGCACGCCACCGATGCGGCGGTCATCGGTCAGGAAGCTGCGCGCATGGAAGCCGCGCACCAGGACCCAGTCCAGCTGCACGGTGGCCTTGCCGGTGAAATCGTGGAAGGTCAGCCGCGGGCCCTGCGGAGCCTTCACCTGGGTACGGGTGTCCTGCAGCACGCGGGTGAATGCCTTGTAGGTGTCGCCGCCGGGTTCGCTGTTGAAGTCGCCGGTCAGCACGACGGGCAGATCGGTCGGCAGGTTGGCCACGCGCTTGCCGATCAGTTCGGCACCCTTGACCCGCCGCGGCTCGTCTTCGTCGCGGTAGGGCAGGTGGGTGTTCATGAAGTAGAAGCGGCGGCCGTCGTCGATGCGGCGGAACAGCGCCCAGGTGACCATGCGTGGATACAGGTTGCCCCAGGTGATGCTGCCGGGCACATCGGGCGTATCGGACAACCAGAAGTTGCCTGATTCCTCGATCGCCAGCACCTTGCTGTCGTAGAACACGCCCATGTGCTCGTCGCCGCTGCCGCCGCGGCGGCCCTCGCCGAACCAACGGTAGCCGGGGAGGTGTCCTGCCAGGTACTCGGCCTGCTCCTGCACCAGTTCCTGGGTGCCGATCACCGCCGGGTGCGCATCGAGGATGACCTTCACCATCGCGTCGCGACGGTCGGGCCAGCGCTTGCCCGGCTCGGTATCGGCCGGGGTGCGCACATTGAACGACATCACCTTCAACGGCGCGGGGGCTGCGGCCCAGGCGCTGGTCGCAGGCAGGGCAAGCGCCAGCAGCGCAGACAGTACAGGGCGACGGAAACGCGACAACATCGTGGAATCCCTCCATTCCATGAAAACGGTTTCATGGAGCATCGCACGGATTGCCTGTTCATGGCTGTGCGCGCGCTGGCGGTATCCGCCGGTCGCCGCGGCGTATTCAGCAGGGCCTTTGACAGCGCATTGACCCGCCCGCGCGGGCCTGCGTGCTAGAACGGCGCTGCCGGCCACTGAACCCGGCACCGCAGCAACCATCAACGGAACCACAAGGAGCTGTGCCATGACACGATTGATTCGCGCCCTGCAGGTGTCGCTGAACCTGCGTTCGGACAATTCCACGCAGTGCATCCGTTCCAAGTATCGCTACTGGAATATCTTCTGACCGGAAGGACTCCACGTATTCGATGACATCGCCAGGGAGGGTCGATGATCTTCCCTGGCATTGGAGGCAGGGCATGGATGAGCGTGCAGCGGATGCGGAAGTGGTTTCCATCGACGACCTGCTCGAACGCGTGCGTCGCGAAGGGCCGGTACTGCGCTTCAACAATGATGTCGTCGGCATCTTTGATCCGGCCCTGGCGGTCAGGATCGACAAGGCCAACACCGACCGGCACACCGTACCGGATTCACTGATTGATTTTCTTGGGCTGCGCAGTGGCAGGGACCCCGTTGCGTGGCGCGAGGTGCGGGCGTTGCTGAGCGAGCAGGCCGGGCGGCTGGCCAGTCCCGGCCACATGCGCGACCTCTACACGCGCATGCACGGCTTCCTTGCCCAGCGCGCGGACAGGCCGCATGACCTCAGCGAACTGAGCTGGTGGACGATCTCGCAGTCGCTGTTGCCGATGCTGATCGACGGCCTCAGTCGATCCGACGTCGATGCGCTCATCGGTGAGCAGAAGACCCGATACAACGCCATCGTGCTGCAGAACTTCTCGTTCTGGCGGCGGATCATCGACTTCCATCTTTCCCGCCGCGCGGCCCGCACGGTGTCGCGGCACATCCGGCGTCGTGCGCGCCAGACCGTGCCGCGCGAGGACTTCCTGCAATCCCTGCTGCCGCTGGTGCAGCGGGTCGGGGTGGATCGCGTGGCCTATCTGGTGTCGATGGTGCTGGCCGGCATGTCGGGCCTGCCGGGCATCACGGCGGCCAGCCTGCTGTACGCGATGCATCGATTTCCGCACTGGCAGGCGCGCATCCGCGAGGAAACCTCGGCGCTGAGCCTGGAGCAGTTGTATGCGCTGCCGATCAAGTCGCTGCCGTGCACGTCGCGTTTCGTCAAGGAAACCCTGCGGCTGTGGCCGGGACTGTTCGCCCTGCATCGTCCGGCCTCGCACGATATCGACATCGAGGGCGTGTGCATCCGCAAGGGCGGGGCATACGAGTTGTCGTCCTACTTCCAGCATCATTCGCCGGAGTACTGGCAGAACCCGGACAGCTTCGATCCTGATCGCTGGTTGCCGGAGCGACGCCAGGCCAACAAGGGCGCCTACGTGCCCTTCGGATTTTCCTCGCGGGCCTGCATCGGCAGTGCGGTCGGCCACGCGCAGCTGCTGCGGTTCTGCGCATTGGTGACCCGCGATTTCGAGTTGACGGTGCAGGATGAGCCCACGCCGTGGATGCAGCTGGAAGGCTTTGCCATTCCGGTCGATTTCATCGGTACGCTGACGCCGCGGCACGCCTGACAGCATCTGTACTGCCTGGCTCAGTCTTCAATCTCGCCACGGCGGCCTGCCGCGCGCACCGCCTGCGCGGTGGTGGCCACGCCGAGCCGTTGTCGCGCTCGCCGCAGGTGGTTCTCCACCGTGCGGGGAGACAGCCCCAGCGTGGCCGCGATCTCCGCCTGGCGCCGTCCAGCAGCGACCCAGCGCAGCACCTCGCGTTCGCGTGCGCTCAACGCGCCTGCGCGAACATCCGCGGGCGCCTCGGCGAACTGGCGCGCCGCACGGAAGGCTGACGTTCCGACCATTTCCAGCAGCAGGCGCGCGCTGGCGGATGCATCAATCGAGGTGCCGGCGAAACTGACCGCACCCTCCAGGCCGGTCGGGCCGAACACCGGCACCTGCAACCCATGCAGGCCATCGCCGCGCGGCTGCTTCACCACCTGATAGCGTTCGCCGCGCACGCCCTGGCGCTTGCTCCAGAAGAACGGCGCATTGTTGTCCAGTACATGGCGGTTGACCGGGCAGGCATGCAGGTAGCGGGCAAGTCCGGTATCGCTGCCGTCGCCGAACCAGTCACCCTCGATCCAGTACACGCGCTGCGCGTCGCGTTCCAGCCCGGTCCCGGTGGCAAACACCAGCAGTCGATCGTAGCCCAGGGGTGAGGCGGCGGCGCGCAGCACGCCGCCCACCGCGGGCAGTGACCGCGCCTGTTCCAGTTCCAGCAGCGCGGGCACCAGCGCAGGCATGGGCTCAGCGCCCCGCCAGTGCATCGAGCAGCGTACGTGCGGCCAGCTTGCCCAACGCGTTGCCGGCCAGCGGGCTGTCGCCGGTCAGCAGCAGGCGATCCTGCAGCACGCTGCCATCAATCCCCTCGTTGACGATCTGCACGCCCTGCTGCGCCAGGCGTTCACCGAAGAACCAACGCAGCTGCCCCGGCATGTAGCCGATCTCCGGTGTCTGCCGGTCCATTGCGTCGGGGAAGGCGCAGATGCGGTAACCACGGAACAGCGAGCCACCGTCGGCTTCGTCGACGCCCGCCGCCAGCAGC
Source organism: Stenotrophomonas sp. YJH_SMC_123 (assembly GCF_059368215.1). Lineage (NCBI taxonomy): Bacteria > Pseudomonadati > Pseudomonadota > Gammaproteobacteria > Lysobacterales > Lysobacteraceae > Stenotrophomonas > Stenotrophomonas sp. YJH_SMC_123. Next base: position 750,503 of record NZ_JCAFRM010000001.1, read on the forward strand.
GCCGCCGGGCCATGGCAGAGCGTGATGATGTGGCGCTGCCCGGCCATGGCCCACTGCAGCGTGGCCTTCACCGCCGCGCTCTCCGGCAGGCCGATCAGTGCGCCGTGGCCACCGGGAATGAAGATGGCGGCATAGTCCGAATCGGCTCCCAGGCCAGCCACCACCTCGCCCAGTTGCAACGGCTGGCGGAAGCGCGCCTGGTAGCGTTCGTACAGTGCACCGATTTCGCGGTCCTCGCGCGGGAAGGCCCACCACTCGAACTTCACGGCGTTGCCGGACAGCGTCGCCACGTCGATGTCGAAGCCGGCCTTGTCCAGGTGGTACATCGGCAGCAGGGTTTCCACCGGATGGTTGCCGGTGGAGAACAGATGGCCATTGGCGGTCGGCAGATAACGCTCGTCGGCGGCGATCATCAGCACCTTCCAGCGGCCGTCGCGGCGTGCATCCGGATAGTCGGCCCCGGACAGGTCGCTCTGGGGCGAGGTGAACTGCGACAGCGAGTACGGCGACGGGAAGAAGGCATCGCGCTCGGCCGGATCGGGGCTGGGCTGGCGGCTGGGCTCTTGCGTGTTCATGCGGACCTCCGTTGGGGGAAAGTGAGCCCAGCATAGGAGGCCGCGTGCGCAGGCGCGATGAGGGATTCCCCTCAATGGACCACCACCCGGATGCTGCATCGCGCCACCGGCCCGGTTGGACAGCGGGATTATGTCGTGTTATCTAGCCGGTGCCGGGATAATCCCGGCATAACCACACAGCAAGCAAAGGAATGAAAATGAAAAGATTCGCCCGAGCATTGCGCGTCACTCTGAATATCCATCCGAACGAGAAGAGCAGTGTGTGGAATACCTGGCCGCTCTGGGTCGAGTTCTGATCCTGCGGGGCAACCCCGCGATTGAGCGGTAGCAAGACGAAGGGACTCGTCTTTCGAGTCCCTTCCTGCCGGAGACGCACTGCATGCAAGGGATGTCGAATGAAGGCAGCGCCATTGCTGCCGAGCGCCTGGCTGCGCGGGTGGAGCGCGAAGGACCGGTGCTGAAACTGGAAACCGGCGGTATCGGGGTGTTCTGCCCAGAGCTGGCCGGCAAGGTCGACAAGGAGAATTCCGAGCACCTGTTCGTGGTCGAGTCGCTGGCCGACCTGTTCCGCCGGCACGAACGCGTGCGCTGGACCGAAGTGCGCAGCCTGATCGCCACGCGCAGTGCTGAGCTTACCGGAGCGCAGACCCTGGAGGCGCTGCAGTCGCGCATGCGGCAGGCGTTGGACGCACTGTGCGGGCGCGAGCTGGATGCCACGCCAGCCGTGTGGAAGGTGATGGCGCATCCGCTGGTGCCACTGGTGATCGACGGGCTCGACGCGCGCGGTACCGAGGCCATCGAACGCGCCCTGCATCTGCGCTACACCACCCAGGTCGAGCAGGTCATCCATCGGCGTCATCTGCTGCGCAACTTCCTCATCGGTCGTGGCGAATCGCGGGCGATCGCCGCCGAACTCAGGCGCCGGGTCCGCAGCGGACGTTCGCCGCTGGACTACGCGCAGTCATTGTTGACCCTTCGCGAGCGCATCGGCCTGGACAAGGTCACCTACCTGGTCACCGTGCAACTGATCGCCATTTCCGGGGTGCCCGGCATGATGGCCGCCTGCCTGCTGCTGGCGATGCAGATGCATCCACACTGGCGCCAGCGCATCGAGGAGGAATTCGCGCCGCTCTCGGATGCGGAGATCCATGCGCTGCCGATGGCCAGGATTCCCTGCACGATGCGCTTCCTGAAGGAAGTGATGCGGCTGTATTCCACGCCCTTCAACAACCGTCGGGTGGCCGCCTGCGATCTGCAGGTGGAAGGGCAGGCCATCGCCGAGGGCACGGTGTTCGAGCTGAGCTCGTTCATCCAGCATCGCTCGGCGAAATACTGGGATGACCCGCTGCAGTTCGATCCCGATCGCTGGCTGCCCGAGCGGCGCAAGCGCACCGCCGGCATCTATGTGCCTTACGGCTTCCCCACGCGTTCCTGCGTGGGATCGGCGGTCGGCAATGCACAGCTGGTATTGCTGTGCGCGCTGCTGGCGCGCGAATTCCGTTTCACCCCCAGCGCCGACTACCGGCCCGAGGTGCGCATGGAAGGCTTCGCGATTCCCGCGGCGCTGCACGGCACGTTCTCGCGCCATACGGCCGGTGCCTGATCTGCAGGGGCGGGCGGCTTACTTTGCCGTACGCCCGTGTTCCTGCATGTCCTCATGCAGGATCCGCCGCAGCTCGACGATGGCCGGCGTGGCTTCCTGCACGCTGTGACCGGACACGATCACCTTCTCCGAAACGGCGTGTGGCAGGTGCGAGCTCCAGTAGGGCACCAGCCCGTCATCGGTTTTTTCCAGTGGGCCATCGGCCTTGGCGCGGGCGATGATCGAGTGGTAGTGCACCTTCGGTGACATCGGCAGGTCGGCCACGGCGCGGACGAACGGGTCGTCCTTGTCCAGGTTCTGGATGCTGTTCATCTGGTAGCCGTGCTTGCCATCGTTGCGATCGATCTGGCCGTCGTTGGCCAGCGTCGCCACGTCCTCCAGCACGGTCAGCGGCAGCCGTACCAGGCGGCCGATCCAGCGGCCGAGGCGGGTACCGGCCACGTCGGTGCCGCGATGCGGTGTGGCGATGAAAACCACCCGCGATACTTCCGGTTCCGGCAGGAAGGTCAGTACCGGCGCGCCCTTGGTGCGCAGCAGCTCGCGCTGGGCGGGCGTCATCTGCGCGGTGGCCAGCAGGGTGTCGACCAGGTGGTCGCCGGAGGAAGAGACCATCAACCGCGCGATCACCCCGCCCATGCTGTGCCCGACCAGCACCATGTCATGCGAGGCCTGCGCCTTGCCGCTGGGGTCGAAGTGCTTGAGCACTTCGGCCAGCGTGTGGCGCATCGCATCGTGGCTCATCGCGATGGGCATGTTGGTCGGGTAGTAGAACTGCCAGACCTGGAAGTCCTGGCGGATCTCGTCGTCGCGCATCAGTTCGTTGGCCACGTTCACCCAGGCCTCGGGACTGCTGGCCAGGCCATGGATCATCAACAGCACGCGGCGGTTCGGGTCGTAGGGCTGCATCATGTACAGATGCGGCGCGTCGATGCCGCCCTTGCCACCAAACAGCGAGCGCAGCGACTGGTGGCTGAAGTTGGAGCGCGCCAGCCACAGTGCGTAGCCCGCAGTGAAGTTGGCCGCCAACGGCACCTGCTGGCCGTGCAGGGTTACTTCCGAGACCTGGTAGGGATCGTGGATCTCCAGTTCCGGCTCGTCGTCGTGCAGCACTTCCCACAGGTTCTTTCCCGAGAAGCGCAGCAGCACCGTCATCGAAGGCGAGGGCATCTCGCTCCAGCTCTGCGCGGCCGGGGTGCTTGCCTGCGCGGCGGGCGTCGCTGCCGAAGGCGGGGTGGCCGTGCTGCCAGCCGGATCGTCCATCACCGCCACCAGCTCGGCACCGAAGCCATCGCGGCGATGCACGCTGCGCAGCGTGCCGGTGAACGACAGCGAGGCCGCCGGTACCAGCTCGGTGGGGGTGCGCGTGTCCAGCGGCGATGCTTCACCCGAAGGGGCCAGCACGAAGGTCCAGCGGCCCAGCTGGAAATGGCTGGCCTGGCTGTGCACGCGCCCGGTGGCGTACGCGTTGTACAGCTGCACCGAGGCTTCCTGCACAGCCAGGTTGTAGTAGTCGCGCACCTGGGTCTGGCGGTCCTCGAAACCACGCTGATTGGCGGTGCGCTCGGTGAAGAACAGATAGGCATAGGCCTGGCGCGCGACCTGCATCCACGCATCGAGGCGCGGCTGGAAGTCGGCATCCAGTTCGGTGATCGCGGTCTTGGCGCGGCCGGATGCCGAGTACTCGCGCTTCGGTGCCGGCAGGGTCATCGCATGCTGCAGCCACAACTCGGCCAGGCTGGAGCGCTTGTCTTCCTCGCGCACCACGATGCTGCTTTCCATGGCCTCGATGCAGGGCAGGCCGGGCTTGGCACAGACGCCCTCATCGAGCCCGGCCACGCGCAGGGTCTCGGTGGTCGCCGCGCTGAGCTTGCCGGAGGTGAGGATGTCACCGCGCTTGAGCGCGATGTACTGGCCGGGCGTGACCGAGGCGACCTGCACCGACGGTCCGAACTGGCGCAGCGTCGCGCAGCCCCCCAGGGTGAGCAGCACGGTGATGATGAGGGTCGTGCGGCCGATGAAGCCCATGCCCGTGGTAGCCATACGATGCTCCTGCGCGGTGGCGTCACTCTAGCGGCCAGCCTGTCAAAGCGGAATAGACCGAACGGTCGGTTTGGGCCTGGCCGCCGTGGGCGATTCAGCCATTCCCGTGTGACACTGCGGCGAATGGAAGGGACACGGTGATCGCGATGTCCTGGCTGGAAACCCGCATTCCCCCGCCCGTGGTGATGCTGCTGTGCGCCGCTGCGGGCTTTGCAGCACGCTGGCTGTGGCTGGGTTTCCACCTTCGGGTGCCGGTGCCGGTTCTGCTCGCAGGCGTGACGGTGACGCTGGGTGTCGTGCTCAATCTGCTACCCAAGCTGTCTTTCCAGCGCGCCGGTACCACCGTCAATCCTCTGCGACCTTCGGCGTCGAGCGCGCTGGTTACCAGCGGAATCTACCGCCGCACGCGCAATCCGATGTATCTGGGCCAGGCGTTGGTCCTGCTTGGCGCCATGGTGTACCTGCAGAACCTGATCGCGCTGCTGGTGGTGCCGCTGTTCCTGGTGTACATCACCCGGCTGCAGATCCTGCCGGAGGAGCGGGCACTGATGGCCCGCTTTCCCGAGGCGTACGCGCAATACCGTCATCGCGTGCCGCGCTGGCTGTAGCGTCGCCTACGCCATCAGCGGCTGATCTGGCACTTCACCGCAGCCGAATAGCCCTCGTAGTCGTCGCCCGCGATCACGTGCAGGGTGTGGCGCTTGTCGATGCGCTTCACGTACGACGGCTCTTCGGTGTTGGCATGCTCGTTGACCTCGGTCACCGACCAGGCCTTGGCCAGGCGCTTGGAATCGACGCCGTTCAAGTACACGAAGAGGCTCTTCTCGCCTTCGGCCACGTTTACATCGGCACTGGTGACCGTGCCGCCAAACAGCGCGACCGGCTTGTCCTCCGGCTCGAAGGTGCCGCCCGGTTTCTTGGCCAGGCCGGCGGCCTGCAGCGCATCGATGGCGTCGGCCGCACTGAAGTTCGAGCCGGCCTTGCAGGCCAGCAGCGCTTCCAGCGTGGCGGTGCCGGGGGGCGCGATGGCCGGCGCCGCAGCGTGCGTGGCTGAGGCTGCGGCGAGGGTGGTGAGGAGCAGGACGAGCGTGGTTGTGGCGGTTTTCATTGCAGATCCTTCTGGCGGCAGCAGGCCGGGGCAATGCAGCGATGGAGCGAAAGCTCCATCCCGATTATGCCCCACGCTTCCCGCACGACGAGCAGGCACAAAAAAGCCGGAACCCCCTCGACGGGAGATCCGGCTTCTTGCGGCCTCGACAGGCCATACAGATGGTGGAGGTGGGCGGAATTGAACCGCCGTCCGAAGGCACTCCATCCCCAGCACTACATGCTTAGCTCACCGTTGGATCTCGTCCCCGAACAGCACGGTGCGCAAAGCGCATCCGGGAACCAGCCTGTTGTGTTCTAGTGCCGGACTGACAGGCAGCCATCCAGCGCGATTCCATGATAGTGACTCTACACCGCGAGCATGGACACAAGCGGTTTCGAGGCTTAGGCCTTAAGCGGCCAGAGCGTAGTTGTCGTCGTTGGCAACTAGAGTTTTGCAGCTGGATTTACGAGGAAAGCTACCCCCTCGGCATGCGCCAGGCGACTTCACAACCCCCGTCGAAACCAATGCACCCCCGGTTTCTTCAAGTATTGCAAGGCTTTTGGGGTCAATGCTGGCAAAAAGCTGGCACTGACCCTGCCCAACGACCCGAATACTACGGCAATCTTCCTGAACAGTCACGCTCGCCCCCTCCCAAGGCGCGCTATCCGCTGGGACGATCGACAGTGACGGTAGTCAAGCCCTGAGATATGCTCACGAAATCGTTCAGCAAGGGATGCTGAAGGGGGATCGATGCTGCAGTTTGGCACCTTGGTGAATTCGCTGGGCTTGGCTGGCACCGGCATTAATGATGCCGTTAGGGCGGTTGTCCGGACATCGTCGGGCGATGTCGAGGCCTATGTGAAGAGGCTGGCTAGCTCCCGGGAGGTCCTGGTGGAGGTCGCCTGCGCGGTTATCGCTCGCCAATTGGATCTCCCAGTACCCCAGCCGTTGCTTGTGTACGTCCCAGAGCATATGGGGGGGGCGTACGTGGCCTACGGCAGCGTGGCCGCGGGGAATGGGGATCTGTCTGCCTTCATAGAAGCCGGGCAGCTTCAGGCGATACTTGATCAATTGCGTGCCTGGCCTGGTCTGATCAAGGCTGCCTGCTTTGACGAGTGGATCGCAAACTGCGATCGACATGAGCGCAACATCCTCTATAGCGGCACCGGCGAGTTCTGGCTGATCGACCACGGCTTGGCCGTGAACGCCACGCTCCCTGTGGATAAATTGGCGCCGCAGAACATCCTTTTTGACGTGGCGGTACGCGGCAGAGCGGAGAACGAGCTGCTCCGAATTCGGCCGGTTGCTTTAGGCGTAATGGAGGCGTTTCAGGAGAAGCCGACCTCTCAGAGCGATCTTGGCCTGCCCGCGGGACTATGGCCTGACGAAGAGGCAGATTCGGTCCTCGTGTGGCTTGCGTCCAGACAGGCGCATCTGATGCGACTGGCTAGCGAGAGAATTCCGGCAATGCAGAGCGAGATGTTCGATGGCCATCACCGCTGACTTCCGGATGTTCCCACCTGCTCCTAACGTCCAAGCGATCTGGGCGCCCTTGTACATCGAGCCGATGCACGGAAGCGGAGAGCGAATTGTGATTGCCACTGCCGCCGTGGATGGTAGTGGCGCTTTCCACGTTCAAGCCACGCTGTCGGGTCGAGTTCTGCAGTGCATGTACGGCGACAGGGCAGAAGTGCTCGACGGACTAATAGATTTGGCCATTGATGTCCTTCAAGCCTACCTGGCCACCGGCGGAGCGCTGGACAGTTGGGTGCCGCCTTTCCGATCCTGTCATTTGGGGCCTTGCCGCACCGCAATGGGAGCTGACCTCGAGCAGATCGCCCGCAGCGGAGCGATCTTGACTTCGAGCTTGGCAGCGAAGTTGGCGAACAGCAGCGTCGAGCAGACCTCGGAGTCGGTTGGAACTGGGCTAGATATTGATAGGTGGGTTCAGCAGATTCGCGATCGGGTTTGCGGCCAGAGTCCGCACCTGGATGTACGCTTCAACGGCGAGGTCGTCGTTCGGAAAGGGGCCGCCCCTACGAGAATCGGATACTTGGGGGAACGAATTGCCGCCAATTTTGACATGCTGATTCCAGGATCAAATCTCTCTACCAGGCGCATCCGATCGAAATCCCGCTTGGTGGATCTGCAGATTCTGAAAGATCAGTTGGATGTCCTTGCGCCAAGGACTACCTATGAGCTTCTGCTTTGGATTCCGGAGAAGGACTCGCCGGGCTTCTCACAAAGGCAACTGGATGCCGCCCATGGCGCTCTGTCGGAACTTGAGGCATTCGCCGATGAGCATTCGCTCATGGTGCGTCCCTACAGTCGCGCCGAAGATGCGGCACATCGCATTCTGAAGGCGGAACTCGTTTAAAGCCCGCATCTGGCATCCATCGTTTGACCTAGGTCCCCAATGCCCAGACTGCAGCGGCTTTGGCGCCGGCATCGGGGACTATCGAAGGGATCCATCGGCCGTACTTCTTGGCGGTGATCGTCCAGTCGCGGTGTCCCATCTGCTTCGCCACCCACATGACGTTCTCGCCCGCGCTGAGCGCTTGGGAGGCAAAGGTGTGGCGCATCTGGTAGGGGTACCGGTACCGGACGCCAGCCTTGCGCAGAGCGCGCTGCCATTCGCCGGCGCGGATGCTCTGATCCGACCGCGGGGAGCCATCTTCGACAGCAGCGCGCCAGTCCAATGCGGCAGCTGTGGTGCCGCCCCGACCGGCCTGTTCCCGCGCGGCGCACAGATCCAGTGCTGCAGCTGCGGGGCATCCTCAGCCGTGTTCGTTGGCCACGATCCTGCCGGTGCTCTGGCCGCGGCGCTGGATGTCTGGTGCCGTCGCTCACCAGTTCTTCCGTCGCCGGCGGACGACAGTGCAGGCCAGCGGCGCCGTGGCGCAGCCCCGGATGGATTCGACGACGAGGGCAATGGTGACGTCCTCGAGCTGCTATCGCGTCTGCTGGTCGGCGGGAGCTACCGCATGCCAGTGGAGGGGCGCAGCGCCTTGGCGCCGCTGGGCAGTAGCGACATCGCCGGCGCGGTCGGCTATATGCGCAATCCGCTGGAGTAGCACACCGCGCTCGCCGTAGCGACGCGGATGGGCCCCGCCCCGATCGCAAGGCTATCCCTCGCTGCCTACCGTCAGGTGGCCAAGGCGTGCGTGCAATGCGGCCGCGGCCGCTGGACCTGGGCAAGCCCGCTGATCGCTGGCGCCTTCGTCTGGTGATCTACGACGCGGCGCACGAGCTGGTGTGGCCAGAGCGGCGTCAGTCGTTCGCCGGCCTGGCCAAGTCCGCGAAGATGCGCAAGGGCAACTACATCAAGGGCCACAAGTTCGCCAGCGCTGTCCTGCAGGAAGCGCTTCACGGTGGCAGGACGGGATTTCGGAAGGCGCTGTGGAGCGCCCAGAGCTCGCGATACTCAGTGCTTGAGGGTGAGATGGTCGGCAGTTGCTGCGATGGCCTGAGTATGCAGGGTGTGAAACTCCGTCATCATTGCGGTGATCTTCTCTTGTGCTTCCTTCCATCGCTCAAGGCTTACGGGATCTGAGTCCTGCCCGAGCAGGCCAATCGGAACCTCGACGGCGCTCGCCTGCACAGCGACGCGCATAGCAACTCCTGCCATGTGCCGAACCAAAATGCCGCTGGGTCGCCCAAACAGATAGCGAAACGTCGGCTCCAACGCCAAGATTGCGTCCGCATCTTGCATCTGCCGTTTGCCCCGAAACGAGGTTGCGAGGCGCCTGAGCTCTTCGTGGGCCGCGAATCGGCGATCGAACATATCGAGTTTCAGTTTGTGACGCGCCGTCCTCCACTGCTGGAAGGCAATGTAAGCCACTGTCGTAGCGAGCGCCAACTGACCGAAGGCGGTCACCGCCTTCATCTGCAAATCCGTCAAGCCGAGAACCGTCTCAACCATTGCGACACCCTCCCTGTATTGGCCGGCATTGTCGCATTTGTTAAGGTTTGTTAGGGGCGAATCGCGTCTCGTGGTCCATGGAGAAGTAAGGTGAAAAGGGATGAGTATGTGTTGGCAGTTCTGGAGCGCGCGGACAGACTAGCCGCAGCCTATGGGGCTGCGCGTAAGGTCGTTCACGACAGCTCGGGGCAGCTGACTGACGCTATTGGCGCAAGGGATCTTAGGTCCGTCAAAGCGATCGCGGCATCTGCAATTTCCGCTTTCGAGACTGCCGAGGAACCGTATAAGTGGCTCGCCGCTCAGCTGGATCATATCCAGCAGCTGTGCGGTGCTCTGCCCAGGGAAGACGCACTGGTTGTTCTGAAGGTCTTTCACGCAATGCATGCCAGCGCCGATGGCCTGCTGCGGTACGCAGATGCAGCTGAGCGTATGGATGCCAACCTTGGCAGTGGACACGCGACCTCCCAAGACAGGGCCTTTCGCACGCTGCTTGATAGCAACATGAATGTGCTGATTAAGCGCTTGGCTGGGCAGCCCGAAGACGGGCTCGCTCTTAATGGCATTGCGGGATGGGCGGTAAGTAATCTGAGGGCGTCGCTGCCGATGATTCAGGCTGTCGACGCGGACGGCGGGCATTCACCTGGCTGACCTCACTTGTTCCTCATGAGGGAGATTTCTTCCTCATGAGGAACCGCAGTTGCCTCGGGCACCGAAAGTAGGTTTGAACTCCTACAAGCTCGCGTGGCTCATAACCACGAGGTCGGCGGTTCGAATCCACCTCCCGCTACCAAATGGCCGGTAGTCATGGCCACCACTCAAGCCAGCACATAGGCCGTCGTGAGACGCGCCGCTGGTGTCCGCGCGACCTTGCAACCGCGGTAGTGGTGGGCCATGCCGGCCTCCTTTCACTGGGGGAACTGCGGTGAGCATCAAAGAACAGATCACAACGGACTGGCGGTCGCAGGTTCGAAGATCGGGGCGGCAGCCAGCGCCACCGCAGCGACCTACTCGCCGGGCTACACGTTGAGCGACTGGGCGCTGACCGGCGCGATCGTGTTCACCGTCGTCCAGATGTTCACCGTCAGGTTGAAGAACTGGGGCGACTGGTCCGCTTGGTGGTCCGCGCGCATGGGCAATGCCAAGCGCCTCTGGACGTGGATCCGCCGCCGTGGCTGACAGCACGCCCAACACCAAGCAGCGGATCGGCTTCGCCGCCGCACCGCTGGCGCTGATCGGCGCGTTGGTGGCCGCCCTTGCCACGAACGGCTCGGCGCACGAAGGACGCCGCTTCACGCCGTACTACGACTCGGCCGGCATCCTGACTGTCTGCGCAAGCGTCACGGGCCCGGCGGTGATGGACGGCAAGCGTTACACCGACGACGAGTGCACCCGGGTGGGGCACATCTTTCCGAAGTTGCTGGAGATGTACGACCAGCTGACCCGCGACCAGCACGCGCTGGTGCGGACCTCGATCGTGCTCGTGGCGGCGCTGCGGAGGCGGCTGGGCCTGCCGCACCTGTAAGGTCCATGGGGCCGCCACGGCGGCCCCTTCCTAGAAGCCTCTTTCAATCGAGGCGTGAGTTAAAAGGCCTCCCTGACGAGGAGGCCTTGGCAAACGGTTCATGCTTTAGCGCGAACTCAGGTAACTAGCGCGAGTTCTCGGCCGCCTTACACCTGGCAGGTCACGGCTGATTCGACAGACTTTGCGAAGACACCATCAGCATCATAGAGCTTCGTCCTTACTGTATGCGTCGCGTTTGCGCCGACGTTGCCACATGTAAAGTTCCATGACAGCTTTCCATCGGCGAGTGTGACCGGAAGGCCTTTCGCGCCGTTGCAGGTGTTGCCCGGTGCGCACTTAACAATCTCCACATCCGCCTTCATTGCTCCCTGCGGATAACCCACATAGGTGAACGCCACAGGTACTTTGCCGGGGGACTTGCCTGCAGCCGGACCTACCGATGTAATGGCAAAAGGTGTGCAGGCCTTCCCCTCTCTGTACATGCGATAGCCCTTTTCGATACCTCTCATCGAAATGGTACGGAACTCTGTGGTCTGAAGTAGTGCAGCGTCTTCGGCGTTGCTATGGAAGCCCACCTCAACCAACACGGTCTCCATATCCGCCTCTCGGACCTCCCCGTAGCCCACTCCATCATTGGGACCTGAGCGGATGGGGAATGTTGGGTAATCAGGGCGCTGTTTGATTTGCTCCTGCACGTAGCACTTGACGCTCTCGGCAAGCGCTACAGATTTTGGATCGTTGAGATTCGTGAAGACAGACAGCCCTCGTGCTGACGGGTTCGTGTCGCTACCATCCGTGTGGATGGAGATCATTGTTTCAGCGTTTAGGAAGTTTGCAAAATTTGGGCGAACAGCAATATCGTCATCATACTCACGGAGGTCTGCACGGTTCGGTTTTCCATTAGGATACTGATTCCACATCCCGGTTTCATTGGGATAGAGCCTGGCCAAGTAATAGCGTGCAGCGAGCTCTGCCCATTTCAAGCCGCTGTTAGGATCAATCGCAGTGTTGCCAATGTCTCGAGTCTGACGTATTGACGTGGCATGCGTCGGGCTCCTCAATGTCAGAAGGCTCTGCAGCATCGAGGTGTAGCCCGGGGTAATAGTGTCCTCATGGACGACAGTGGAGTTCACATAGAGCGGGCGCTGATACTCCCATTTGTTACTGCCGTAGTGAAAGTATTTTCCGTGCGATGGACTGAGCACGACTAAGCCATCTACTGGGGTAGTCAGTTGTGAAGTGGCGCGTGCCCTCTGCTTGGACTTGTAGCGAGGAGGATAAATCTCATCCAGGCGCTTGCCATCGACCCTGATGACGACGGCCTTGAACTCTACGATGCCTGTAAGAAGATCCACGACATGGTTCTGAATATCCCTAATGAGTTGCCCAAGGTCCTCCCCCATTTCGCTTCGGCCCTTGGGTAGAAAGGCACCATCAAGATCCACATAAATCCACTGGCGCGACGGATCTGGGGTGATCCGAGCCAGTATATTCTTGCCTTGTCCATCGATTCGCTTCTGGGCATTGACGAACCGCTGCACATCATTCTGAATCTCTGACGTGACAAGCAGCTTATTCTGATCCGATAGCATCGGGACGGCCTCGGGATCCTGTTGCGCACCTGCTGTGTAGGTGCTGCCCAAGGTCAGTCCGACCGAAAGAGCCAAAATTCCCCACTTCCTATCCATTCTCATGCGCTACAACTCCCTATTGGAAAAGGTAATCAGGTTTCGTGCAGAACGTGTTCTTTTGTCGATGCCTCCGCTTGGGTTTGCAGCTGCATAAGGCTGCGCCCACGTTCTCAAGTGCGCTATCGGAGTCTATGCCTCTTACTCGTAGGAAAAACCCTATAGCAGTCACAGGATTAGGAATGCGGCTCGACAGAGGTGTGGTGGTCGGTGACCTGGCTGTGGTCGCATTGGCGAGAGCGAGGAGGCTGGCACTGGACTACCTGATCGGCCAGCTGCCGGGCGCCAGCTCGGGGGCGCGATCTGAAGGAGTTAATACCGCTGCTTTGGCGATTTGCACGCACCGCCGACTTAAACTATTCGTCAGATCGTTCAGGCAAACTTGTGACAGGATCTAGGGGAACTGAAGATGCGGGAAGCTCTTTTCCTGGCGACCGTCAAGGCCGCGCCGGCGGCCAGTGCAGCGGCGAGCGCTGGCGACGACTGGAAGTGGCTGGTGCCGGTGGCCACGCTGATTCTCGGCTTCGGTCTGAAATGGCTCCAGGACCACCTGACGGAAAAAGGTCGCCGGAGGCACGCGAAGGAGTTACGGCGAGAGCAACGCTACGACGCCCTACGCATGCGGCGCATAGATGCTGAGCGCGCGAACCTCATCTCCGTTCAACCCCTATTGCTGAAGCTCATGCGGACGGCGGCAGTTGTTCACCTCGAGGACATCAAAGCGTACGACAGGACCGGCGAGTGGGGGACGTACAAGTTACCTCCTCAGGTTGCGGAGGATTTCAGGCTCGCTATAGCCGAGGTCGTGCCGATTCACGCGAGAATTCACACGCGCACTGTTTATGAACAGCTCTCTGAGTACCGGGAGCTGCTGTATCAAGTGACCAACTCGGTGGCGAAAGCCGAAGCGCGAGCTTTATGGGAGCAGGTGCACCCGATCTATGACCGCCTGCACATAGCTCTGGGTGATGAGATAAGGAAGCTGGAAGACGAGAACCTGCAGCTCGGAGATCCATCGGCGCGCTGACGACGGCAACGGTCAACATCGAATGTTGACTAAGAAGTTGACCAAACGCTGCCAATCGATGGCCATTTCTGCACATCCGGCAGGCGTGAACGAAAAAGTCCATAACGCTAAAGCATTGATGGGCCGCGTTATTCTGGTGTTTGCGAAACCGGCGCCGATGGCGCCACGGGGAGAATGTACCTCCGGTTTCTACAGCGCTGCAAGGTACAGGGCCGATAGGGCTGGGCCCAGCTCAAAGCCCGCCCGCCTCCGGCCATTCGGGCGGGGGGAAGGTCGTGGCCAGAAGCACCAGCTCCTGGTTGCTCGATACCCCGAGCTTTTTCATGGCGCTGATCTTCTGCGCGCTGATGGTCTTCTTACTCCGCTGCAGCAGCGTTGCGATGGCGGTGACGTTCATGCCGGAAAGATAGAGTCGAAGGACCTGCTGCTCGCAGGTGGACAGGGCACCGGTGCCGACGATCACTGGACGCTGGTTGTCGGCAGCAGCGGGAGCGCCGCCCTTGAGCGTGTCGATCACGCCCCGGATGAGGGTGTTGATGGGGCAGGTCTTGTCCTGCACGAGGTGGGCACCCGCACGAAGAATGCGCCGGTGCAGCGCGTCGCTCGGTTGCGATGTAATGGCGATGATGCGGGTGCTCGGCGACAAGCGGCCGATATCCGCGATCGGTGCGTGGCCGGGGTGCGTGCTGCCTTCCACCTGCAGGGTAGCCGGTGATGACCACGTCGGGTTGCTGCTGTTCCACCAGTTCCAGCAGGACGGTGCGACGGGTGGTCTGGCCGGTCACCACAACCTGCGGAAGCACCCGCAGCGAGCTCACCATGCCGAGCACGAAGATGGCATGCTCGTCCGCCACCACCACGGTCTTGCCGGTCGCAGCGGTCTGGGAGCCCGTACCCTGCAACCGTTCACCCCGATGCAGCGCGCGCAGCACGGGGGCGCAGCAGCCACGAGAACACGCCATATCCGGCAGGGCGCGCCGGTGGCGTTGTGCCGACAAACGCCGGCCACGCTTTCCTGGCCTGTTTCAGGCCGTGCAGTGCGAGCTGTACATCCTGCAGTCGCATCTGCGTGCGGCGCGCAATGTCGTGCGCACTGGCACCCTTTTCCAGCATCGGCGCGGCCCGGTCCAGGAAACGCTGGAGCTCCAGTGGAAGCGCGGCCTTCTTGGCCTTGATCAGCATGAACACCGTGTCCGGATTGGATAGCGGGCCCGTCACCGGGTCTGTCGCTGAAACGGTCGGCTGTCGGCGCGGAAACAGCTGCAGCAGGTCCAGATGCAGGGCCTGCGTCGCGTAGATCGGCTTCTGTTCGAAACTGAAACTGCAGCGGTGCCTGGAGAACCACCGGGCAAGTTTGAAGATCCGGTCCTTGCCCTCGATGTTCTGCTCAATGGAGAACGATGCGACCAGTCCCGCGGCCACATGCAGGTTCAGGGTTTTTCCCTGGATCGGGCCGAGCGAAAGCACGCCCGACCGTGCGCCAATCAGCGCGATGATGTCTTCCAGGTCGATGCCGTCCAGGTCGCCATGAAACGCCATGCCTCTGCCCTCCCGATCCATTTCATGTTGCGGTCCCGGACACTGCAGGAACGCCGCGACTGTGAGGTGGCGAGAATAATGCGGGGAGCACGTTGGCCCGCATGAGACCATTCCGATTCTGGCGTGCCGCACCCTGCTGCAAGGCCTGGAGTACCTGCAATCAACGCTGTTTTCGGGGTTGTCTTATTGGGTGCCGGCATGCGCGTGCCTACCATTTTCTCCTTCACTGGAGTCCCTGCTTTCGGCGGCGGGCACACATAGGGAAGGAGTGGGTGATGGCCTCGATCAGGGTCCTGCTGGTGGGTGAGCGAACAATGGAGCGACTTGCGATGGAGTCGCGCCTGTCGATCGATGCGCGGGTCAGCGTTGAAGTGGTCGGCGACGCGTGCAGCGCGGCAACGCTGGTGGAATGGCGGCACTACAGCCTGCTGGTGGTGAATGTCGTCGGTCTGGGGCGGTCGCTGGTAGACCTGATCAACACGTTCTCCGAGCACTCGCGCGAATCGCGTATCGCCTTCTTCGGTGGCAGGTCCACGGCGATGGTGAAGGCCGCAGAGCTGATTGCCCAGGCGCGGGGGCTGGACCTGCTGAAGGTTCCCGGGCTGGATCAGCCCGAGGATGGCAACCGGGAGTACCGCCGGTTCGTCGGTGAGCGTGTCTGCGCCGTACCGGTCGGCTCTGTGCATGAACGTTGCCAGGCGCTGCCCGTCGTGACGCGACCCTCGCTTCCGGCCTGAGCTGATCCGGCGCTCGGTCCCGGCTGTGGGGGCGACGGTGCGCGCGCAGCGTTGTCAATTTCCAATAAGTTGCACTGCATTGACCATAGCGGATTGGTAACGTCACTGGCACGAATTTGCGACACACTGGCGGCGACCATCCGGGCCAGGACAGACACGGAGACTGTGGGTGACCGATGCAAGCCAACAACGCAGCCTGCGGCAGCTGATCGGGCCGGTCGGTGCCGACTACCAGCGGCGCGCCCTGCCGCCCGGCTGGGTCTGGGCGGTGCTGGCGGTGTTGCTTGCGGCCACCGCGCTGACCGAGCTGCCGGCGACTGCGGCCGCGGCATTGGTGGCCAGTGCGGTGGTTGTGCACTGGTCGCAGCGCGGTCGCATCCATTGGCTGGGCTGGCGCCTGCCGGGCCTGGCCGTGTTGGCGGCCCTGCTGTGGGGGCCGGAAGTGCTGTCGCAATGGTTCGAGCACGGGCTGGCCGTGGTCCTGATGTCGCTGGCCAGCCTCAGCATCGGCGTGCATGTATGGCAGGCGCGACAGATGGCGCGGCAGCTCCAGGGCGCGGCCGATTCGCTGGATGACGCCCAGCTGCTGGCCCTGCTGCCGGCCGACGCGGCCCAGCTGGCGCAGCGGTGGCGCGCCGGCGATGATCGGCATGCGCCGGAACTGGCAGTGGTGATGCACCTGGCCGTGATGCACGCAGCGCTGGCACCGCGCATGCGCGGGCAGGGCGTGCTGGCAGGGTGACCGGTCGGCGGTTTCCGCGGCCGCGGTCAGGAACCTGACAATGGCTTGCGCAGGTAGATCCGCTCGTGCCCGGGCGGGCAATCGGGCAGCCGCCCATAGACGGTGTAGCCCTGCCG
Organism: Stenotrophomonas sp. YJH_SMC_123; assembly: GCF_059368215.1. Lineage (NCBI taxonomy): Bacteria > Pseudomonadati > Pseudomonadota > Gammaproteobacteria > Lysobacterales > Lysobacteraceae > Stenotrophomonas > Stenotrophomonas sp. YJH_SMC_123. Next base: position 767,104 of record NZ_JCAFRM010000001.1, read on the forward strand.
CAGGTAGAAAGCTTCGGCCTGCCAGTCGAAGGTATCCAGCATCACGTTGCGGGCGCCAAGCTGGCGCGCGGCGGCTTCTGCTTCCGCCAGCAGGCGCTGGCCGATGCCTTGCCCGCGCAGTTCCGGATCCACCCACAGCACATGTACCTGCAGCCAGCTGGCACAGACGTCGGCCAGCACACCACCGCGCAGCGCGCCGTGCTCGTCATGCCAGGCCAGGCGGACTGGAGTCTCATCGAGTGAATCGCCGCCGTGGGCCTGGTTGAAGGCCAGCAGGCGCGCGCACAACGTGCGCGTTTCATCGGCGCTGGCAGTCACCATGGCGCCGATGGGGGCGGTCATGCGTCGCGGTTGCCGCGACGCATCACACGCTGCTTCTCGATCGCCCAGTCGCGGTCCTTGGCGGCATCGCGCTTGTCGTGGGTCTGCTTGCCCTTGGCCAGCGCGACTTCGAGCTTGATCTTGTTCTTGCTCCAGTACATCGCAGTGGGCACGATCGTGTAGCCATCGCGCTCGACCTTGCCGACCAGCTTGTCGATCTCGCTCCGGTGCAGCAGCAGCTTGCGCTCGCGCCGGTCATTGGCCACCAAGTGGGTGGAGGCCTGGATCAACGGGGTGATCTGCGCGCCGATCAGGAAGATCTCGCCGTGCTTCACATAGGCGTAGGCGTCGATGATGTTGCCGCGGCCAGCGCGGATCGACTTCACCTCCCAGCCCTGCAGGGCCAGGCCGGCCTCGAAGCGCTCTTCGATGTGGTACTCGTGGCGGGCACGCTTGTTCAACGCGATGGTTTTGTTGGCCGTCGCGCTCTTTGCTTTATCCTTGCCGCTGTTCTTGCTCATTTCCGTATTGTCTCCGATTCGGGCCCGCCCGGTCGATTGCCGAAACGTCCTGTATTCATGCCTACTATCCGCCGCAGCGCCCTGGTCGAACATTCGGCCGCGCGCATGTTCGACCTGGTCAACGACGTCCAGGCCTATCCGCGCCGTTTCCGCTGGTGCTCGGCTGCCCAGATCCTGGAGCAGGGCGAGGACCGCCTGGTGGCGCGCCTGGACCTGGGCCTGGGGTCGTTCAGTACCTGGTTCCAGACTGAAAACACCCTGCAGCGCCCGCACAGCATCGACATGCAGCTGCGCGATGGCCCGTTCAAGCAGCTGCACGGCCGCTGGGAATTCCATGCGCTGGCCGAGGATGCGTGCAAGGTCACCCTGACCCTGGAGTTCGAACCCAGCTCGCGCCTGCTCGGTCCGGCCCTGGCGATCGGCTTCCAGGGACTGGCCGATCGCATGGTCAATGATTTCGTCCGCGTCGCCGACGAGGGCTGAGCGATGATCGAGGTCGAGGTGGTGCTGGCCTGGCCGGAGCGCGTGCTGTCGCGCCACCTGCAGCTGGAAGAGGGAGCGACCGTGGCCGACGCCATCGCCGCCGCTGCGCTGGAAGGTAGTGTCGACTGTCCTGCCGCCGCGGTGCATGGCGTGCTGGCCCGTCCACAGCAGGCGCTGCTGGACGGGGACCGCATCGAGCTGCTGCGCCCGCTGCTGGCCGACCCCAAGGACAACCGCCGGCGTCGCGCGCTCGGCGGTTGATCCCGGCAACCCGTCCCTGCGGACGGGCAGGCCTCAGCGGCCCTTCTTCTTCTTGTCCTTCGGCAGGTTGCGGCCGAACTGGCGCACCGTCTGCTGGGCCAGGGCCTTGTCGTTGCCCGGGAAGTAGTCGCCTTCCCAGCGGGTAACGGCGTCATTCTCGAAGAACACCACGAAGTTCTTCACTTCGGTGCGGCCGAGGCGGTTCACGCGCTGGCTGGAGGTGTAGTCCCAGCGCTGGGCGTGGAACGGGTCGGGGATGGACGGGGTGCCCAGCAGCGCGGTGACCTGCTGCTTGCTCTGCCCGACCTGCAGCTTGGCCACGGCATCTTCCCGGATCAGGTTGCCCTGATAGATGGGTTGCTTGTAGATGATGCCGCACCCGGTGGTGGACAGGGCGACGGCGGCGACCAACAGGAGATTGCGCATCGGGACTGGCGGTTGGGGAAATCAAACCGATGATACACTCCCGGCGTGCCACCGCGACCCAATCCGAGGCAGCTGGCGCTAAATCGCCAATGAACGGAGACCTATGGAAACCCACGACCTGCGTAAAGTCGGCCTGAAGGTGACCCATCCGCGGATGCGGATCCTGGCGCTGCTCGAACAGCGCAATGCCCAGCACCACCAGCACCACATGACCGCCGAGGACATCTACCGCCAGCTGCTCGAGCATGGCGACGAGATCGGCCTGGCGACGGTCTACCGGGTGCTGACCCAGTTCGAGGCCGCCGGCCTCGTGCTCAAGCACAATTTCGAGGGTGGCCAGGCCGTTTACGAGCTGGACCGTGGTGGCCACCACGACCATATGGTCGACGTGGACAGCGGCAAGATCATCGAATTCGAAAGCCATGAGATCGAGGAGCTGCAGCGCAAGATCGCGGCCGATCACGGCTATGAGCTGGAAGAACACTCGCTGGTGCTCTACGTGCGCAAGAAGCGCAAGTAGGCCGTTCCGGCCAGCCGCTAGCGACGAAACCCCGGGCTTGCCCGGGGTTTTTCGTTGCCGGGGTCAGGGCCCTTTCCCTCCAGGAAAGGGGGCCGGCCCCGGGCGCTCTGCGGGGTCGGATCCCTTTGCGCCAGCAAAGGGCTCTGACCCCTTGCAACCGAGCAGGATCTCCAGGTCCACCGCCTCGGCCATCGCCCGGTTGCCGGCATCCCCCGGGTGGAGGTGGTCGCCGGAGTCGTAGGCGGCGGCCATCCGTGACGGATCGGCCGGGTCGCGCAGCGCCGCGTCCAGGTCGATCACCGCGTCGAACGGGCTGTTGCTGCGCAGCCATGCATTGAGCTGTTGGCGCAGGGCCTCCTTGTCCGGGTGGTAGTAGTCGTCCAGCGGCGTGCCGGGCAGGGCGCCCGCGAACGGCATCAGGGTGGCGCCGAATATGCGTAGACCCCGCCGGTGGGCCTGTTCGGCCAGGGCACGATAGCCGGCCTGCAGCTCGGGCAGGCTGGGCCGGGGCTGCGCGCGGGCGAAGGCAGTACCGGGCCAGCTGATGTCGTTGATGCCGATCAGCACGATGACGCTGGCGACGCTGGGCTGATCCAGTGCGTCACGCCGCAGGCGGGCCAGAACCGACTCGCCCATGCCGTCGCTCAGCAGCCGATTGCCGGAAATGCCCGCGTTGACCACCGCGACGCCGCGCGGTGCCAGACGCGCGGCCAGATGGTCGGTCCAGCGCTGGTCCTGGTCGAGGCTGGCGGTGGCGCCGTCGGTGATCGAGTCGCCAATCACCACCACGCTACGCGCACTGGCGGCGGCCTCGACCTCGATCCCGGTGAGGAACAGGCGTGCGGTAGTGGAACTGGCACCCTGCAGGTCGCGCGCCCGGGCCTGATTGCCGCCGGCGATCCAGCTGGTCTGGCGGCCGTCCCTATGGAACGTCTGCACCGGCGTCGGCCCCGGCACGAAGACGCTGACCTGCAGCGCCTGGTGGTCTTCCGTGGCCACCGCCAGCGGATCGCTCAGCCGTTCCTGACCGGCACCGATCAACACCCCAGGCTGGCCGTCGAAGCTGAGCGGTTGCGGGGTGGCGCCCGCGCCCGCGGCCACGCTGGCCGCCCCGATCCGCAGCGGCTGGGTGCCGTAGGCATTGCTCAACCGCACCCGCAGCCGGGACCCGCCCAGGCTGATGCGCGCGGTCTGGCGGAAGGTCTGGTCCTGCAGCGCGGCCGGAACCAGGGTCGGGAACAGGAAATCCGCGTCCCAGACCGGTTGCGGGCTGGCCTGCCAGCTGGCGACCCAGTGCGGGGCGGATGCGGCACTGGCGACGCCGGACAGGGCGAGCAGGGCGGTGGCGGTGAGCTGGCTCAAGCGGTTCATCGGGCAATCCAGGTGGGAGGGAACGCCATGGTGATTCCGGGGTCATCTGTGAACTAGACTGCGTATGGACAATCATCTGTGAACTGGATTCATCGTCATGGCGCGACCCGACATCAACCGATCCGGCGAACTGGAAGTGTTCGTGCGGGTGATCGAGACCGGTGGCTTCTCCGCCGCCGCACGCACCCTGGACATGACGCCGTCAGCAGTGAGCAAGCTGGTGGCCCGGCTGGAGCAGCGGCTGGGTACGCGCCTGCTGCAACGCTCCACCCGCCAGCTGCAGCTGACCCCGGAAGGCTGTGCGTTCTACGAGCGCGGCCTGCGCGTGCTGGCCGACCTGGAGGAGGCCGAGCGCTGTGCCAGTGCCCATGCCGAGCCGCGCGGACGGCTGCGGGTAAACTCCAACGTGCCGTTCGGCCAGCATTTCCTGCTGCCGCTGCTGCCGGCATTCCTCGAACGCAACCCGCAGGTAGGCGTGGACCTGACCCTCAATGACGAGGTGATCGACCTGCTTGAGCAGCGCACCGACGTGGCGGTGCGGGCCGGTCCACTGAAGAGCTCCAGCCTGGTGGCGCGGCGGCTGGGTGCGACGCGGATGATGATCGTGGCTGCACCGGCCTACGCGCAGCGGCACGGGCTGCCACGCACTGCCGAGGAGCTGCAGTCGCACAACCGGCTGGATATCGGCCATGCGCGCGCGATGCAGGGCTGGCCATTGTTGCAGGACGGGCGCGAACGCATGCTGCTGCCCAGTGGCAACGCGCGCGCCAGCAACGGCGATGCGCTGCGCCAGCTGGTGCTGGGTGGGCTGGGCATGGCGCGGCTGGCAGCATTCCAGGTGCAGCAGGACATTGCCGCCGGGCGCTTGCTGCCGGTGCTGGAGGACGCCAATCCCGGTGACCTGGAAGAGGTGCACGCGGTGTTCCTGGGGCAGGGCGGCTACCTGCCGCTGCGGGTGCGCGCGTTTCTTGATTTCCTGGTGGAGAACGTCGATCTGACGCAGCCACAGGGGTAGTGCTGGCCGCTGGCCGGCAACCTCATGATCTTCATCCACCCGCATCGGGGTGCCGGCCAGCGGCCGGCACTACCGTGCGGAAGCCGAGCCAATGCTCGGCTCGGCCGGCGTTACACCTGCAGCAGCTTGCGTGCGGCGGCGCGCGCTTCCTTGCTCACTTCCACGCCGCCGAGCATGCGCGCCAGTTCTTCCTCGCGCGCCTTGCTGTCCAGCTTTTCCACTGCGCTCTGGGTCATGCCTTCCACCGGGGCCTTGCTGACCCGGTAATGGGCATGGCCCTTGGAGGCGACCTGCGGCAGGTGGGTCACGCACAGCACCTGGCGCTTCTCGCCAAGGGCGCGCAGCTTCTGGCCGACGATGTCCGCCACCGCGCCACCGATGCCGGAGTCGACTTCGTCGAACACCATGGTCGGCACTGCATCCAGGTCCAGCGCGGCCACTTCGATGGCCAGCGAGATGCGCGACAGTTCGCCACCCGAGGCCACCTTGCGCAGGGCACGCGGTGGCTGCCCGGCATTGGCCGCCACCAGGAATTCCACGCGCTCGGCACCCTGCGGGTCGGGCTTGCCGGCGTCCTGCGGTTCCAGCTCGATCAGGAACTGGCCGCCGCCCATGCCCAGCTCGGCGATGATGCCGGTGGTGGTGGCCGACAGCTCGGCAGCGGCGGCGCGGCGGCTGGCGGTCAGCAGCCCGGCCTGCACGCGCCAGGCCGCAGCGGCCTTGTCGATCTCGCCGGCGAGGCGCTGCAGGCGTTCGTCAGCCCCACGCAGCTGTTCCACTTCGGCGTGCATGCGCTCGCGCTGCGCGCCCAGCTCGTCCATCGGCACACGGTGCTTGCGGGCCAGGTCGTGCAGGCGGCCGAGGCGACGCTCGTTCTCCTCGAACTGTTCCGGGTCGGCGTCGAGGTCGTCATGCACGCGGTCCAGCAGCGACAGGGCTTCGTGCAGCTGGATCGAGGCGTTCTCGATCAGCCCGTCCACCTCGCCCAGGCGCGGGTCGTGCTCGATCAGGCGCGACAGCTCGTGGCGCACCTGCTGCAGCAGGTCCAGCGCGGAACTGCCGTCGTCGCCGTTGAGCTGGTTGCTGGCCGCCTGGCAGGCACTCAGCAGGGCGCTGGCGTGGGCCTGGCGACGGTGGCTGGCACCGAGTGCGGCAATCGATTCGGGTTCCAGATCCTCGCGGTCCAACTCGCGCAGCTGGTGCTCCAGGAAGCCGATCCGGTCACTGACGTCGCCCTGCTGCGACAGCGCCAGTGATTCATCGACCAGGGCCTGCCAGGCCGCAGCGGCGCGGCGCACCTGGCGGCGCTCGTCCTCGTTGCCGGCATAGGCATCCAGCAGGGCCAGCTGTGATGGGCGTGCCAGCAGGGCCTGCTGCTCGTGCTGGCCGTGGATCTCCACCAGCAGCGAGGCCAGGTCGGCCAGCTGGGCCAGGGTCACCGGGCGGCCGTTGATCCAGGCCCGCGAGCCGCCATCGGCACGGATCACGCGGCGCAGCTGGCACTGCTCCTCGTCGTCCAGCTCGTTGTCGGCCAGCCACTGGCGCGCGGCCTGCAGCTGGTCCAGCGCGAACTCGGCCGACAGCTCGGCGCGCGCGGCGCCGTGGCGGACCACGCCGCTGTCGGCGCGCAGGCCGGACAGGAAGCCCAGCGCGTCGACCATCAGTGACTTGCCGGCGCCGGTCTCGCCTGAAACCACGGTCATGCCTGGCCCGAACTCCAGTTCGGTGGCGCGGACGACGGCGAAATCCTTGATCGAAAGATGTCTGAGCATGGGTAAAGGGGTGTCAGCAGCCGCGCAACGCTAGCACGCGGGCGCGGGAGGTCCAATGACTTGCCAAGGTGATCCGCCGCCATTATCTAGTGTCCGTGTCTCACAGGTTGATTCCATGCACGGTTCTCCCGACCAGCTTGCCCCGCGTGCGCGCCATCTGCTGCGCACGCTGATCGCGCGTTACATCCAGGACGGTGAGCCGGTCGGCTCGCAGACGCTGGCGCGCGTGGCCGGGCTGGAGGTCAGTCCGGCCACCATCCGCAACATCCTGGGTGACCTGGAAGACCTGGGGCTGCTGGCTTCGCCGCACACCTCGGCCGGGCGCGTCCCGACCGCACATGGCTACCGGGTGTTCGTCGACAGCCTGCTGCAGATGCAGCCGCCGGGCGAAGGCGAGCTGGCCCGGCTGCGCCAGGAACTGGCCGGCGGCGGCAGCACCCAGGCCCTGCTTGGCAGCGCCTCGGAGCTGCTGTCGGCGATGAGCCACTTCGTCGGCGTGGTCAGCGCCCCGCGGCGCGAGCAGTTCGCGTTCCGCCAGATCGATTTCGTGGCGCTGGACGGGCGCCGGGTGCTGGCGATCCTGGTGTTCGCCGACAACGAGGTGCAGAACCGGGTCATCGAGACCCGCCAGGAGTTCGCGCCGGGCCAGCTGGAACAGGTCGCCAACTACCTCAACGCGCATTTCGCCGGCCTGCCGATGGCCGAGATCCGCACCCGCCTGCTGCTGGAACTGCGTGATGCCCGTTCGGAGCTGGAGCAGCTGCTGGCGCACAGCATCGAGCTGGCCGAGCAGGCCCTGCAGCCGGCGGCCGACGACATGCTGGTGGCCGGGCAGACCCGTCTGATGGGGGTGCAGGACCTGTCCGACCTGGAGCGGCTGCGCGAGCTGTTCGAGCTGTTCTCCAGCAAGCGGGAGATCCTGCAGCTGCTGGAGCGGACCATCCAGGCGCCCGGCGTGCGCATCTTCATCGGCGAGGAGACCGGGATGATGCCGCTGCAGGGCGTCTCGCTGGTCACTGCCCCTTACACGGCCAATGGCCAGGTGCTGGGCGTGCTGGGCGTGATCGGCCCCAAGCGGATGGCCTACGACCGGATGATCCCGCTGGTCCAGGCTACTGCCGATGTACTCGGCGCGGCGTTTTCGCCAGCCGGGCGCACTCCTGGAACATCCGACGCTTGAAACGCAGCATCCCGCCCACACTAGGGTGGGTGGAGGCGGAGACTGACCGCCAGGGACCCAGACATGAACCACGAACATCCAGATATCGAATCCCAGCAGACTGCCGCCGATGCGGCCGCCGCCGCCGGCGTCAACGACGAAGTGGAGCGCCTGCGCGCCGAGGTCGAGCAGATCAAGGCCGATGCGCTGCGTGAGCGCGCCGACCTCGAGAACCAGCGCAAGCGCGTTGCCCGTGACATCGAGCAGGCCCGCAAGTTCGCCAACGAGAAGCTGCTGGGCGAGCTGCTGCCGGTGTTCGACAGCCTGGATGCCGGCTTGAAGGCGGCCGGCGATGACCCGCATCCGCTGCGCGAGGGCCTGGAGCTGACCTACAAGCAGCTGCTGAAGGTTGCCGCCGACAACGGGCTGGTCCTGCTGGACCCGATCGGCCAGCCGTTCAACCCGGAACACCACCAGGCCATCAGCCAGGTGCCGGCCCCAGACGCCGCCCCGGGCAGCGTGGTGACCGTGTTCCAGAAGGGTTACCTGCTCAACGAGCGCCTGCTGCGGCCGGCGCTGGTGGTGGTGGCCGCCGACTGACCCCTCCAGGGCCGGAAGGCGGGAATGTCCCGTCACCCGGCCCGACGCTGAACGCGCCGGGCGACCGGAAACACAGCGTTCGGGAGATGGCTTGAATGTTCCACGAGCCTCCCCCACATCGTATTCATCCACCGGCCGAACGGCCGGACTGACCCCAACAAGCATCCTCAGGAGTCTCCCCCATGGGCAAGATCATTGGTATCGACCTCGGCACCACCAACTCGTGCGTGGCGATCATGGACGGCGGCAAGGCCCGCGTCATCGAGAATTCGGAAGGCGATCGCACCACCCCGTCGATCGTCGCCTACACCAAGGACGGCGAAGTCCTGGTGGGCGCCTCGGCCAAGCGCCAGGCCGTCACCAACCCGAAGAACACCTTCTACGCGGTGAAGCGCCTGATCGGCCGCAAGTTCACCGACGCCGAAGTGCAGAAGGACATCGCCCACGTCCCGTACAGCATCCTGGCCCATGACAACGGCGATGCCTGGGTGGCCACCAGCGACGGCAAGAAGATGGCGCCGCAGGAAATCTCGGCCAAGGTGCTGGAAAAGATGAAGAAGACCGCCGAGGACTTCCTCGGTGAGAAGGTCACCGAAGCGGTCATCACCGTGCCGGCCTACTTCAACGACAGCCAGCGCCAGGCGACCAAGGACGCCGGCCGCATCGCCGGCCTGGACGTCAAGCGCATCATCAACGAGCCGACCGCGGCCGCGCTGGCCTATGGCCTGGACAAGGGCGACAACAAGGATCGCAAGATCGTGGTGTACGACCTGGGCGGCGGCACCTTCGACGTCTCGGTGATCGAGATCGCCAACGTTGACGGCGAGAAGCAGTTCGAAGTGCTGGCCACCAACGGCGACACCTTCCTGGGCGGCGAAGACTTCGACAACCGCGTCATCGAGTACCTGGTTGAAGAATTCAACAAGGACCAGGGCATCGACCTGCGCAAGGATCCGCTGGCCCTGCAGCGCCTGAAGGACGCTGCCGAGCGCGCCAAGATCGAGCTGTCCAGCGCCCAGCAGACCGAAGTGAACCTGCCGTACGTCACCGCTGACGCCTCGGGTCCGAAGCACCTGAACATCAAGCTGACCCGCGCCAAGCTGGAAGCGCTGGTGGAAGACCTGATCAAGAAGTCGATCGAGCCGTGCCGCGTCGCCCTGAACGATGCCGGCCTGCGTTCGAGCGACATCAGCGAAGTGATCCTGGTCGGTGGCCAGACCCGCATGCCGAAGGTGCAGCAGGCGGTGACCGAATTCTTCGGCAAGGAACCGCGCAAGGACGTCAACCCGGACGAAGCCGTGGCACTGGGTGCTGCGATCCAGGGCGGCGTGCTGGGCGGCGACGTCAAGGACGTGCTGCTGCTGGACGTGACCCCGCTGTCGCTGGGTATCGAAACCATGGGCGGCGTGTTCACCAAGATCATCGAGAAGAACACCACCATCCCGACCAAGGCCTCGCAGGTGTTCTCCACCGCCGAGGACAACCAGTCGGCCGTGACCGTGCACGTGCTGCAGGGTGAGCGCGAGCAGGCCCGCTTCAACAAATCGCTGGCCAAGTTCGACCTGTCTGGCATCGAGCCGGCTCCGCGTGGCCTGCCGCAGGTGGAAGTGTCCTTCGACATCGACGCCAACGGCATCCTGCACGTGTCGGCCAAGGACAAGAAGACCAACAAGGAACAGAAGGTCGAGATCAAGGCCGGTTCGGGTCTGTCCGAGGAAGAGATCGCACGCATGGTCGCCGACGCGGAAGCCAACCGCGAAGAAGACAAGAAGTTCCAGGAGCTGGTGCAGGCCCGCAATCAGGCCGATGCCCTGATCCACGGCACCCGCAGTGCCATCACCGAGCACGGCAGCAAGGTCGGCGGCGATGTCATCGGCAAGGTCGAGGCGGCCCTGGCCGACCTGGAAACCGCGATGAAGGGTGACGACAAGGCACAGATCGAAGCCAAGTCGAAGGTGCTGGAGGAAGCCGGCCAGTCGCTGTTCGCCGCTGCTTCGGCCGACCAGGGCGGTGCCCCGGGTGCCGACGCCGGCAACGCCGGCAAGGCGCAGGACGACGTGGTCGACGCCGAGTTCACCGAAGTCAAGGACGACAAGAAGTCCTGATCCGGACCGACACGGGACGCTGGCCATCAGCGTCCCGTTGTCGCATCAGGGTCCTGACCGCCCACCGGCGTGTCGGGGCGCCCGACGCAAGAGCGGACCTGGTTCCGCTCTTCCGCTTTGACGAATCCCGACTTTCCGGAACCAGATTCACCATATGAGCAAGCGCGATTACTACGAAGTGCTGGGCGTTGCCCGCACCGCCACCGACGACGAGCTGAAGAAGGCCTACCGTCGCTGTGCGATGAAGTTCCACCCGGACCGCAACCCGGGTGATGCGGCGGCCGAAGCCTCCTTCAAGGAGTGCAAGGAAGCCTACGAAGTGCTGTCCGATGGCAACAAGCGCCGCATGTACGACAGCCACGGCCACGCCGCGTTCGAGCACGGCATGGGCGGTGGTGGTCCGGGCGGCCCGGACATGAACGATATCTTCGGCGATATCTTCGGCAACATTTTTGGCGGGGGCGGCGGTGGGCCGCGCCAGGCCCGTCGCGGCGCCGACATCGGCTACGTGATGGAGCTGGACCTGGAAGAAGCGGTACGCGGCGTCGAGCGCCGCATCGAGATCCCGACCCTGGTCGAGTGCGGCGACTGCGATGGCAGTGGCTCCGAAGACGGCAAGGTCGAAACCTGCAATGTGTGCCATGGCCGCGGCCAGGTGCGCATCCAGCGCGGCATCTTCGCCATGCAGCAGGCCTGCCACAACTGCGGCGGCCGTGGCCAGATCATCGCCAAGCCCTGCAAGACCTGCCACGGCAACGGCCGTGTCGAGGAAGACAAGGTGCTGTCGGTGAAGGTGCCGGCGGGCGTCGATACCGGCGACCGCATCCGCCTGCAGGGCGAAGGTGAGGCCGGCCCGGCAGGAACGCCGCCGGGTGACCTGTACGTGGAAGTACGGGTGCGCGAGCATGCGATCTTCCAGCGCGATGGCGACGACCTGCACTGCGAAGTGCCGATCCGCATCTCGCAGGCGGCACTGGGCGACACCGTACGCGTGGCGACCCTCGGCGGCGAAGCGGAAATCCGCATCCCGGCCGAGACCCAGACCGGCAAGCTGTTCCGCCTGCGTGGCAAGGGCGTGCGTTCGGTGCGCAGCCGCAGCGAGGGCGACCTTTACTGCCGCGTGGTGGTGGAGACCCCGGTCAACCTCACCAACGAACAGCGCAAGCTGCTGGAGCAGTTCGAAGCCACCTTTGTCGGCGAGGAAGCACGCAAGCATTCGCCGAAGTCGGCGACGTTCATGGATGGCGTGAAGGGCTTCTGGGACCGGATGACGTCCTGAGTTTTTCAACCGAAGCGTTGAGCGGTAGCGCCGGGCCATGCCCGGCGTTTTCGTTTGCGATCAGCGGAAAAACGCCGCGGGCGTCTGCCCCAGTTGGCGCTTGAACATGCTGGTGAACGCGCTGGGGCTGTCGTAGCCCATCGCCAGCGCCACATCGATGACCTTGTCGCCGACTGCCAGCCGCTCCAGGGCGGCCAGCAGGCGCGCCTGCTGCCGCCACTGCCCGAAGGTCATGCCCAGTTCGCCGGCGAAATGGCGCTGGATGGTCTTCACGTCCACCTGCAGGGCCTGGGCCCAGTCCTGCAGCGTGGCGTCGTCGGCGGGATGCTTCTGGATGTGCTGGCAGATCCTCTGCAGGCGCGGGTCGGTGGGCGAGGGCAGGTGCAGCGGCAGCACGTCCATGCGGTGCAGCTCGTCCAGCAGCAGGCGCACCACGCGACCGTCGCGGCTGTCGTCCACGTGCGCGGACTCGATCAGGCTGGCCGCCAGCAGTAGTTCGCGCAGCAGCGGCGCCACCTGTACTGCGAACGCCCCATCCGGCAGTTGCGGTGCAAAGTCCGGTTCCACGTACAGGCTGCGCATGTGCACCTCGGCGATGCAGTCCACCGCATGCACCATGCCGGCCGGAACCCAGATCGCGCGGGTGGAGGGCACGACCCAGCGGCCACCGTCCGCGCGCACCACCATCAGGCCGGACATGGCGAAGACCAGTTGGTGACGGCGATGCCGGTGTGGCGCGATGTGGGTACCGGGGGGGTAGTGCCGGGCGCGGCTGGTCACCGGGCGGTGTACCGGCACTTCGTTCCACGGCGCGGTCTCGCGGATCAGGCAGGGAGTGTCCTTTTTGCGATAGGCCATGACCCGAACGCGGCAGAAGGGAGTGGGGGCCCACCGTAGCATGCGTGGCTCGCCCCCAACCTGACTGTGTCCATGTCGACCTTGGCTTCTCCCGCAACGACCTCACGCCCGGTGGCTCCCGGCGTGCTGGCCGCCATCTCCACCTCGCATGTCGTCAACGACATGATGCAGTCGCTGATCCTGGCCATCTATCCGGTGATCAAGGGCGGCTTCAACCTCAGCTTCACCCAGATCGGCCTGATCACGCTGACCTACCAGCTCACCGCGTCGATCTTCCAGCCGTTGATCGGCATGGCCACCGACCGCCGCCCGGCACCGTACTCGCTGCCGATCGGCATGGCCTCGACCCTGTGCGGCATGCTGCTGCTCGGCTTTGCGCCGAACTACGCGGTGGTGCTGATGGCTGCGGCGATGGTCGGCATTGGTTCGGCCATCTTCCACCCGGAGGCCTCGCGCATCGCCCGGCTGGCCTCGGGCGGTCGCCATGGCTTCGCGCAGTCGGTGTTCCAGGTGGGTGGCAACTTCGGTACCGCGCTGGGGCCGTTGATCGCTGCGGCCGTGATCGTGCCGTATGGCCAGCGTGCCGCATCATGGTTTGCCGGCGCCGCGCTGATCGGCATCGCGCTGCTGACCTATGTTGGCCGCTGGTATGCACTGCACCTGGGCACACCGCGTCCGGCCAGCACCGCGTCTATGGCCCCGCGGCATTCGTCGCGCACCGTGGCCAAGGTGCTGGCGATCCTGCTGGTGCTGATCTTCAGCAAGTACTTCTACATGGCCAGCATCGGCAGCTACTTCACCTTCTACCTGATCCACCACTTCGGCATTCCGGTGGCACAGGCGCAACTGCATCTGTTCGCGTTCCTGGTGGCGTCTGCCGCCGGTGGTTTCCTCGGCGGCCCGCTGGGTGACCGCATCGGCCGCAAGCCGATCATCTGGACCTCGATCCTCGGCGTGGCCCCGTTCGCGCTGATGCTGCCGCACGCCGATCTGCTATGGACCACAGTGCTGGCAGTGCTGATCGGCTTCGTGCTCTCCTCGGCGTTCTCGGCCATCGTGGTGTACGCGCAGGAGATGATGCCGCACCGCATCGGCATGGTGTCCGGCCTGTTCTTCGGCTTTGCATTCGGCATGGGCGGGCTTGGCGCGGCCGTGCTGGGCATGCTGGCAGACAGGACCAGCATTGAATTCGTCTATCAGCTGACCGCGTTCCTGCCACTGCTGGGCATCGTCGCGGCGTGGCTGCCGCCATCGCGGCCTGCTGCTCACTGAGGGGGTTGGGTTTGCAGGGCTTGCAGCCCTGCACCTGCAGAGGCAACGTCAACAGCAGAAGCGGGCTATCCGTGGGTTGGCGGGGTGGGTCCGGTTGCAGGGGACGCCGTAAACCCATCCCTGGGGGCTTGGCCGCGGCATCCATGCCGCGGACACCCCTGCAACCGGACCCACCCCGCCTTCGACAGTTTTCTGCGATCCGTCGGAACAGCTCGTGGGGTCAGATCCGTTTTCCGAAGGAAAACGGATCTGACCCCGATTTATTTCGGTATCCCACAGATGTGCCGACCAACGGTCCTGACCACCCACACCGCCCCGCCATCCCACGGAATGCGGCTCTTGATCTTGCTTCGGCTTCGCCTTCGGCAGGTGCAGGCTGCAAGCCCTGCCGAAAACTCCCTTGGGCGTAGAATGCGGCCATGAGCGAATCCCTTGATAACCACCTGGTCCACGGCCGCCGCCAGCGGCCGGATGGGCCGTCGCCGATCGATGTCATCTCGGTCCAGTCGCAACTTGTGTACGGCCACGCCGGCAACAGTGCCGCCGTCCCGCCGATGCGCGCACTGGGCGTGCGCGTCGCCGAAATCCCGACCGTGCTGCTGAGCAATGCGCCGTTCTACGACACTACGCGGGGCCGCGTGCTGCCCGCCGACTGGTTTGCCGACCTGCTGCTGGGTACCCACGAGCGTGGCCTGCCGCAGCGGGCGAAGATGCTGGTGTCCGGCTACTTCGGCAGCACCGCCAACGGTGCGGCCTTCGCCGACTGGCTGGACAACATCCTGCCGGCCTGCCCACAGCTGCGTTACTGCCTGGACCCGGTGATCGGTGATACCCATACCGGACCCTACGTGGAACCGGGCCTGGAAGCGATCTTCGCCGAGCGCCTGCTGCCGCACGCCTGGCTGGTGACGCCCAATGCCTTCGAACTGAATCGCCTGGCCGGCATGCCGGCACTGGCCGAGGCCGATGCCATCGCCGCCGCGCGCACGCTGCTGGATCGTGGCCCGCACTGGGTGATCGCGCACAGCGTAGGCGGCAACCCGGGTGAGCTGGTCACCCTGGCGGTCGGGCACGAGGAAACCTGGCGCTGGACCTCACCGCTGCTGCCGGTGGACGTGGCCGGTACCGGTGACGTGCTGATGTCGCTGGTGGTGTCGTTCCTGCTGCGCGGTGAGTCGATGCAGCAGGCGATTTCGCGCGCGATTGCCGGCACCCATGCGGCGCTGGAGGCGACCCTGGACAACGGCTTCGAGGAGTTCGACGTGATCGCTGCCGCGCCGGCGGCGCTGGCCGAAGGAACGCGCTTCCGCGCTGAACGCGTGGCATGAGCGGCCTGGATCCACGCACGCCGCGCACGGTCGGCATCGTCGGCAGTGCTGGTGCCTATGGGCGCTGGCTGTGCCGCTTCTTCCAGCAGCACCTGCAGCTGCAGGTGATCGGCCATGACCCGGCCGACCCGGACTCGCACACGCCGGAACACCTGCTGGCGCAGGCCGATGTACTGGTGTTCTCGGCACCGATCCGGCACACGCCGGCGTTGATCGCCGAGTACGTGCGGCAATCGGCGGGCCGCGAGCAGGGCAGGCTGTGGCTGGATGTGACCTCGGTAAAGGAGGCACCGGTGCAGGCGATGCTGGCCTCGCAGGCCGAAGTGGTCGGACTGCACCCGATGACCGCGCCACCCAAGGCGCCGACCCTGAAGGGGCGGGTGATGGTGGTCTGCGAAGCGCGGCTGCAGCACTGGCGGGCATGGGTCGATATGCTGTGCACCGCGCTGCAGGCCGAGTGCGTGCGCGCGACGCCGCAGCACCACGACCAGATGATGGCGCTGGTGCAGGCGATGGTGCATGCCACCCACCTGGCGCAGGCAGGCGTGCTGCGCCAGTACCAGCCGCAGCTGGGCGATCTGGCCGCGATGATGCCGTACCGTTCGGCGTCGTTCGAGCTGGACACGGCGATCATCTCGCGCATCCTGTCGCTGAATCCGGCGATCTACGAAGACATCCAGTTCGGCAACCCGTACGTGGCGCCGATGCTGGAGCGGCTGGTGGGGCAGCTGCAGGCCCTGCAGGTGCAGGTCGGACAGGGCGACGACGGCGCACGGGCTGCATTCCGTGAGCAGCTGCTGTCAGCCAATCGCAGTGCCTTCGGCGAGCAGGCCCTGGCGGATGGCAACTACACGTTCGAACGCGTGGGGTATCTGCTGGCCGATCTGACCGAGCGCAACGCGCTGTCGGTGCACCTGCCGGAGGACCGGCCTGGCTCGCTGCGCGAGCTGTTGAACGTGTTCGAGCAGCATGGCATCAGCCTGGCTTCGATCCATTCCTCGCGCACGCCCGGCGGTGAAGTGCACTTCCGCATCGGATTCGTGGCCGGCAGCGATCCGGCGGCGATCACCCGGGCCGCGGCCGACGTGGACGCCAGCGGCATCGGACGGGTGCTGGGCTGAATTCATCCACAGGCGGTGTGGATGGTTTCTGAGCAAACGTGTGGATAACCCTGCGCAGCCCTTGTCAGGCAAGGCTGTCAAGATGCTTGGTGAAAAATTGATCACGCCTTCTTGTGGAGTCGAGCCGTGCTCGACTGCCCTTGGCAAAGCGCGTGTCGACCGAGGTCGACGCCTACCAGAGCAGGGCGACACGGCCAGTGCCCACCAAGGTGGGCAGCGCTAGATCATCAACCGCAGTTCGCCACCGCTGGTGGTGAACTCGCGGCCATTGCGAACCAGATGACGCCCGTCATCCAGCTCGTAACGCGGCGTGGATTCAGAGTGATGCCCGCTGCCATTCGCCTCGGGCTTGAACTCGATGATGATGTGGCTTTCGCCATTGCTGTCGACTGCAGGGAACTGACGGAACGACATCGCGTACCTCCTTCAGCGGATGCTGCTGATGCGAGGCCAGCTTGGTCCGGCCGATGTTAGCCGGCCGTCATCAATCGATGAACTGCAGTCGTGCCAGTTCAGCGTACAGTCCGCCTTCGGCCAGAAGCTGGGCATGGGTACCTTCGGCCACGATGCGGCCCTGGTCCATCACCACGATGCGGTCGGCCTTGAGCACGGTGGCCAGGCGGTGGGCGATGACCAGCGTGGTGCGACCGGCCATCAGCCGCTCCAGCGCCTGCTGCACGCTGTGCTCGCTCTGTGCGTCCAGCGCGCTGGTGGCTTCATCGAGCAGCAGGATCGGCGCGTCCTTCAGCAGTGCGCGGGCAATCGCCACGCGCTGCTGCTGGCCACCGGACAGGCGCGCACCGCGTTCGCCCAGCTCACTGTCGTAGCCCTGCGGCAACGCGCGCAGGAAGCCATCGGCCTCGGCCGCACGCGCGGCAGCTTCGACCTCGGCGTCACTGGCCTGCAGGCGGCCATAGCGGATGTTGTCGCGCGCACTGGCCGCGAACAGCGTCGGCTGCTGCGGCACCAGCGCCAGCTGCGCGCGCAGCTCGGCCGGATCGACCTGGCGAATGTCGATGCCATCCACGCAGATGCGGCCGCTGGCCGGATCGTGGAAGCGCAGCAGCATCGACAGCACCGTGCTCTTGCCCGCGCCCGACGGGCCGACCAGGGCCACCGTCTCGCCCGGGCGGACATGCAGGTTGAAGTGGTCCAGCGCGGCCTGGTCCGGACGTTGCGGATAGTGGAACACCACGTCGTCGAACTGGATTTCGCCGCGCAATGGTTGCGGCAGAACGTGCGGCTGCGCCGGCGCACGGATCTCGATGTCTTCCTGCAGCAGCTCGCCAATGCGGCCCATGCCACCGGCTGCACGCTGCAGTTCGTTCCACACTTCGGCCAGCGCGCCCACCGAGCCGCCGCCGATCAGCGCGTACAGCACGAACTGCCCCAGCGTGCCGGCACTGAGGCGCCCGTCGATGACATCGTGCGCGCCCAGCCACAGCACGCCAACGATGGCGCCGAACACCAGCAGAATGGCGCTGGCGGTGACCAGCGACTGCGCACCGATGCGTCGGCGCGCGGCGCCGATGGCATCGCCCAGTGCCTTGTCGAAGCGTCCGCGCTCGTAAGGCTCGCGTGCATGTGCCTGCACCGTGCGCACGGCGCCCAGCGTCTCGCTGGCCAGGCTGTTGGCATCGGCGATGCGGTCCTGGCTGCTGCGTGCAACCGTGCGCAGCTTCCGCGCGCCGATGATGATCGGCAGTACCGCCAGTGGGATGCCGAGCAGCGACCATGCCGCCAGCCTGGGGCTGGTGACAAACAGCATGGCCAGGCTGCCGACCACGGTGACGCTGCTGCGCAGGGCGACCGACATGGTCGAGCCGACCACGCTGCGCAGCAGTTCGCTGTCAGCGGTCAGGCGCGAGACCAGTTCGCCGCTGCGGCTGCGGTCATGGAAACCGGCACCGAGCTGGATCAGGTGTGCGTACAGGCGGCTGCGCAGGTCGGCCACGACTTTTTCGCCAAGCAGCGACACGAAGAAGAACCGTGCGGCCGTTGCCAGCGCCAGCACCACCGCCACCAGCATAAGCAGGGCGAAGGCACGGTTGATCTGGCCACCGCTGGTGAAGCCGTGGTCGATCATCTGCTTCACGGCGGGGGGCAGGCTCAGCGTGGCGGCCGAAGAGACCGCCAGCGCCAGCAGCCAGGCGGTGAACAGCCCGCTGTGGCGGCGCACGAACGGCCACAGCGTCCGCAGGCTGCCGAGGCGGCGCAGCGGTGGGGCCGAGGCGGGGGCGTCGTCCTTGTCAGTCATCCTGGTCGTCGTCTTGTATGCGGATACGGTCACGGGTGGCGTCGCGCAGGCGGATTTTCAATGCATCGACCTGATCGGCCGGCAATTCGACCCGCAGGCACACGCCGTTGGCATCGAACTGTTCATCGCGCTTCACGGCGCCGAAGGTGGGAAGGGTGGCATGCAGGGTGCCCAGATCCTCGAAGCCGGCCAACAGCTGCAGCCGGGCCATCGCCACCAGCGGCAAGCGCGGGGCGGTACGCAGGCATTCGGCGGCGGCGCCACCGTAGGCGCGCACCAGTCCACCGGCGCCCAGCTTGATGCCGCCGAACCAGCGCGTCACCACCACCACCACCCGGTCGAAGCCCTGGCCGTCGATCGCAGCCAGGATCGGCCGCCCAGCGGTGCCGGCGGGCTCGCCATCGTCACTGGAACGGTAGTCCTGGCCGTGCCGGTAGGCCCAGCAGTTGTGGGTTGCGTCGGCTACGGCCACCTGTTGCAGGAACGCCAACGCTGCTGCGGCGCCATCGATCGGCGCGGCATGGGCAATGAAGCGGCTGTGTTTGACTTCCAGCGTGTGGCTTACCGGCTGGGCGAGGGTATCGGGCATTCCCGCCATTCTACGGGGTCGCCGGAGGTCACTGCCCGCTTCAGTCGTCCAGCAGCGGGCGCAGGTCGCGCGGCAGGCGCGCTTCCGGATACTGCTGCACATAGCGCTCCAGGCTGGCGCGGGCCAGGTCGCGCTGGCCGTCATCGCGGCGCGCGCGGATCTTCTGCAGCCACTGCCGTCGCGGCAGCTGTGCATCGGCGTCCACCTCGGCCTGCACGGCATCCGCACTGAGCCGCGCGTCGGCGCCCCGGCGCATGACGCCGGGCGCGGAGCGGCTCGGGGCCTGCCGCTTCATCGACGTGATCTCTACCCGATCCAGTACCTGCGCCCGTTCCGCATCGGCAGCGTTGGCCACTGGCGCCTCGGCGCTGCGTGCTTTCAGCGCCCCTGCCGGGGCCGGCGCCAATGCCGGTGCAGGTGCCGAATAGGCAGCCGGTGCGGGAGGCGCGGGCGGTGCCGCTGCCGGTGCGGTGGCCGGACCAGGCGGGAGCGCCGCAAAGGACGTATCGGCGGCCGCATCCGCCGCCATCGATCGTGCAGCCTGGGCCGGAGCTTCAGCAGTCTCGGTCGGCGCAGGCTTGGCTACCCGCGCGACGGACGGCGCCGGGGGAGCGGCAACAGGGGCCGCCTCGGGTGCTGCAGGTTCGGTGGTCGTTTCCGATGCGGCAACCGCGCTGTCGGCTGGACTGCTCCCAGCGGCCTGATCGGCGGCCGCGACGTCTGCCGCAGCGGGCGCCGCGGCAACAGCGGCCTCGCCTGCCGGAACCGGCGGCGGTTCCGGGCGCAGCTGCCAGGCGATGCCGATGGCGAACACCATCGAGGCGGCGATGCCGAACACCGCCGGCCAACGCGGACGTGTGCGCTGCCTGCGCGGCGCCTCGGCGGGGACAGCAGCATCGGCCGCCGGTGCGTGCACGGCAGCGCGCGCCGCGGCCAGGATGGTGGCGTCCAGCGCGGCCGGCGGGGCCTGTTCGACGCGACGGCCGAGCAGGCGCGCCAGCTCGCGTTCTTCCGGCGTCAGCGGTTCGTCTCGGTTCATGCGTTCAATCCCGCACGCAGCTTGTCCATCGCATAGCGCAGCCGCGATTTCACGGTTTCCCGGCCTACGCCGGTGATCTGGCCGATCTCCTCCAGGCTCAGTTCCTGATCCAGCCGCAGCTGCAGCACTTCGCGCTGCTCGGGCGGCAGTTGCTCCATCGCCAGCTGGATGCGGCGACGTTGTTCGAATTCGGAAAGCTCGGCTTCCGGGGTCTGCCCGTCCTCGATCGCGGCCAGGCGCAGGTCGGCGTCGGCCGGTGCGGCAGGGCGATGGCGAGCGGCCCGCCAGTGGTCGTTCAGGCGGTTGTGGGCGATGCGGAACAGCCAGGTGCTGAATGCAGCGTCAGGCTGCCAGCCCGCGCGCGCGCTGATCACCCGCTGCCAGACATCCTGGAAGATCTCCTCGGCCAACGCGTTGTCGCGCAGTTGCCGCAGCAGGAAGCCGAACAGGCGCTTGCGATGGCGTGCATACAGGCTTTCGAACGCGCGCAGGTCGCCACCGGCCCAGGCCAGCATCAAGGCTTCATCGGTTGGCAGTGCGCTGGCTTCCACGGCGTACAGGGTAAGGCCTGCAGGCGGTGGCGCATAGCCGGTGATGGGGGCGGGCAGGGCGAGGTTCATGGCGTGGAAGCGGCTACGGGCAGGAGGAAAAACGTACGGGCGCACGATTCGGGGTTTACGGGCTTCCATTGCCCCCCGGGTGGCGCGCTATGCTCGGCGGCTCAGGGGAGGCGACGCACAGACGGCGCCGAGAGATTGTCATTTGTCCACGCACGTTGAACCGGCGGAAGAGCCACCACACGAGGCCGTGCTGAGCACGGCGCTGGTGCGCGCATTGCATGCGCTGCTGCCGGACTCGGCCGTGGTCCGCGTTGGCTGGGATGACCCGCAGCTGGGCCGCGGACAGGGCGGCTGGCCGGCTGTCGCGGCGGCCGACGCGTTGACGGTGCCCGGCGTGGGCAACGGTTGCCATGGCTGGGAATATGACGGTGCCCGCCTGCAGTTGTCGGTCGAAGGCGCCGTGCCTTCAGCGGCGTGGTGGGGGCTGGCCCGGCAGGCCATGGAGCTGGCGCTGCAGCGCGGTCGCCAGGCCGGGCAGATCAAGGCGCTGGAAGAAGCTGAACGGCTGCAGCAGGCGCTGTTCCAGATCGCCGATCTGGCTGGCGCCGACCTGGAGATGTCGGAGATGCTGCGTCACGTGCACGGCGTGCTTGGCACGCTGATGTACGCGGAAAACTGCTACATCGTCGAGTACGACGATGTCCGCGACCAGATCCGCTTCCTGTACTTCGCCGACCAGGTCGATGACTTCGTCGCCGATCCGTCGCAGAGCCATGACGCCGACGAGATGCCGCGCAGCCTGACCGTGGCGTTGCTGCGCCACGGCAAGCCGCTCAGCGGCCCCTCGCGCGAGTTGCTGGCGCGCGTGGTCGAGCAGGAGCACGACCCGCAGCGTGGACCGGAGAGCCTGGACTGGCTGGGCGTGCCGATGCTGCGCGATGGCCGGGTATGCGGCGCCATCGTGGTGCAGAGCTATGAGCTGGCGGCCCGTTATGGCGAGGCCGAGCGGGCGCTGCTGGGTTTTGTCGCGCAGCACGTGCAGACCGCGATGGACCGGCGCCAGGCGCAGGTCCGGCTGGAACAGCAGGTGGAGCGGCGCACGCTGGAGCTGCAGCGTGCCAACCACAGCCTGCAGGATGAAGTGGCCGAGCGCCGCCGCGCAGAGCAGCTGCAGACCGCGCTGTACAACATCGCCGAGATGGCGATGTCGGCCGACAGCCTGGCCCAGTTCTACGGGCAGGTGCATGGCGTGGTCGGGCGCCTGCTTGACGCGCGCAATTTCTATATCGCGCTGGTGAACGGGGCCGGCAGCGGCCTGGACTTCGTCTACTCGGTGGACGAGCACAACGCCAGCCGTGCGCCACGCCCGTTCAGCCGCGGCCTGACCGAGTACGTAGTGCGCAACCGGCGTCCGTTGCTGGCTTCGCGGCAGCAGATCGACGCACTGCTGGCCAGCGGTGAAGTGCGCGAATCGGGCGCACGTTCGCATTGCTGGCTGGGTGTGCCGCTGCTGCGCGATGACGAGGTGGTCGGCGCGATCGTGGTGCAGAGCTACAGCGAGAACAGCACGTTCAGCGTGCACGATCAGCGCTTGTTGACCTTCGTTGCACAGAACATCGGAACCGGGCTGGCGCGCCAGCGCGACCAGCAGCAGCTGCGTTCGGCGCATGCCGAGCTGGAAAAGCGCGTGGAGGAACGTACCCGCGAGCTGGCCGAGGTCAACGAGAAGCTGCTCGGGCAGATCGGCGAGCGCCTGCGTGCCGAGCAGCGCCTGACCCATCAGGCCATGCACGATGCGCTGACCGGCCTGCCCAACCGCCTGCACCTGCTCGATCGCCTGCAGGATGCGCTGGCGCTGGCCAAGCGCGAGGGTGGGCCGGTGTTTGCCGTGCTGTTCCTCGACCTGGACCGCTTCAAGCTGGTCAACGACAGCATCGGCCACGCTGCCGGCGATCGCATGCTGGTGGAGGTGGCCAAGCGCATCGTATCGATGGCCGGCACCGATGACGTGGTGGCGCGGCTGGGCGGCGATGAGTTCGCGGTGCTGCTGCAGTGTCCGCAGGGGCTGGCACAGGCGCTGGAGTTCGGCCAGCGGCTGTTGCTGGCACTGCAGGAATCGATGTGGATCGCCGGGCGCGAACTGTTCCCGTCCGGCAGCCTGGGCATCGCCTTGTGGAACCCGCGCTACCGGACCGGTGAAGAACTGCTGCGCGACGCAGACGCGGCGATGTACCGGGCCAAGGCGCAGGGTCATGACCGCTGCGCGATCTTCGACGAAGACATGCGCGAAGAAGCGATGCGCAGCCTGGACCTGGAAGCGGATCTGCGGCGTGCGATCAACAACCGCGACTTCGTGCCGTTCTACCAGCCGATCGTGCGCCTGTCCGATGGCGAAGTGGTGGGGCACGAGGCCTTGCTGCGCTGGCGCCACGAGCGTCGTGGCCTGTTGCTGCCCGGGGCGTTCCTGGAGCTGGGCGAGGAAAGCGGCCTGATCGAGCAGGTCGACTGGCTGATCTACGAACAGGTCATCGCGGGACTGGCCGAAGGCGGCCACGGCTATGTCTCGGTGAACGTATCGCCACGCCATTTCCGCTCGGCCGAGTTCAGTGGCCGCCTGTTCGGTCTGCTCGATGCATGCGGTGCCGACCCGCGCCGGCTGCGCCTGGAGATTACCGAGGTGGCGCTGCTGGATGATGGCCCGCACACGCTGCGCATCCTGCAGGGCCTGCGCGAGCGTGGCATCCAGGTGCAGCTGGACGATTTCGGTACCGGCTTCTCGGCGCTGTCCTACCTGCACCGCTTCCCGATCAGCACGTTGAAGATCGACCAGAGCTTCATCGCCGGCCTGCATGGGCCGGAAGTGCAGAGCACGCGCGCGCTGGTCGAGGGCGTGTTGTCACTGGCCCGCACCTTGGGCATCGAAACCATCGGCGAAGGCATCGAGACCGAAGCGCAGCGGCAGACGCTGCGCGAACTTGGTTGCGACTACGGCCAGGGCTACCTGCTGGGCCGTCCGGCGCCGTGGGAGGGCGCGGTGGCCTGAGCCACCGCGCCGGGTCGCCTCAGCGCAGGGCGGAGCGACGCTTCTCGTCGATCCACTTGGAAGCCTGGGCCGGCTGATAGTTCTGCATCCACTCCAGCATTTCCTCGATGTCCGAGCCGTACCACAGGTCCTGGCGCTGGTCCGGATGCAGGAAGCGCTCTTCCACCATGCGATCGATCATGCCGATCAGCGGGGCGTAGAAGCCTTCCACGTCGAGGAAGGCGCATGGCTTGTTGCCGATGCCCAGCTGGCGCCAGGTCAGCATCTCGAAGATCTCTTCCATGGTGCCGAAGCCGCCGGGCAGGGCGACGAAGCCATCGGCGAGGTCGAACATGCGCGACTTGCGCTCATGCATCGAACCGACGATCTCCAGTTCGGTCAGGCCGCGGTGGGCCACTTCCCAGTCGGCCAGCTGTCGCGGGATCACGCCGGTCACCTCCCCGCCGGCGGCGAGCACGGCATTGGCCACGGTTCCCATCAGGCCGACGTTGCCGCCGCCATACACCAGGCGCAGGCCGTCACGGGCGATGCGATCACCCATGGCAATGGCGCGTTCGGTGTAGGCCGGCTTGCTGCCAGCGTTGGAACCACAGTACACACAGATCGATTTCATGGATCTTCCTGTCTCTTGGCCGGAAGCGAAAACGCCCCGTCGCCAACCGCAGGGCGGTCAGGGACGGGGTGTCGGTGGATTATGAGGCCTTGACAGGCCTTCTGTAGAGCCGAGCCACGCTCGGCTGCGCTTCGTTCAGATCGCGGCAAAGGCTGAGTCGAGCATGGCTCGACTCTACAAACGCCAAGCAGGCTTACGCGGCAGCCGCCTGTTCGCGGCGCGGGCCTTCACGCAGGGCGCGGCCCACCATGCCGACCAGCAGGTCCAGCTCATCGCTGTCCATGCCGAAGTGCGGGGTGAAGCGCAGCGAATTCTCGCCGCCGTGGATCACGTTGATGCCGTGCTGGCGCAGCCATTCCTCGGTGGAATTGGCGCCGTAGCACTTGAACTGCGGGGCCAGCTCGCAGGAGAACAGCAGGCCGGTGCCCTGCACCTTGGTGATCAGGCCACCCAGTTCGCTCTTGAGCTGTTCCAGCTTGCGCACGGCCTCGGCACCGCGTTCGGCGATGTTGGCACGCACCTGCGGGGTCAGCTGCGCCAGGGTGGCACAGGCCACGTCCAGCGCGCGTGGGTTGCTGGTCATGGTGTTGCCGTAGATGCCCTTGCGGTACAGCTGCGCGGCGTGCTCGGTCACCGCCAGCACCGACAGCGGGTACTGCGCGGCGTTGAGCGCCTTGGAGTAGGTCTCCATGTCCGGCGGATCCAGGCCTTCGAAGCCCGGGTAATCGACCACCGACAGCACGCCATGCGCGCGCAGACCAGCCTGGATCGAGTCCAGCAGCAGCAGGCTGCCGTGCGCACGGGTCAGCTCACGGGCCACGGCATAGAACGCCGGCGGCACCGAACGGCCCGGGTCGCCTTCGCCCATTACCGGTTCCAGGAACACCGCCTCGATGAACCACTGGTTGCGTGCGGCGTCCTCGAACACCTTGCGCAGGCCGGTCTCGTCGTACGGCGCCACGGTGATCACCGAATCCTCGCCGCGGTAGCTGGCCAGGTGCTGCATGTAGCTCTTGCGGCTGGAATCGGAATACAGGGCAGGGCGGTCGGTACGGCCATGGAAGCTGCCCTTGACCACCACGCGCTTGATCGTGGCGCCGGCGTGGCGCGCGCCCGGGTCGGTCTGCAGCTTGGCGTTGACGTCGGCGATGCGCGCGGCCAGGCCAACCGCCTCGGAGCCGGAATTCAGGCACATGAAGCGCGCGAACGGGCAGCCGCCACGGCGGTGGCCGATCTCGGTGCGCAGGGCCGCGATGAAGCGCTGCTGCGACAGGCTGGGGGTCATGATGTTGGCCATCACCTGTGGGCGTGCCATCGCCTCCAGCACGGCATCCGGGGTGTGCCCGAAGCCGAGCATGCCGTAGCCGCCGGCGTCGTACAGCACCGCGCCCTTCAGGGTGACCACCCAGGGGCCACGCGCGGCCAGCGCCACGTACGGGGTCACTGCATCATCGGCGTAGAAATTGACGAAGCCGTCCTGCATCGCGTCGATCTGCGCCTGTTCGTCCTGCGCCAGCAGCGGCCCCAGGTCGGCCTGCACGCGCGCGAACTCCTCGGCGGCGGCATCCACTGCGGCGATCAGCTGCGGGTGGCGGACGGACAGGGCGGTCAGGGTGGCGTCGTCCAGGCCGGTGGTGAGGCGGGTGCCGGGCTGGGTGCGCAGGGGGGCGAGGCGTTCGATGAAGCTCATTGCAGATCTCCTGAAACGATGGGTCGCACGGGCCTTCAAAAGCAAAACGCGCGTCAACGCGCGCTTGGGGGCAGGCTAGTGCAGCGGACTTCCGACTCGATGCTAGCACTTGTTTTTTTGCGCGATAACCCCGCAAAAACCTGCTGCATAGCAGCATTTTGCGCGACGTTCGCCGCGAAGCACGCCGGCTCGCAGACGCTGGACGTACAATGCGCGCCATTGTCGACCTGTTGCCGCCCACTGCCTTGAAGAAGTCCGATTTCAACTACGACCTGCCGGCCGAACTGATCGCGCAGGCGCCCCTGGCCGAGCGTTCCGCCAGCCGCCTGCTGCTGGTGCCGCAAGCCCCCACCGCGTTCACCGACCTGCAGGTGCGTGACCTTCCGTCGCTGCTGCAGCCGGGCGACCTGCTGGTGTTCAACGACACCCGGGTGATCCCGGCGCGCCTGTTCGGGCAGAAGGCCAGCGGCGGCCGCGTGGAGATCCTGATCGAGCGCTTGCTCGGCGGCCAGCAGGCCCGTGCCCAGGTGGGCGCCAGCAAGTCGCCGAAGGCCGGCAGCCGCATCGCGCTGGATGCCGGTGGCGAAGCCGAGGTGCTGGGCCGCGATGGCGAGTTCTACGTGCTGCAGTTCCACGTGCCCGAGTCGCTGGAGCAGTGGCTGCTGCATGCCGGCCGCCTGCCGCTGCCGCCGTACATCCAGCGCGAGCCGGGCGTGGACGACCGCGAGCGCTACCAGACCGTGTTCGCGCGTGAAGTGGGCGCGGTGGCGGCACCGACCGCGGGCCTGCATTTCGACGAACCGTTGCTGGCCGCACTGAAGGAAAAGGGCGTGGAGCTCGGCCACGTCACCCTGCACGTGGGCGCGGGCACCTTCCAGCCGGTGCGTGCCGAAGACCTGAAGGACCACGTGATGCACCGCGAGTGGCTGAATGTCGGTGCCGAACTGGTGCAGCAGGTGCGGCGCACGCGCGCCGCCGGCGGCCGCGTGATCGGCGTCGGCACCACCGTGGTGCGCGCGCTGGAAAGCGCGATGCGTGATGGCGAGCTGCTGCCGTTCGCCGGCGAGACGCAGATCTTCATCACCCCCGGCTACCGCATCCGCAGCGTGGACGCGATGGTGACCAACTTCCACCTGCCGGAAAGCACGCTGCTGATGATGATCTCCGCGTTTGCCGGCAAGGAGCGCGTGTTCGAGGCCTACCAGCACGCGATCGAGCAGCGCTACCGCTTCTTCAGCTACGGCGACGCGATGCTGCTGTTCCCGCAGGCGGGGTAGCGCGCCCCGGGAGGGCAGGGGCCCCCTGTGGGTGCGCACCTTGGTGCGCACGCCTTCTTGGGAGACAATGGGTAACTATTTGCCCCAATGACCGCTCCATGTCCCGACTGCAGTTCCAGCTCCAGACCCGCGACGGCCGTGCCCGCCGTGGCCGCCTGACCTTCCCGCGTGGCACGGTGGAAACGCCGGCCTTCATGCCGGTGGGGACCTATGGCTCGGTCAAGGGCATCCTGCCGGACCAGGTGCGCGCGCTGGGCGCCGAGATCATCCTCGGCAATACCTTCCACCTGTACCTGCGCCCGGGCCTGGACATCATCGCCGACCACGGCGGCCTGCACGGCTTCTGCCGCTGGGATGGCCCGATCCTGACCGACTCCGGCGGCTTCCAGGTGTTCTCGCTGGCGCACCGCCGCAAGATCACCGAGCAGGGCGTGACCTTCGCCTCGCCGACCGACGGCGCACGGGTCTTCCTCGGTCCCGAGGAGAGCATGAAGATCCAGAAGGTGCTCGATTCGGACATCGTGATGATCTTCGACGAATGCACCCCGTACCCGGCCACCGAGGACGTTGCCCGCCGTTCGATGGAGTTGAGCCTGCGCTGGGCGCAGCGCAGCCGCAACGCGCATGACGAACTGGGCAACGACGCGGCCCTGTTCGGCATCGTCCAGGGCGGCGTGCATACCGACCTGCGCAGCCGCTCGGCCGACGCCCTGCAGGCGATCGGCTTCGACGGCTACGCCATCGGCGGCCTGGCCGTGGGCGAGCCGGAGCACGAGCGCAACGCCATGCTCGACCACCTGGACCCGGAGCTGCCGGGCGACCGCCCGCGCTACCTGATGGGCGTGGGCCGGCCGGAGGACCTGGTCGAGGGTGTCGCACGTGGCGTGGACATGTTCGATTGCGTGATGCCGACCCGCAACGCCCGCAACGGCCACTATTTCACCTCGTTCGGCACCGTCCGCATCCGCAACTCCCAGTACGCGCGGGACATGGACCCGATCGAGCCGGGTTGTGGCTGCGTGGCCTGCACCGGCGGCTACACCCGTTCCTACCTGCGCCACCTGGACCGCTGCAACGAGATGCTGGCGCCGATGCTGGGCACCCTGCACAACCTGTTCTACTACGAAAAGCTGATGGCCGACATCCGCGCGGCGATCGAGGCGGGAACCTTCCTGGCCTTCCGTGAGTCCTTCTACGCGGCACGCGGGGCGGTGGCCCCGCCGCTGTAACCCGAACGCCCCCTGCCAAACGGCCCAAGGACGAACGCCCGGGGCCGTGGCATACTTCAAGGCTGACCCAGATCCGCGGTCGACACCCCCGTCCCTGAAGGGACGGGAGCGCCGCCCAACCAAAGGACCAACGATGAACCTGCTTGCTTTCCTGATTCCCGCCGCCCACGCCCAGGCCGCCGGCGGCCAACCGCAGGGCATGGGCCTGACCACGCTGCTGTTCCCGATCATCCTGATCGCCATCATGTACTTCCTGATGATCCGCCCGCAGATGAAGCGGCAGAAGGAACACAAGTCCATGCTGGAGAAGATCAAGCGTGGCGACGAAGTGCTGACCAACGGTGGCATCGCCGGCAAGGTCACCGACATCGGCGACAACTTCATCACCATCGAAGTGGCCGAGAACGTGCGCATCCGCGTGCAGAAGGGCGCTGTCGGCAGCGTGCTGCCGACCGGCACCCTGGATTCGGCCAAGTAAGCCACTCCCTTTCCGAAGCACAACCGCGGCGCCGGGGATGGCGCCGCGCGGGACCCAAGCAATGCTCGAATTTCCACGCTGGAAGTACGTCGTCATCCTGATCGTACTGGCGCTCAGTGCGCTGTACGCGCTGCCCAACATCTACCAGAAGGACCCGGCCATCCAGATCACCGCCAACCGTGGCGGGCAGATCGACGATGTGCTGCGCGACCGTGTGCTGGCCGACCTGAAGAAGGCCGGGGTCACTGCCATCGGTGCCGAAAAGGAAGGGGAAAGCCTGATCGTCCGCCTGCCGGACCTGAAGTCGCAGTCTGCGGCCAGCGATGCCCTGCGCGACACCGTCGGCGAGAAGTACACGGTGGCCCTGAACCTGGCCTCGACCGTGCCGGACTGGCTGGCCCGGCTGGGCGGTCGCCCGATGGTGCTCGGCCTGGACCTTCAGGGTGGCGTGCACTTCGTGCTGCAGGTCGACCAGAAGGCCGCCCTCGACAAGCGCCTGGATGCCTACACCGAAGACGTGCGCAGCACCCTGCGTGACGCCCGCATCGCCTACCAGTCGGTGGAGCGCCGTGCGGACAACAGCATCGTGGCCAACCTGAGCCCGTCCGCCGGTGACGACGCCGCGCAGCGTGCCCGTGCCGCCCTGGTCAAGGCACAGCCGACGCTCGGCTATGACGTCAGCGGCAACCGCATCACGGTCACCGTGCCGGAGACCGAGATCACGCAGATCGCCAACGGCGCCATCGAGCAGAACATCAACACCCTGCGCAACCGCGTGAACCAGCTCGGCGTGGCCGAGCCGATCATCCAGCGCCAGGGTGCCGACCGTGTGGTCGTGCAGCTGCCGGGCGTGCAGGACACCGCCGAAGCCAAGCGCATGATCGGCGCCACCGCCACCCTGGAGTACCGCGCGGTGGTCGAGGGCAATGCGCAGGACGCCATCAATTCCGGCCGCATCCCGCCGGAAGCGAAGGTTTACCAGCAGCGTGATGGCCGCGGCCCGATCCTGCTGAACAAGCGCGTGATCGTCACCGGTGACCAGATGGTCGGCGCGCAGGCGGTGACCGATTCGAATAGTGGCTCCCCGGCCGTCAGCGTGACGCTGAACAATGTCGGCGGCCAGCGCATGTTCGACTTCACCAGCGCCAACGTGAACAAGCCGATGGCGGTGGTCTACACCGAACGCGTGCCGACCGTGACCGTCGTCGACGGCCAGGAAGTGCGTGGCTTCAAGGTCAACGAGGAAGTGATCTCGGTGGCCAACATCAACGGCGTGTTCGGCAAGAACTTCCAGACCACCGGCCTGCAGAAGAAGGAAGCCGAGGACCTGGCCAAGCTGCTGAAGTCCGGCTCGCTGGCCGCGCCGATGGACTTCGTCGAAGAGCGCGTGGTCGGCCCGAGCCTGGGCGCCGAGAACGTCAAGAACGGCATGCGCGCGGTGGTGTTCGCGTTCCTGTTCACCCTGGTGTTCTTCAGCATCTACTACCGCATGTTCGGTGTGATCACCTCGGCGGCGATGCTGTTCAACCTGCTGATCGTGGTGGCGGTGATGTCGCTGTTCGGCGCCACCATGACCCTGCCGGGCTTCGCCGGCCTGGCGTTGTCGGTGGGCCTGTCGGTGGACGCCAACGTGCTGATCAACGAGCGTATCCGTGAAGAACTGCGCGCCGGCGTGCCGGGCAAGACCGCGATCGTGACCGGTTACGAGCGTGCCTCGGGCACCATCCTCGACGCCAACCTGACCGGCCTGATCGTCGGCGTGGCGCTGTTCGCATTCGGTACCGGTCCGCTGAAGGGCTTCGCGCTGACCATGATCATCGGTATTTTCGCCTCCATGTTCACTGCGATCACCGTGTCGCGTGCGCTGGCGACGCTGATCTACGGCCGTCGCAAGAAGCTCCAGAACGTGGCCATCTGACGGGACGACACGCACAATGAAACTGTTTCCGCTGCACATCCTCCCGAACGACACCAAGATCGACTTCATGCGCTGGCGCCATGTCGCCATGGCAGTCACCATCGTGGTGTTCCTGGCCTCGGTCGCCATCATCGGCATCAAGGGCTTCAACTACGCACTGGACTTCACCGGCGGCACCCTGATCGAAACGCGTTTCGAGAAGGCCGTGGACGTCGAGCAGGTCCGCGCCAAGCTGGAGCAGAACGGCTTCGACGGTGCCCAGGTGCAGAGCGTCGGTGGCAATACCGACCTGCTGATCCGCCTGGCGCCGCACGGCGAGCATGCGCCGGGCACCGGTGATGCCGCTGCCGAGGACAAGGCCACCGCCGCGGCCGTGGTGAAGGTGCTGTCCAGCGCCGACAACCAGGCCACGGTGATGAGTACCGCATTCGTCGGCCCGCAGATCGGCAAGGACCTGGCGAAGAACGGCCTGTACGCCACCATCTTCATGCTGGCCGGCTTCCTGATCTACATCGCGGTGCGCTTCGAATGGAAGTTCGCGGTCACCGCCAGCATCGTGGCGATGTTCGACCTGATCGTGACGGTCGCCTACGTGTCCCTGCTGGGCCGTGAGTTCGACCTGACCGTGCTGGCCGGCCTGCTGTCGGTGATGGGCTTTGCGATCAACGACATCATCGTGGTGTTCGACCGCGTCCGCGAGAACTTCCGCAGCCTGCGCGTGGACTCGATGGAGGTGCTGAACCGTTCGATCAACCAGACGCTGTCGCGTACGGTGATCACCGCGGTGATGTTCTTCCTGTCGGCGCTTGCCCTGTACCTGTACGGCGGTGCGTCGATGGAAGGCCTGGCCGAGACGCACATGATCGGTGCGGTGATCGTGGTGCTGTCCTCGATCCTGGTCGCGGTGCCGATGCTGACGATCGGCTTCCTGCGCGTCAGCAAGCAGGACCTGCTGCCGAAGGCGAAGGACGTCGAGGCCCTGGCCCGTCGCCCGTAAGCATCTGCTGCATGCGGCACACAGAGAACCCCGCGCAAGCGGGGTTTTTTGTGTGCAGGGCTTGCAGCCCTGCACCCACGGTAGTGCCGGCCGCTGGCCGGCAACAGCAACAGGGTGCATTCCGTGGTTGGGCGGGACGGTGTCGGAGTGCGGGGACGCCGCAAGTACGTCCGTGTAGGCTTGGCAGCCGCATCCATGCGGCTGACACCCCGCACTCCGACACCGCCCCGCCTCTGACAGATTCCTGCGGCTGTTGGTAGGTGTCGACCTTGGTCGACACATCTATCAGATATCGATAATCAGACTGGAATCAGATCTACCATGTCGACCAAGGGCGACACCCACCAGAGAAGAATGCTGTCCCGACAGGTCGCGGAAATCTGTCGAAGGCGGGGTGGGTCCGGTTGCGGGGGCGTGAGCCGCATGGATGCGGCGACCGAGCTTACATGGACGTACTTGCAGCGCCCCCCGCAACCGGATCCACCCCGCCAACCCACAGGAACCCCGCTTTTGACGCTGCTGTTGAGGTTGCCGGCCAGCGGCCGGCACTACCGCGTGTGCAGGGTGCAGCCCTGCAAAGAGAAACCCCACCCTACGCCAGCGTCGGTTGTGCAATCGTCCCCCGCGCACTACGATCCTGCGGTTCGCGCGCGCAGGCGCGCGCCCGTATTCCTGCTGAGCGCCCCGTGCGCCGCATCTGCCAACCCGAGGTATCCATGGTCATCAAACCGCGCGTCCGCGGCTTCATCTGCGTCACCACCCACCCGACCGGCTGCGAGGCCGCGGTCAAGCAGCAGATCGACTACATCCGCGCGCGCCCACCGATCCAGAACGGTCCCAAGCGGGTGCTGGTGATCGGTGCCTCGACCGGCTACGGCCTGGCCGCGCGCATCACCGCTGCCTTTGGCAGTGGCGCCGCCACCCTCGGCATCTTCTTCGAACGGCCGGGCAGCGAGACCAAGCCGGGCACGGCGGGCTGGTACAACTCGGCTGCGTTCCACAAGTACGCCGACGAAGCCGGCCTGTATGCCAAGAGCATCAACGGCGATGCCTTCTCCGATGAAGTGAAGGCGAAGACCATCGAAATGATCAAGGCCGATCTCGGCCAGGTCGACCAGGTTGTCTACAGCCTGGCGGCGCCGCGCCGCAAGCATCCGAAGACCGGCGAGATCATCAGCTCCTCGCTGAAGCCGATCGGCGAGCCGATCACCCTGCGTGGCCTGGATACCGACAAGGAAGTGCTGACCGAGACCCACCTGCAGCCGGCTACCCCGGAAGAGATCGCCGGTACCGTCGCGGTGATGGGCGGCGAAGACTGGCAGATGTGGATCGACGCGCTCGCCGATGCCGGCGTGCTGGCCAACGGCTGCACCACCACCGCCTTCACCTACGTGGGCGAAGAGATCACCCAGGCGATCTACTGGAATGGCTCGATCGGTGCGGCCAAGAAGGACCTGGACACCAAGGTGCTGGGCCTGCGCGAGAAGCTGGCCAAGATCGGTGGCGATGCACGCGTATCGGTGCTGAAGGCGGTGGTGACCCAGGCCAGCTCGGCCATTCCGACCATGCCGCTGTACCTGTCGCTGCTGTTCAAGGTGATGAAGGAAAAGGGCACCCACGAAGGCTGCATCGAACAGCTGGACGTGCTGTACGACATCCTCTACGGCGGCAAGGCCGACGGCGTGGCGATCGATCGCCTGCGCCACGACCTGGTCGATGGCGATGGCCGCACCGTTGCGCTGATCGATGAGGAAGGCCGCCTGCGCGCCGATTACAAGGAAATGGCCGCAGATGTGCAGGGCAGGGTGGTCGCGCTGTGGCCGCAGGTGACCAACGAGAACCTGTACGAGATCAGCGATCTGGCCGGCTACAAGGCCGACTTCCTGCGCCTGTTCGGCTTCGGCGTGGAGGGCGTGGACTACGAGGCCGACGTCAATCCGGACGTGAAGATCGAAAATCTGGTCGACATGACCTGATCAACGAAAAGGCCGGCGAACGCCGGCCTTCTCGTTTGTGTAGAGCCGAGCCATGCTCGGCTGCTCTTCGCTTGAGTCCCGCAGCCGAGCGTGGCTCGGCTCTACAGAGAGGCGTCACCCGAACTCGAAGCCCATCTCCGGCAGCGCCGGGCCGACGAAGTCGCCCTGCACGTAATCCACGCCGGCACTGAACAGCAGCGTCATCGAGTTGGCATCGCTGACGAACTCGGCAATGGTGCGGATACCCGCTTCCTGTGCGCGCGCGGTGATCTGGCTGATGCGGTCGATGTTCTCGCGCGTGGCGGCCAGGTCGCTGGTGAAGCCCCGGTCCAGCTTGAGGAACTGCGGCTGGAAGTGGGCCAGCAGCTGGAATGAATCCAGCCCCGAACCGAACTGCTCCAGGCCGATGCGGCAGCCCAGCGGCGCCACTTCGGCTAGGAACTGCTGCGCACTGCGCAGGTGGGTGAAAACCTTCGCTTCCGGCGCATGCAGCCACAGCCGTTCGCCGGGCACGCCCTGTGCCTGCAGTTCGCGGCGCAGCGTGGCGATCATCTGCGGGTCGTCGAACGATTCCGGCGTCACCTTCACCAGCACCTGGGTGGCGTTGCCCTCGCGTGCCCGCTGGCCGAGCACCGCGATGGCCTGCGAGACCACCCAGCGGTTGATGTCGGCCAACAGGCCGTGTTCCTCGGCGATGCCCAGGAACGCGGTCGGGCTCAGCAGCTCGCCATTGTTCTCCAGGCGCAGGTAGGCCTCGTACAGCTCCAGTGGCTCGCCCTGCAGGTTCAGCACCGGCTGGTAGTGCAGCTGGAAGCCGTCGCCGGCCAGCGCCTCGCGGATGCGCGCAACCCAGCGCTGTACGCGTTCTTCCTCGACACGGTCGGCGGCAGCCGGGTCGAAGATGCGGCAGGTGTTGCCCAGTTCGGCGGCGGCCTGGGTGCAGTCGCTGGCGCGCGCCAGCACCTGGCCGATGCTGGCGATCTTCTCGCCCACCTGCACGCCACCGATGCTGACCGTCACCGTGGCCGAGCGTGCGCCGATGCTGAAGACATGTGCGGCATAGGCTTCGCGGATGCGCTCGGCCAGCGCCACGGTCTGCGCGTAGGGCCCGGCCTGCAGCACGGCGAAATTGTGTTCGCCGAAGCGGGCCAGTTGCGCGTCCTCGCCGACCACCTCGGCCAGCAGGGCGGCGAGAGCGCCGATCAGGATGTCGGCCGACGCCAGGCCGATATCCGGCAGCAGGCGCGCGTAGTGGTCAGGCTCGATCAGCAGCAGGCCGAACTGACCCTCGCTGCGCCCGGCCTGGGCCACCGCGCTTTCCAGCTGCAGCATGAAGGTCGGGCGATTGAGCAGGCCGGTGACCTGGTCGCGCTGGCGCAGGTCCTCGACCTCGCGTGCCAGCTCGGGGTCGAACTCCATGCGGCGGCGGAGCACCACCTGCAGGCAGGACTCGCCCTCGTAGGTGGCCGCGGCAAATTCCATCGTCGCCGGGAAGGAACTGCCGTCCTCGTGGCGCGCGTCGAGCTGGTACTGCGGCGGCGGCGCCTCGCCACGGCTGAGGCCTTTGAGCAGCTGTTTGAAGCCCTCCACGTGCTGGGCGGCGACCATGTCCAGCAGCGAAATGCCTTCGATGTCCTCGAAATGCTCGTAGCCGAACATCTCCAGATAGGCGTCGTTGGCGCGGATGTGCATGCCTTCATGCACATAGGCGATGGGGTCGCGCGAGGAGGCGATCAGCGCGTCGCAGCGGCGCTCGGTCTCGCGCATCTGCGCCTCGATCCGGCGCAGGCCGCGACGCGCCTGCAGGTCGACCCACTGGTCGCGGACCACGGCGAGCAGATGCTCGGGGCGCTGGCGCAGGGCGAGGGCGCGGATGCCATGGCTGCTGGCTTGCACCAGTTCGTCCTCGTCGATGCGCTCGGCCAGCAGCACCAGCGGGATGTCCTTGCCGCTGGCGGCGATGTGCTGGGCCGCCAGCTGCAGCGGGATGCCCTGCGAAGGCGAGGCCAGCACCAGGTCGATGGCCTGGCTGGCCAGCACCTGGGCCAGCTCGGCCGCATCCTGCGGGCGCCACGGGCGTACCGCGATGCCGCTGTTGCGCAGGGTGCTGACGATGGCTTCGGCATTCTCGCCGCTGTCATCGACGATCAGCAGGCGGATGGTGATGTCGTTCGCGTTCTGCATGCACTGCTCCCCAATCTGCGAATCTAGATACACGATGCGCGGCGAACCGTCCATGCGCGCACCCCTGGCGCGCGTCGAACGGCGAAGTGGTTCACACCACGCCGCCCGCTGCGTGGCCGCTGGCCCAGGCCCATTGGAAGTTGTAGCCGCCCAGCCAGCCGGTCACGTCCAGCACCTCGCCAACGAAGTGCAGGCCGGGCACGCGCTTGGATTCCATCGTCGAGGATGACACTTCGGCGGTGTCCACGCCGCCCAGGGTGACCTCGGCGGTGCGGTAGCCTTCGGTGCCGCTGGCCACCAGCGGGAATGCGCCCAGCAGCTGCGCGGCCTGGCGCAGCACCGGCTCGTCCAGCTGGCGCACGGGCCGGTCGGGCAGCCAGTGCTCGCACAGGCGTTGCGCCAGCCGCTTCGGCAGTACCTCGCCCAGCACCGTGCGCAGCTCGGCGGCCGGGCGGTCGCGCTTCATCTGGCGCAACCACTCGCCGGCATCCTGGCCCGGCAACAGGTCCAGCTCCAGCGCATCGCCGGGCTGCCAGAACGACGAAATCTGCAGGATGGCCGGGCCGCTTACGCCACGGTGGGTCAGCAGCATGAAGTTCTGGAAACTCTTTCCGTTGCAGCGCGCCTCGATCGGCAGTGCGACGCCGCTGAGGTCGGCCAGCCGCTCCTGGTGCTTGCCGCTGAGGGTCAGCGGCACCAGCCCGGCGCGGGTCGGCAGTACCTGGTGGCCGAACTGGCGGGCCACCTCATAGCCAAAACCGCTGGCCCCCATGCTGGGAATCGACAGGCCACCGGTGGCAACCACCAGCGAGGCGCAATGGAACAGGCCCTGGGTGGTGTGCACGCGGAAACCATCGCTGCCGTGCTCGATGCGCTGCACGCTGCAGTCGGTACGGATCTGTACGCCGGCCGCCTGGCACTCGTCCACCAGCATCTTCACGATCTGCTTGGACGAGATATCGCAGAACAGCTGCCCCAGTTCCTTTTCGTGATAGGCGATGCCGTGCTTGTGCACCAGCTCGATGAAATGCCAGGGCGTGTAGCGGGCCAGCGCCGACTTGCAGAAGTGCGGGTTGGCCGACAGGAAGTTGGCCGGGGTGGTGCCGGTGTTGGTGAAGTTGCAGCGACCACCGCCGGACATCAGGATCTTCTTGCCGACCTTGTTGGCATGGTCGATCACCTGCACCTGGCGGCCGCGCTGGCCGGCAGTGATCGCGGTCATCAGCCCGGCTGCGCCGGCACCGATGACCACCACATCGCAACGGATGGTGCTCATGCCTTGGCGCGCTTGCGCCAGTCCGGGATCACGTCGAGCTGGATCTGGTCGTTGAGCAGCTGCACTTCGCCGTCCTGGATCAGCACGCTCCAACGCATGGCACGCTGGATCTGCTGGCCCCAGCGCTCGACGAATTCGCCGTCCAGATCGACCACCGAAAGATTGTCGAAGCGCGCCAGGCCCTTGCCCTGCTTGCTCCACCAGATCTCCGAGGCGTTGCCGCCGTAGTTGACCACCTGCACCTGGCGGCTGCGATTGCTGGCCTTGCGGATGCGCGATTCGTCCGGATGGCCCAGGTCGATCCACTGCAGGATGTCGCCGGTGTAGTCGTGTTCCCACAGATCGGGCTCGTCATCGGTACTCAGGCCGCGGCCGAACTCCAGGCGATCGCCGGCGTTCAGCGTGAAGGCGAGCAGGCGCACCATCAGGCGCTCGTCGGTCTCGGACGGATGCTGGGCCAGGGTCAGGTTGTGGGTCGCGTAGTAGCCGCGATCCATGTCGCTGATCTGCAGTTCGGCCTTGCGGATGGTGGCGGTAAGAGCCATGGGGGATCCGTGGACTAAAGAGGACAATGATAGAGGTTTGCTCCGGGGGTGTCCGTGGCCGGACTGTCTGCGCACCGTCAACGGTGGCACTCTTGCGCTCTTTCCCGTGGCCGGAGTGGACGCCATGAGCTTGCCCAGCCGGTTGCAGCTGCCGCCCGGCCCCTGGGCCACCCTGCTGGATGGCCTGTGTGCACGTTTTCCGCGCATCGCGCGCGCGCAATGGCAGGATCGCTTCGCGCGCGGCCGTGTGCTCGACGCACAGGGCAGGGCGCTCACTGCGGACATGCCCTGGCAGGTCGGGCTGGACATCCAGTACTTCCGCGAGGTGGCCGACGAACCGGTGATCCCCTTCACCGAAACCATCGTCCATCTGGATGCGCACCTGCTGGTGGCCGACAAGCCGCATTTCCTGCCGGTGACACCGGCGGGCGGGCATGTACGCGAGACGCTGCTGGCGCGGCTGGTCGCCCGCACCGGCAATGCCGATCTGGTGCCGCTGCACCGGCTGGATCGGCTGACGGCCGGGTTGGTGCTGTTCTCGACCCAGCGTGCGTCGCGCGATGCTTACCAGCGCCTGTTCCGTGAGCGGCGCATCGAAAAGACCTATGAGGCCTTGGCACCGGCGCTGCCGGGGCGGGAGTTTCCGCTGCAGCGGTACAGCCGCCTGGTGCCGGGCGAGCCGTTCTTCCGCATGGCCGAAGTGCCCGGCGAGGCCAATGCGCGCAGCCGGATCGAGCTGATCGAGGCCGAAGGGCCGATCTGGCGCTACCGGCTGCTGCCGGAAACCGGCCGCAAGCATCAGCTGCGCGTGCACATGGCCATGCTGGGGGCGCCGATCATGGGTGACGACCTGTACCCGCAGCTTCGGCAACGGGCACCGGACGTAGCCGAGGCGCCGCTGCAGCTGCTGGCGCGGGCCCTGGCTTTCGATGACCCGTTGAGTGGTGCACGACGGATGTTCAGCAGCGGCTGCAGCCTGAGCCTTCCGGCTTAGGGCGGCCAGGCGCTCAGCGGGCCGGGCGTCGCGCCAGCCAGCGGTCCAGCTCGGCGGCGAACAGCTGCCGGTCGCGGGGGCCCAGGGGCGGCGGTCCGCCGGTCTGGACCCCGGCGCCGCGCAGTTCCTCCATGAAATTGCGCATCGACAGTCGCTCGGCCATGTTGTTCGGTGTGTACAACTGGCCGCGCGGGTTCAGCGCGACGGCCTGCTTCTCCAGCACCAGCGCGGCCAGCGGGATGTCCTGGGTGACCACCAGGTCCCCCGCGGCGACCCGCTCGACGATGGCGCTGTCGGCCACGTCCAGCCCCTGCGGCACCTGGATCGAGCGCAGCCAGCGCGAGGGCGGGGTGCGGATCCACTGGTTGGCGACCAGGGTCAGTTCGATCCCGACCCGTTCAGCCGCACGGAACAGGATGTCGCGGATGACGGTGGGACAGGCGTCCGCATCCACCCAGATGCGGGGAGAGGCGTGTTCAGCGGGGGTTTCAGCTTCAGTCATTTACCCAGTGTAGGGTAGGAAAAACCTGAATGGGGACTCGGAGTTAGCCGCGAGAGGCTGCCAACCCTTGTCACGCCTAGTGGGTGACGTATTCCCATGAACGTCGGGGCTATCGCTTTTTGCAGAAAACACGCGTATCGTGCGACCCACTGTGTTTGCTAGGGTCACCGTGAATCGTGGCCTG
This sequence comes from Stenotrophomonas sp. YJH_SMC_123, assembly GCF_059368215.1. NCBI lineage: Bacteria > Pseudomonadati > Pseudomonadota > Gammaproteobacteria > Lysobacterales > Lysobacteraceae > Stenotrophomonas > Stenotrophomonas sp. YJH_SMC_123. The sequence goes on from NZ_JCAFRM010000001.1 coordinate 806,867, forward strand.
GTGCAGTTGATCTCACGATCCGCTCATCGATCCGCTTTACCAACGCCTGCAACTCAGTCTCGGCCCCGATACCCGGTGGCTGCGATTTTTTTCAACATGTGTTTCAGGAGTTAGTAAAAATGTCTGAACGTCAGACCGGTACCGTCAAGTGGTTCAACGACGCCAAGGGCTTCGGCTTCATCACCCCGGAAAGCGGCCCGGACCTGTTCGTGCACTTCCGCGCGATCCAGGGCACCGGCTTCAAGACCCTGCAGGAAGGCCAGAAGGTTACCTTCATCGCCGTCCAGGGTCAGAAGGGCATGCAGGCTGACCAGGTGCAGGCGGTCTAATCCGTCTGCTACCGTTGGGTAGCCAGAACGCCGGAAGCGAAAGCTTCCGGCGTTTTTTATTGCCCGCCGTTTTTTTTGTAGAGTCGAGCCATGCTGGACTGCGCCCAAAGACAGTCGAGCATGGCTCGACTCTACAAAGGACATGCAGCCGGCGCGGTACGATGCGCGTCTCCCCAAGGGATCACCCCCATGCGCATCGTCCACCATCTGGAAAACTCCCGTTCGCTGCGCGTGCTGTGGATGCTGGAGGAGCTGGGGTTGGACTACGAACTGCGCCGCTATCCGCGCGATCCGAAGACGCTGCTGGCGCCGCCGGAACTGCGCAACGTGCATCCGCTCGGCAAGTCGCCGGTACTGCAGGATGGTGAGCTGGTACTGGCCGAGTCCGGCGCGATCCTCGACTACCTCGCTGACCGTTACGACACGCAACGCCAGCTGTCGCCGTCACCGATGCCGGCAGACGGGGCCGAACGCATCGCTTACCGCTACTGGCTGCACTACGCCGAAGGCTCGGCGATGCCACCGTTGCTGCTGACCCTGGTGATGGGCCGCATACGCAACGCGCCGATGCCGTTCTTCGCGCGCCCGATCGCACGCAGCATTGCCGACAAGGCCGAGCGCGGCTTCATCGGCCCGCAGCGGCGCCTGCACCTGGACTGGATGGAGCGCCGCTTGGCCGAAAGCCCGTGGTTTGCCGGCGAGCGTTTCAGTGCGGCCGACATCCAGATGAGCTTCCCGATCCAGGCCGCTGCCGCGCGCGGTGGTGGCCTGGACGACAAACCGGCACTGCGTGGCTTCCTCAAGCGTATCGGTGAACGCCCGGCCTACCAGCGTGCCGAGGCCCACGGCGGCCACCTGCAGGCGCTCGGCGGCAATTGAGGAGGGCGGCCGTCGCCCTCATCTCCAGCACCATGGATACCGACACTCCCCGTTTCGACAACCGCCTGCTGCACACCCTGCCGGGCGACCCCGAATCCGGCCCGCGCAGGCGCGAAGTGCTGGGCGCCGCCTGGTCGCCCGTGATGCCGACCCCGGTGACGGCGCCCACGCTGTTGGCCTGGGCGCCGGACGTTGCCGAAATGCTTGGCTTCGATACCGCTGAAGTCGAAAGCGAAGGTTTCGCGCAGGTATTCGGCGGCAATGCGCTGTACGCCGGCATGCAACCGTGGGCAGCCAACTACGGTGGCCATCAGTTTGGCCACTGGGCCGGCCAGCTCGGCGACGGGCGTGCGATTTCGCTGGGTGAGCTGGTTGCGCCGGATGGCCAGCACTGGGAGCTGCAGTTGAAGGGGGCCGGGCCAACGCCGTACTCGCGCGGGGCCGATGGACGGGCAGTGCTGCGCTCATCGATCCGCGAATTCCTGTGCAGCGAGGCGATGCATCACCTTGGCGTGCCGACTACGCGCGCGTTGTCACTGGTCGGCACCGGTGAGGACGTGGTGCGCGACATGTTCTATGACGGCCATCCGCGTGCCGAGCCAGGCGCCATCGTATGCCGGGTCTCGCCGTCGTTCCTGCGCTTCGGTTCGTTCGAACTGCCGGCCTCGCGCGGTGAAACCGCCCTGCTGCAGCAGCTGGTGGATGCCTGCATCGCCCGCGACTTCCCCGAACTGCAAGGGCAGGGCGAGGCGCTGTACGGCGACTGGTTCGCGCAGATCGCGGTGCGCACGGCCGAGATGATCGCGCACTGGATGCGTGTCGGCTTCGTGCACGGCGTGATGAACACCGACAACCTGTCCGTGCTCGGTGTGACGCTGGATTACGGCCCCTATGGCTGGGTCGAGGACTTCGATCCGGACTGGACGCCGAACACCACCGACGCCCAGGGGCGCCGCTACCGCTTCGGCACCCAGCCGCAGGTGGCGTACTGGAACCTGAGCCGATTGGCGCAGGCGCTGTCGCCGCTGTTCGCCGATGTCGCACCGCTGCAGGCAGGCCTGGCGGCTTACCAGTCCACGTTCGTGGCCTGCACGCGTCGCGATGCTGCAGCGAAGCTGGGGCTGGCTGCTGCCGACGATGATGACCTGCAGCTCTACCAGCGCTGGCAACAGCTGATGCAGGAGGGCGCAATGGACATGACCCTGGCTTGGCGCGCACTGATGCGCATCGACCCGGCGGCAGCAGATGCGACGGTTCTGGACGCGGTGTACTACGACGAGGCGCGGCGACAGGCAGTGCAGGCACCGCTGCGGCACTGGCTGCAGGACTACGCAGCGCGCCTGCGCCGCGATCCGCTGGCGGCCAGCGAACGCCAGGCGAAGATGGCAGCGGCCAACCCGCTGTACGTGCTGCGCAACTGGCTGGCCCAGGAAGCGATCGACCGCGCAGAGCAGGGGGATCTCGGCGGCGTCCATGCACTGCAGGACGTGCTGCGCGACCCGTACACCGAGCGTGCCGGCCTGGAACACTTCGCTGGCAAGCGCCCGGCGTGGGCCGACAATCGTGCCGGTTGCTCGATGCTGTCCTGCAGTTCCTGAGGGTGGGTTTCGGCAGGGCTGCGCCCTGCACCTGCGGAGGCCAGATCAACAGCCAGAGCAAAAGCGGATTCCGTGGTTTGGCGGGGCGGTGTCGGAGTGCGGGGACGCTGCAAGTACGTCCCTGTAAGCTTGGCAGCCGCATCCATGCGGCTGACACCCCGCACTCCGACACCGCCCCACCTCCGACAGATTCCCGCGGCTGTGGGTAGGTGTCGACCTTGGTCGACACATCTGTCAGATATCGAATGAAATTCCGGGGTCAGATCCGTTTTCCTTCGTAAAACGGATCTGACCCCATGAGCAATTCCGACAGGTCGCAGAAATCTGTCGAAGGCGGGGTGGGTCCGGTTGCGGGGGCGTGAACGCCATGGATGGCGCGACCGAGCCTACGCGGACGTATCTACGGCGTCCCCCGCAACCGGACCCGCCCCGCCATCCCCCGGAATGCAGGCTGTTGCTGTTGCTGTTGCTGTTGCTGTTGCTGTTGCTGTTGCCGTTGCCGTTGCCGTTGCTGTTGAGGTTGCCGGCCAGCGGCCGGCACTACCGCAGGTGCCGGGCGCAGCCCGGCCGGACACCACCAACAGGCAGGCGACGCCCGGAACAGGTACCCTATGCCGCCATCAGATAGCCAATGTGACATGACCGACGCCATCGTCGCTCCGCAGTGGGCCTCCCGCCTGCGCGACATCGCCGACTTCCCCAAGCCCGGCATCCTGTTCAAGGACATCATGCCGCTGCTCGCCCATGGCGAGGATTTCCGCGGCGCGATCACCGCGATGGCCGACCGTTGGCGCGACCAGAAGCTGGACGCAGTGGTCGGCATCGAATCGCGTGGGTTCATCCTCGGTGCCGCGATGGCGCTAAAGCTGGGCGTCGGCTTCGTGCCGGTGCGCAAGCCGGGCAAGCTGCCGGGCCAGGTCCTGCGCGAGGAATACACGCTGGAATACCGCAGCGACTGCATCGAAGTGCATGCCGATGCGCTGCCGGCCGGCGCCCGCGTGGTGATCATCGACGACGTGCTGGCCACCGGCGGCACGCTGGTCGCTGCGCTGTCGCTGGTGCGCCGCCTAGGCGTTGAAGTGGTCGGCGCCGGTGTACTGGTCGAGCTGGACGGCCTCGGTGGCCGTGCGCGCTGGGAAACGGACCTGCCGCTGCACACCGAACTGGTGTTCTGATCGGAGGGCAGGTGCCAACCAAGGTTGGCATCTACCAGAGCGAATGGCCGGGAGCCGGTCGTTGCCAACCTTGGTTGGCAGCACTTTTCGCGACGGGTGCCATGGACGGGCCAACCAAGGTTGGCCGCTACCAGGCCAGATCGTTACCAACCGTAGTTGGCAACGCTGCTTCAATCACATCATCCGCACGCGGAAACGACGGCCCTTGATCTTGCCGGCTTCCAGCTTGGCCACGGCCTTGTTGGCCTGCTCACGCGCGATCGCCACATAGGAGCGGGTCGGGAAGATCGCGATCTTGCCGATGAACTTGCTCGACAGGCCGGCATCACCGGTCAGCGCACCGAGGATGTCGCCCGGGCGCAGCTTGTCGGTCTTGCCACCGTCGATGCGCAGCGTGCGCATCGCGGCCTGCGGCAGTTCGGCCGGGCGCGAGGTTGCCAGCGGCGTCTTCTGCCAGTCCAGCGGCTGCCCCATCTGCGCTTCGATGGCGTCGGCGCGGGTCTTCTCGCGGCCGGCCACCAGGCTGATCGCCAGGCCGCTGGCACCGGCGCGCCCGGTACGGCCCACGCGGTGCTGGTAGCTCTCCACGTCGGTCGGCAGTTCGTAGTTGATCACCGCCGCCAGCTCTTCCACGTCCAGGCCGCGCGCGGCGACGTCGCTGGCGACCAGCACGTTGCAGCTGCGGTTGGCCAGCAGCAGCAGCACTTCCTCGCGGTCGCGCTGCTCCATGTCGCCGTGCAGGGCCAGTGCGGAGAAGCCGAACTGCTGCAGCGAGTTGGCCACTTCGTCCACGTCCTTGCGGGTGTTGCAGAACACGACCGCCGATTCTGGCGTGTACTTCAGCAGCAGGCCGGCCAGCGCCTTCTGGCGATGCGCCGGTTCCACCTCGCAGAACAGGTGGCGGATGGCCGGTGCCTGGTCGGCGCCTTCCACGGTCACTTCCACCGCGTCGCGCAGCAGGTCACGCGCCATGGCGCGGATGCTGTCGGGGAAGGTGGCGGAGAACAGCAGGCTCTGGCGGTCCCTATGGGTGCGGCCGGCGATCTCGCGGATCGGCTCCTCGAAGCCCATGTCGAGCATGCGGTCGGCCTCGTCCAGCACCAGCGTGCGCACCGCGCCCAGGTTCAGCGCGCGCTTGCGTGCCAGCTCCTGCACGCGGCCGGGCGTGCCGACCACCACATGCGGATCGTGGCCTTCAAGCGAGGCCAGCTGCGGGCCCAGCGGCACGCCGCCCACCAGCAGCAACAGCTTCAGGTTGGGGATGCCGGTGGCCAGCTTGCGGATCTGCTTGCCGACCTGGTCGGCCAGTTCGCGGGTCGGGCACAGCACCAGCGCCTGCACGCGGATCAGGCTGGGGTCGATGGACTGCAGCAGGCCAAGGCCGAAGGCGGCGGTCTTGCCGCTGCCGGTGGGTGCCTGTGCGATCACATCACGGCCATCGAGGATGGCCGGCAGGCTCTGCGCCTGCACGGGGGTGAGGGTGGTGTAGCCGAGGGCATCCAGGCCGGGCTGCAGGGCCGGGCTCAGCGGCAGGGTCGAGAAGTCAGTCATGGCGCATTGTACCTGCCTGCGCGGCCGGTCCCGCCTGATCGGATGGGGTCGAATCCCTTTCCGCAGGAAAGGGCTCCGACCCCATCGGAGTCGTCATCCACGCAGGGCGTGAATATACCCGGGGGGCGTCCACGCATGGCGTGGATCTACGGGTGGATGCCGACCTGGGTCGGCACGCTCCTGCTCAGCCAAGCACCGCCAGTACACCCTGATGGATCGCCAGGCCACCGAACAGCAGCCAGGCGAACAGGATCAGCGCCAGCAGCAGCGGCTTCAGCCCGGCTTGGCGCAGCGCCGAGACGTGGGTGGTCAGGCCCAGCGCGGCCATCGCCATCGCCAGCAGTACCGTATCCAGCTGCACCAGCCCCGCCTGCAGGCCCGCCGGCAGCAGATGCAGCGAGTTGAACCCGGCCACCGCCACGAAACCAAAAGCGAACCACGGCACCACGATGCGCGCCTTGCTGCCGTCGGCGCTGGCCTTGCCGCCACGCGCCAGCCACAGCGACAGCGCGACCAGGAACGGCGCCAGCAGCATCACCCGCACCATCTTGGTGATCACCGCCGTGTCGGCCGCTGCTTCGTTGACCGCGCGGCCTGCCGCCACCACCTGTGCCACTTCATGCACCGTCGCGCCGGTGAACAGGCCGTACTGCCGCGCGTCCATTGCCAGCCAGCCGTGCGACTGCACCAGTGCATACAGCGCCGGGTAAAGGAACATCGCCAGCGTGCCGAACACCACCACCGTAGAGACCGCGACGGTGACCTGCGCAGCGCGGCCGCGCACCACCGGCTCGGCGGCCATCACCGCCGCCGCGCCGCAGATCGCGCTGCCGGCGCCGATCAGCATCGCCGCTTCGCGCTCCATCTTGAACACGCGCATGCCCAGCCAGCAGGCCAGCCCGAAGGTGCTGGCGACCACCAGCACGTCCATCAGCACGCCGGCCACGCCGACGTGGCCGATGTCCTGGAAGGTCAGGCGCAGGCCGTACAGCACGATGCCGGCGCGCAGCAGCCAGTGCTTGGAGAAGCCGACACCGGCCGCGCTGCTCGGCGCCAGCCGCGGGTAAAGGGTGTTGCCGACCACGATGCCGGCGACGATGGCCACGGTCAGCGCGCTCAGGCCATGCGCCTGGAGCCAGGGAAGCTCGGCCAGGTACAGCGACGCCGCCGCGATCAGGCCCACCAGCAGCAGGCCGGGCAGGCGCGGCTGCCAGCGTTGGCGCAGGGCGGGCAGGGACCAGGAGGAGAGAGCGGTGGCGTTCATGGCGCGACAGGACTGGAGTGATGGGCCAAGCGTGCGCCTGTGTCACTGACCTGTAAAACGAATAATATGGGTGAAACCTACCTATAAAGCGGGTACATTCGATGCGCCTGACCTTGCGCCAGCTGCAGGTCTTCGTCGCCATCGCCGACCATGGCACCACCACTGCCGCCGGCCAGGCCGTCGCGCTCTCGCAGTCGGCCAGCAGCGCCGCCCTGCAGGAGCTGGAGGCGCACTTCGGCACCCCGCTGTTCGACCGCATCGGCCGCCGCCTGGCGCTGAACGGGCACGGCCGCGCGCTGCTGGAGCCGGCGCGCACCTTGCTGGTCAACGCCGCCGATCTGGAGCGGCAGCTGGCCGCCGGCGGCGACCCGTCGCAGGGCGCACCGCTACGGCTGGTGCTGGCCGCCAGTACCACCATCGGCAACTACCTGCTGCCGCCACGCATCGCCGAACTGCTGCGGCAGGCGCCGCAGGCCGAGGTCGATCTGCGCATCGACAACAGTGCCGGCGTGGTCGCCGCGGTACAGCGCCTGGACGTCGACGCCGGCCTGATCGAAGGCCCGTGCCATGAGCGTGGCCTGCAGGTGACCGCCTGGCAGCAGGACCCACTGGTGATCGTGGCTGCCGCCGATGCCCGCGCACGCTGGTCGCTGGATGAACTGCGCCGCGCACGCTGGCTGCTGCGTGAGCCTGGCTCCGGCACCCGCGAAGCCGTGGAACAGGCCCTGCTGCCGCACCTGCGTGGCTTCGCGCAGACCCTGCAGCTGGGCAATACCGAAGCGATCAAGCAGGCCGCCATCGCCGGCCTCGGCCTGGCCTGCCTGTCGCGCCACGCGCTGGAAGAGCCGCTGGCCCTGGGCCGCCTGCGCGTGCTCGAGACTCCGCTGCCGGCCCTGCAGCGCACCCTGTGGCTGGTGCGCCACCCCGGCAAGCAATGGCTGCCGGGGTTGCAGGCGTTGCTGGGGGAGGTGGGGTAGCCATCAGATTTCCAGTCGACTCCATCCATCGACCCTTCTTGTAGCGCTCATCCACGCATGGCGTGGATCTACCGTGTCGACCAAGGTCAACACCCACCAGAGCAGAATGTAGTTCCGACAGATTGCAGGAATCTGTCGAAGGCGGGATGGGTCCGGTTGCGGGGGTGTCCGCGGCATGGATGCCGCGGCCAAGCCCCCAGGGACGGGTTTACGGCGTCCCCCGCGACCGGACCCATCCCGCCATCCCACAGGAAACCAGCTTTTGACGTTGCCGTTGAGGTTGCCGGCCAGCGGCCGGCACTACCGCGGGTGCCGGGTGCAACCCGGCCGACGCCCCCAACCCGTACAATATCCGGATGCCTCTGATTACTCTGCAGAACGTCGACTTCAGCGTCGGCGGCCCGTTGTTGCTGGAAAAGGCCGAACTGTCGATCGAGCCGGGCGAACGCATCGCCCTGATCGGCCGCAACGGCGCCGGCAAATCCACCCTGCTCAAGCTGCTGTCCGGCGACCACAAGCCCGATGACGGCGAAGTCCGCGTGCAGCAGGGTGTGCGCGTCACCCGCCTGGAGCAGGAAGTGCCACACGGCGCCGCCGGCTCGGTGTTCGACGTCGTTGCCGATGGTCTCGGTGAACTGGGCCAGTGGCTGGCCGAGTTCCACCATCTCAGCCATGCCGAGGTCTTCGATGGCGACGCGCTCGGCAACGTGCAGGCCAAGATCGACGCCGCCAACGGCTGGGGCCTGGACCAGCGCGTCAGCGAAACGCTGACCAAGCTCGACCTCGACGGCGATGCCGAATTCGGCCGCCTGTCCGGCGGCATGAAGCGCCGCGTGCTGCTGGCCCGTGCACTGGTCTCCAGCCCGGACGTGCTGCTGCTGGACGAACCGACCAACCACCTGGACATCGAAGCCATCGACTGGCTCGAAGCGTTCCTGAAGGGCTGGAGCGGCAGCGTGGTGTTCGTCACCCATGACCGCCGCTTCCTGCGTGCGCTGGCCACCCGCATCGTCGAGATCGACCGCGGCCAGGTGACCAGCTGGCCGGGCGACTGGGCCAACTACGAGCGCCGCCGCGAGGAACGCCTCAATGCGCAGGCGCAGGAAAATGCCCGCTTCGACAAGCTGCTGGCGCAGGAAGAAGTCTGGATCCGCCAAGGCATCAAGGCCCGTCGTACCCGCGACGAGGGCCGCGTGCGCCGCCTCAAGGCGATGCGCACCGAACGCTCGCAGCGCCGCGACCTCAGCGGTAACGTCAAGATGGAAGCCGCGCAGGGCGTCAGCTCCGGCAAGAAGGTCATCGACGTCAAGGACATTTCGTTCGCCTTCGGCGAGCGCACCATGGTCCGCGATTTCACCACCACCATCCTGCGTGGCGACCGCATCGGCCTGATCGGCCCCAACGGCAGCGGCAAGACCACGCTGCTGAAGCTGCTGCTGGGTGAACTGCAGCCGGCCAAGGGTGAGGTCAATGCGGGCACCAACCTGCAGATCGCCTATTTCGACCAGTACCGCGCGGTGCTGCGCGAAGACTGGAGCGCGATCGAGAACGTGGCCGAAGGCCGCGATTTCCTCGAGTTCAACGGCAAGCGCAAGCACGTGCATGCCTACCTGCAGGACTTCATGTTCACCCCCGAGCGCGCGCGTGCGCCGATCACCCGCCTGTCCGGTGGCGAGCGCAACCGCCTGCTGCTGGCCAAGCTGTTCGCGCAGCCGTCCAACCTGCTGGTGATGGACGAACCGACCAACGACCTCGACGTGGAAACCCTGGAGCTGCTGGAAGAGCTGCTGGGCGAGTACACCGGTACGCTGCTGCTGGTCAGCCACGACCGTGACTTCATCGACAACGTGGTGACCTCCACGCTGGTGATGGAAGGCGACGGCGTGATCGGCGAGTACGTCGGTGGCTACAGCGACTGGCAGCGCTATGCGGCCAGCGTGGCTGCGCCTGCCGCGGCCCCGGCTGCCAAGCCGGCGACTGCTGCACCGGCCGCTGCTGCGGCCGCGACTCCCGCAGCCCCCAAGCGCAAGCTGGCGTACAAGGAAGCGCGCGAGCTGGAGCAGCTGCCAAAGACCATCGAGAAGCTGGAAGGCGATGTCGAAGGGCTGACCTCGGCGATGAACGACCCATCGTTCTACACCCGCAGCAGTGCTGAAGTGACGGCGCACACCCAGCAGCTGGCCAAGGTGCAGGCCGAACTGGATGCCGCTTACGCGCGCTGGGAAGAGCTGGAAGGCTGAGCGTTGACCGGCGCCAGCGATCGCGCCGATTGATGTAGAGCCGAGCCCACGCCCGGCTCAGCAGATCCACGCCATGCGTGGATATCCGGAATCTGTGCGGACCAACGGTCCGCACCTACCAACCGACGGTCCGCACCGACCGGGGGGCCGGCCGTCATTTGACCCCGTGCAGATCCCGCAGCTGGCTCGGCCGGCTGCCGAAGTACGCCGCCAGATCGGCGATGTCCTGATCACTCAGGTCCTTCGCCTGCGGCGTCATCAGCGCATGCTGGCGGTCACCGGCGCGGTAGGCCTGCAGCGCGTGCGCCAGGTAGTCACCGTACTGCCCACCCAGCTTCGGATAGGTCGGATCGATCGGCGCATTGCCGTCGGCCCCATGGCAGTCGATGCAGCTCTGGTTGGTGGCCTTGCCCTTCACCTTGGCGCGGGCTTCACCGGCGGCCTCGCGGCCAGCGGGCAGGCCGGCGGAGGACGATGAACCGTGCTCGCCGCTGGCATGGCCCGGGTCGGCGGCCGATTTTTCGCTGTTTTCCACCTGCGACTGTGAGCAGGCGGCCAGCAGCAGGGCAACGGACAGGGCGATGGCGTGACGCATCGGATGCGCGGCTTTCGACATGGGCGGGCCTTACTTGACGGTGGACAGGTAAACAGAGAGATCGGCGATCTCCTGTTCGCTGAAACTCATCGACTGCGCCTGCATCGTCGGATGCCGGCGCTTGCCCTGGCGGTACTCGGTCAGGGCCTGGGCCAGATACTGCTGGGTCTGGCCGCCGATCTTCGGCACCCGGTAACTGGGGTAGGCGTTCTTGTAGCCGGTGATCCCGTGGCAGCCCTGGCAGGTGTAGGCCAGGACGCGGCCATTGTCGAAGTTGCCGGTGGGTGCGGCGGGCGCTGGCGCAACGGCGGGAGCCGGGGCCGGGGCGGGTGTGGCAGGAGCAGGAGCGGGCTGTGCGGCGGCCCCAAGGGGCAGGAGGACGGCCAGAGCGAGACAAGCGGCGAGCGGCTGCGGGCGCATGGTGTCGTTTCCGGGGATTCGGGTCTGGTCGTTCCGGCGTGGGGTACGGAACGACCCGAGTATAGCCTCAGGTTTCATCTAGCTGAAATGGGGTCGGGCCGACCGGCGGCGTGAAGGCACCATGACCTTTGGGATATGGTGTTGCCGTGAAGTGGTGCATTACTTTGCTACCACACCTGTCCACGCATCCTTCAGGGACCCGACGATGTCGCACCCAACCTTCCTGTCCGGCCGTCGCAGCGGAATCTGCGCTGCCGCACTGCTGATCTCCACCTCCCTGCTGCTGGGCGGTTGCGCCGCAGGGCCCAATTCCGAAGCCAAGGCTGCCGAAACCAAGGAGGAGAAGAAGGTCGACGCAGTCCCGGTCGAAGTGGCGGTGGCCAGCCATCGTGCCGTCGCGGCCAGCTACACCGGCACGGCCGCGCTGGAACCACGCGCCGAGTCGCAGGTGGTCGCCAAGACCTCCGGCGTGGCGCTGGCGGTGCTGGTCGAGGAAGGGCAGCGGGTCACCGCCGGCCAACCGCTGGTGCGGCTGGACCCGGATCGTGCACGGCTGGCCGTTGCACAGAGCGAAGCGCAGATGCGCAAGCTGGAAAACAATTACCAGCGCGCACAGAAGCTGGTCGGCCAGCAGATGGTCAGCGCCGCCGATGTCGACCAGCTGCGCTACGACCTGGAAAACGTCCGCGCGCAGTACCGCCTGGCCACGCTGGAGCTGTCCTACACCACGGTGGTGGCGCCGATCTCCGGCGTGATCGCATCGCGCTCGATCAAGACCGGCAACTTCGTGCAGATCAACACGCCGATCTTCCGCATCGTCGACAACTCGCGGCTGGAAGCCACCCTCAACGTGCCCGAGCGTGAACTGGCCACCCTGCGCGCCGGCCAGCCGGTGACGCTGGCGGCCGACGCGCTGCCGGGGCAGAGCTTCACCGGCACCGTTGATCGCATCGCGCCGGTGGTGGATTCGGGCAGCGGCACGTTTCGCGTGGTCAGCGCCTTCGACGGCGCCGCACACGCGCTGCAGCCCGGCATGTTCGGTCGCATCCGCATCGACTACGACCAGCGTGCCGATGCGCTGGTCGTACCGCGCCTGGCGTTGCTCGACGACGGTGAGCCGGCGGTGTTCCGCGTGCGCGAAGGCAAGGTCGCACGCGTTCCGGTCAAGCTGGGTTACGCCGAGGGCCCGTGGGTGGAGATCCGTGATGGCCTGGCGGCCGGTGATCAGGTGGTCACCGCCGGCAAGGTCGCCCTGCGCGACGGCACCACGGTGCAGGTGATTGCCGATCCGAAGGCGAAGACGGTCGCTGCGGCCGCCAAGCCCGCAGACAAGGCCGGGAGCAAGCAATGACCGCCCCGGGCCACGACCACGGTGCCTCGCCGGCGAGCGACGGCGCCGCCGGCGGCATGCGCGGCGGCCTGGTGGAGTTTGCCACCCGCCGCCGCGTGACCATCGCCATGTGCACGGTCACGCTGCTGCTGTTCGGCCTGATCGCGCTGGGCAATCTCAAGGTCAACCTGCTGCCCGACCTGAGCTACCCGACGCTGACCGTGCGCACCGAATACACCGGTGCAGCGCCGACTGAAATCGAAACCCTGATCACCCAGCCGGTCGAAGAAGCGGTCGGCGTGGTCAAGAACCTGCGCAAGCTGAAGTCGGTCTCGCGCACCGGCCAGAGCGACGTGGTGCTGGAATTCGCCTGGGGCACCAACATGGACCAGGCCAGCCTGGAGGTGCGCGACAAGATGGAAGCGCTGAACCTGCCGCTGGAGGCCAAGGCCCCGGTGCTGCTGCGCTTCAATCCGTCCACCGAGCCGATCATGCGCCTGGTGCTGTCGAACAAGACGGCGCCGACCAGCGATGCCGATGCGGTGCGCGAGCTGACCGGCCTGCGCCGCTATGCCGATGAAGACCTCAAGAAGAAGCTGGAGCCGGTCACCGGTGTGGCGGCAGTGAAGGTGGGCGGCGGCCTGGAGGACGAGATCCAGGTCGACATCGACCAGCAGAAGCTTGCCCAGCTGAACCTGCCGATCGACACCGTCATCAAGCGCCTGAAGGACGAGAACATCAACATTTCCGGCGGCCGCCTGGAGGAGGGCTCGCAGCGCTTCCTGGTGCGTACCGTCAACCAGTTCGCCGACCTGGAGGAGATCCGCAACCTGCTGGTGACCACCCAGGCCGCCAATGGCAGCGCGGCGGACTCGGCGCTGCAGCAGATGTTCAACATCGCCGCGTCGACGGGTTCGGCGGCCGCCATCGCGGCGGCGTCGGCGGCACAGAGCGCATCGTCCGGCGGTGGCTCCAGCGTGGTTGCCAACGGCGTGCCGGTGCGCCTGAAGGACGTGGCCACCGTGCGCCAGGGCTACAAGGAGCGCGAAGCGATCATCCGCCTGGGCGGCAAGGAGTCGGTCGAGCTGGCCATCTACAAGGAAGGCGACGCCAACACCGTGTCCACCGCTGAAGCGCTGCGCAAGCGCCTGGAGCAGATCAAGGGCACGTTCCCGTCCGATGTCCAGCTGACCACCATCGAGGACCAGTCGCGCTTCATCGAGCACGCCATCGCCGACGTCAAGAAGGATGCCGTGATCGGCGGCCTGCTGGCGATCCTGATCATCTTCCTGTTCCTGCGCGATGGCTGGAGTACGTTCGTGATCAGCCTGTCGTTGCCGGTCTCGATCATCGCCACGTTCTTCTTCATGGGCCAGCTCGGCCTGAGCTTGAACGTGATGTCGCTGGGTGGCCTGGCATTGGCCACCGGCCTGGTGGTGGATGACTCGATCGTGGTGCTGGAGAGCATCGCCAAGGCCCGTGAGCGTGGCCTGGGCATCCTGCAGGCGGCGATCGCCGGCACCCGTGAAGTGAGCATGGCCGTGGTCGCCTCGACCCTGACCACCATCGCGGTGTTCCTGCCGCTGGTGTTCGTCGATGGCATCGCCGGGCAGCTGTTCCGCGACCAGGCGCTGACCGTGGCGATCGCCATCGCGATCTCGCTGCTGGTGTCGATGACCCTGATCCCGATGCTGAGCTCGCTGAAGGGGCGGCCGCCGCTGGCGTTCCCGGAAGAGGCGCCGAACGCAGCATGGCAGCCGCAGAAGCGTTGGCAGAAGCCGGTTGCACTGGGCCGCCGTGGCGTGCTCGCCAGCGTGCGCTGGAGCTTCTATGCGCTGGCCTGGCTCGTGGTGCGCCTGTGGCGCGGCGTGGTGGCGGTGGTCGGCCCGGTGATGCGCAAGGCCAGCGACCTGGCGATGAAGCCCTATGCAGGCGCCGAGCGAGGCTACCTGCGCCTGCTGCCGAGTGCGCTGGCGCATCCCGGCAAGGTGCTGGGCGTGGCAGCCATCATTTTCGTGGCGACCATGGCGCTGGTGCCGATGCTTGGCGCCGACCTGATCCCGCAGCTGGCGCAGGACCGTTTCGAAATGACGGTGAAGCTGCCGGCCGGCACGCCGCTCAAGCAGACCGATGCACTGGTGCGCGAGCTGCAGCTGGCGCATGGCAAGGGCGAAGGCGTGGCCTCGCTGTATGGCGTCAGTGGCAGCGGCACCCGGCTGGATGCCAGCCCGACCGAAAGTGGCGAGAACATCGGCAAGCTGACCGTGGTGATGGAAGGTGGCGGCAATGCGCACACTGAAGCGGCGATCACCGAGCGCCTGCGCGGCACCATGAGCCAGCACCCGGGTGCCCAGGTCGACTTCGCGCGGCCGGCGTTGTTCAGCTTTTCCACGCCGCTGGAAATCGAACTGCGCGGGCAGGACATGGCGACCCTGGAAGTGGCCGGCCAGCGCCTGGCGGCGATGCTGCGCGGCAACGCCCACTACGCCGACGTGAAGTCGACGGTGGAAGAGGGCTTCCCGGAAATCCAGATCCGCTTCGACCAGGAGCGCGCCGGTGCGCTGGGCCTGACCACCCGCCAGATCGCCGACGTGGTGGTGAAGAAGGTGCGTGGCGACGTCGCCACCCGCTACAGCTTCCGTGACCGCAAGATCGACGTGCTGGTGCGCGCCCAGGAAGGTGACCGCGCCAGCGTGGAGAGCATCCGCCGGCTGATCGTCAATCCGGGCAGCACCCGCCCGGTGACCCTGGACGCGGTGGCCGACGTGGTCGCCACCACCGGCCCCAGCGAGATCCATCGTGCCGACCAGACCCGGGTCGCGGTGGTATCGGCCAACCTGCGCGACATCGACCTGGGCGCCGCCATGCGCGAAGTGCAGCAGATGGTGGCCGAGCAGCCGCTGGGCGCGGGCGTCGGCCTGCACATCGGCGGCCAGGGCGAGGAACTGGCGCAGGCGGCGAAGTCGCTGATCTTCGCCTTCGGCCTGGCGATCTTCCTGGTCTACCTGGTGATGGCCTCGCAGTTCGAATCCCTGCTGCACCCGTTCGTGATCCTGTTCACCATCCCGCTGGCGCTGGTCGGCGCGATCCTGGCGCTGATGCTGACCGGAAAGCCCATCTCGGTGGTGGTGTTCATCGGCCTGATCCTGCTGGTCGGCCTGGTCACCAAGAACGCGATCATCCTGATCGACAAGGTCAACCAGCTGCGCGAGGCCGGCGTGGCCAAGCATGAGGCGCTGGTGGAAGGTGCGCGCTCGCGCCTGCGGCCGATCATCATGACCACGCTGTGCACGCTGTTCGGCTTCCTGCCGCTGGCGGTGGCGATGGGCGAGGGCGCCGAAGTGCGTGCACCGATGGCGATCACCGTGATCGGTGGCCTGCTGGTGTCGACGCTGCTGACGCTGCTGGTGATCCCGGTGGTGTACGACCTGATGGATCGTCGCGGCGACGCCTACTACCGTGAGCGCGGCCGCAAGCACGCCGGTGAGGGCCTGCATGGCGACGAGGGCGGCACAGCGGGTGTGGAGGAACCGGCATGAGTGTTGCCGAGTTCTCCATCCGCCGTCCGGTCACCACCATCATGTGCTTCGTGTCGCTGGTGGTGATCGGCCTGATCGCTTCGTTCCGGCTGCCGCTGGAGGCGTTGCCGGACATCTCCGCGCCGTTCCTGTTCGTGCAGATTCCCTACACCGGCTCGACCCCGGAAGAAGTGGAACGGACCATCATCCGTCCGGTCGAGGAATCGCTGGCGACGATGACCGGCATCAAGCGCATGCGCTCGTCGGCCACCTCCGAGGCGGCGCTGATCTACATCGAGTTCAGCGACTGGGACCGCGACATCGCCATTGCCGCGTCGGACGCGCGCGAGCGTATCGACGCGATCCGCAGCGACCTGCCCGACGACCTGCAGCGCTACAACGTGTTCAAGTGGTCCAGCAGCGACCAGCCCGTGCTGAAGGTGCGGCTGGCCAGCACCACCGACCTGACCACCGCCTATGACATGCTCGATCGTGAGTTCAAGCGGCGCATCGAGCGTATTCCCGGTGTGGCCCGCGTCGATATCACCGGTGCGCCGCCGAACGAGGTGGAGATCGCCATCGATCCGAACCGGCTCAACGCGCATGGGTTGAGCATCAACGAGCTGAGCGAGCGCCTGCGCACGCTGAACTTCTCAATCTCGGCCGGGCAGATCGATGACAACGGCCAACGCGTGCGCGTGCAGCCGGTAGGCGAGATCACCGACCTTCAGGAGATGCGCGACCTGGTGATCAACGCCAAGGGCCTGCGCCTGGGCGACATCGCCGACGTGCGCCTGAAGCCGGCGCGGATGAACTACGGGCGCCGCCTGGACGGCAACCCGGCGGTGGGCCTGGACATCTTCAAGGAACGCAGCGCCAACCTGGTGGACGTTTCGCGTGCGGCACTGGCCGAGGTCGAGGCGATCCGCGCGCAGCCGTCGATGCGCGACGTGCAGATCAAGGTGATCGACAACCAGGGCAAGGCAGTGACGTCCTCGCTGCTGGAGCTGGCCGAGGCCGGCGCGGTCGGCCTGATCCTGTCGGTCACCGTGCTGTTCTTCTTCCTGCGCCATTGGCCGTCGACGCTGATGGTGACCCTGGCCATTCCGATCTGCTTCACCATCACCCTCGGCTTCATGTACTTCGTCGGGGTGACACTCAACATCCTGACCATGATGGGCCTGCTGCTGGCCGTCGGCATGCTGGTCGACAATGCAGTGGTGGTGGTGGAGAGCATCTACCAGGAGCGCGAGCGCATGCCGGGGCAGCCACGGCTGGCCTCGATCATCGGCACCCGCAACGTGGCCATCGCGCTCAGCGCCGGCACGCTGTGCCACTGCATCGTGTTCGTGCCGAACCTGTTCGGCGAGACCAACAACATCAGCATCTTCATGGCGCAGATCGCGATCACCATCTCGGTCTCGCTGCTGGCCTCGTGGCTGGTGGCGGTCAGCCTGATCCCGATGCTGTCCGCGCGCATGGCCACGCCCAAGCTGGTGCACTCGCAGACCGGCCTGATCGCGCGCCTGCAGCGACGCTATGCGCAGCTGCTGGACTGGTCACTGCATCACCGCGGTTGGAGCCTGCTCGGCATCCTGCTCGTGGTGCTGGTCAGCCTGGTGCCGATGAAGCTGACCAAGGTCGACATGTTCGGTGGTGAGGGGGGCAAGGACATCTTCATCGGCTACATGTGGAAGGGCGCCTACACCTACCGCCAGATGTCCGAGGAAGTGGCGCGGGTGGAGAACTGGATCGACCAGAACCGCGAACGCCTGCACGTGAAGCAGGTGTATTCCTGGTACAGCGAGCAGGAAGGCAGCTCCACGGTGGTCACCCTGGACGAAAAGTACGCCAAGGACATCAAGTCGCTGCAGGAGGAACTGCGCAAGGGCCTGCCGAAGTCGGCCCGCACCGATTACTTCGTCGGCAACCAGGGCGGCGATGGCGGTGGCGGCAGCAACCAGGGCGTGCAGGTGCAGCTGGTGGGTGATTCCAGTTCGATGCTGCAGGAGATCGGCCAGGAAGTGGTGCCGTTGCTGGCGCAGCGTGCCGAGCTGCGTGACGTGCGCATCGACAACGGCGAGAAGGGCGGCGAGCTGAAGGTGCGCGTCGACCGCGAGCGTGCCGCAGCGTTCGGCTTCAATGCCGAGCAGGTGGCCAGCTTCGTCGGCCTGGCGCTGCGCGGCGCGCCGATGCGCGAGTTCCGCCGCGGTGACAACGAAGTGCCGGTGTG
Organism: Stenotrophomonas sp. YJH_SMC_123; assembly: GCF_059368215.1. NCBI lineage: Bacteria > Pseudomonadati > Pseudomonadota > Gammaproteobacteria > Lysobacterales > Lysobacteraceae > Stenotrophomonas > Stenotrophomonas sp. YJH_SMC_123. The sequence continues at coordinate 824,976 of NZ_JCAFRM010000001.1, forward strand.
GGTGCGCTTTGCCGGCGCCGAGCAGAGCAGCCCGGAAGACCTGGCCGGTTTCAGCGTGCGCACCGGCGATGGCCGCAGCGTGCCGCTGCTGAGCCTGGTCACCGTGGACGTTGGTTCGTCGGCCACCCAGATCGGCCGCACCAACCGCCAGACCACGTTGACCATCAAGGCCAACCTGGCCGAGAAGGTCACCGCGCCGGACGGGCGCAAGGCGATCGAAGCCGTGCTCAAGCCGATGAACTTCCCGGCCGGCTATGGCTTCACCTTCGACGGCGGCGACTACGGCAACGACGACGAGGCCATGCAGCAGATGGTGTTCAACCTGCTGATCGCACTGGTGATGATCTACGTGGTGATGGCGGCGGTGTTCGAGTCGCTGCTGTTCCCGGCGGCGATCATGAGCGGAGTGCTGTTCTCGATCTTCGGCGTGTTCTGGCTGTTCTGGATCACCGGCACCTCGTTCGGGATCATGTCCTTCATCGGCATCCTGGTGCTGATGGGCGTGGTGGTGAACAACGGCATCGTGATGATCGAGCACATCAACAACCTGCGGCGCAGCGGCATGGGCCGCACCCAGGCGCTGGTGGAAGGCTCACGCGAACGCCTGCGCCCGATCATGATGACCATGGGCACGGCGATCCTGGCGATGATCCCGATCTCGCTGACCGATACGCAGATGTTCGGCAATGGCCCGGAGTATTCGCCGATGGCGCGTGCAATTGCGGGCGGGCTGGCGTTCTCGACGGTGGTCAGCCTGCTGTTCCTGCCGACCATCTACGCGGTGCTCGATGACCTGCGCTCGGCCGTGACGCGGCTGATCCGCCGTGCACGCGGGCTGGAGAGGATGGAGCCGGGCGCTGCCCGGCTGTAATGCGCGCCAACGTGTTGTGGTGTGGGGGAGGCCGGTCGTAGTGGGGCGGTCTCCCCCTTTTTTTCTGCTCGCCGCGTCGCGGCGTCGCCCGAGCATGGGCTCGGGCGCTACAGATTCTGTGGCCGGTTGAGAGGCTTACCCCGCCACCTTGCCCCACACCTTGAAGGTGGTCAGCCACAGGCCGAGCATGCTGCCGATGTTGGTCAGCATGAAGGTCAGCACCACGCGGGTAACGCGATTGCGGTACCAGCCCTTCAGGCTCTGCGCATCGTCGCGCAGCTTCAGGAAGTCCTCATAGGCCGGCTTGCGCAGGCGCGCTTCCACCAGCGCCGAGAATGCGCCGGTCGGGATGCTCAGGCGGAACGGCTTGAACGGGGCCACCGCGATCGCGGTGAGGATGCTCAGCGGGTGACCGCCTGCCAGCAGGCAGCCCAGGCCCGCCAGGCCGCCGGTATACATTGCCCAGGTCGCCAGCAGCTCGGTACCCACGCCCAGGCCGCCGCGGTAGAAGCCCACGCCGATGCCGGTCGCCACGATCGCCAGGATGCCGAGCGTGAACCACGGGATGTTGCGCTTCTTCGGCACCGCCTCCAGCTCGGCGCGCAGCGGCGCCGGGGCCTCGGTGTCGGTTTCCAGGTAGCGCGCGAGACCTGCAAGATGGCCGGCACCGACCACCGCCAGCACTTCACGCTGCTGCGGGGTGTGCTCCTCGCGCAGGCGCGTGGCCATGTAACGGTCGCGCTCACCGATGATCGTCTCGTACAGCGCCGGGCTCTCGCTGGCGAACTCACCAAAGCTCGATTCCAGCATGTCGCCCTGCTTGAGCTTTTCGATCTCGTTCTCGCCCACTTCCTCGGACGAGAACAGGCCGGCGCCCAGCCCGGCAACCAGCTTCAGCTTGCCGAAGAACCCAAGCCGCTGCGACGCCCGGCGGAAGGTCAGGCCGACCTCGCGGTCGATCAGGTGCACCGGCAGGTCGCGTTCGCGCGCCAGTTCCACCGCGCGTTTCAGTTCCGCGCCCGGCTCGATGTCGAGCTGTTCGGCCAGGCGGCGCTGGTAGGCGGACAGGGCCAGGTTGGCGGCGAACAGGGCGACGCGGCCCTTGCGGATCACCTCGACCAGGTCGAGCTTGGCCAGCGTGTCCGGGTCGCTCAGTGCCTGCAGGCGCTGCGGGTCCAGTTCAACGGCCACGGCGTCGAAGCGACCGCTGTCGATGGCTTTCTCCACCGCCTCGACGCTGGCGCGTGAGACATGGGCGGTGCCCAGCAGGGTGTAGCGCACGCCGTCGCGTTCGACGACGCGTACCGGCTGGCCGGCGAACAGGTCGTCGCCGGTCTCGGGAAGGGTTTCGGTCATGGGTTCATTCATTGGAAGGTGCGGTGTCGGCGCCATCGCCGAGCGCGCGCTGCATCTGCACGGTATCCAGCCAGCGGCCATGCTTGCGGCCGAGGCCACGGAACACGCCGACCAGCTCGAAGCCGAAGCGTTCGTGCAGCTTGATTGAAGCGGTATTGGTCGGTTCGCCGATCACCGCCACCATCTGCCGGTAGCCACGCGCCACGCAGGCGTCGATCAACGCCTGCAGCAGGCCGGTGCCGACGCCCTTGCCCTGGAACGCGGCATCGACGTAGACCGAGTTTTCCACGGTCCACTGGTAGGCAACGCGGGTGCGGTAGGTGTTGGCGTAGGCATAGCCGGCCACCTGGCCGTCGATCTCGGCGACCAGGTAGGGGAAGCCGCGATCGACGATGTCACGCATGCGGCGCAGCATCTCGGTCGCGTCCGGAATGTCGTACTCGTAGGTGTTGACGAAGTCAGTCACTTCCACCGCGTAGATCGCGGTGATCGCGTCGATGTCGGCCGGGCCGGCATCACGGATGAGGACGGCCATGCGCGGGCTCCGGCTCAGTCGATGTAGCGCTTGAGCAGGTCGCCGTAGGCATCGATGCGGCGATCACGCAGGAAAGGCCAGATGCGGCGCACATGCTCGCTGCGCTGCAGGTCGACGTCGCACAGCAGCACGGTGGCCTCGGTGCCGGCCTCGGCCAGGAACTCGCCCTGCGGGCCCAGCACGTGGCTGTTGCCCCAGAACTGGATGCCCGACGCGCCCAGCGGCGAGGCCTCGTGGCCGACGCGGTTGCAGCTCAGCACCGGCAGGCCGTTGGCCACCGCATGGCCGCGATGGCTCAGCACCCAGGCGTCGCGCTGGCGGGTCTTCTCGTCCTGCACGTCGTCCGGATCCCAGCCGATCGCAGTCGGATACAGCAACAGCTCGGCGCCGGCCAGCGCCATCAGGCGCGCCGCTTCCGGGTACCACTGGTCCCAGCACACCAGCACGCCCAGGCGGCCCACCGAGGTATCGATCGGCGTGAAGCCGATGTCGCCCGGGGTGAAGTAGAACTTCTCGTAGAAGCCCGGGTCGTCCGGGATATGCATCTTGCGGTACTTGCCGAGCAGCGTACCGTCCTTCTCGAACACCACGGCGGTGTTGTGGTACAGCCCGGCAGCGCGGCGCTCGAACAGCGAGCCGACCAGCACCACGCCATGCTTCTTCGCCAGCGCGCCAAGGCGCTCGGTGCTCGGGCCCGGAATCGGCTCGGCCAGGTCGAACTCGTCCACCGATTCGTGCTGGCAGAAGTACGGGCCGTTATGCAGTTCCTGCAGCAGCACCAGCTTGGCACCCTGCGCAGCCGCCTCGGCCACGCGTGCTTCGATCACCGCCAGGTTGGCGGCGGCATCACCGTGGTTGCGCTCCTGGATCAGGGCGACGGTAAGGGGGCTGCGCGAGTTCATGCGGGGCGTTCCTGCGGGGGAAAACCAGCATGTTAGCGCGGATGGGCGGCGACGGCGTGTCGCGCGCTGAATGGCGCAGCGGGTAGTGCCGGCCGCTGGCCGGCAATCCCGTGGATCCATCAGGCATTGCAGGGTTGCCGGCCAGCGGCCGGCACGACCGTTACGCCTTCAACAGCCCAGCCGGCAGCTGCATGGTGATGCAGTGCAGGCTGCCGTTCTGCCAGATCAGCGAGCGGCAGGGCACCTGCACGATCTCTCGGCCCGGGTGCGCCTGTGCCAGCACGTCGCGGGCCAGGTCATCGGCCGGGTCGCCATAGGCCGGCATCAGCACCGCGCCATTGACGATCAGGTAGTTGGCGTACGAGGCAGCCAGGCGACGGCCTTCGTCGATCACCGGCCGGGCCCACGGCAGCGGGAACAGGCGGTACGGCTGGCCATCCTTGGTGCGTAGCGCGGCCAGCTCATTGCCCATCGCCTGCAGTTCGGCGTAATGCGAGTCGCTCTCGTCGTCGCAGGCCTGGTAGACGATGCTGTCAGCGGAGGCGAAGCGGGCGAGGGTATCGATGTGCGCGTCGGTGTCGTCGCCTTCCAGGTAGCCGTGGTCCAGCCACAGCACGCGGTCCTGCTGCAGCCAGTCGGCCAGGTCGGCGCTCAGGCTGGCGCGGTCGCGGTCCGGGTGGCGCTCGTGCAGGCACTTCCAGGTGGTCAGCAGGGTGCCTTCACCGTCGGTCTCGATGCCGCCGCCTTCCAGCGCGAACGGGATGCTGCGGACCGGCGCATCGTTGAATACGCCGGCCTGGTCGAGCACGCCCACCAGCTGGTCATCCAGGGTGGCGTCGAACTTGCCGCCCCAGCCGGTGAAGCGGAAATCCAGCAGCTGGAAGCCGCCGTCGGCACGGCGCAGGGTGATCGGGCCGGAGTCGCGCAGCCAGGTATCGTCGTAGGCCGCCGTGGTGAAGTGGACCTTGTCCATGTCGATGCGGTTGGAGCGCAGTCGCATCTCGGCGTAGGTCTCCACATCGTCGTCGGCCACGCAGATCAGCACCGGCTGGAAGCGGGTGATGGCCGCGACCAGGGCGATGTAGGTCTCTTCCACCTGGCCCAGGCGGTCAGCCCAGTCGGTATCGGCGGTGGGCCAGGCAATCAGGACGCCGCTCTGGGCTTCCCACTCGGCAGGAAAACGAAGGGTCTGGTTCATGGTCTCGCTACACAGGCCCGCCCACGGCGGGTAATGGGATCAACGGATCGGCGGTTTCGGGCCGATTTCGTTCGGGTCCGCCTGGTTGGCCACCACGTCGATCACCTTCTGCTTCTCGAAGTAGACGGTGAACTGCGGGTACACCCAGCGGTTGATGGTCGGCCATTGCCGTTTCTGCCCGCCACGCGGCTGCAGCTGCTCGCTGGGCGCGCCGAACTGCGCCTGCACCTGCTGCATGCTCTGGCCGCGCACGGGCAGGGCACCGGCCGGCTTCTCGCGGGCGCGGTCGACAAGCAGGGTATCGGCCAGTGCCGGTGTGGCGGCGGCCAGGGTGGCCATCACGGCCAGGGCGGACAGGTAACGCTTCATCTCGATCTACTCCCCAGTGGTCAAGAAAGGCGATTACAGCAAAAACGGCAGGAAAAAGCCGCATAAACAAAAAACCGCCCGAAGGCGGTTTCTTGCATCGGGTCGGCCCCGCGTAGGGCCAGCCGCAGCCGGAAGGCTGTGAGGCTTAGCGCTGACGCGCCTTGAAACGCGGGTTCGACTTGCAGATGACGAAGATCTTGCCACGACGACGCACGACCTTGCAGTCACGGTGACGGGCCTTCGCCGACTTCAGGGAGGACAGGACTTTCATGGCATACCTCGGCGTAAACAGTAGTTGTTCGGGTGGAGCGTGGCCGCGATATGCGAAAGACAATCGGCAGTTGACGCTCGTTCAAGCCCGCCATTCTACCGGGCTTTTCCTCGTGGTTTCAAGTGGTTGCACAAAAGATCCCGCTGGGGGCGTCTGGCAGGGGCTAGAATGGCCTCTTCACACGCTCTGGGACCCCCATGAATCCACTCGCTCCCGTCCTGACCATCGACGGCCCATCCGGGGCCGGCAAGGGTACCATCAGCCGCATCATCGCGCGCCGGATGGGCTGGCATTACCTGGATTCGGGCGCGCTGTACCGGGCGGTGGGCGTGGCCGCAAGCTGGGCCGACATCGATACCTCCGACGCCTCGGCGCTGGTGCGTTGCACCTTCGACACCCACGTTCAGTTTGTCGAGCAGGGCGATGCCATGCGGGTCATGGTCAACGGCACCGATGCCACCGACGAGCTGCGCCTGGAGACCACCGGTGCGCTGGCCTCGGCCATTGCCGCCATTCCCGAGGTCCGCGCCGCCCTGAAGGAGCGCCAGCGCGCATTCAGGGAGCTGCCGGGCCTGGTCGCCGACGGCCGCGACATGGGCACGGTGATCTTCCCGGACGCCTCCTACAAGGTCTTCCTGACCGCCAGTGCCGAGGAGCGCGCCGAGCGCCGGCATAAGCAGTTGAAAGACAAGGGGGTTTCTGTTAACTTTGATGACCTCCTGCGCGAGATCATGGCCCGCGACGCCCGTGATGCCCAGCGTACCGTGGCGCCCCTGAAGCCGGCAGACGATGCTGTCCTCATCGACACCACAGGCATCGGCATCGATGATGTCGTTGCCAGAGTGATGGATCTGCTTCCGGTTCCGGCTGCCTGATCCGTTCGCGCGGGAGCGCTGCCAGCAGCATCGGCGGCGGTCGCGCATAGCAGTGCTGTACCAGCTCCGCCGCGCAATGATGCGTGGCGGTTTTCCTACTACACACGACCTGCGTTTCCGGGGTCGACCAACAGGCGGGCGGTCGCCATTCCCCTGAAGGGGACGCCACCGACCCATGTGTCCAACAGAGTAAATCTAATGACCGAATCATTTGCCGAACTGTTTGAAGCCAGCCAGGCCAATCTGGCCAAGCTGAAGCCGGGCGCCATCGTCAGCGGTACCGTTGTTGAAGTCCGCGGCGACGTCGTGGTGATCAACGCTGGCCTGAAGTCCGAAGGCATCGTGCCGATCGAACAGTTCCGTAACGACGCTGGCGAAATCGACGTCGCCGAAGGCGACATCGTCAAGGTCGCCCTCGACTCGATCGAGAACGGCTTCGGCGAAACCGTCCTGTCGCGCGAGAAGGCCAAGCGCGCGATGGTGTGGGACGAGCTGGAAGAAGCGTTGGAAAAGAACGAAACCATCACCGGCCGCATCAGCGGCAAGGTCAAGGGTGGTTTCACCGTGGACATCAAGGATGTCCGCGCCTTCCTGCCGGGTTCCCTGGTCGATGTGCGCCCGGTGCGCGATCCGGCCTACCTGGAAGGCAAGGAACTCGAGTTCAAGCTCATCAAGCTGGACCGCAAGCGTAACAACGTCGTGGTCTCGCGCCGCGCTGTCGTCGAAAGCGAGCACTCGGAAGAGCGCGAGCAGCTGATGGACAAGCTGCAGGAAGGCGCGATCCTGAAGGGTGTCGTCAAGAACCTGACCGATTACGGCGCGTTCGTGGACCTGGGCGGTATCGACGGCCTGCTGCACATCACCGACATGGCGTGGAAGCGCGTGCGTCACCCGTCGGAAGTCGTGAACGTCGGCGACGAGCTGGACGTCCGCGTGCTGAAGTTCGACCGCGAGCGCAACCGCGTTTCGCTGGGCCTGAAGCAGCTGGGCGAGGATCCGTGGGACAACATCGGCCGTCGTTACCCGGCCAACAGCCGCGTCTTCGGCAAGGTCTCCAACGTCACCGATTACGGTGCGTTCGTTGAGATCGAGCCGGGCGTCGAAGGCCTGGTGCACGTCTCGGAGATGGATTGGACCAACAAGAACGTCAACCCGTCCAAGGTTGTCCAGGTTGGTGATGAAGTCGAAGTGATGGTGCTGGACGTCGATGAAGAGCGTCGCCGTATCTCGCTGGGCATGAAGCAGGTTGCCGCCAATCCGTGGGAAACCTTCGCTGCCACCCACAAGAAGGGTGACAAGGTGTCGGGCCAGATCAAGTCGATCACCGACTTCGGCATCTTCATCGGCCTGGACGGCGGCATCGACGGCCTGGTCCACCTGTCCGACATCAGCTGGAACACCACCGGCGAAGACGTCGTTCGCAACTTCAAGAAGGGCGATACCCTGGACGCCGTCGTCCTGGCTGTCGATCCGGAGCGCGAGCGCATCTCCCTGGGCGTGAAGCAGCTGGAGCAGGATCCGTTCGGCCAGTACATGGCTGCCAATCCGAAGGGCTCCAAGGTTGAAGGCGTGGTGAAGGAAGTCGACGCCAAGGGCGCGATCATCGAGCTGGCTGACGGCATCGAAGGTTACGTCTCGGCCCGCGACATCGCCAACGAGCGCGTTGACGACGCCACCCAGCACCTGAAGGTCGGCGACAAGGTCGAAGCCAAGTTCGTGGGCATGGACCGCAAGGGCCGTACCCTGCAGCTGTCGATCAAGGCCAAGGACGACGCGGAAATGCGCGAAGTGCTGGAGGAATACCAGTCCTCTTCGGCTTCCAGCGGCACCACCCAGCTGGGCGCGCTGCTGCGTGCACAGCTGAACGGCAACAAGTCCGAGTAATCGGCCTTACGCTGTTCGTTGTTTCCTGGACGGCCCGGGCATTGCCCGGGCCGTTTCAGGCTGAGATGCCCCTGATGTGAGCCGGTAATGACCAAATCCGAACTGATCGAAATCCTTGCGCGCCGCCAGGCGCACCTGAAGGCCGATGATGTCGATCTGGCGGTGAAGTCGTTGCTGGAAATGATGGGCGGATCGCTGTCCGCCGGGGATCGCATCGAAATCCGTGGATTTGGCAGCTTCTCGCTGCACTATCGTCCGCCGCGCCTGGGTCGCAACCCGAAGACCGGCGAATCGGTTGCCCTGTCGGGCAAGCATGTCCCCCATTTCAAGCCGGGCAAGGAACTGCGCGAGCGGGTCAGCAGTGTGCTGCCGCTGGACGCCGATCCGGCCTGAGCCTTCCGTCGCGCCACCGCGTGCGAATCCAGCCGCGAGTCGGATAAGCTACGGACTCCTGCCACTGGAGCTGTCGCATGAAGGTTTTTCGTCTGCTGGTCCTGCTGGCGGTACTCATTCTTGGGTTGATCATCGGTGCCATGAACATGGACGAGATGACCATCAACCTGCTGTTCACCCAGCTTAAGACCTCGGTCGGCGTGGCCATCATTGCCGCGTTGCTGATCGGCGTCATCGTTGGCGCTGGCCTGGTGTTGGTGAGCGTGGTCATTCCGCTCTACAGCCAGCTGCGCCGCGCCAACAAGTCCGCTGCCGCCACGCCGGCACCGGTTGCTTCCCCTCAATCTTTTGATGGACGCTGATCGAAGATGGATTTCGTCACCGAGTGGTTCTGGTTCTTCCTGTTCGTTCCGCTGGCCGCCCTGGCTGGGTGGGTGATCGGGCGGCGCGGTGGTCAACGCCACGGTGACAGCCAGGTCAGCCGCCTGTCGAGCACCTATTTCCGTGGCCTGAACTACCTGCTCAACGAGCAGCCGGACAAGGCCATCGAGCTGTTCCTGCACATCGCCGAGCTGGACAAGGAAACCTTCGAGACCCAGGTCGCGCTGGGCCACCTGTTCCGCCGCCGCGGCGAAGTCGACCGCGCCATCCGCCTGCACCAGGGCCTGGTCAACCGCCACGACCTCAGTGATGCACAGCGCGTGCAGGCCCTGCTGGCGCTGGGCGAGGATTACATGAAGTCCGGCCTGCTGGACCGTGCCGAGACCGTGTTCACCGAGCTGGCGCAGCTGGATCAGCGTGCACCGCAGGCACTCAAGCACCTGATCGGCATCTACCAGGCCGAGCGCGACTGGGAAAAGGCGATCGACAACGCGACCCGTTTCGAGGACGTCACCGGCGAGCCGATGGGCAAGCTGATCGGACAGTTCGAATGCGAACTGGCCGAACGTTTCCGTGGCGCCGGCAAGCTGGAAGAGGCGAGGGCAGCGATCGCCCGCGCCTACCAGGCCGACGCGATGTCGGTGCGCGCCGGCATCATCGAGGGCCGTCTGGAAACCGACGCGGGCAATCCAGAGGCCGCTGTGCGCGCCTTCGAGCGCGCCGCGCGCAACGATCCCGAATACCTGCCGGAACTGCTGCCGGCACTGATGCAGAACTATCGCAGGGTCGGCGATCTGGCAGGTGCACGCGCGTTCCTGTCGGAGATGACCGAGCACTACCGCGGCATCGCCCCGGTACTGGCGCTGACCCGGTTGATGGAAGAGCAGGAAGGCGTGGCGCCGGCCCGTGCCTACCTCGGTCGCCAGCTCAAGGATCGCCCGTCGGTACGTGGCGAATCCGCGCTGATCGATCTGACCCTCGCCGAGGGAGCCGATTCCACCGCCACCCTGCATGACCTCAAGCACATCACCGACCAGCTGCTGGTGCGCAACCCGGCCTATCGCTGCACGCGCTGCGGCTTCGGTGCGCGTACCCACCACTGGCAGTGCCCGAGCTGCAAGGAGTGGGGGACGGTCAAGCCGCTGCTGAACTACGCGGTGCTCTGATCCATGCCCTGGCTTGTGATGGGCGCGCTGCTGGGGCTCGCCCTGCTCAGTGCGTTGCTGACCTGGGCTGCGCGGGGCTATGCACTGCGCCAGCAGTTGATGGACCAGCCGGGCGAGCGTCGCAGCCATAGCGTTGCCACCCCGCGCGGTGGCGGCATCGCCATCGTCATCAGCCTGCTGGTGACCGCCGGCGTGGCCATCTGGGCCTGGCCCGAAAGCACGCCGACGGTGCTGGTGGCCAGCCTTGGGCTGGTGCTGGTGGCCGGTATCGGCTGGTGGGACGACCACAAGCCCCTGCCGGCGATGCGTCGCCTGCTGGTGCATTTCATCGCCGCAGCGCTGTTGGCCGGCCTGGTCAAGGTGAATGGTGGCAGCTGGCTGTTGGCGGTGCTGGTGCTGCTGTTCACCGCGTCGCTGATCAACATCTGGAACTTCATGGACGGCATCAATGGCATCGCCGCCAGCCAGGCCGTTGTGGCGATGCTGGGGCTGGCGCCGGTACTGCCGTGGCCCTATTCACTGGCCGCCGTGGCGCTGGGCCTGGCCTGCCTTGGATTCCTGCCGTTCAACTTCCCTCGCGCCCGGATCTTCATGGGCGATGTTGGAAGCGGCGCGCTGGGGTATGCGGTCGCAGTGGTGCTGGCGATCGCCAGCGTGCGTACCGATATCAACTGGATCCTGCTGCTGGTACCGGTTTCGCCGTTCCTCGTGGACGCGGGCTTCACACTGCTGGCGCGCATCATTTCCGGACAACGCTGGATGGAACCCCATACCCAGCATGTCTACCAGCGCGCGGTGCAGGCAGGAGCCAGTCACCCGCAGGTGACAGGGATGTACTTTGCTTTGGGTCTGTTCAGTATTACAGTGTTCAATGTCTGCTCCAATTTGCAGCCGAGGTGGGAGGCTGTCGTGGCGATCGCGTGGTTCATCGCGCTGAGCGTCCTCTGGCTCCTCCTGCGCAATGGAATGCGCCACCGACAAGGAATTACCTGAATTATGGCTTCACCCTGGCGGGACAGAATCCTCGGCCTGATGCCGCGTTCGGCCATCGTCTGCCACGACCTCTTCATGGTCTGGGCATGCTGGCAGCTGCTCCATGCAGGGCGTTACTCGATCCTGCCCAACGCCCCGGCGCTGCCCCTGTGGAACGTCGATACCACCCTGGTCCTGCTGCTGCAGGGCCTGGTGTTCTGGCGCGTGGGCCTGTACCGCGGCCTGTGGCGGTTTGCCAGCGTCAGCGACCTGCTGAACATCTTCAAGGCCAGCTTCATCGGCATGGTGGCCATCATCCTGGTGCTGATGTGGAAGCGCTTCGACGGCGTACCCATGTCGGTGCTGGTGATCTACCCGTTCGCGCTGTCGGCACTGCTCGGCGCGCCGCGCCTGCTGTACCGCGCCTGGAAGGACTACCAGGCACTGCAGTCCGATTCCAGCGCCCGCCGCGTGCTGATCCTCGGCGCCGGCCAGGCGGCCGAGACCCTGGTGCGCGACCTGCGCCGCTCCGGCAACTTCGAGCCGGTCGGCCTGCTCGACGATGCACCGCACCTGCGGGGTGCCAAGCTGCAGGGCCTGCCGATCCTGGGCACGCTGGATGACGCGCCGACGGTGGTCCGCGAGACCGCTGCCAAGCTGCTGGTCATTGCCATGCCGTCGCTGGACGCCGCAGGCATGCAGCGCGTCGTCGCGATCTGCGAAAGCACCGGCGTGCCGTTCCGTACCGTGCCCAAGCTCAGTGACATCCTGCAGGGCCAGTCGCTGCCGGGCCAGCTGAAGGAAGTGGCGATCGAGGACCTGCTGGGGCGCAAGCCGATCATGCCGGACTGGAACCTGATCCGCGGCTGGTTGGGTGGGCGCACCGTGATGGTTACCGGCGCCGGTGGTTCGATCGGTTCGGAGCTGTGCCGCCAGTGCGCGCGGCATGGTGCCGGTCGCATCATCCTGCTGGAGATCAGCGAGCTGCTGCTGCTGACCATCGAGGGCGAGCTGCGTCGCAGCTTCCCCGATGTCGAGATCGAGGCGGTGCTGGGCGACTGCGGTGACCCGGCGGTGATCCGCCACGCGCTGTCGCTGCACCCGGTCGATACCGCTTTCCATGCGGCCGCCTACAAGCATGTTCCGGTGCTGGAACGCCAGCTGCGTGAAGCAGTGCGCAACAACATCCTGGCAACCGAGAACGTCGCGCGCGCCTGCCTGGAAGCACGCGTGGAGCATTTCGTGTTCATCTCCACCGACAAGGCGGTCGACCCGGTCAATGCACTGGGCGCGAGCAAGCGCTACGCCGAGATGATCTGCCAGAGCCTGGACCAGAAGTCCACGCATACCCGTTTCGTCACGGTGCGCTTCGGCAACGTGCTGGCGTCGGCCGGCAGCGTGGTGCCGCTGTTCCGCGAGCAGATCCTGCGCGGTGGCCCGGTCACGGTCACCGACCCGGAAGTCAGCCGCTACTTCATGACCATTCCCGAGGCCTGCCAGCTGATCCTGCAGGCGGCCGCATCGGCGTCGCATGGTGCGATCTATACCCTCGACATGGGCGAGCCGGTGCCGATCCGCGTGCTGGCCGAACAGATGATCCGCCTGACCGGCAAGCAGCCGTACAAGGACATCCAGATCATCTATACCGGCCTGCGTCCGGGCGAGAAGCTGCACGAGACGCTGTTCTATTCGGACGAAGATTACCGCTCCACCGCGCACCCGAAGATTCTTGAAGCCGGCGTGCGTACGTTCTCGCGCGACCTGGTGCTGGGCAACGTTCCGCGCCTGCGCGAGGCGATTGCCAGCTACGACACCGCCCGCATCCAGGAAATCCTGTTTGCGACGATGCCGGAATTCTCGCCAATCGAACAGGATGCTTACATTTCATCCGCTAAAGTCGTGCCTTTTCCGGCACGTGAGGCCAACAGGCACCAATGAGCAAGCGAATTCGCAAAGCAGTTTTCCCGGTGGCAGGATTGGGGACGCGTTTTTTGCCAGCAACCAAGACTGTGCCGAAGGAGATGCTGCCGATCATTGATCGGCCGCTGATCCAGTACGCGGTGGATGAGGCGATCGAAGCCGGCTGTGACACGCTGGTGTTCATCACCAACCGCTACAAGCACGCCGTTGCCGACTATTTCGACAAGGCGTACGAGCTGGAGCAGAAGCTTGAGCGCGCTGGCAAGCAGGAGCAGCTGGAACTGATCCGGCACGTGCTCCCCAATGGTGTGCGCGCGATCTTCGTGACCCAGGCCGAGGCGCTGGGCCTCGGGCACGCGGTGCTGTGTGCCAGGTCGGTGATCGGTGACGAGCCGTTTGCCGTACTGCTGCCCGACGACCTGATCTGGAACCGCGGTGCGGGCGCGCTGAAGCAGATGGCCGACCTCAACGAAGCCAGTGGCGCCAGCGTGATCGCGGTGGAAGACGTGCCGCACGATAAGACCGCCAGTTACGGCATCGTCGCCACCGACGCGTTCGATGGCCGCAAGGGCCGTATTTCGCAGATCGTCGAGAAGCCGAAGCCGGAGGACGCGCCGAGCGACCTGGCGGTGGTGGGCCGTTACGTGCTCAGCCCGAAGATCTTCGAGCTGCTGGAACAGACCCAGACCGGTGCCGGCGGCGAGATCCAGCTGACCGATGCGATTGCCGAGCTGCTGAAGACCGAAGAAGTCGATGCCTATCGTTTCGAGGGCACCCGCTTCGACTGCGGCACGCACCTGGGTCTGGTGGAGGCGACGATCCGCTTCGCGCTGGACAACCCGAAGCTGGCTGGCCCGGCGCGGGAGAAGCTGGCGGCGATGCTGGCGGAATAAGGGTTTTATCAAGCGCTCCGTGCGGCGCCTTGATTGATACGTGGGGGAGGGGGCGGATGGCCCTCTCCAAAACACGCCAAAGCCCTTCCATGGTGCCAACGGTTTTGGAGAGGGCCATCCGCCCCCTCTCGACAGTTTCCGTGCGGCGCGGACGGGAAGGGCGGAATCAAAGGCAGAAGCAAAAGCAAAAAGGCAGCCACTGGCTGCCTTTTTTCGTGGGTTGGGGTCAGATCCCTTTGCGCAGCAAAGGGGTCTGACCCCAGCCTTTGACCCTGCCTTTGCTCATCCCTCCGCCGCGGGGAGGCTGGAAGGGCCGGGTTGGCAGGGCTGCCCGGGACCGTTGGCGCCATGGATGGCGCCATCGAGCCCCCATGGAAGGGTTCACGGCGTGTCCCGGGCAGCCCTGCCAACCCGGCCCACGCCATGAAGCCCAACGAGGCAACGCCTTGAACCTTACAGCGCCTCGAAAATACCCGCCGCACCCATGCCGGTGCCGATGCACATCGTCACCATGCCGTACTTCTGCTGGCGACGACGCAGGCCGTGCAGCAGGGTTGCGGTACGGATCGCGCCGGTCGCACCCAGCGGGTGGCCCAGGGCAATCGCGCCGCCCAGCGGGTTGACCTTGGCCGGGTCCAGGCCGCAGTCGCGGATCACCGCCAGCGACTGCGCGGCGAAGGCTTCGTTGAGCTCGATCCAGTCCAGCTGGTCCTGGGTCAGGCCGGCCTGCTTCAGTGCCTTCGGGATCGCGGCGATCGGGCCGATGCCCATCACTTCCGGACGCACGCCGGCCACCGAGAAGCTGACGAAACGGGCCAGCGGGGTCAGGCCGTAATCCTTGATCGCCTGCTCCGAGGCCAGCAGCACGGCACCGGCGCCGTCGCTCATCTGCGACGAGTTGCCGGCGGTGACGGTGCCGCCGAACTGGCCGTTGCGGAACACCGGGCGCAGCTTGGCCAGGCCTTCGGCCGAGGAGTCCGGGCGGGGGCCTTCGTCGGTGTCGGCGATCTTGTTGCGGGTGATGATGCGCTGGCCGTCGGCCAGGTCCGGCAGGTGCGAGACGATCTCGTACGGGCTGATCTCGTCCTTGAACTCGCCGTTCTGGATCGCGGCCATGGCCTTCTGGTGCGAGGCCAGGGCAAAGGCGTCCTGGTCTTCGCGCGAGACCTTCCACTCTTCGGCGACCTTCTCGGCGGTGATGCCCATGCCGTAGGCGATGGCAACGTGGTCGTTGTCGAACACGCTCGGCGCCATGGCGATCTTGTTGCCCATCATCGGCACCATCGACATCGACTCGGTGCCGCCGGCCAGCATCAGGTCGGCGTTGCCCAGGCGGATCGCGTCGGCGGCCTGCGCCACGGCCTGCAGGCCGGAGGAGCAGAAGCGGTTCACGGTCTGTGCGGCGATGGTGTTCGGCAGGCCGGCCAGCAGCACGCCGATGCGGGCCACGTTCATGCCCTGCTCGGCTTCCGGCATGGCGCAACCGATGATGGCGTCATCGATGCGGTTGACGTCCACGCCCGGGGCCTGGGCGACGACGCTGCGCAGCACGTGCGCAAGCATGTCGTCGGGGCGGGTGTTGCGGAACATGCCCTTGGGCGCCTTGCCAACCGGGGTACGGGTGGCGGCGACGATGTAGGCGTCCTGGATTTGCTTGGTCATTGCAGTGATCTCTTGAATTTTTTAGCCGGAGTGCCGACCAACGGTCGGCACCCACCGGAAGCAGGGATGGGCGATCAGTTACGCAGCGGCTTGCCGGTCTTCAGCATGTGCGCGATGCGGGCCTGGGTCTTTTCCTGCTGGGCCAGTTCGACGAAGTGCTTGCGCTCGAGGGTCAGCAGCCACTCTTCGTCGACCAGGGTGCCGCGGTCGACCTTGCCACCGCACAGCACGGTAGCGATGCGCTCGGCGATCTCGTAGTCGTACGGGCTGATGAAGCGGCCTTCCAGCATGTTGACCAGCATCATCTTGAAGGTGGCGATACCCACGTCACCGGCCACCTGGATGCGGCGTGCCGGCAGCGGCGGGCGGTAACCCGCTTCGGCCAGGGCGCGTGCTTCGGCCTTGGCGATGTGCAGGGCCTCGTAGCTGTTGAACACCACCTTGTCGGTGCTGCGCAGCAGGCCCAGTTCCTTGGCGTTGACCGCCGAGTTGGACACCTTGGCCATCGCCACGGTCTCGAAGGTCTTCTTCAGTTCGGCGAACACGTCGCCGCCCGGGCCCGCGGCCTGCGAGGCGCGCACGGCCAGTTCCTTCAGGCCACCACCGGCCGGCAGCAGGCCGACGCCGGCCTCGACCAGGCCGATGTAGCT
Organism: Stenotrophomonas sp. YJH_SMC_123; assembly: GCF_059368215.1. Taxonomy (NCBI): domain Bacteria; kingdom Pseudomonadati; phylum Pseudomonadota; class Gammaproteobacteria; order Lysobacterales; family Lysobacteraceae; genus Stenotrophomonas; species Stenotrophomonas sp. YJH_SMC_123. The sequence goes on from NZ_JCAFRM010000001.1 coordinate 841,274, forward strand.
TTCCAGGAAGGCCACGGTCTTGGCGCTGTGCATCTGGAACTCGCAGCCGCCACCCAGGGCCAGGCCGCGCACGGCGGCCACCACTGGCACCAGCGAGTACTTGATGCGCTGGCTGGTGCGCTGGAAGTTGGCAACCATTTCTTCGAACTGGTCGACCTTGCCGGCCTGCAGCAGGCCCAGCGCGCCGGCCAAGTCGGCACCGGCGGAGAAGGGTTCCTTCTGCTGCCAGATCACCAGGCCCTGGAAGTCCTTCTCGGCGCGGCTCACGCATTCCTGCAGGCCGTCCAGCACCTGGTCGGACACGGTGTTCATCTTGGTCTTGAAGCTGACCACGGCGATGCCATCACCGTCGTGCCACATGCGCAGGCCGTCGTTCTCGAACACGGTCTCGCCCGGCGCGAACGTCTCGCCCAGCAGCGGATCGGGGAAGCGCTGGCGCTGGTACACCGGCAGCGACGAGCGCGGCAGCTTGGCGTTGCGCGACGGGCTGTAGCTGCCTTCGGCGGCATGCACGCCGTCGCGGCCATCGAACACCCAGTCCGGCAGCGGCGCGTTGCTCATGCTCTTGCCGGCGACGATGTCATCGGCGATCCACTGCGCCACCTGCTTCCAGCCGGCGGCCTGCCAGGTCTCGAACGGGCCCAGCGACCAGCCGTAGCCCCAGCGGATGGCCAGGTCGACGTCGCGCGCGGTCTCGGCGATGTCGGCCAGGTGGTAGGCGCTGTAGTGGAACAGGTCGCGGAAAGTCGCCCACAGGAACTGCGCCTGCGGGTGCTGGCTCTCGCGCAGCTTGGCGAACTTCTCGGCCGGGTTCCTGATCTTCAGGATCTCGACCACTTCCGGCGCGGCAGCGCGATCGGCCGGACGGTAGTCCTGCTTCTCCAGGTCCAGCACCACGATGTCCTTGCCGACCTTGCGGAAGATGCCGGCACCGGTCTTCTGGCCCAGCGCGCCCTTGGCGATCAGCGCGTCCAGCCACTTCGGCGACTTGAAGAATTCATGCCACGGGTCATTCGGCAGGGTGTCGCCCATGGTCTTGATGACGTGGGCCATGGTGTCCAGGCCGACCACGTCGGAGGTGCGGTAGGTGGCCGACTTCGGGCGGCCGACCAGCGGACCGGTCAGGCCGTCCACTTCATCGAAGCCCAGGCCGAACTGCTGGGTGTGGTGGATGGTGGACAGGATCGAGAACACGCCGATGCGGTTGCCGATGAAGTTCGGGGTGTCCTTGGCGTACACCACGCCCTTGCCCAGGGTGGTGACCAGGAACTCTTCCAGGCCTTCCAGCACGGCGGCGTCGGTGGTGGTGGCCGGGATCAGCTCGGCCAGGTGCATGTAGCGCGGCGGGTTGAAGAAGTGCACGCCGCAGAAGCGGTGGCGCAGCTGCTCGGGCAGCACGTCGGCCAGCTTGTTGATGCCCAGGCCCGAGGTGTTGGAGGCCAGCACCGCGTGGTCGGCCACGAACGGCGCGATCTTCTTGTACAGGTCCTGCTTCCAGTCCATGCGCTCGGCGATGGCCTCGATGATCAGGTCGCAGTCCTTCAGCTGCTCCAGGCCGGACTCGTAGTTGGCCGGAGTGATGGCTTCGGCCAGCGACTTGCTGGCCAGCGGTGCCGGGCTCAGCTTGCCCAGGTTGGCGATCGCCTTCAGCACGATGCCGTCGGCCGGACCCTCCTTGGCGGGCAGGTCGAACAGCACGGTGTCGACGCCAGCGTTGGTGAGGTGGGCAGCGATCTGGGCACCCATGACGCCGGCACCCAGCACGGCGGCGCGGCGGACTAGCAGGGAATTGGACATGGTGTAGGGCCTTTGTTGGTCAGCAGTTACTGGGTGGAATCAAAGGGAAGCGGGCAGGGCGCTGGCGCGAGCGGCGGCGCGGAACCCGGCTTCGGCGAAATGGATCAGTTCGTGGGCGGCATGGGCACGATGCGCCGCTTCAGTGACACCGGCGGGACGCTTGATCAGCCCGAAGTCGGCCATGGCATAGGTGAGCGAGCCGGCCAGGAAATCCAGGCGCCAGTACAGCTCTTCCTTGCTCAGGTCGGGTACGCACTCGCCGATGGCCTTGCCGAACGCACGCAGCACATGGCCGTAGTGGTCGGACAGGAACTTGCGCAGGTTGTCGTTCTTCTCGGCGTAGGCGCGGGCGATCACGCGCACGAAGGCACCGCCGTTCTGGCGGTCCTGGGCCAGCGCCAATGCCGGCTCGACGAAGGCGGCCAGCACCGGGCGCAGCTGCCCGGGGTGTTCGCTGCGGGCGCGTTCGAGCTGCGACAGGCGGGCGCCGGTCATCTCGTCCATGCGGCGGCGGAACACCTCGTTGACCAGGTTCTCCTTGGAGCCGAAGTGGTAGTTGACCGCTGCGATGTTGACGTCGGCCTGGCTGGTCACCTGGCGCAGCGAAGTGCCGGCGAAGCCGTGCTGTGCGAACAGCTCCTCGGCCGCGCCGAGAATGCGGTCCTTGGTCGAGAAGTGGGCGGGTTTGGCCATCGGCGGGCGGACCTTAATCAAACGATTGTTTGATACTAGGACCAGACGGTAGCGTATGGCATTTTGCAGTGCAGCAAAAATGGCCCGGACGGTCAGAATCCACTCAGCTGGGTGAATGGGGTAGGGGTCGGATCCCCGCAGGGGCTCCGACCCCGACACTGGGCCCGGAATGGGGTCAGAGCCCCTGTGGGGATCTGACCCCTGCCATGAGGGTTTGCCGGCCGGCGACCGGCACTACCATGCCGCCGCTTTATCTTTTACAATTCGCCTACGTTTATCAGGCTAAGCCCGCGTCCCGACGCGGGTTTTTTTCATGTTACCCTTCGGGCCATCAGCGGCCCGATTCCATTGGAGACATCCCATGGCGCTGGAGCGCACCCTTTCGATCATCAAGCCGGACGCCGTTGCCAAGAACGTCATCGGCGAAATCTACGCCCGCTTCGAGAAGGCCGGCCTGAAAGTCGTGGCCGCCAAGTACAAGCAGCTGTCGCGCCGTGAAGCCGAAGGCTTCTACGCCGTGCACCGCGAGCGTCCGTTCTTCAACGCGCTGGTCGAGTTCATGATCTCCGGCCCGGTGATGATCCAGGCCCTGGAAGGCGAGAACGCCGTCCTGGCCCACCGCGACCTGCTGGGCGCCACCAACCCGAAGGAAGCCGCGCCGGGCACCATCCGCGCCGACTTCGCCGAATCCATCGATGCCAACGCCGCCCACGGCTCGGACTCGGTCGAGAATGCCGCGATTGAAATCGCCTACTTCTTCGCCGCCACCGAAGTCGTTTCGCGCTGAGAGTAATGCCGTGAACGAGGTCGTACAGTCCCCCGCCATCCAGCCGCTGCCGAAGTCGGCACCCACGGCTGGCAAGCAGAACCTGCTCGACCTCGATCGCGCGGGCCTGGAGAAGTTTTTCGTCGAGGTTCTCGGCGAAAAGAAGTTCCGTGCCCACCAGGTGATGAAGTGGATCCACCATCGCTACGTCACCGATTTCGATGAAATGACCGACCTCGGCAAGGTCCTGCGCGCCAAGCTGCAGGCCCATGCCGAGGTGCTGGTTCCGAACATCGTGTTCGACAAGCCCTCCGCCGACGGCACCCACAAGTGGCTGCTGGCGATGGGCGTGGATGGCAAGAACGCCATCGAGACCGTGTACATCCCGGACAAGACCCGCGGCACGCTGTGCGTGTCCTCGCAGGTCGGTTGCGGCCTGAACTGCACGTTCTGCTCCACCGCCACCCAGGGCTTCAACCGCAACCTGACCACCGCCGAGATCATCGGCCAGGTATGGGTTGCCGCGCGCCACCTGGGTAACGTGCCGCACCAGATGCGCCGCCTCACCAATGTGGTGATGATGGGCATGGGCGAGCCGCTGATGAATTTCGACAACGTCGTGCGCGCCATGAGCGTGATGCGCGACGACCTGGGCTACGGCCTGGCCAACAAGCGCGTGACCCTGTCGACCTCCGGCCTGGTGCCGCAGATCGACCGCTTGTCCGCCGAGAGCGACGTGTCGCTGGCGGTGTCGCTGCATGCGCCGAACGATGCGCTGCGCGAAACCCTGGTGCCGCTCAACAAGAAGTACCCGATCGCCGAGCTGATGGCCTCGTGCGCACGCTACCTGCGCGCCAACAAGCGCCGCGAATCGGTCACCTTCGAATACACCCTGATGAAGGGCATCAACGACAAGCCCGAGCATGCCCGCGAATTGGCCCGCCTGATGCGCCAGTTCGACAACGCGGTGCAGGCCAAGGATTCGGGCAAGGTCAACCTGATTCCCTTCAATCCGTTCCCGGGCACCCGCTACGAGCGTTCGGAAGAAGCGCACATCCGCGCCTTCCAGAAGATCCTGCTCGACAGCAACGTGCTGACCATGGTCCGCCGCACCCGTGGCGACGACATCGACGCCGCCTGTGGCCAGCTCAAGGGCCAGGTGATGGACCGCACCCGCCGCCAGGCGGAGTTCAACAAGACGCTGCAGGCGGGGAAGGGGAGCGATGCCGCGGCCTGACCGCCTCTGGCTGGCGCTTCTCGCAGGCGTGCTGGCCGTTGCGGTCGGCGGCTGCAAATCCCATCCCAAGGCCAAGCTCGGCCCGAGCCAGGCGCCGGTCTACTCGGTGGGTGACCCGGAAAGCGTGCGGCGCGAAGTGCGCTGGCGCGACCTGTTGACGCTGGCGACCCGCGACATGCAGGTCGGCAATCTCGATGCCGCCGAGCGCAAGGTGCGCGAAGCACTGAAGCTGGCGCCCGAGGCGCCCGATGCGCTGGTGCTGCAGGCCGGCATCGATGACCGTCGTGGCCGCACCCGCCAGGCCGGCGAGAACTTCCGCAAGGCCGCCGAACTGGCGCCGCAGCGCGGCGACGTGCTCAACAACTACGGTGCCTGGCTGTGCCAGCAGGGCCAGCCGGCCGAATCGCTGGTCTGGTTCGACCGCGCGTTGCAGGCGCCGGGTTATGCCACCCCGGGCGAAGCCCAGGCCAATGCCGGCAGCTGCGCACTGGATGTGGGCCAGCTTGAACGTGCCGAACGCGACCTGCGTGCCGCGCTCGTGGCGGCCCCGGCCAACCCGGTCGCGCTGGAGTCGATGGCCCAGCTGAGCTACCGCCAGGGCCGCTACATGGAGGCCCGGGCCTTCGCCGAACGTAGGATTGCGGCTGCACCCGCAACGCGTTCCGTGTTACAACTTGCGTCTCAAATCGAAGTGAAGCTGGGCGATCGGGCGGCATCTGATCGTTATCTGCAGCGGATTCGACAGGAATTTCCGCAGGACGCGGGCTCCTAACTCCAGGGTTGATGCATTGTGATTGATGACCAGACTGTGAGCGCTCTCGAGACTGCGGCCGGCTGCGGCACCCGCCTGCGCCAGGCCCGCGAAGCGGCCGGACTGACCCTCGAAGATGTCGGCTCGCGCCTGCGCATGCCGGTCCAGGTGGTCAAGTCGCTGGAAGAGGAACAATGGCAGAAGCTGGGGGCGCCGGTGTTCGTGCGTGGCCAGCTGCGCAGCTATGCGCGCCTGCTCGACGTGGATGTCGGCCAGCTGCTGGAACAGGCCCAGGTCGGCCCGGTGGTTCCGCCCACCCTGGTCAGCCATACCCATACCCCGCGTGCGCGCCGCATCGCCGAGAACCTCGGCCGGCGCGTGCTGTATGTCGGCATCACCGCCGTGCTGGCGGTGCCGGTGTGGTTCGCCACCCGTGGCCACTTCGACGGCAGCGCGACCCCGTCGCCGAGCACCGCCTCGCTGGATGTGATCCCGGCCGCCGTGCCGGTCACCCCGTCCACGGCCGGTGCCGAGGCTGTCGCGCCGGCCGAAGCGGCCACTGCCCCGGCCAGCAAGCCCGCGGCCACCCCGTACGTGGCCTCGCTGGCCCCGGTGCCGCGCCCGGCGCCGGCTCCGGCGGCTGCCGGCAACGCGCTGGAAATGCAGTTCAGCGGCGACAGCTGGGTCGACATCGGCGGCCCGGACGGCAGCACCGTCGAGAAGGCGCTGATCAGGTCCGGCGAGACCCGCAGCTTCACGCCGGGCCAGGTGACCCGGGTGACCCTGGGCAACGCCTCGGCGGTCCAGGTTCAGCAGAACGGCGCTATCGTCGATCTGACCCCCTACCAGCGAGCCAACGTGGCACGCTTTCAGGTATCCTCTGAAGGCTCCGTTGTCCCGGTTTCGCACTGAGGCGCGGTTTCACCACCTTCGATAATCCCAATGGTCCCTCCCGACGGGCGGGGCGAGAGTACGCATGGCGATCGACGATCTGCTCGACGAGCACGAACAAAGTGAACGCGTCCGCAGCTGGCTGCGGAAGAATGGCGCCAGCATCCTCGGTGGCGTAGTCATCGCCATCGGTGCCATTGCTGGCTGGCAGTGGTACCAGAAGGATCAGGGCGGCAAGCTGGCCTCGGCCAATGTCGAGTACCAGAAGGCCCTGCAGGGCCTGCAGCAGAACAAGCTTGACGACGCCGCCAAGGCGGTCAAGGCGCTCGAAGCCGGCCCGTCCAGCATCTACGGCGACCTCGCGGCGCTGCAGCTGGCCAAGGCCCAGGTCGACGCCGGCAAGAATGAAGAGGCACTGGCGACCCTGCGCAATGTGAAGGTCGAAGGTGACCTGCAGCGCGTGGTCGACCAGCGTGTGGCCCGCCTGCTGGTGGCCACCGGCAAGAGCGACGAGGCCATCAAGCTGCTGGGCAGCGCGACCGACAGCAGCAGCCTGGAAATCCATGGCGATGCGCTGATGGCGCAGGGCAAGCGTGATGAGGCCCGTGCACAGTACGAGAAGGCGCTGAAGACGCTGGACGTGGCAGCGCCGCAGCGGCGCCTGCTGGAAACCAAGGTTATGGACGCCGGCGGCACCGTCGCCGCCCCTGCGGAGTCGGTTTGATGAGTCAGAAGGTCATGATCACCCGCGTCGCCACCGTGCTCCTGATGGGCATGGCCCTGACCGGCTGCAGCACCATGAAGGGCTGGTTCGCCGGCAAGGACGCGGCCGCGAAGAAGGCACAGGAACCGGCTGAGCTGGTCAAGTTCGAGCCGACCGTGAAGGTCAGCAAGGCCTGGTCGGTCAACCTCGGCAAGGGCGAGCGCCGCATCGGCGTGCGCCAGGGCCCGGCGGTCGCCAACGGCCACGTGTTTGCTGCCGCGATCACCGGTGGCGTGCACGCCATCGACCTGCAGACCGGCAAGAAGGTCTGGACCTGGGAGCCGAAGAAGGAAAAGAAGAAGGCCAAGCTGCGCCTGTCCGGCGGCCCGGGTGTCGGTGAGAACCTGGTCGTGATCGGCACGCTGGATGGCCAGGTCATCGCGCTGGATATCAACGATGGCAGCGAGAAGTGGCGCGCCCGTGTTCCGGGTGAAGTCATCGCCGCGCCGGCCGTGGCCCAGGGCATGGTCTACGTGCGCAGCAACGACGGCCGCGTTACCGGCTTCGATGCCGGCAACGGCACCCAGAAGTGGTTCAACCCGAGCGAGCTGCCGGCGCTGACCGTGCGTGGCAACGCGCCGGTGGTGACCGGCCCGGGCGTGCTGTTCATCGGCAAGGACGAGGGCGCGGTTGCGGCCCTGGCCCAGCAGGATGGCCGCACGCTGTGGGAACAGAACCTCGGCAACGGCGAAGGCCGCACCGAGCTGGAGCGCATGGCCGACGTCGACGGCGCTCCGGTGCTGGAGGGCAACACCCTCTACGTGAGCAGCTTCAAGAACCAGACCATGGCCATCGAAGGCCCGACCGGTCGCCCGCTGTGGGCGCGCGACCATGGCGGTGCCGGTGGCGTGGCGGTGTCGTCGGGCAACGTGTTCGTCACCGACAACAAGGGCGGCGTGTTCGGCCTGGACAAGGCCAGCGGCGCGGCCATGTGGTCGCAGACCGCGCTGGCCCGTCGTTCGCTGACCGGCCCGGCGCTGCACGGCGACTACGTGGTGGTCGGCGACTACAAGGGATACGTGCACTGGTTGCAGGCGTCCGATGGTGCGATGGCGGCACGGGCAAAAAGTGGCGGCGACGCCCTGCTGGCCCAGCCGGTCGTCGCAGACGGGGTGCTGCTGGTGCAGAACGTTGATGGCAAGCTGACCGCCTTCCGGTTGGCAAATTAAAAATTGGAGTAATCGCGATGCTGCCTTTGGTCGCCCTGGTTGGACGGCCGAATGTCGGCAAGTCGACTATTTTCAATGCGCTTACCCGCACCCGTGACGCGCTGGTCCATGACCAGCCCGGCGTCACCCGCGACCGCAACTACGGTGTCTGCCGGCTGGACGAGGACAATCATTTCCTCGTCGTCGACACCGGCGGTATCGCGGAAGAGGAAGAGGGTCTGGCAGGGGCTACCACCCGCCAGGCCCGCGCCGCTGCGGCGGAAGCCGACCTGATCCTGTTCGTGGTCGACGCCCGTGAGGGTACCTCGGCGATGGACGACGAGATCCTGGCCTGGCTGCGCAAGCTGTCGCGCCCGACGCTGCTGCTGATCAACAAGATCGACGGCACAGACGAGGACACCGTGCGTTCGGAGTTCGCCCGCTACGGCTTCGGCGAGATGCTGACCGTGTCGGCCGCGCATCGCCAGGGCCTGGACGACCTGCTGGACGAAGTGATCCAGCGCCTGCCGGAAGAAGGCAGCGGCGAAGAGCTGGACAACGATCCGAACCGCATCCGCATCGCCTTCGTCGGCCGCCCGAACGTGGGCAAGTCGACCTTGGTCAATCGCATCCTCGGCGAGGAGCGCATGATCGCCTCCGACGTGCCGGGCACCACCCGCGACTCGATCGCGGTGGACCTGGAGCGTGACGGCCGCGAGTACCGCCTGATCGATACCGCCGGCCTGCGCCGTCGGTCGCGCGTGGACGAGGTCGTCGAGAAGTTCTCGGTGGTCAAGACCATGCAGTCGATCGAGCAGTGCCAGGTGGCCGTGCTGATGCTCGACGCCACCGAAGGCGTGACCGACCAGGACGCCACCGTGCTCGGTGCCGTGCTCGATGCCGGCCGCGCGCTGGTGATCGCCATCAACAAGTGGGATGGCCTGACCGAGTACCAGCGCGAGCAGGCTGAAACCATGCTGTCGCTGAAGCTGGGCTTCGTGCCGTGGGCAGAGTCGGTGCGCATCTCGGCCAAGCATGGTTCGGGCCTGCGTGAGCTGTTCCGCGCGGTGCACCGCGCGCACGAATCGGCGAACAAGACCTTCACCACCAGCGAAGTGAACAAGGCGCTGGAAGTGGCCTACGAGACCAATCCGCCGCCGACCATCCGCGGCCATGTCTCCAAGCTGCGCTACGTGCACCCGGCCGGTTCCAACCCGCCGACCTTCATCGTGCACGGCACGCGCCTGAAGGAACTGCAGGAGTCGTACAAGCGCTACCTGGAGAACTTCTTCCGCAAGCGCTTCAAGCTGATCGGCACGCCGGTGAGCTTCATCTTCCGCGAGGGTACCAACCCGTACGAGGGCAAGAAGAACGTCCTCACCGAGCGGCAGGTCAAGGCCAAGCGGCGCTTGATGAAGCACGTCAAGGGCAAGTGATTCACGAGAAGGCGGCCGCAGGGCCGCCTTTTTCGTTGCGGAGAATGGGGTCAGATCCCATTTCCTCCGGAAAAGGGATCTGACCCGGGGGCAGGGCGGGCGCTACCGCAGGCCTGCGGTGGACCCGTAGAGCCGAGCATAGGCTCGGCTCTACAGATGCTGGTCAAGGCGGCCTGCCGCCACGTGCGCGATAATGCCGCCATGAGCATCCAAGAGCTTTCCCCCGCGCAGGCACGCGAGCGCCTGGCCCATGGCGCGGTGCTGATCGATGTGCGCGAAGCGCACGAACGGGCCGGCGGGATGGCCGAGGGCGCGCGCGGCGTGGCCAAGGGCGAGCTGCAGGCCGACCCGGCCGCGCATCTGCCGCGGCATGACCAGGAGATCCTGCTGATCTGCCAGAGCGGCAAGCGCTCGGCCGATGCCGCGCAGTTCCTGCTGGAGGCCGGCTACACCCACGTGGCTTCCGTGACGGGCGGCACCGTGGCCTGGCGCGAGCAGTCGCTGCCGCTAGTGCAGCCGCTGGCCAGTGCTGCCGACCGTGACTTCTTTGATCGCTATTCGCGCCACCTGCTGCTGCCGCAGGTGGGCGAGGCCGGGCAGCGCCGGCTGCAGCAGTCGCGCGTGCTGGTGCTGGGCGCGGGTGGGCTGGGCGCACCGGCTGGGTTCTACCTGGCCGCCGCCGGGGTAGGGCACCTGCGCTTCGCCGACCACGACCGCGTGGAGCGCAGCAACCTGCACCGCCAGATCGTGCATACCGAAGCCAGCGTCGGCCAGTTCAAGGTCGATTCGGCGCGCGAGCGGCTGCTGGCGTTGAACCCGTCGATCGACGTCGAGGCGGTGCCTGAGCGGGTCACGTCCGAGAACGTGGATGCGCTGCTGGAGGGCGTGGACGTGGTGCTGGATGGGTCGGACAACTTCCCGCTGCGCTACCTGCTCAACGACGCCTGCATCAAGCACGCCACGCCGCTGGTGTATGCCGCCATCGAGCGCTTTGACGGCCAGGTAAGCGTGTTTGACGCTGGCCGCCAGCGCGGCGTGGCGCCGTGCTACCGCTGCCTGTTCCCGGAGCCACCGCCGCCGGAGTTCGCGCCGAACTGCTCCGAGGCCGGTGTGCTGGGTGTGCTGCCGGGATTGGCTGGTGTGCTGCAGGCCACCGAAGTGCTGAAGCTGCTGCTGGGCATCGGCGAGCCGCTGGTCGGCCGACTGCTGCGCTTCGACGCGCTGGGCATGCGCTTCCGCGAGACCGGCATCCGGCCGGACCCGCAGTGCCCGGTGTGCGCGCCGGGCGTGCCGTTCCCGGGATATATCGATTACGCCGCGTTCTGCCGGGGTGGGTGAGGCTGGCCGGCGAATGCCTTGGTAGATGCCGACCTTGGTCGGCGTTTTCGTGCCAACCAAGGTTGGCACCTACCGAAGCGGGTGCATGGGCTCGGGATCCGGCATCCGGCCGGACCCGCATTGCGCGGTGTGCGCACCGGGCGTGCCGTTCCCGGGGTATATCGATTACGCCGCGTTCTGCCGGGGTGGGTGAGGCTGGCCGGCGAATGCCTTGGTAGATCCGACCTTAGTCGGCGTTTTCGTGCCAACCAAGGTTGGCACCTACCGAAGCGGGTGCATGGGTTCGGGATCCGGCATCCGGCCGGACCCGCATTGCGCGGTGTGCGCGCCGGGCGTGCCGTTCCCGGGATATATCGATTACGCCGCGTTCTGCCGGGGTGGGTGAGGCTGGCCGGGGCGTCATCCGCGCATGGCGTGGATCTACTGTAGAGCCGAGCCCGTGCTCGGCTGCTTTTCGCACATAGCAGAAGCAGCCGAGCGTGGGCTCGGCTCTACAGTCACGTGCATGGTTTCGGGACGATGCGCGGGGTTTCTCCTGGCATCGTTCTACTTCCAAGACAATCCGGCGCAACATGCGTGCTATTGCCGTCATCGGCATTGCTCTATTGTTGAACGCGATTCTGGATCTTGGGGAACACACCGCATGGCGGTAGAAGCAGCGACCAGCGAGCTGGTCAAGGTCGTCGCCCTGTTGGGCGCGGCGGTGGTGATGGTGCCTTTGTTCCGTCGGGCCGGCCTGGGCTCGGTACTGGGCTACTTCGCCGCTGGCCTGGCGATCGGACCGTTCGGGCTGGGCTGGTTCTCCGACCCGCAGGCGATCCTGCATACCGCCGAGCTCGGCGTGGTGATGTTCCTGTTCGTGATCGGCCTGGAAATGCGGCCCTCGCACCTGTGGAGCCTGCGCAAGGAAATCTTCGGGCTGGGCACGCTGCAGATCGTCACCTGTGCGCTGGTGCTGACCAGCATCGCCAAGCTGTTCGGGTTGCCGTGGCAGGTGGCTTTCATCGGTGCCACCGGCTTTGTGCTGACCTCCACCGCAGTGGTGATGCAGTTGCTGGCCGAGCGCGGTGACATCGCGCTGCCGTCGGGGCAGAAGATCGTCTCCATCCTGCTGTTCGAGGACCTGCTGATCGTGCCGTTGCTGGCGCTGGTGGCCTGGATGGGTCCGAGCGCGGGCAGCGCCGACGGCGAAGGCTCACGCTGGCTGTCGGTAGCGATCGGCGTCGGCGCCATCGTCGGCCTGGTGCTGGTCGGCCGCTTCCTGCTCAATCCGCTGTTCCGCGTGCTGGCCGAATCGAAGGCGCGCGAGGTGATGACCGCCGCCGCGCTGCTGGTGGTGCTGGGCGCGGCGCTGCTGATGCAGCTGTCCGGCCTGTCGATGGCGATGGGCGCGTTCCTCGCGGGCGTGCTTCTGAGCGAGTCGACCTTCCGCCACCAGATCGAGGCGGACATCGAACCGTTCCGCGGCATCCTGCTGGGCCTGTTCTTCCTCAGCGTGGGCATGGCGCTGGACCTGGGCGTGGTGGCTGGCAACTGGCAGCTGATCCTCGGCCTGGTGCTAGCGCTGATGGTGGCCAAGGCGCTGTGCATCTACGTGGTCGCGCGCATCATGGGCAGCGACCACGCGCAGGCGCTGGACCGGGGCGTGCTGATGGCGCAGGGCGGCGAGTTCGCCTTCGTGCTGTTCTCCGCTGCTGCCTCAGCCGGCGTGATCAACCTGGAGATCAATGCCAACTTCACCGCCGTGGTGGTGCTGTCGATGGCGCTGACCCCGCTGGTGGTGCTGGTCTACAAGCGCATCGCGCCGAAGCCGACGGTGAACATGGACGGCGTGGACGAGGCCGAGGGCCTGTCCGGTAGTGTGCTGCTGATCGGCTTCGGCCGCTTCGGCCAGGTCGCCAGCCAGTCGCTGCTGGCGCGCGACGTGGACGTGACCATCATCGACAACGACGTGGAGATGATCCAGAGCGCCGCGCGCTTCGGTTTCAAGATCTACTACGGCGACGGTACGCGACTGGACGTGCTTCATGCCTCGGGCGCGGCCACCGCGCGTGCGATTGCGGTGTGCGTGGACAAGGCCGAGGCCGCCGACCGCATCGTCGAACTGGTGTCGCACGAGTTCCCGCAGGCCAAGCTGATGGTGCGCTCGTTCGACCGCGAGCATTCGCTGCGGCTGATCCATGCCGGTGTCGATTTCCAGATCCGCGAGACGTTTGAATCGGCGGTGTTGTTCGGCCAGGCCGCGCTGGTGGAACTGGGTGCGGATGAAGACGACGCGGTGGAGATTGCCGAGCAGATCCGGCGCCGCGATGCCGAGCGGTTCGAGCTGGAGATTGCCGGTGGTGGCTTGAATGCCGGCGCCAAGATGGTGTTCGGCAATTCAGGCCAGGGCGTGCCGACGCCGACGCCGTTCACCGCGCCGAAGCGGGCGAGCAAGACGTTGAACCCGCAGGACGTGCCGGAAGAGGAAGAATAACGTTTGCGGGTCGGATCCCTTTCCAGCGGAAAGGGCTCTGACCCGCTACGTCGTGCTGGGGTCAGAGCCCTTTGCCCGTGGCAAAGGGATCCGACCCCGTCAGGACCCCATCCTGCGGTGGGCGAGGGGGCCTGAATCAGGGACAATAGCGTCCCCGCCGCCCCACGCCTGCTCCCGATGACCGATTCCGCCCCCCAGCATCCTGCCCGCATCCTTGATGGCCGCCGCATCGCCGAGGACCTGCTCGATAGCCTGAAGGTGCGCGTCGATGCCCGCGTTGCCGCCGGTGGCAGCCGCCCGGGCCTGGCCGTAGTGCTGGTGGGGGGCGACCCGGCCTCGACCGTGTACGTGCGCAACAAGCGCCGCGCCGCCGAGAAGGTCGGCATCGAAGCACATGACTACGACCTGCCGGCCGGTACCACCGAGGCCGAGCTGCTCGACCTGATCGACCAGCTCAACGCCGATCCGAAGATCAACGGCATCCTGATCCAGCTGCCCCTGCCGGGCATCCCCGATGCGCGCCGGCTGATCCAGCGCATCGACCCGCGCAAGGACGTGGACGGCTTCCACCCGGAAAACGTCGGCCACCTGGCCCTGCGCGAGTTCGGCCTGCGCCCGTGCACCCCGCGCGGCATCACCACGCTGCTGGGCCACACCGACCAGCCGGTGCGCGGCCGCAACGCCACCATCGTGGGCGTGAGCAACCATGTGGGCCGGCCGATGGGCCTGGAGCTGCTGATTGCCGGCTGCACCGTGACCAGCTGCCACAAGTTCACCCCCAAGGACGTGCTGGAACAGGCCGTGCGCAACGCGGACATCCTGGTGGTGGCGGTAGGCCGCCCCGGCATCGTGCCGGGCGAGTGGGTGAAGCCGGGCGCGGTGGTGATCGACGTCGGCATCAACCGCTTGGATGACGGCCGCCTGGTGGGCGATGTCGGGTTTGAGGCGGCTGCCCAGCGGGCGAGCTGGATCACCCCGGTGCCGGGTGGCGTGGGCCCGATGACCGTGGCCACGTTGATGCAGAACACCCTGGAAGCGGCGGAAGCGCTGAGCTGACCTTTTGGGGTGGGGGCAACCGTTGGCCTGCTCCTGGTAGGTGCCAACCTTGGTTGGCACACATCCATCGGGGCCATCGGCCCATCTGGGGTGCCGGTGCCGGACGGATCGTGCCAACCAAGGTTGGCACCTACCAAAGGCGGTTCCGTGGGGGTTCCCAGGCGGCGCGTGGCCCCGGTTCGTCGCCCTGAACCAATCGCCGCCGGCGCGACACTGCGTCGCATCTACCCCCTGCCACGCGGCGCGAAAACAGGGTAAAATGTCGCGCTTCCCCACATCTCGGGTATGCCGATGCTGCGCATCCAGGCTGAAGCACTCACTTACGACGACGTCTCGCTCGTCCCCGCCCACTCGACCATCCTGCCCAAGGACGTCAACCTCGAAACGCGGTTGACCCGAGACCTGAAGCTGAAGCTTCCGATCCTGTCCGCCGCGATGGACACCGTCACCGAAGCCCGCCTGGCCATCGCCATGGCCCAGCTCGGCGGCATGGGCATCATCCACAAGAATCTCAGCCTGGAACAGCAGGCCGCGGAAGTGGCCAAGGTCAAGAAGTTCGAGGCCGGTGTCATCCGCGACCCGATCACCGTCGGCCCGGAAACCACCATCCGCGACGTGCTGGCCCTGACCCAGGCGCACAACATATCCGGCGTGCCGGTGGTGGGCAGCGACGGCCAGCTGGCCGGCATCGTGACCCACCGCGACATGCGCTTCGAGACCGAGCTGGACGATCCGGTCCGCCACATCATGACCAAGAAGGATCGCCTGATCACGGTCAAGGAAGGCGCCGCGTCTGACGAAGTGCTGCAGCTGCTGCACCGCAACCGCATCGAAAAGGTGCTGGTGGTCAATGATTCGTTCGAACTGCGTGGCCTGATCACCGTCAAGGACATCCAGAAGAACACCGACTTCCCCAACGCTGCCAAGGATCTGTCGACCCGCCTGCTGGTCGGCGCTGCCGTCGGCGTGGGTGGCGATACCGATCGCCGCGTGGAAGCGCTGGTCGCCGCCGGCGTGGACGTGATCGTGGTCGATACCGCGCACGGCCACTCGCAGGGCGTGCTGGACCGCGTCAGCTGGGTCAAGAAGAACTTCCCGAACGTGCAGGTCATCGGTGGCAACATCTGCACCGGCGAAGCCGCACTGGCGCTGCTGGACAGCGGCGCGGACGCAGTGAAGGTCGGCATCGGCCCGGGCTCGATCTGCACCACCCGCGTCGTCGCCGGCGTCGGCGTGCCGCAGGTCACCGCGATCGATCTGGTGGCCGAAGCGCTGCAGGACCGCATCCCGCTGATCGCCGACGGTGGCATCCGCTACTCGGGCGACATCGGCAAGGCGCTGGCCGCCGGTGCCTCGACCATCATGGTCGGTGGCCTGCTGGCCGGTACCGAGGAATCGCCGGGCGAGACCGAGCTGTACCAGGGTCGTTCGTACAAGAGCTACCGCGGCATGGGTTCGCTGGCTGCCATGGAGAAGGGGTCGAAGGACCGCTACTTCCAGGACGCCGCCACCGCCGACAAGCTGGTGCCGGAAGGCATCGAAGGCCGCGTGCCGTACCGCGGCCCGGTGGGCGGCATCATCCACCAGCTGATGGGCGGCCTGCGCGCCACCATGGGCTACGTGGGCTGCGCCACCATCGACGAGATGCGCAGCAAGCCCAAGTTCGTGAAGATCAGCGGCGCCGGCCAGCGTGAGAGCCACGTCCACGACGTGACGATCACCAAAGAGCCGCCGAACTACCGCGCCTGATGCGCTTGCGAACTGCTCTTGCGATCACGGGCAGCCTGCTGATGGCAGGCTGTTCGTTGTCCGAACCGCCGCCGCGCTCCGGGTCTCCGGGCGCGGCGGTTTCGCAATTGCAGGACGTACAGGCCTGCCAGAACGCATTCTCGCTGCCGAAGGGCTGGCAGGTGCAGGCCGCTGGCGAACAGCGCTGGCTGTTGAAAGGCACCGGCGAGCGCCCGCTGCAGGTCACCTTGCAATGCATTACCGAGCTGTGGGCTGGCCCGGAAGATCCGGTGACCGATTCGGTGCTGGGGCCGTTGGAGCCGAAGCGGATGAGCGCAGCGATGGCCGATTGGGGTACTGCGAAAGCATCTGGTTACCCGATGCACGCCTTTCAACGGCGCATCGTGCCCGGCACCGAGGTGCAGGAAATCGCCGAGCTGCCGCGCGCCGACCGCGCCAACCCCAACGCACCGCACGGCCTGCTGATGCTGCGCTGGGATGAGGAAGACCCCTCACATATTCAACAACGCGAGGCGTTCATCGCCACGCTGACGCAGAGCCTTGAAGCGCCGGGCGCTGCGAAAAACACCACTGGAACGGCACCATGACCAACATCCATAACGACAAGATCCTCATCCTCGATTTCGGCGCGCAGTACACGCAGCTGATCGCCCGCCGCATCCGCGAACTGGGCGTCTACTGCGAAATCTGGGCCTGGGACCACAATCCGGCCGAGATCGCCGCGTTTGGCGCCAAGGGCATCATCCTGTCCGGTGGCCCGGAATCGACCACGCTGCCGGGCGCCCCGGCCGCGCCGCAGGAAGTGTTCGACAGCGGCCTGCCGATCTTCGGCATCTGCTACGGCATGCAGACCCTGGCCGCGCAGTTGGGCGGTGCCACCGAAGCCGCTGACCAGCGCGAGTTCGGCCACGCCGAAGTGAACGTGATCAACCCCGATGCACTGTTCAAGGGCCTGAGTGACCACGGCGGCGAGCCGAAGCTGAATGTCTGGATGAGCCACGGCGACCACGTCTCCGTTGCGCCGCCGGGCTTCACCATCACCGCCACCACCGACCGCATTCCGGTGGCCGCCATGGCCAACGAAGAAAAGCGCTGGTACGGCGTGCAGTTCCACCCGGAAGTGACCCACACCCTGCAGGGCCAGGCGCTGCTGCGCCGCTTCGTGGTGGACGTGTGCGGCTGCCAGACCCTGTGGACCGCCGCCAACATCATCGACGACCAGATTGCCCGCGTGCGTGAGCAGGTGGGCGATGACGAAGTGATCCTGGGCCTGTCCGGTGGCGTTGACTCGTCCGTGGTGGCTGCGCTGCTGCACAAGGCCATCGGCGAGAAGCTGACCTGCGTGTTCGTGGATACCGGCCTGCTGCGCTGGCAGGAAGGCGACCAGGTGATGGCGATGTTCGCCGAGCACATGGGCGTAAAGGTTGTGCGCGTGAATGCCGCCGACCGTTACTTCGCCGCGCTGGAAGGCGTGAGCGACCCGGAAGCCAAGCGCAAGATCATCGGCAACCTGTTCGTTGAGATCTTCGACGAAGAGTCGAACAAGCTGAAGAACGCCAAGTGGCTGGCGCAGGGCACCATCTACCCGGACGTGATCGAGTCGGCCGGCAGCAAGACCGGCAAGGCGCATGTGATCAAGAGCCACCACAACGTGGGCGGCCTGCCGGAGCACATGAAGCTGGGCCTGGTGGAACCGCTGCGCGAGCTGTTCAAGGACGAAGTGCGCCGCCTGGGCGTTGAGCTGGGCCTGCCGCGCACCATGGTCTACCGCCATCCGTTCCCGGGCCCGGGCCTGGGCGTGCGTATCCTGGGCGAAGTGAAGCGCGAATACGCCGAGCTGCTGGCCAAGGCCGATGCCATCTTCATTGATGAGCTGCGCAAGGCGGATCTGTACGACAAGACCAGCCAAGCGTTTGCCGTGTTCCTGCCGGTGAAGTCGGTGGGCGTGGTGGGTGATGCGCGCGCTTATGAGTGGGTGATTGCGCTGCGGGCCGTGGAGACGATTGATTTCATGACCGCGCATTGGGCGCATCTGCCGTATGAGTTCCTGGGGACGGTGAGCAACCGGATCATCAATGAGTTGCGGGGGGTGTCGCGGGTTGTTTATGACATCTCGGGGAAGCCGCCGGCTACTATTGAGTGGGAGTGAGTTGAAAGAACGAGGGCGCCGAGAGGCGCCCTTGTCGTTCTAGGGGAGGGGCGAGCCTATCAGTTGAGTTTAATGGGCGGGCCTAGCTGGGGCGTTGACGACCGTTGAGCGCTGATACAATCTCGCGGGTAACCACTTCGCCAAGGTCCTGACTCGTAGAGCCACAGCTTGCGAAGTATCAAGCCCGTCGTGCTGACAGCCGAGTTTTGGGGCGGGCTGGATTAATGGCTTCGAGAATGGGAGGAGGCGCGATGGAACGGATGTGGATGGTTCGCGGCGATGGCGGCAACTTGTATGACGCTTTTCGAGAGCGCGGTGTCGTTGCTGTGGGTTGGAATCAGCTCGCTGCTCACGCCAAACCTGGCGTTGGTCGAAAACAGCTGATCGCCCTCTATCAGGCAGCTGAGCCCCAGGCCAAGCATGGTACGGTAGTGTCAGGCGCTTCTCAGGTGTGGCGCTTCGTCAACGACATTCGAGATGGCGATTGGGTTGTTACCTATTCTCCTTCAAACCGCATTTACTCGATCGGTAGGATTGCTGGTCCCGCTACGCATCATGCCGATTGGGCAGAGCAGGGCTTGCCTTTAGCCCGAGATGTTGACTGGCGCGCGCAGGAATTGCCGCGCGATCGTTTGGGCACCGGTACAAAGAATAGTCTTGGTTCCACCTTGACGTTGTTCGAGGTGCCGCGAGTTGCTGCTGCCGAAGTTCTCGCCGCTCTTCAGGGGCAGCCGGCCCCGATAGCTGATGATGAGGCTGAGGAGGTCGTGACAGACCCCTTGGCTGACATCGACTCTCAGGCGGTGGAGCGAATCAAAGATCGTGTGAACGAACTTGATTGGGACGATATGCAGCAGTTGGTGGCCGGTATCTTGCGCGCCATGGGCTACAAGACCCAGGTCTCTCCGCCCGGTTCAGACCGAGGCAAAGACATTGTTGCCTCGCCGGATGGGTTTGGCTTCGAACATCCGCGCATTGTCGTAGAGGTTAAGCATCGTAAGGGGCAGATGGGGAGTCAGGAAGTTCGCAGCTTCCTTGGTGGTCGGCATAAGGATGATCGCGGGCTCTACGTAAGTACTAGTGGCTTCACCAAGGACGCACAGTACGAAGCAGATCGCGCCTCCATTCCGCTGGCCATGTGGACGCTGGAACATGTGGTTCGCGCGCTGATTGAGCACTACGACGCTACCGACGCCGAGACCAAACGAATTATTCCGCTAAAGCGGCTGTACTGGCCCGCCTGACACCGGAGAAAGGATAGGTAATTCCCATAGAACAGAAGATCGAACAACGCATCGAAAGATCCGTTGCCATTGACCGTGACTCTCTCAATCGGGGTCTGCTTGAAGCGCTGGTTCGGCACGGCAGTATCTTCCAACGCCCTAAGCGGTATCTCTGGGTGAAGGCCCGGCCGCCTTGAACGAGAACGTTTTATCCTTGCGCAAATCGATCGCCGAGCCATAAGCGGCTACCAAGCGAGAAGCCAGTGAAACTAGCAAGGAAGACAGACATGACGCAACACGGGACAAAAGCATGAAACCCATAGAACAACAATTCTTCAACGACCTGGAAAAGAAGCTCTGGACTGCCGCCGACAAGCTGCGCTCCAACCTCGATGCCGCCGTATACAAGCACGTCGTGCTCGGGCTGATCTTCCTCAAGTACGTCTCCGATACTTTCGAGGAACGGCAGCGCGAATTGCGCGAACAGTTCACCAACCCGGATCATGACTACTACATGGATCCGGACGAGTACGGCGGAGCAGACACCCAGGAGTACGAAGAAAACATCGCCGTCGAGCTGGAAGTACGTGACTACTACACCGAGAAGAACGTGTTCTGGGTCCCGGTGGAAGCGCGTTGGCAAACCCTGCGCGATTGCGCGCAACTGCCGCCCAAAGCGGCGCTACCGTGGAACAAGCCGGGCAAGGACGAGCCGGAGGAAATGCGCTCGGTCGGCTGGCTGATCGACAACGCCATGGAGGCTGTCGAACGCGAGAACGCCCGCCTGAAGAACGTGCTCAACAAAGACTTCGCCCGCGTGCAGCTCGATTCCAGCAAGCTGGCCGGGCTGATCAGCCACTTCTCGGGTACCGACTTCAGCGCCAAGGAGTACAAGGGCCAGCCGCTGGACCTAAAATCCAAGGACATCCTCGGCCACGTCTACGAATACTTCCTCGGCCAGTTCGCCCTGGCCGAAGGCAAGAAGGGCGGCCAGTACTACACTCCAAAGAGCATCGTCACCCTGATCGTGGAAATGCTCCAGCCGTTCAAAGGCCGCGTTTACGACCCGGCCATGGGCTCCGGTGGTTTCTTCGTGCAAAGCGAGGAGTTCATCGAGCAGCACGGCGGCAAGGCAGCCAACGGCAAGAGCGGGCAGATCAGTGTCTACGGGCAGGAGAGCAACCCTACCACTTGGCGATTGGCCGCGATGAATATGGCCATCCGTGGCATCGACTTCAACTTCGGCACTGGCCCGGCCGATACCCTGTCAAACGACCTGCACCCGGACCTGCGCGCCGATTTCGTCATGGCCAACCCGCCCTTCAACATGAAGGAATGGTGGAACGAAAAGCTGGCCGCCGATCCGCGCTGGATCGCCGGTACGCCGCCGCAGGGCAACGCCAACTTCGCCTGGTTGCAGCACATGCTCTGGCACCTGGCTCCCACCGGCAGCATGGCGCTGCTGCTGGCCAACGGCTCTATGAGTTCCAACACCAACAACGAGGGCGAAATCCGCAAGCGGTTGGTCGAGGACGACTACGTGGAATGCATGGTCGCGCTGCCCGGCCAGTTGTTCACCAACACCCAGATTCCGGCTTGTATCTGGTTCCTGACCCGCGACAAGCAGAACGGCTTTGCGCTGGACAAGAAGAAGCGCGACCGGCGCGGTGAGTTCCTGTTCATCGACGCCCGCCAGTTGGGCTACATGAAGGATCGCGTGCTGCGCGACTTGACGCCTGACGACACTCAGAAAATAGCCGATACCTTCCATGCCTGGCAGCAGGGCGAGGAGTATGAAGATGTCCCGGGATTTTGCCATTCTGCCAAGCTAGACGAAATCCGCAAGCATGAGCATGTGCTGACGCCGGGACGGTACGTGGGCACAGCGGAGCAGGAAGAAGACAGCGAGCCCTTTGCCGACAAGATGCAGCGGCTGACGGCGCAACTGGCGGAGCAGTTTGTGGAAAGCTCCAAGTTGGAGGCGGCAATCAGGAAAAATCTGGAAGGATTGGGCTATGCAGTCTGATGATAGTTGGAAAGAGTTCAATCTGGGTGATGTGATTGAGTTGAAGCGTGGTTACGACCTTCCAAAAGGAAAGCGATCTGTAGGGGCTGTTCCTATAGTTTCATCATCTGGCATATCAGATTTCCATTCAGAAGCAATGGTCAAGGGTCCTGGCGTTGTGACGGGGCGATATGGAACGATAGGTGAAGTCTATTATATTGATGGCGATTTTTGGCCGCTAAACACGACGCTCTATGTTCGCGACTTCAAAGGGAGCGATCCTCGCTTCATTAGTTATTTTCTAAGAACTCTGGATTTTCAGGCTTACTCAGATAAGGGGGCCGTTCCGGGGATTAACAGAAATCACCTTCACTCAGCAAAGGTGAGGATTCCTGCGCTGCCTGTACAAAAGGCGATCGCTAGGATTCTGGGCGCGCTTGATTCGAAGATTGATCTCAATCGCCGCATCAACCAAACCCTCGAAGCCATGGCGCAAGCCATCTTCAAGTCCTGGTTTGTCGATTTCGACCCGGTAAAGGCCAAGATCACCGCCATCGAACAAGGCCAAGACCCGCTGCGCGCCGCCATGCGTACCATTAGCGGCAAGTCCGACGCCGAACTCGACCAGATACCCCGCGAGCAGCAGGACCAACTCGCCGCAACCGCCGCCCTGTTTCCCGATTCAATGCAAGAGTCGGAGTTGGGGGAGATTCCGAAGGGGTGGGCAACAAGCGCACTTGGTAGCGTCACAGATTATCTGAATAGAGGGATTTCTCCGAAGTATCTGGAGAATGGTGGCGTTCTTGTTCTCAATCAAAAGTGCATTCGTGATTTCAGGGTGGATGAGTCGAAAGGGCGGCGGCACGATCCAACTCAAAGGAAAATTGATGGTCGAGCACTCGAATTGGGAGATGTGCTCGTTAACTCAACTGGCGTCGGCACGTTGGGTCGAGTTGCGCAAGTGCTTTGTTTGAATGAATTAACAATTGTGGACTCTCACGTTACAGTTGTTCGAGCGAGCCACCAGCTCAATGCCTCATATCTGGGCCAATACATCATCTGGAAGCATCCTGATATCGAAGCGATGGGGGATGGCTCTACGGGCCAGACCGAACTATCAAGAGCGAAACTTTCTGAGTTGCCTGTTCTGACGCCGCGCGAGAATGTATTGAAGGCGTTTGATAATCTGATTTCGCCGCTAAATAATGAAATTTCGGTAAACGATCGTGAATCTGTGAAACTCACCGAGCTGCGCGGCATTCTCCTCCCCAAGCTCCTCTCTGGCGAGCTGTCTGTCAGTGATGTGAGTAAACTTTCTAGTACCACCGGAGCTGCCTGATGGACATCAAGAAGCTCCGCGAAAACAAACTAATCGTCGACAAGGTCGAGGAGGCTTTGCAGGCGGCGTACTCATCCAACGGGGGTTTTAACGCCGTGCTGGACGAAGCGGATCCTCTTGCATTCAGGAGCTTGAAAGACCCCGAGAATCTGTACGCCTATCCGATCAGTGAGATACTGTACTGGGCAGATCGCGATGCCTATCTCGATGAATTAGACCATTGGGAAGGTCGGTGTCAAGTCAGTCAACATGAAGAAGCAAGCCAGTTCATCAAGCAGTCTGATCAAGTAGCTGTGTTTCTCGATCTGGTAGATGCTGTTCGTTTAGGACGAATCGCCCCCTTTGTCGGGGCCGGGATATCCAAAGCGTGCGGCTATCCTATGTGGGGTGAGGCATTACGCAAAATAGCGCAAAAGCTTAATGGCGTAGAGAAGCAGGATGTTGAGCCTTTGATGGCGCAATTCGAATACCTGCAAGCTGCACAATTACTATACGACGCAGCAGCAGATCAGGTAAAGCACTTCATCAAGACGGAGTTCCGCCAACGTGCAGGAGCGATTGCAGGGCCAGTCCTTCTATTGCCCGAATTGGCACAAGGTTGCATCGTCACGACCAACTTCGACTCAATGATCGAAGATCTTTTCCAACAACGTGGTCAGGCGCTAGATGGGTATATGTATGGAATGCAGCCTGGGAATGCTTTCGTTCAGCGTTTGCTGCGCGGTGAGCGATGCATCTTAAAGCTGCATGGCGATGCGCGTCAGGACAACACATATGTCTTTACACAAGAGCAATACCGGATTGCCTACGGCGAGCCTCTTTCATTCCAAAATCAGTTGCCGCGGGCACTGCGACAGATTTTCATAAGCCATTCCTTGTTGTTCCTTGGTTGTAGTTTGGAGCAAGACAAAACTCTTGAATTGTTCAAATCAGTCGTTGACGAGGCTGCATTCGAAATACCTGATCACTTCGCCCTGCTCAATGAGCCGGCTACACCGCAAGAGCGCGCTCAGAAAGAGGCTCGGTTACTACAGCTGAAAATTCGGCCTATATGGTATTCAGTATCTGTTTCTGACGATGGAAGCCGCGATCACGGTTTGTTGGAGCAAATTTTGAGGCTTGCGATTGCTGTGTCGCGCCGGCAAGTAGCATTTGAATGAGTCACTTAAACATAGGTTTTCCCATGGTAAATGAACAGCGGCTCGAAGAATTATGTTTGGAGTGGTTTCAAGCAATCGGCTGGCGTTTTGAAGCCGGCCCCGATCTCGCTCCAGATGGCGAGCAGCCCGCACGCGCCGACTACCGCCAAGTGGTGCTGCGTGAACGCCTGCTGGCGGCGCTATCCCGCATCAACCCCCATGTTCCCGCCGCGGCGCTGGAGCAGGCGGCGCACGAACTTCTGACGGTTAGCGAGCCCCTGCTGATCGCCCGTAACCGCCGCGTGCATCGGCTGCTGCTGTCCGGCGTCCCCGTCGAGTTCTCCGAAGGCGACGAAAAGCGCACCGATCTGGTCAACCTGATCGACTTTGCCGAGCCACGCAACAACGATTTCCTGTTGGTTAGCCAGTTCACCGTAACCGGTACCAAACAGCCGCGCCGCCCCGATCTGGTGGCTTTCGTCAACGGCCTGCCGCTGGCGGTGATCGAGCTGAAGAACCCGGCCAACGAGCAGACCGACATCTGGGATGCCTTCAATCAGATCCAGACCTACAAGGAAGAGATCGGCGACCTCTTTAACACCAACGTGGCGGTGGTGGTCAGCGACGGCTTCACGGCGCGCCTGGGTTCGTTGACGGCCAACCAGGAGCGCATGCAGCCCTGGCGGGCGATTGCCAATGAGGACAACCGGCCGCTGCTGGAGTTTGAACTGGAAACCATGGTGCGTGGCTTCTTTGAGCCTGCACTATTCCTGGATTATGTCCGCCACTTCGTGCTGTTCGAGCAGGATGCCGATCAGATCATCAAGAAGATTGCGGGCTACCACCAGTTCCATGCCGTGCGCGAGGCGGTGAAAGCCACGGTGATCGCCGCCAGCAACCCGAACAAGGGTCTTCTGGAAGTGCAGGAGCCGCGTGCCACCTATGGAAAGGAAGTACAGCCCGGCAGCCGCAAGGCCGGTGTGGTGTGGCATACGCAAGGCTCGGGCAAGAGCATCACCATGGCCTGCTACGCGGGCAAGCTGTTGCAGCAGCCAGAGATGAAGAATCCAACGCTGGTGGTGGTGACCGACCGCAACGATCTCGACGGTCAGCTTTTCGGAACTTTCTGCGCCGCCGAGGACCTCCTTAGGCAGGCGCCGGAGCAGGCCGGCAGCCGCGAGGAGCTGCGCGAGATGCTGGCTTCGCGTGAGGCCGGCGGCATCATCTTCACCACGGTCCAGAAGTTCGCCCTGCTGGACGATGAGGCACTTCACCCGTTGCTGTCGGATCGCAGCAATATTGTTGTGATCTCCGACGAGGCACACCGCAGCCAGTATGGCATGAAGGGACGGCTGGATACCAAGACCGGCAAATACGTGTTCGGCTATGCCAAGCACATGCGCGACGCGCTGGCCAATGCCACCTTCATCGGCTTTACCGGCACGCCCATCGCCCTGGAAGACAAAGACACTCGGGCAGTGTTCGGCGACTACGTCAGCATCTACGACATTCAGGACGCGGTAGACGATGGCGCCACGGTCCCAATCTTTTACGAAAGCCGTCTAGCTAAGCTGGACGTGAACCAGGCCGAGATCGACGCACTCAATGCCCAGGTAGATGAGGTCATCGAGGACGAGGAAGACATCACTGCCCGCGAGAAGACCAAGAGCGATTGGGCGGCGCTGACCAAGCTGGTTGGTGCGCGATCGCGTCTGGAACAGGTTGCTGCCGACTTGGTGCAGCACTTTGAGACGCGCACGGCCACGCTGGAAGGAAAGGCGATGATCGTGTGCATGAGCCGCGACATTTGCGTGGAGCTGTACGATGCTATCGCGGCCCTGCGCCCCGACTGGCACGATGCCGACCCGGAGAGGGGCGTCATCAAGGTAGTGATGACCGGGTCGGCAGCGGACAAGCCCTTGCTGCAGCCACATCTGTACAGCCAGCAGGTGAAGAAACGCCTGGAAAAGCGCTTCAAAGACCCGGCAGACCCGTTGAAACTGGTGATTGTACGCGACATGTGGCTGACTGGCTTCGACGCGCCCTGCTGTCACACCATGTATGTGGACAAGCCCATGAAGGGCCACAACCTGATGCAGGCCATCGCCCGCGTCAACCGGGTGTTCCGCAACAAGCCCGGTGGATTGGTCGTAGATTACATCGGCATTGCCAACGAGCTGAAAGCGGCGCTCAAGACCTACACCGAATCCAAGGGCAAGGGCGATCCTGCGCACAGCGCGGCGGAGGCCCTGGCTGTGTTGCTGGAGAAGCTGGACATCGTGCGCGGGTTGATGCACGGCTTTGATTACAGCGAGTTCGAAACGGATGCGCTGCAACTATTGGTGCCAGTGGCCAACCATATCCTGGGTCTGAAGGACGGCAAGCAGCGCTTCCTGGATGCCATGCTGGCGGTGAGCAAGGCGTTTTCCCTGTGCAGCACGTTGGACGATGCTGGCACCCTGCGCACGGAAATTGCCTTCTTCGCTGCCGTCAAGGCTGCCATCGTCAAGTTCACCACGGTGGATCGCAAGCGTTCCGACGCGGACAAGAACAGCGCGCTCAAGCAGATTCTGGACAACGCCATCGTGGCGGACGGGGTGGCAGACATCTTTGCGCTGGCGGGCCTGGACAAGCCCAACATCGGCCTGCTTTCAGACGAGTTCCTAGAAGACGTGCGGCAGCTGAAGAGCCGCAATCTGGCGGTGGAACTGCTGGAGAAGCTTTTGCGCGACGAGATCAAGGCGCGGGCGCGCAACAACGTGGTGCAGGAGAAGAAGTACGGCGACCGGCTGCTGGAAACCTTGCGCAAGTACCACAACCGGGCGGTAGAGACGGCGCAGGTCATCGAGGAGTTGATCCAGATGGCCAAGGACTTCCAGGCGGCCCTAGACCGCGAGGCGGTATTGGGGCTGAGTCAGGATGAGATAGCCTTCTATGATGCCTTAGCCAACAACGAAGGTGCGGTTCGGGAGTTGGGTGACGACACTCTAAAGAGCATTGCAATCGAGATCACGGAGAAGCTGCGCCATAGCACCACGGTGGATTGGCAGGTGCGTGAAAGCGTCCGCGCTAAGTTGCGGATTCTGGTGCGACGTACCCTGAAGAAATGGAAGTACCCACCGGTAGGTGAGGATGCCGCGATCGAACTGGTGCTTAAGCAGGCGGAATCACTGTCAGACGCGTGGTCAAAGTAGACGCATGTTTAAAGAATCAGGGCACCGATAGGCGCCCATGTGATCTAGCGAGGATCTGGTGGATCACTCCGGCCTAACCTCCCGACAAGCCCACTCAACCAACCCCCGGCAAGCCAGAAATAGCCCATCCACCACCCCCTCATCCAAATGCCGCTCCGGCTCCGCTGCCACTCGGCAGCGATCCGCCGCGTGCAGCACCTCCAGCACCGTAAGCGCCCCCACCATCGCGCGCTCGCTCTTCGCCAGGCTCACACGGCGGCCGGGTGACACATCGTTCTCCGGCCAGGGCAGCCCGTCGGCTCCCTCACCCGCGCGAATGCGCTTGAGGATGCCGAGCAGGGAGTTCAGGTCGGGCAGGGGGGTGTCGTCGTTGATGGGCTCAACAACGGTGTACGAGGAAAAGGTGTCGGATTCGTTCATGGCGTCGGCTTCCGTGGCTGTGCTTAACAGCGCCACCGCGAAGGGTGGCGGACGATGCGTGGCTGCAAACCGGAAGAAGCGACGTCATAAGACCGGCGGGCCCGAGGGCCCCCACGCACCGCCCGCCATACAGGCCGACGGATTGCCCGCCAGCACCGGTTAAGGACGGTGCCGACGGGCAAGCGCAAACTACAGACATCGCTTTCTTCGGGTTTGCAGACCCGACCACCCTTTGTCGGTGGCGCGCCATGGTGTTTACGCCGCCGCTTCGAATGCCAATAGAAATTCGCGAAGGAATCGCGGAATCCGAGAGCGAAGAACTATTGTTGCACGCACCATTCGTGCAGCACGCGACGCCAGCAGACGCATTCGCGCAGCTGCTCTGCTGATGGCGAATCAAACTGGCGCAATCGCCCACGCCACAAGCGAATAGCGCGACAGCCTTCTTTGCAACAGTTCTTAATCCGCACCGAGTGGCAACGGCGCGTGATCAGCCACACGCCCCAAAAAGCGGTTCAAACCCGACATCGCCAGCGAACCTCGCGGCCTCAGCCAGCGCCATCCTCAGCAGGCCCCGCATTCCCTACCAGCAACTCAATCATCGCCCGCGCCGCGGCCGACTGCCGCCGATGCGGTGCATAGATCACCGAGAACGGCCGCGATCTCCCCCGCAGCTGCGGCAGCACCTCCACCAGCTGCCCACGCTGCAATCGCTCCCGCACGATGAACGCATAGCTCTGGCAGATGCCGATGCCCTGTTCGGCCAGCGACACCACGCCCAGCACATCGTCGGAGGTCTCGATGGACGAACGCGGCAGCCAGTCCACGTCGCGCCCGCCGTCGCGGAAGATCCACGGCGCCAACCGCCCGGTGCGCGGCATCACGAAGGGCAGGCACAGGTGCTGCTGCAGGTCGTCCAGCGTCTGCGGCGTGCCGCGGCGCTGCAGGTAGTCCGGCGCGGCCACCAGCAGCAGTGGGGCGTCTTCCAGCTTGCGCGCCACCAGCCCGCTGTCCGGCAGCTGGCCCAGGCGGATGGCCAGGTCGAAGCCTTCGGCCACCAGGTCCACGTTGCGGTTGGTGATGTTCAGTTCCACCTGCACCTGCGGGAATTGCTGCGCAAAGCGCGCCAGCACGGGCGGCAGCCGGTAGTGGCCATAGGTGGTGGGCACGCTCAGGCGCACGCGGCCGGCCAGCGCACCGTCCTGGCCCAGTACGTCGCGCTCGGCGTCGTCCAGCAGGCCGAAGGCGGTGCGCACCTGTTCCAGATAGAGCCGCCCGGCGTCGGTCAGGCCCACGCGGCGGGTGGTCCGCTGCAGCAGCTGCCGGCCCAGCCGCGCTTCCAGGCGGGTGACCGCGCGGCTCAGCACCGAGGGCGTGGTGGACAGCGCCACGGCGCCGGCCGTGAACGAGCCGTGCTCGACCACCGCCAGGAACACCTCCACATCGCCGAGGTAGTCGAACTTGCGGCTCATTTGGCTCTCCGGAGAACAGATGTTTTGCAGTGGGGCCAATTTATCGCCGCTGGGGCGATGAATAAAGTGGCGGCCATTGCCCGATAGGAGTCCCCATGAACCTGATGACCCGGCTGGCCGCAGCGCTGGCCCTGACCCTGGCCGCCAGCGGCGCGCATGCCGCCAACGTGCTGGTGGTGCTGTCCGACGAAAACCACCTGGACCTGAAGGACGGCAAGGTGCTGTCCACCGGCTTCTATCTCAACGAGCTGATGCAGCCGGTAAAGCTGCTGCTGGACGCGGGCCACGAGGTGACCTTCGCCACGCCGCAGGGGCGGGCGCCGACGGTGGATGCGTCCTCGGTGACGCCGGCGTACTTCGGCAACGATGCCGCGCAGCTGAGACTACACAAGGACCTGCTGGAGAAGCTGGCGCTGACCTCGCCGACGGCCTCGCCGGTGGTCAGCCTGGCGCGCATTGAGCAGCAAGGCTACGCGCGTTTCGATGCGGTCTATATTCCCGGTGGCCACGCGCCGATGCAGGACCTGCTGAAGAGCCCGGCGCTGGGCCGGCTGCTGGCCGACTTCCACCAGCGCAACAAGACCACCGCGCTGGTCTGCCATGGGCCGATCGCACTGCTGTCCACGCTGCCGGATGCGGCGGGTTTCGTGGCGAAGCTGGAAGCGGGTGCGATGCCGGCTACCCCGAAGTGGATCTACAGCGGCTACCAGATGACGGTGATCAGCAACCAGGAAGAGGAGCAGGCCAAGCCGCTGCTGGGCGGCGGTGAGATGAAGTTCTACCCGCAGACCGCGTTGGAGCGGGCGGGTGCGCGGTTCAGCAGCAACACTACGCCGTGGACCGGACATGTGGTGGTGGACCGCGAGCTGATTACCGGGCAGAACCCGGCTTCTGCGCTGGAGGTGGGGCAGCGGTTGGTGGAGCGGTTGAAGTAAGGGGGCTACGAAGCAGGGTGCCGGCCTTGTGGGCCGAGGGGCCAGCGCCTCGGCCTGTCTGTGGAAGTGCCAGCGTGGTCGGCAGAGCGGGCATCAGCCCTTCGCGAGCGCTGCCCCTGACAGATCTTCAATCTGGGAAAGCGCGTGACGCGTCGCAGCCCAATCGCCGGCGTGCCTGATTGCCACGCCGCCCGCTGCTGTCCAGGCATCACAGTTCGCTTCGAAATCGTCGATCAGAACATCGCCTGGCTGGTGCATGAAAAGAGGCTTGTGCCTGCCGCCGAGCACAGGCAAGACCAGGCAGGTTGCTGACAGGTGTTCGCGGACCCACTGCCGCTTCTGCATGGCAGCGAGTGGATAGTTCGATTTCGGGCAGGCCGTGAGAATCACCGGGTTCAAGTGGTGGATGCTGTGGAAGAACTCTACTGCACCGTGCATCGGCGGAAGGTCGCGGAAAAATGACGGGTGGTTGTTGATGTGCCCCCACATTTCATCGTCGGCAAGCACGCGGTGGTCCAGGCCAAACAGAGCGGGAAATGCCGCGTCGAAGTCGGCCATCACGCCATCAAGATCTACGTAGATGGTGCGTCGGGATGCACTCGATCCACCGGTGTGCCAGTTCGCGAGCGGGTCCATCATCGGTATTGACTTCACATCATCAGCGTTCATTTACGCGCTCTCCTCTCAAGAGTGGGCTTTCATCTTCATCCGTTCCCCAGGAGCGGGGCAAAGTGTTTGGCGATCGCGACAGATATGGCAGCAATCGCGATGCTGCCGGCGTCGGTCCAGAGCGAAAGAGTGATGGCCTGCAACCCCGCCAATGCGGAACGCCAGAGTGACTTTTGAGTCCATCAGGCGCTGCTGCAGCGGGACGGTGCACCGCGCCGTAACAAAACAATATGGGCGCCACCAACCAGAATTGAAACTGAGATGGGCATCGCCTCACGGCGACTCCGGGCGGTTGAAACCGCAACCGGCACGCTTGAAACGCGGTATATATCGCGGCGATTCTTCAAAGGCATGCCGAGTGGCTGCTCTGGCCGTTGGCCAAGACGCATGGCCCCAGCCACTGGTTCATTTCGCCAACCAAGGAGCAATCTGGCGCGCTGGTGATTGGATAATCCCCAAGCGCCACGGAAAGGCCGAATGGGGATATGCCTGTGGCGCTCGTTCCAGGCTGATCCAGGAACGTCACTGAACATGGATGTTCAGGCGCACTCAATATATCACGCCGACCAGCGCCAGCGACTTGAACCCGCTCGATCTCCAGCAGTTTGATTGGGCAGGGCAGGGCAGGGCCGGCATGGCACCATGATGGGCTGGCCTCGTCCTTCCGGCCGGGGCCGTTTTCCCAGGGAAGCCCACCAACACGACATGCGAACGTCCATCCTCTTCACCTTCTCCGCCCTGTGCCTTGGCCTGCTGTCCGGCTGTGCCAGTGGCCCGGAGGAGCACGCCTCAAGCCGCGAGATCACGAGTGCGTTCGTGGCCGACGACGGCCAGCTGTACCTGTTGCCGCGCTATGACGAGCCGATGCGCTTCAATGCAGCGCCGTTCCGCGAGTACCGGGCGCTGATGGACAGCCCGCTGCGCGAGGCGGTGGCCTGCGCGCAGATGTACTTCCATGAGGATTGGCGCGACCCGGCCAACAAGGCCAAGGTGCACGGCAGCTATGCGCTGCTGCTGCGGCCGGAGCAGGTAACGGCAGAGCAGGCCGCACAGTTCAGGCTGGAGCGGATTGAGGTCCCCCCGCGTGAGGCAAAGGCCGTGGAGGAGCGGTCGCGCTACTACCTGCCGATGGACCGGACCCGCTACGCGCTGGCGTTTGACCGCGCCTGCAATCTTTCAAGGAAGGGCGGCAGCTATTACAGCGCGCTGTTCGAGGGCGAAGGCGAGCGGGTGCAGTTGCCGGATGCTGCGGCGCTGGCGGAGAAGGGGAAGCTGGCACAGCCGATCAATGCGCGGGCGCAGCGGATCCTGCCGGAGAGGGAGGACAAGCCGGGTGCGGGTTCGGCGGCGGGCAAGGTGCTCGGCGCGGCGCTGATCCCTGTGGCCGTGCCGGTGTTTGTGCTAAGCCTGCCGTTCCTGGGGCCGGATCATTGGAAGTGAAAAGGCGTTGGGGGAGAGTCATCCACGCATGGCGTGGATCTACTTGGGTATCGCCTGAAAGTTCATCCTGGAGATCTGTGTGCCTAGCACGCTGGAAACTGTTTTGAAGACTGTAGGTTTCATTGTCCTCGCGGCCCTTCCGTTGGTGATCCTCTGGTTCACCCTTCGGCGGATGTCAGCAACTGCTCGCTCGTCCGTGAAATCGGGGCTGCATTTGCATGCCCCGCGCCGGATTTCCGGCAGGTCCATGACCTTGGTGATGGTGGATGGAAAAGAGGATCGGGAGCACTACTTCTTTGATGCGGAGTCCTTCTACCTGCGGCGTGGGCCGGTGCCCACGGCGGTTCCGCTTTCGCAGATCAACTCAGTCACTCGCACCTCCGATAAGATCTACGGACGTTATGTCTGGCAGGTGTGCTTCAGCAAAGCATCGGGCAGAAAGTGCGTGACGTTTACCAACAATCTGACGCTGTTCAATCGGGATTTCCTGCTGTTCCTTGAGGCCGTGCGGAAGGCCAACCCGCTGGCGACCGTTGATCGGGCAGGCATCCGCTTCTAGCTGTGGGCCGACTTGAGGGTGTCAGTTAAAGCGGCGAGCCGGTGACGCTACACTGGCTGCCTGTGCCCGATGGAAGCTCACCCATGTTCAGTGGCAAGGTTGCGGTGGTCACCGGCTCCACCAGCGGTATCGGTCTTGGCATTGCGACCGCGCTGGCCCGGCAAGGCGCGGACATCGTGCTGAACGGCTTCGGCGATGCGGCGGAAATCGAACGCATCCGTTCCAAACTGGAAGCCGAGTTCGGCGTGCGCGTGGCGCATGACGGCGCCGACCTTTCCCATGGCGAGGCGGTGCGCGGGATGATCGATCGCGCCGTCGCGACGATGGGGCGCATCGACATCCTGGTAAACAACGCGGGCATCCAGCACACCGCGTCGATCGAGGAATTCCCGGTCGAAAAGTGGGATACGATTCTGGCGCTGAATCTCTCGGCGGTGTTCCATGCAACGGCGGCGGCCTTGCACCACATGAAGCAGCAGGGCGCCGGCCGCATCATCAACATTGCGTCGGTGCACGGGCTGGTGGGCTCGGTGAACAAGTCGGCCTACGTGGCGGCCAAGCATGGCGTGGTGGGGTTCACCAAGGTGACCGCGCTGGAGAATGCGGGTACGGGCATTACCGCCAATGCGATCTGCCCGGGCTGGGTGCGGACGGCGCTGGTCGAGCAGCAGATCACCGCGTTGGCCGAGCGCGAAGGCACGGATCAGGAGACCGCCGCGCGTGAGCTGCTGGCTGAGAAGCAGCCGTCGTTGCAGTTCGTGACGCCCGATCAGCTGGGTGAGACGGTGGTGTTCCTGGCCTCGGACGCGGCGGCGCAGATCACCGGAACGGCGCTGCCGGTGGATGGGGGCTGGACGGCGCGCTAGCTGGCTGGCTGCGCCTTGCGCTGCAGCATCGGCAGTGCCACCAGCGTGGCGAGGAGGGTGAACAGCACCAGCGACGAGCCTACTGTGCCGAAGCCCAGGCCGCCCTTTTCCAGCGGTTTGGTGAGCAGGTCGCCGAAGGTGGCGCCAAACGGGCGGGTGAGCACGAAGGCGATCCAGAACAGGATGACCCGGTTGATGCCCTTGATGCGGCTGGCCAGTGCGGTAAGCGCGATGAGGCTGCCGATCAGCAGTGCGCCGCCGGTGAAGCCCAGCCCGGAATCGTCGGCGAGGAAATCACCCAGCGCGGTGCCGAGCGTGTTGGAGAACAGCACGGCGGTCCAGTAGAAGCCTTCGGCGCGGCGCGATGCGATGTTGCTGACCGAGATCGACTTTTCCGACACCTGCCAAGCCAGCAGCACCAGCGCCAGGCAGCCGGCCAGCAGACTGGCGCCGGCGGCGTAGCCCAGGCCGAGCGTGCGGTCGATCAGGTCGGACAGGGTGGTGCCGGCAGTGCTGGTCGCCAGCACCACCGACCAGAACAGCACCGGATGGAAGCGCCGCGCCGACAGTTGCAGGCCCAGCAGGCCGGCGAAGATCGCCAGCAGGATGGCCGAGCTGGCCACGTAGCCCAGGTTGAGCGTCATCGACAGCAGATCGCCCGCAGTCTCGCCGAGGGTGGTGGCGGCGATCTTCATCACCCAGAAACCGAGGGTGACCGCCGCCACTTTGCTGCGCAGGGAATCTGCGTCTGAAGCGCGCATCGAACGTCGCCTGGGGAGCCCGCGGGTGATGCTGTGGCGGGCGGCGTCGGAGTGCAGTCGGAACCAGGTTTGGCGAGGGTGAGCGTGGGGGCGGCGTTCAGCCGGCGCTGGCGGGGGCCGAAAGGCGCGGCAGCAGGGCGCCCCAGTCGGCCACGAAGCAGCCGTCGCGGCCGCGGTTGCATTCGGTGATCCACGCGTCCAGCGATTCGCTCTGTGCGCGGTAGCCGCTGACATCGCCCAGGACGGCGAAGTGCAGGCGGTAGTTCACCAGCATTTGCAGCCATTGCCCGGCCATGCCGGAGCGCAGCTCGAAGAAGTCTGCCGAAAGGCGCTGCACCGGCACGGCGATCCACTCGGCCTGGTGCCCAAGGGCATCGCCGACCAGGTCGCGTAGGGCGCCGGCATCAAGCATCGGGCCCTGCGGGTCGACGCGCAGGATGCGGGTGGTGCCGATGTGTTCCAAGTGTGGGTGCATGACGCTCTGAAGTCCGTATCGTCCTTCCAGTATGGCCGTGGAAGGGGAGCGACGGCGAGCGGTTGCAGCATGAATCTGGCGAACGAACGCGCTAGGCTGCGCCCGGCACCTGCACGACGCAGGTTCATCGAAACGGGGAAGGGCATGGCAGGGTGGAGGAGTCGTTCGTTGTTGATGGCGGTGCTGGTGTGCTCGGGTCTGCCGGCTGCGGCCGCCGAGCTATGCACGGCCAGTGCCTACGGTGACGGACAGGGCAACATCGTGGTGCTCGGCGCACCCGCTGCGGCACCGGCCACGGGGCAGCGCTATCTGATGCTGGACGGGCGACGTGGCGCCACCGGTGATGCCAACGCGCCGGTGAGCTGCAGCGACGATGTGGTCAGCTTCAGGTCGTCTGCGGGAGGCAAGCAGCGCTGGCAGCGACTGCCGACCCGCGATACCGATGCACCTTTCATCAGCGCGGGAACCAAGCTGGTTGGGCAGTTGATCGAGCCGGCAGGGCCGGCCGACCCGACGCGACCGCTGGTGGTGCTGGTGCACGGCTCGGAACGCACGATGGCGGCGGCGGCCATCTACCAGCGCATGCTGGTGGCGCAGGGGATTTCGGTCTTCGCTTACCAGAAGCGTGGGACCGGCGATTCGGAAGGCGAGTACACACAGAACTTCGAGCTGCTGGCCGACGACGCGGCGGCGGCGCTTGCCAAGGCGCGCGAACTGGCGAGAGGCCGGTTCGGCCGCGCCGGCTACTTTGGTGGCAGCCAGGGCGGCTGGATCGCGCCGCTGGCGGCGACCCGCTCGCAGGCGGATTTCGTGGCGATCGGCTTCGGGCTGGTGGTGTCGCCCATCGAGGAGGACCGCGAGCAGTTGTTCGACGAGGCACGGCGCATGCAGCTGGATGCAACGGCGATGAAGCAGGTCGGCCAGCTTTCAGACGCGACCGCGCAGTTGATGCGCACGCATTTCACTGAAGGGTTCGAGGCGCTGGCGAAGGTGCGTACGCAGATCGGTGCCGCACCGTGGGCAAAGAACATCAGCGGCGAGTACAGCGGCGACATGCTGCGCATGAGTGACGCTGACCTGCGCCGGATCGGTCGCGCGCGATTCGACAACCTGGAACTGATCTGGGACTACGACGCCGAGGCCGCGCTGCGCCGCCTGAAGGTGCCGTTGCTGTGGGTGCTGGCCGAGCAGGACCGCGCCGCGCCGATTGCCGCCACGCGTTCGATCCTGTCGCGCCTGCGCGCGTCGGGGCAACCGATCGACACCTACCTGTTCCCGGATACCGACCACGGCATGGTCGAGTTCCGCACCGATGCCGAGGGCAACCGCGTGTCGACGCGGATCACCGACGGCTACCTGCGCCTGCTGGCCGATTGGATCAAGCAGGATGTGCGTGGCAGTTATGGGCGTTCGCGCAGATTGAGCGATTGACCGGCCAGGGAGCGCTGGCGGCGGGTGGCGCTCCGCCGCCGATTGCGGCACGACTCAGTTCGGCTTCGCAAACACATCCAGCCCCTTGCCGGTCTCCAGCAGCGACTTCAGGCTCGACAGCACGATCGGCCAGCCCTGGCGGATGCCGGTATCCATGCCGCTGCCAGGTTCCAGCTCCTCATGGGTAACCGTCAGCCGCACCATGTCCTGGTAGGGCACGATCTCGAAGGTCACCCGGCTGTAGGCGTCCGGGTTGTCGGCCTGCGAGGCGGCGGCCCAGGTGATGACCAAGCGCGAGGGCGGGGTGCTTTCCACCACTTCGCCGACCAGCTCGACCGAGCGCGTTTCGTTGGCGCGCACGTGCTGCCAGCGCGAGCCCGGTTTCCAGTCCGAGACGTTCTCGTGACCCCAGTAGCGACTGGCGATCTCGGGGCGGGTGATGGCCTCGAACACCTTCTGTGGCGTGGACGCGATATAGATCACGTGGATGAAGCGGGTTGACTCTGCGGACATCGTCATTCTCCTTCCAGTTCGCGTTTCAGGTCATGCAGCAGGCTCAGGCGCTGCTGCTCGAACTTGCGTACCCAGCGCTCATAGACTTCATGCAGCGGCACCGGATTGATGAAGTGCAGCTTCTCGCGGCCACGGCGCACGGTGCTGATCAGGTTGGCGTCTTCCAGCAGGCCCAGGTGCTGGGTGACCGATTGCCGGGCCATGTCCAGGTGTTCGCACAGCTGGCCCAGCGTCTGCCCGTTGTCCTTGCAGAGCAGATCCAGCAGCGTCCGGCGCGTGGGATCGGCCAGTGCCTTGAACACCTTGTCTGCGTCGCGCAGGTGGTCTACCGCCATGGGGAGGTCTTCAATTCCAGTTGTCGATCCTGACGTCGTGTGGGTTGGGCTGGCCCTTGCCGGTTTCCAGCAGTGCCTTCAGGCTCATCAGGAACACCGCCCACTTGGTGCTGCAGTGGGAGGTGAACTCGACACGCTCCTTCCAGCCTTCGTGCGTGAACAGCACGATGCAGTAGTCGCCTTCCTGCTTCAGCGCGAAGCGCGCGTAGGTGCCGATCCATTCGGCGGGGCCGGCGAGGAACCGCCACAGCACGAGCTCGCCTCGAACAAGCTGCTCAAGCTTCATCTCCATGGCGCCGATTTCCTGGCCGTTGTTGGTGAAACGGACCTTGACCGTGCCGCCGGCTTCGCGGTCGCCGTGCGCGTCTTCGGCCCACCAGGCGGCCACGCCTTCGGGGGTGGCCAGCGCCTGGTACACCTGGCTTGCGGGGGCCTTGATGCCGACCCTGTGTGCGATATCCACCATTGCAGGTTCCTCGCGATGGGCCGGCAGGCGCCGCCCTTGAGTGGACTATATGCAGGTAAATGCCTGCATGTCAAACCCCGCCACGAACGCCCGGGCGTGGTAGTGCCGGCATCCCGGTGGCGTTGGGTGCGTGCAGTTGCCGGCCAGCGGCCGGCACTACCGGGGCGATGCTTCAGTTCTCGCCGTCCTGAAGGGCGGCATGCAGTTTGTCGGTGATCCGCTGCAGTGCGGCACGATCATCCGCGGAGAGATGGTCGAGAAAATACCGGCGGACACCGGCGGCGTGTACCGGCCGTGCCGCGCGCAGCTGCGCGTGCCCTTCTGTGGTCATGCGGATCACTACGACGTTTTCGCTGTCGGTATCGCGTTCGATCAGGCCACGGCCCGCCATGCGGGTCAGCTGGTGCGAGAGGCGCGTCTTGTCCCATTCCAGGTAGTCCAGCAGTTCGCGCTGGCGGCGGCAGCGATCCTTGGACTGGTTCAGCTCCATCAGCACGATGAAGTCGGCCCTTGAGAGCCCGGTGCTGCGGGTGATGTCCTGGACGATGCGGCCGGAGGTGATTTCTGCCATGCGCCGGAAGCCGCGCCAGGTGGCCCATTCGTCGGGTGTGATGCTGGGGGAGGTCATGGCCGAACGTTGCCGGGCAATGGTTGACATGTCAACCTTTGCGGCATACGGTTGACGTATCAACTAACGTGGATCGCGCCATGCAGCACCCTCCCCGCATCGCCGTCATCGGCGCAGGCCCCGCTGGCCTCACCGCTGCGCTCATCCTGCATCGGGGCGGTCACCGCGTGAGCGTGTACGAGGGCGAAGCATCCGGGCAGCAGCGCACACAGGGCGGCACGCTGGATCTGCACGACGATTCCGGGCAGGTGGCGCTGCAGCGCGCGGGCCTGCTGGAGGCCTTCCGTGCGGTCGCACGGCATGAGGGGCAGGAGGCGCGGATGGGCGATCCGTGGTCCGGGGAGATCACCACCGGCGGGTTCGGGCCGGAAGGGAGCAAGGACAAGCCGGAGATCGACCGCGGCGACCTGCGCCAGCTGCTGCTGGACGCGCTGCCGGCGGACACGGTGCAGTGGGGCCACAGCCTGACCGCGCTGGTATCTGCACAGGCGAACGGCCACGGCCTGCGATTCGCCAACGGCGTGCAGCGCGAGGCGGACATCGTGATCGGTGCCGATGGTGCGTGGTCGAAAGTGCGCGCGGACTTGAGTACGTGCCAGCCGCTGCCCACCGGCATTACCTTCTTCGAAGGTTGGATTGCACAGCCTGCTGCGGACATCGCAGCGATGGTCGGGCAGGGCAGCCTGTTCTGCTTTGGCGGCGAGGAGACCTTGTTCGTGCAACGCAACAGCCGCGATCGGCTCTGCGTGTATGCGGCGCTGAAGCGCTCTTCCGAATGGCTTGATGCACAGATCGCGCAGCACGGCATACGGACGCTGGTGACAGGCTGCTATACCGGGTGGGCCACGAACCTTCGGCGCCTGCTGGAGGCCTGCACGGACTTCGTGCGGCGGCCGATCTACAGCCTGCCAGCGGATTTTTGCTGGGCCCCGCGCGATGGCGTGACCTTGATCGGCGATGCGGCGCATCTGATGCCGCCGGTGGGCGTGGGCGTGAACCTGGCGATGCTGGACGCGTCGGATGTGGCGATGGCGTTGTGCGCGCGGCCGGATGCGATCAGCGCGATGCGCGACGCCGAAGTGCTGGTGCGTGAACGCGCCCGCGCCCTGATGCCGGATGCGATCGAGGGGTTCCAGCGCTGGTTCACTACCGGAGGGGATGCTCCACGCGGTTGATGAAGCATCGAGTCTGTACGCACCTGCGACACTGGGAACAGCAGCAGATTCCTGGCGGCGCGCTGGAAGTCACATGGACTTCCGACTGCTTTGGTCCGGTACAGGTGGCCACGCTGGGGCACGCGCTAGACTGGTTGAACCGGCCGACGCTCCCCCTGTTTTCCAGGGTTGGGGAGCGTGGTATGACAGGAGCGGAACGCATGACTGAAACCGGAAAGGACGCCTTGAACATCCGCCGCGCCAGCGCGGCCGATGCCCCCGCAGTGTTGGGGCTCTTTGACGAGGTGATCGAGTGGTTCGTGTCGATCGGCAATGTGCAGCAATGGGGCAGCGAACCGTGGTCGACGATGCCGCGCCGGATTGCCCAGGTCACCGAGGCGTGTGCACTGCCAGGCGCATGGGTGGCGCAGAACGAGCAGGGCGACGTGCGGGCGTTCCTTGCACTGGGCGAGTCGATGCCCTATGTGCCGGCGCCCACCGGGCCGGAGCTGTATGTGCGGGTTCTGGTGGCCTCGCGTGATGTGCGCGTGCGTGGCATCGGCCGCCGCCTGATGGCGTTTGCCGACGAGCAGGCGCGCGCTGCCGGTGTCGACCATCTGCGTGTGGACTGCTACGCCGGAGGCAGCGGCGACCTGGTGCGCTTCTATGAATCCTGCGGGTATACGCGCATCGCGCCGTTCAACGTGGACGGCTGGCCAGGCATGCTGCTGGGAAGGACGCTCTGACGCGGCTGCGTCATTCCGTCGCAGCCTGCGTGCAGGAAACGATACATCGGTTCGGCGCTAGAGTAGGGGCATGACCTGCATCGGATGGCTGTGTCATTCCGCTGCCGGTTCCTGATGACCCCCTCCAGGAAGGTGCAACGCATGTATTACAGCAGTGGCAACTACGAAGCTTTCGCGCGCCCGCGCAAGCCGGCCGGTGTGGATGGCAAGCGCGCCTGGTTTGTGGGCTCGGGCCTGGCCTCGCTGGCCGGCGCCGCGTTCCTGGTGCGCGACGGCCGCATGGTCGGTGAGCGCATCACCATTCTCGAGCAGCAGCAGATTCCCGGCGGCGCGCTGGATGGCCTGAAGGTGCCGGAGAAGGGCTTCGTGATCCGCGGCGGCCGCGAGATGGAAGACCACTTCGAGTGCCTGTGGGACCTGTTCCGCTCGATTCCGTCGCTGGAGATTGAAGATGCCAGCGTGCTGGACGAGTTCTACTGGTTGAACAAGGACGACCCGAACTATTCGCTGCAGCGTGCCACCATCAATCGCGGCGAAGATGCGCACACCGATGGCCTGTTCACGCTGACCGAGCAGGCCCAGAAGGACATCATCGCGCTGTTCCTGGCCACCCGGAAGGAGATGGAGAACAAGCGGATCGACGAGGTGCTGGGCCGCGACTTCCTGGACAGCAACTTCTGGCTGTACTGGCGCACCATGTTCGCGTTCGAGGAATGGCATTCGGCGCTGGAGATGAAGCTGTACCTGCATCGCTTCATCCACCACATCGGCGGCCTGCCGGATTTCTCGGCGTTGAAGTTCACCCGGTACAACCAGTATGAATCGCTGGTGCTGCCGCTGGTGAAGTGGTTGCAGGAGCAGGGCGTGGTGTTCCAGTACGGCACCGAGGTGACCGACGTCGACTTCGATCTGCAGCCGGGCCGCAAGCAGGCCACGCGTATCCACTGGATGCGTGATGGTGTAGCCGATGGCGTGGATCTGGGCGCCGATGATCTTGTTTTCATGACGATCGGTTCGCTGACCGAAAACTCGGATAATGGCGATCACCACACCGCGGCGCGTTTGAACGAAGGACCGGCGCCGGCCTGGGACCTGTGGCGCCGCATCGCCGCGAAGGATGCGGCGTTCGGGCGCCCGGACGTGTTCGGCGCGCATATCCCGCAGACCAAGTGGGAATCGGCGACAGTGACGACGCTGGATGCGCGCATTCCGGCTTACATCCAGAAGATCGCCAAGCGCGACCCGTTCAGTGGCAAGGTGGTGACCGGCGGCATCGTCAGCGTGCGCGACTCGCGCTGGCTGATGAGCTGGACGGTGAACCGCCAGCCGCATTTCAAGAACCAGCCCAAGGACCAGATCGTGGTCTGGGTGTACTCGCTGTTTGTGGATACGCCGGGCGACTACGTGAAAAAGCCGATGCAGGAGTGCACCGGCGAGGAGATCACCCGCGAGTGGCTGTACCACCTGGGCGTGCCGGTGGAAGAGATTGATGCGCTGGCCGCGACCGGTGCGAAGACGGTGCCGGTGATGATGCCGTACATCACGGCGTTCTTCATGCCACGCCAGGCCGGTGACCGCCCGGACGTGGTGCCGGACGGCGCGGTGAACTTCGCCTTCATCGGCCAGTTTGCCGAATCGAAGCAGCGCGACTGCATCTTCACCACCGAATATTCGGTGCGCACGCCGATGGAAGCGGTGTACACCCTGCTGGGGATCGAGCGCGGCGTGCCGGAGGTGTTCAATTCCACGTATGACGTGCGCTCGCTGCTGGCCGCCACCGGTCGCCTGCGCGATGGCAAGGAACTGGATGTTCCCGGGCCTGCGTTCCTGCGCAATCTGCTGATGAACAAGCTGGACAAGACCCAGATCGGTGGCCTGCTGCGCGAGTTCAAGCTGGTGCAGGAAGACTGAGCGGGCAGGGGGAGGCCGCCGGTGAGGGCATCGGCGGCCTCAAGATCTCACGCTACGCCGTCGGTCGAACGGCTCAGCTGTTCCCACGCGTCGATGCTACCGGCCATCGATGCCAGCTTTGCCCTCACCAGCTGCAGTGCATCACTGCCCAGCAGCAAGTGGCGGGGAGGAGCGTCGCTGTCGATGACCTGCAGCATGGCCTGCGCAGCCTTCACTGGATCACCGGGCTGGTGGCCACTCTTCGCCTCACGCGCGCTGCGGATGGGATCGAACAATGCGTCGTAGTCGTCAATGCTGCGCGGTGCCCGCACCATCGAGCGGCCTGCCCAGTCGGTGCGGAAGGAAC
Organism: Stenotrophomonas sp. YJH_SMC_123; assembly: GCF_059368215.1. Taxonomy (NCBI): domain Bacteria; kingdom Pseudomonadati; phylum Pseudomonadota; class Gammaproteobacteria; order Lysobacterales; family Lysobacteraceae; genus Stenotrophomonas; species Stenotrophomonas sp. YJH_SMC_123. The sequence goes on from NZ_JCAFRM010000001.1 coordinate 883,551, forward strand.
CCGGCGCGACGGCCGTGACGTGGATACCAAACGGCGCGACTTCCTTGCCAAGCACTTCACTGATGCCCTCCAGCGCGAACTTGCTGCCGCAGTACCACGCGATGCCCGGCATCGTGATGAAACCGCCCATGGAGGTGATGTTGAGGATATGGCCGCGGCGCCGGGCGCGCATGTGCGGCAGCACGGCCTTGATCAGCGCGGCTGGAGCGAATACGTTCACCTCGAATTGCTGCCGCAGCTCGGCGAGCGTGGATTCCTCGAGGATGCCTTCGTGGCCGTAGCCAGCGTTGTTGACCAGCACGTCGATGCTTCCGATGTTGGTTTCGATATCGGCGACGAGCGCATTGATGGCGGCGGTATCGGTTACGTCCAGCAGGCGGCCGAATGCGCGGCCGGGAGCGAGCGCTTCGAGTACCTGGCGGTCGGTTTCGTTGCGCACGGTGCCGACCACGCGGTGGCCGGCCAGCAGGGCCTGCTGGGCAAGGGCGCGGCCGAATCCACTGCTGACACCGGTGATGAGGAGAAAGCGGGAAGGGGGCATGAGGGGGCGTTCGTGGTGGGCAGGGCTTGCACGTTAGTTCTTGAACGACCGGGGTCACAGGCCTAGGATTCGGCCATTCTTGCCTATTCCTCTGGAGTGCCTGTGCCTGTGGTCGATTCCCTGCAACGGCAGGTGCAGGCGCGCATGGTCGGCCTGCTGAAGACGCTGGCGGTGGAGGAGGGCTATACGCTCACGCGCCTGCCGGGGGTGCGGTTGCTGCGATCGGACCGGCCACTGGCGCGCACGCCGGTGTTGTACGACCCCGGCATCGTGATCGTCTGCCAGGGCGTGAAGCGTGGCTATCTGGGCGGGCAGGTCTACCAGTACGACGCCCAGCACTACCTGGCAGTGTCGGTGCCGGTGCCGTTCACGATGGAAACCGATGCGTCGGCCCAGGCGCCGCTGCTGGCGATCTACCTGCACCTGGATCTGCAGCTGGCGGCTGATCTGCTGATCGAACTGGGTGAACAGGAGGGCACCCCGGCGACACCGGCGCAGTGATGTCCAGCCCGATGCAGGCGCCGATGCAGGCCACGGTGCTGCGCCTGCTGGAGGCACTGGCTGAACCGTTGGAGGCTGCCGTGCTCGGCCCTGCGTTGGTGCGTGAGGTGTACTTCCGCGTGCTGACGGGTGCACAGGGCGGCGCAATGCGCGAGGCGCTGGCCATGCGCGGGCGCTTCGGCAGCATCGGCAGAGTGCTGCGGACGATCCATGCCGGATATGCCACCACCCTGGACGTGGGGCAACTGGCCACCGAAGCGGGCATGAGTGTGGCGACCTTCCACGACCACTTCCGCGCGATTACCGGCACGTCGCCGATGCAGTACGTGAAGTCGACCCGCCTGCACCAGGCACGGTTGCTGATGCTGCGGCAGGGGATGACCGCCGAAGCGGCATCGCTGGCGGTGGGGTATGCCAGCCCATCGCAGTTCAACCGTGAGTTCAAGCGCCTGTTCGCGTTGCCGCCGGCGGCCGAGGTCGCGCGGATGCGGCGCAGTTTCGCGCTGCCACCTCCGCCAGCCGATGCGGTGTACGTGTCTTCGCATTGAGGGGCAATCGAAGGTCACGTTGCCAGCGGCCGGCTCTGCCGGGAATGATGCCTGGCGGGTGCAGCAGAGAGGGGTTGACAGGATGTCTACCTACTAGTAGGTTTATTACCATGAAGGAATCGCTCTCGCCCAAGGCCCAGGAAATCCTGGCCCATGCCCGTGCGCTGCTGGAAGCCGGTGGCTACAACGGCTTCAGCTACGCCGACGTGTCGGCGCGGGTGAACATCAGCAAGGCCAGCATCCATCACCACTTCCCCAGCAAGGCGGAGCTGGTGCGCACGGTGGTCGAGCTGTACCGGGCCGAGGCGCGCGAAGGCCTGGCGCTGCTGGACCGGCAGTTGGCCGATCCGCTGCAGGAGCTCAACGCCTATGTGGAGTACTGGTCCAGCTGCATTGCAGGGGGTACGTCCTCGTTCTGCATCTGCGCGATGCTGGCCGCCGAAGCGCCGATGATTCCGGCAGAGATCGCTGAGGAAGTGCGCGGCCATTTCGAGGACCTGAGCGGCTGGCTGGCAGTGACGCTGGAGAAGGGCGTTTCGATGGGCCAACTGCAGTTGCAGGGCTCGGCGGCCGATGAGGCCAAGGCGTTCATGTCATCGGTGCACGGCGCGATGCTGGCCGCGCGCGGTTTCGGTGATGCGGCGACCTTCGCGGCACTGGCGCGGTTGGCGATCGCGCGGGTGAGCGCGGCGTCCTGAGAGATGTGTGGTGGGCCTGCGGCGACGCGGGCCTTCTTTTTGAGTCCAATGCCTACCTACTAGTAGGTTCATTTTGTCCCTGGAGATGTCCCATGTCCCACCCTCTGTCCACACTTGGCGTGATCCATACCGCTGTCAGCCTGATCCCGGTGTTGAGTGGCCTGTATGCCTTCATTCGCCATCGCGCAATCGATCCCGCCACGCGCGCGGGCAAGCTGTACCTGGTGGGGCTGGTGCTATCGGTGGCCACCTCGTTCACCGTGTCCAGCACGGGCGGGATCAACCCCGGCCACGCATTCGGGGTGATCGTGCTGCTGGTGGCATTCGGCGGCGTGCTGGCCGCGCGGCTGCGCTGGCTGGGGCGCGCCGCGCGTTACCTGTCGACCTTCGCACTGTCGTTCAGCTTCCTGCTCTCGTTGGTGCCCGGCGTCAACGAAACGCTGACCCGCCTGCCGGCAGCGCATCCGATTGCGGCGGCACCGATGGCCCCGGTGGTGCTGCACACGCTGCTGGCCTGCCTGGTGGTGTTCGTGATCGGCTTTGCCGCGCAGTGCTGGAGGCTGCGAAACCGTGCCTTTGCAGGACGATCCTGAGACGCCGCCGGTCACCCCGGCGCGGCAAGTGCGCCCAGCAGTGCCGCCGTTTCGATCAGTGCAGCCGAGCGCGCCGGATCGAGTTGAATGTGCCGGCTGCAGAAGCAGAACGATTGGCCCGCTGCAGGCTCGGGGGTGTTCGCGCTCGCGTCCGGCGTCTCGATCTCCAGCACTTCGTCCACGGCCAGCGCCAGGGTTGCGGTGCCGGCGTTGATCAGCAGCATGGCCGGGCTGCCACCCTCGAATGCCGGTTGGCCGCTCATGCGGCGCAGGTCGACGACGGGTAATGGCTGCCCACGGACATCCAGGGTAGGCCTGCCGTTGCGGTCTGCAGGGCCGAATGCCTCCGGACCGCGGATTTCGACCGCAGCCTGGATGTCGATGGCGAACAGGACGGTACCTGCACGCACGACGACGATCTCGAACAGGTCGGCAGGCGATGCGCGTGTTTCCGTTGCAGGGTGGGCGGGTACGGGCATGCGATGGGCGTGGCGAAGACGATGGGAAAGGAGATCTGGATGATGACGCCTGGACGCAACGCGCGGCCGCGTCGGCGTGCGCGTGCAAGGCGATGGTTCAGTGTCTATCAGGCGGCTGCGCGTGGCGCGCCGACGGTGCCGACGCGTGGAAAATGCGGACGCAGCAGGCCGACGAGCTGGTCCATGCCCGGAATGGAGTGGCCGAACTCGTCCCAGCGCGCATTCACCAGGCCGGACACCACGATCTGCCCGGTCTCGATGTGGGTCATTGCCCAGTACGGAACGGCACGCGCGCTGATGGCCATGTCCAGTACCGGCACGACGGCAGAATGCGAGCGGCTGTCATGGATGCGGCGCTTGACTGCTTCCAAGGCGTCGGGCGGGCCTTCGATGTACTGGAAAAACCGCTGCCCGTCGACGATCAGCGCACCGGTAACGTCCACCCGGCGATTGAACGTGGCAGATTGCGAGACGATCTGGTGGAGGGCTTGATTGGACAGCTCAGCCGACATGCGGCTGGAGTAAGCAAATGCATGGAGCATGGAAGGGGCTTCTTGTGACGCACGTCACTATACGCACGCAAGCCCGGACCGTCGTGAGGCTTTGCTCACGCCGCGATTGGCTCCGCGCACTGGATCAACAGCCCACCAACCGGTCGGCACCGAGACCGCCGCGATGCTGGCTGCGGTACTCGGTAGGGCTCGCGTCGACCTGACCGCGGAAGTGCCGACGGAACGATTCCTGCGAACCAAAGCCGGCCTGTTCTGCAATCCACTGCAGCGGCCGGTCAGTGGTTTCCAGCAGCTCGCGCGCGAAAGCCACGCGCTCGCGGATCAGCCAGTCGATCGGCGACAGGCCGGTGGCGTCCAGGAACTGCCGCTGCAGCGTGCGTTGGCTGAGCGCGGCCTGCTCGGCGAGGCTGCCCAGCGAGTGGGGCTCGCGCAGGTTGCGGCGCATCCATTCCATCAGCTTTGCCAAGCGGGTGGGCTCGCCGTGGGGAATGGCGCGGCTGACGCGCTGGCTGCGCCCGGCATCACGCCACGGTGCCAGGACCAGCCGTTCGGCCACCAGGTTGGCCACGCGCGCGCCGTAATCCTTGCGCACCATGTGCAGCATCATGTCCATGCCGGTGGCCGAGCCGGCCGAAGTGATGATGCTGCCGGTATCCACGTACAGCGCATCCTCGCGCACATCGATGCGTGGGAACTCGCGTGCCAGCGCTTCGGTGAGGCGCCAGTGGGTGGTGGCCTGGCGGCCATCGAGCAGCCCGGCCCAGGCCAGCACGAAGGCACCGGAGCAGATCGAGGCGATGCGCGCGCCACGTGCGTGGGCACGGATCAGTGCATCGAGCAGTGCCTGCGGTGGGCGCTCGCTGGGTTCGCGCCAACCGGGAATGACGATGATGTCGGCGTCATCAACCGCGCTGAGATCGTAGGGAAGCTGCACCTGCGCATTGCCGAGCATGCGCAGCGCACCGGGTTCGCCCGCGCACAGCTGGGTGCGGTACCAGGCCACGCCGAGTTCCGGCCGCACCGGCGCGAACAGGCCAACCGCGCAGCCGAACTCGAACAGCCCCTGGCCGTGGCAGGCGACGATGGCAACGAGCGGCGCGGTGGGATCGGCGGGTGGGCTGGGCATGGCTTGATGCTACGGGTGGCGGTGCGTGGCGTTGCGTGATGCGCGGGCATGAGGTGATGCCGGGCGGGCATATGGGAACCGGGGTCGGATCCCTTCCGCAGGAAGGGCTCTGACCCCGTGGTGGGGAGGCGTGCGTGGGGTCAGAGCCCTTTCCTATGGAAAGGGATCCGACTCCGTGGGGGACCCTGTGCGTGTGCGCCGCCTAACGTCATTACCAGCGGTCATGTGGGTGGCCGGATGTTACGGCTGGGTGACGCGATCGTGCCTGTCGCACCAGGTGAACAGGCCCTTGAATGGAAGCGTGTTTCCGGCCCCCCCACGAGCCCCCATGCCTGCCGCCCACGCCCCTGTCCTGAGCACTCTCGCTGTTCTGATCACAGCCATCCTTGCCGCCTCGCCCAGCCATGCGGCTGAAGCAGACGCAGATCCTGCTGCCACCGCCGCGACAGCCAACGTGGCAGCGTCCACGCTGGATGCGGTGGTGGTCACCGGCTCACGCACCAGCACGCGCACGGTGAAGAACAGTTCCACGCCCATCGATGTGATCTCTGCAGAGGACCTCGCCGCGACCGGGCAGGGCAACCTGCTGGAAGCGCTGCAGCGCAGCCTGCCGTCGCTGAGCCAGATCGGCGGCTACCAGAGCGACCAGGAGAGCCTGATCCGTGGCTACCAGCTGCGCAACCTGTCGCCGGGCTACACGCTGGTGCTGGTGAACGGCAAGCGCCGCAATGCCAGCGCTTACGTGAGTGGCGCAAACGGTGGTGGCTTTCCGGGCCACGCCTGGGCCGACCTGGCGTTGATTCCGGTCTCGGCCATCGACCACGTGGAAGTGCTGCGCGATGGTGCGTCGGCCATCTATGGCTCGGACGCGATCACCGGCGTGGTCAACGTGATCCTGAAATCGCAGGCGCACGGTGGCGATGTGTCGGTGGAGAGCGGGCAGAGCATCGATGGTGATGGTTCGCGTACCAGCGTGCGCGCCAATGTCGGCCTGCCGTGGGGCCAGGATGGCTTCGTCAACCTGTCCGGCGAGAACACGCGGCAGCACCACGCGATCCGCACCCGTCGCTACATCGATGGCTACCTGAGCTATCCGGCAGTAGATGCCAACGGCAACCGGGTCGCACTGCGCCCGAACAATCGCTTGCCGACGGGTGCATCGCCGAACCCGGCCGAGGCCAACCGCGATGCCGAGGCCAACACCATCCTCAGTTCGCCGTCGTACGCGTTGAAGGCTTTCGCAGTGAATGCAGGCCATGGCCTGGGCGAGAGCGCGCAGTTCTACGCCAACGCCACGGCCAGTGACCGCACCGCGCAGGCGATCCAGAACTTCCGCCTGCCGGCGACCATCTTCACCACCTACAAGGCACCCGGCGTGCTGAGCGTGTTTCCCGATGGCTTCCTGCCGGTGCTGGAGACCAAGGAAAAGCAGTACACCGGCACTGCGGGCGTGAAGGGGCAGATCGCGGGCTGGGATTACGACGCCAGCCTGACCGGCAACCGCAGCACGGTGCGCACCTATACCCGCAATTCGGTGAACTACTCGCTGCCGTATCCCGGTTCGCCCACTGACTTCTATGACGGCAAGCTGGACTACCAGCAGGGGATCGCCAACCTCGACCTGCGCCGTGGCTTCGAGGTGGCGGCCTTTGCGTCGCCGCTGGAAGTGAGCGCAGGCGCCGAGTACCAGCACGAACAGTACGAACGCGGGGCCGGGCAGTGGGAGTCGTACACCGGCTTCGGTGCCGCGGCGTTCGTGGGCTACTCCACAGCCGATGCGGCGAAGGCGACGCGCAACAGCAAGGCGGTCTATGTGGGCGCGGCCAGCAACATCACCTCGCGCTGGTATCTGGATGCGGCGGCGCGCTGGGAAGATCATTCCGACTTCGGCAGCGTGTCCACTGGCCGCCTGACCACGCGCTTCGACTTCACCGACGCGTTGGGTGTACGCGCGACGGTCAGCAACGGCTTCCATGCGCCCAGCCTGGGCGCACAGTTCTACCAGGCCACGGGCAGCTGCCCGTGCGGGACCACGCTGGTGGCGCAGGTGTCTTCACCGGCGGCGGTTGCGCTGGGTGCCACGCCGCTGAAGCCCGAGAAAGCCACCAACTACAGCCTGGGCGTGACCTGGGACCCGAGCCCTGCATTCCATCTGGCCGTGGATGCGTACCAGATCGACATCCGTGGCCAGCTGGGCCAGTCCAGCCAGATCGGCTACAACGCGCAGGATCCGGCGCGCATCACCGACAACAGCGGTACGGTGTTGAGCGCGGCGCAGAAGAACACCATCGATGCGCTGCTGGGTTCGGCCGGCATCAGCATCCTGCCGGGTGATGCGTTCTACGCCAGCTACTTCACCAATGTGGGCAATACCCGCACGCGCGGTGTCGAGCTGACCCTGGAAGCCAACCAGGACACTGCGTGGGGCAAGCTGCGCTGGAGCTACGCGGCCAACGTCGGCCGTACCACCATCCAGAAGGTGAGCGACATTCCGGCGGCGCTGCAGGGGCTGCCGAACATCAACCTGCTGACCAAGAGCAGCGAATACGCGCTGCGCTTCCGCACGCCCAGCTACACCCAGGTAGCCGGGCTGGGCTGGCAGAACGGGCGCTGGCGCTCGAACGTCGATTTCACCTACTACGGCCCGATCAAGCGCCTGAACAACGGCGTGGAGTACAAACAGCCGCCGGTGCTGGTGACCAACCTGTCCGGCGGCGTGGAGCTGGGGGCGGGCTGGAGCGCGGCGCTGGGGATCAACAATGTGTTCGACAAGCGCACGCGCAAGGTGCCGGAGTACGCGCGCAGTGCTACCGATGTGGCCAGCATCGAGACGACCTGGGACAACGGCGACGTGTTGGGCAACGTCGGGGCGTATTGGTATGGGCGGATCAGTTACCGGTTCTGATCTGGGGCAGCCGAGCATGGCTCGGCTCTACAAAGGCGGGAAGCAGCCGAGCATGGCTCGGCTCTACAAAAGACGAAGTGCGGCCGGAGGTAGTTCGGCATTATCGAGGAGCAGTTCATGTCTTCTGCATTGAAGGTGGTTGCATTGGTGGGGTCACCGACCAGTTCGGCGACATCGCGCACGTTGCTGCTGGTGCGGCATCTGCTGGCGTCGCTGCAGCAACGCGTGCATGCCAGCGTGGAGCTGGTGGAGCTGGCGCCGATCGCGCGCTCGCTGGGCCAGTCGTTGTCGCGCGATGAGGCGGGGCCGGAGGTGGAGCAGGCGCTGCAGAGCATCGAGGCCGCAGAGCTGCTGGTGGTGGCCGCGCCGGTCTATCGCGGCTCGTATCCCGGGTTGTTCAAGCACCTGGTCGACTTCGTCGGGCTGGAGGCGCTGGTGGATACGCCGGTGCTGCTGGCGGCGACCGGTGGCAGCGAGCGCCATGCGCTGGTGATCGACCACCAGTTGCGGCCGTTGTTCAGTTTCCTGCAGGCGCACACGCTGCCGATCGGGGTGTATGCCACGCCTGCCGACTTCGACGGCGAGCACATCAACAGTGCTGCCTTGCAGGCACGCATCGCGCTGGCAGCCGAGCGTGCGGCCGGCCACCTGGCGACGCAGGCGCTGGCGGTAGCGGCGCCGCTGCGACGCATCGCCTGACGCCATAACCGGCGGCGCTTTGCTTATGGCCACGCTGCATCTGCATGGCCGGATCTGACCGCCGATTGTCGCCAGGCGTCGCTGCCGCAGCCGCAGGCATCTCTAGCATCGATATCGAAGCGGCATCGCATTGCCGGCCCAGATGAGGACCCCCCCAGTGAAGCTCGACGCAGCAAGCAAACCCATCCTGTTCCTGCTCGACCGCGAGTTCGAGGACGGCCAGATTCCCGGCCAGCGCTTCTTCTGCCGGCACAGCCTGTTACTGGAAGGTGCACTGTCGAGCATCGACGGCCTTGATGCGCAGCTGGACGTACGTCGCATCGGCTTCGCGCGGCCGCGCCGCGAGGTGATCGCCGAGATCGGCGAGCAGGACCAGTCGTTGCCCAAGCTGGTGCTGCCGCAGGGCGTACGCAGCGACCTGGCCAGTGGCGCGCACCAGGACCGGCAGTACATCTCCGGTGCCGAACCGATCCTGGCCGCACTGAACGGATTGCTCGGCATTCCCGTGGCCCACCCCTGAGCGAGGACGCGACCGTGAGCTATCAGATCAGCGTGCTGGACAAGAGCCCGGTAGCCGAGGGCGCTTCGCCGGAGCAGGCGCTGCGCAACAGCCTGCAGCTGGCGCAGCGCGCCGAACAGCTGGGCTATCACCGCTACTGGTTTGCCGAGCACCATGCCGCACCGACGTTGGCCAGCCCTGCACCGGAAGTGCTGGCGGCCTGGGTGCTGGCGCAGACCCGGCGCATCCGCATCGGCAGTGGCGGGGTGATGCTGCGCCACTACGCGCCGTACAAGGTGGCGGAGAACTTCAACCTGCTGGCGGCGCTGGCGCCGGGGCGCGTGGATCTGGGCGTGGGCAAGGCCCCCGGCGGCCTGCCGGCCTCGACTGCCGCGCTGGCAGCCGGGCGTCCGCCGTTCGCTGATTTCGACCAGCAACTGCGCGACCTGGAGGGTTATCTGGCCGGCGCCGAAAGCGAGGCGCTGGCGCGGCCGCTTCCGCAGCAGGCGCCGGAGCGTTTCCTGCTCGGCGCAAGTCCACAGAGTGCAAAGCAGGCGGCCGAACTGGGCTGGCGCTTCGTCTACGCCGCGCACTTCGATGGTGACCCGAAGCACATCGAGGCCGCGTTCGACGCCTACCGCAGCGTCGCCTCGCAGCCGCCGCTGCTGGCCACGGTGGCATTCGCCGCACCGACTGCGGAAGCCGCTTCGCGTCATATCGGTGCGCTGCGCGTCTACAAGCTGCACCTCGGTCCCGGGCAGGCGGTGAACCTGCCCAGCGCCGAGGCAGCTGCCGAGTACGCGCGCCAGGTGGGGGTGGCCGACTTCCGCATCGAGGAAACGCGCCCCAGCGTGCTGTCCGGTGATGCGCAGCACGTGCGCGGCGAACTGGATGCGCTGCACCGGCGTTTCGGCGTGGGCGAGTTCATCCTCGATGCGCCGGTGGCCGACCTCGACGCACGCCTGACATCCCTTGAACTGCTGTCGCCCGCGCCGCGCGCGGCGGTGGCCTGACCTGCAGGAGCGTTTCCCATGAGCACGACCCCGCGCCACGTTCCGTTCGGCATCATGCTGCAGGGCCCCGGCAGCCACATGCATGCCTGGAAGCACCCGTCCAACCCGGCCGATGCCAGCGTCAACCTGCAGTTCTACATCGACATCGCTCGCACCGCCGAAGACAATGGCATCGCCTTCGGCTTCGTGGCCGACGGCCTGTACATCAACGAGAAGTCGATCCCGCATTTCCTCAACCGCTTCGAGCCGATCTCGCTGCTGTCGGCGCTGGCCACGGCCACGAAGAAGATCGGCCTGGCCGGCACGCTGTCGACGTCCTACAGCGACCCATTCACCGTCGCCCGCCAGTTCGCCTCGCTGGATCTGCTCAGCGGCGGCCGCGCCGGCTGGAACGTGGTGACGTCGCCGTTGGAGGGCTCGGGTCGCAATTATGGCCGCCCACATCCCGAGCATGCACTGCGCTACCAGATCGCCGACGAGTACCTGGAGGTGGTGCAGGGGCTGTGGGATTCCTGGGATGACGATGCCTTCGTGCGCGAGCGCGACAGCGGTACGTTCTTCGCGCCGGAAAAGTTCCGCCGCCTCGACCACAAGGGCCGCTTCTTCCAGGTGGAAGGCCCGCTCAACATCCAGCGTTCGCCACAGGGCCAGCCGGTGATCTTCCAGGCCGGTTCATCCGACGATGGCATCGCGCTGGCCGGCAAGTACGCCGATGCGGTGTTCACCCATTCGCCGTCGCTGGAAGAAACCCGCGCGTTCACCCAGAAGGTGAAGAACTCGGCGATCGCGCATGGCCGCAGCGGCAACGACGTGAAGATCTTCCCGGGCATCGGCCCCATCGTCGGCCGTACTGTCGAAGAGGCCGAAGCCAAGTACCAGGCAATCGCCGCACTGGCCACGCTGGAGGATGCACTGGCGTACCTGGGACGCTTCTTCGATCACCACGATTTCAGCCAGTACGATCCGGACGCGCCGTTCCCGGAGCTGGGTGAGATCGGCAGCAACTCGTTCCGTTCCACCACCGATCGCATCAAGCAGGATGCGCGGGAGAAGGGGCTGAGCCTGCGCCAGGTGGCACTGGAAGCCGTGAGTCCACGACCGAACTTCATCGGCACGCCGGAGCACGTGGCCGATGAGCTGATCCGCTGGTTCGATGCCGGTGCCAGCGACGGCTTCATCCTCGGTTTTGCGGCACAGCGCGAAGGCCTGGACGATTTCGTGACCCAGGTGCTGCCGATCCTGCAGGCGCGCGGCTACCACCAGCGCGAGCTGGAAGGGCAGACCCTGCGCGAGCATCTGGGCCTGCCGTACAAGGCCAGCCGCCATTCGACCGATGCCGAGCCGGCGCGGAAGGCGGGGTAGGGCAATGCGCGGAGACACTGCGGCAGCACCGGGCCATGCCCGGCGGGATTCCCAAACGACGGGCGTATTGCCCGAGATCGCGGCACGCGCCGAGGCCACCATCGCGATCCGCCATGACCTGCACCGCCACCCGGAGCTGGCCTTCGAGGAGCACCGCACCAGCGCCCGTGTGGCCGAGTTGCTGCAGCAGTGGGGCTATGAGGTGACCACCGGTCTTGGCGGCACCGGCGTGGTCGGCACATTGCAGCGTGGGCAGGGCGGCCGTCGGCTGGGGCTGCGTGCGGACATCGATGCCTTGCCGATCCACGAAGACTCGGGGCTGGCCTACGCCAGCCAGACCGACGGCCTGATGCATGCCTGCGGCCATGATGGTCACACCGCCATCCTGTTGTCCGCCGCGCATTACCTGGCCCATCACGGCACTATCGACGGCACCTTGCAGCTGGTGTTCCAGCCAGCCGAGGAAACCGGCTCGGGTGCATCGAAGATGATTGCCGACGGCCTGTTCGAGCGCTTCCCGGTGGATGCGATCTATGGGCTGCACAACTGGCCCGGCGTACCGGTCGGCCACTTCGGCTTCGTCGACGGCCCGGCGATGGCGTCGGTCGACTGGGCGCGGCTGAAGGTGATCGGCAAGGGCGGCCACGGTGCCGAGCCGCAGGGCAGCGTGGACCCGATCCTGGTCGCCGCGCACATCATCACTGCATTGCAGAGTGTGGTGTCGCGCAATGTCGACCCGCGGCAGATGGGCGTGGTCACCGTCGGTTCGATCCACGGTGGGCAGGCCGCCAATGTGATTCCGGACGTGGTCGAGCTGAAGCTGACCGTGCGCGCCTACCTGCCCGAGGTGCGCGACACGCTGCGCCGCCGGGTGACCGGGATTGCCGAGCAGACCGCTGCCGCTTTCGGGGCACGCGCCGAAATCGAGTTCCCGCGTGGCTTCCCCAGCGTGATCAACCACCCGCAGCAGACCGCCTACATCCGCGACGTGGCGGTGCAGGGCTTCGGCCACGAACAGGTGGTGCCGGAGTTCGCGCCGCGCACCGCCAGCGAGGACTTCGCTTTCCTGTTGCAGGCACGGCCCGGGAGTTTCGTGTTCGTCGGCAACGGCGACAGCGCACCGTTGCACAGCCCGCGCTATGTGTTCAACGACGCGGCCATCGCACCGGCCGCCAGCCTATGGGCGCGACTGGCCGAAGACTATCTGGTGAAGGACGTGGCATGAGCAGCAACGAACGCTTCCTCTATACCTCGGTGGATGATCCATTGGCGCGGCCGCTGTTCGATGGCCTGGAGCAGGAGTACGACAGCCGTTACGCCGACGTGCGCCGACGCATCGGCGGCAGCGCCCGCGAGGAGCTGCAACGCTATCCGGCGCAGGCCTTCGCGGCGCCGGTAGGCGCGTTCGTGCTGCTGCTGCGCGATGGTGTGGCGATCTCCGGCGGCGCCTTCATGCCGCACCGCGATCCGGACACCGCCGAATTCAAACGCATCTGGACGCTGCCCGGGCTGCGCAGGCAGGGCATCGCGCGTCGCGTGCTTCAGGAACTGGAAGACCAGGCGGCGCGGCAAGGGTACCGTCGGGTGTTCCTGACCACCGGCTTCCGCCAGCCTGAAGCCGTCGGCCTGTACCTCAGCCACGGCTATACCGCGCTGTTCGACCTGCAGGCCGACCCGGAAACCATCGCGCATCTGCCGTTCGAGAAGCATCTACGTGCGCCGGCGCCAGTGCTTTCGCCGTCGCAGACCGTGCTGCACGGAGCCCACGCATGAGCACGCCTTCGACTGCGCTGGATGGCATTGCCGCACCCCCCGCGCCAGCACCGGCGTTGAAGATCGTGCCGGCCCGGCATCCGCTGCAGGTGGTCGGAACCCTTCTGGCGTTGGCGTTGATCCTGATCGGGCTGCAATCGGTGCTGGGCAATCCGCGCTGGGGCTGGGGCACGTTCGCCGAGTGGTTCTTCGCGCGCCCGGTGCTGGAAGGCCTGGGTCGCACGCTGCTGCTGACCGCACTCGGTACTGGCCTCGGTTTCGCGCTGGGCACCTTGCTGGCGTTGGCCCGCGTGTCCGGCTCGCCGCTGCTGTCGGCGGTGTCGTGGGGCTATGTATGGCTGTTCCGTTCGATCCCGCTGCTGGTGCTGTTGCTGCTGCTGAACAACCTGGGCTACCTGTACAGCACCATCGAGCTGGGCGTGCCGTTCACCGGCATCAGCCTGTTCTCGTACCCGACCACGCAGCTGATCGGCGTGTTCACCGCCGCAGTGCTGGGCCTCACCTTGAATCAGGCCGCGTTCTCGGCCGAAGTGATCCGTGGTGGCATCCTCTCGGTCGACCATGGCCAGTACGAGGCGGCAGCGGCACTTGGCCTGCCGCGTGGCCGCCAGGTGCGCCGCATCATCCTGCCGCAGGCGATGCGTTCGATCCTGCCGGCCGCGTTCAACGATGTGATCGGCCTGGCCAAGAGCACCTCGGTGGTCTACGTGCTGGCGCTGCCGGAGCTGTTCTACACCGTGCAGGTGATCTACCGCCGCAATCTGGAAGTGGTGCCGCTGCTGATGGTGGCCACGGTCTGGTACCTGGTGATCCTTACCGTGCTGTCGCTGTTGCAGCGGCGCGTGGAGCAACGCTTCGCGCGCGGCCAGCTGCAGCGCGAGCGCTCGGTGTCGCGGGTGTCATCGCCCCCGCGTGTGCAGGGCGAAGCCGCACCGCACGTAGCAAGCCGCCCGCGTATCGCCACCCAGGTTGAAGCGGGCGAGGGCGCGGCGGTGTCGCTGCATGGCGTAGGCAAGGTGTTTGGCGACCAGCCGGTGCTGGAAGACGTGAACCTGGACCTGCGCGCCGGCAGCGTGACCGTGCTGATCGGCCCTTCGGGCGCCGGCAAGTCCACGCTGCTGCGGCTGATCAACCACCTGGAACGCGCCGACGGCGGTTACGTGACTGTCGGCGGCCAGCTGATCGGCTACCGCCGCGAGGGCGACACCCTGTACGAGCTGCCCGAGCGCGAGATCCGACGCCGCCGTGCAGAAGTGGGCATGGTGTTCCAGGGCTTCAACCTGTTCCCGCACCTGACCGCGCTGGAGAACATCATCGAGGCACCGATCGCGGTGCGTGGCGTGCCGCGCGCGCAGGCCGAGCAGCAGGCGCGCACGCTGCTGGAACGGGTCGGCCTGGCCGACAAGGCCGATGCCTTCCCGCGCCAGCTGTCCGGTGGCCAGCAGCAGCGCATCGCGATTGCCCGCGCGCTGGCCCTGCAGCCGAAGGTGCTGCTGTTCGACGAACCGACGTCGGCGCTGGACCCGGAACTGGTGGCCGAGGTGCTGAGCGTGATCGAGGAGCTGGCCCGCTCCGGCACCACGCTGGTGATCGTCACCCATGAGCTGAGCTTCGCCCGCCGCGTAGCCGACCACGTGGTGATGATGGACCAGGGCCGGGTGATCGAGCAGGGCACGCCCGAGGTGCTGTTCGAACGCCCGCGCCAGCAGCGCACCGCCGATTTCCTGGCCAAGACCCTGTAACCGAGAAAGGAACACCATGAGCCCTGCAGCACCGCGTCGTCCCTCGCGCAGCACCCTGTTGATCGTGGGCGTGCTGGTCATCGGCATCACCGGCATTGTCTATTCGCGCGTGCGGCAGGCACCGGATGCCGGCGCCGTGGCCGCGACCAGCCTGGCCGGTGCGAACACGGCGGTGTTGAAAGGCACGTTCGATCCAGAGGCGCAGGCATTGATCCCCTCGGGGTATCGCTTCGTCACGCCCGGGTCCTTCACCGTGGCCACCCATCCAGGGCAGCTGCCGCTGGCCGACTACGGGGCCGACAGCAAGGACGTTGTGGGCATCGAGCCCGACATCGCGCGCCTGATCGCCGATGCGCTGGGCCTGAAGCTGGTGATCGTGCCGGTGGCCTGGGCCGACTGGCCGCTGGGTCTGGAATCAGGCAAGTACGATGCGGTGCTGTCGAACGTGACGGTTACCGAAGAGCGCAAGAAGAAGTTCGATTTCTCCAGCTACCGTTTCGACCTGCTGGGCATCTACACGCGCGCAGACGGGCCGATCCAGAAGATCGAGAAGCCGGCCGATGTGGCCGGGCTGAAGGTGGTGGTGGGTGCCAGCACCAACCAGGACCAGATCCTGCGGCAGTGGGACCAGCAGAACATCGCGGCGGGATTGAAACCGGTGGAGTACCAGTACTTCGATGACGCCGTGGTCGGGCGGCTGGCGGTGATCACCGGCCGCGCCGATGTGTCGTTCGAGCCCAACGCCACCGGCGCCTATTCCGCACGCGACGGTAAGGTGCGGCGCGTCGGCCTGTTCCCCGGTGGCTGGCCGAACGCTGCGGCGATCTCGGTGACCACGCGCAAGGGCAGCGGCCTGGCTGATGCAGTGACGCAGGCGCTGAACACCCAGATCGCCAGTGGCACCTACGCGCAGGCGCTGAAACGGTGGAACGTGGCCGAGGAAGCCGTGCCGCAGTCGCAGACCAACCCGCCGGGATTGCCGACGTTGCAATGACACCGGGCGTGGCCCGGCGCGACCTCCGCTTTTGTAGAGCCGAGCCATGCTCGGCTGCTTTACCAACGCGCCTCCAGCGTTCTGAACGGTTTCGCCAGGCGCACGCCCTCGGCGTCGAAGTCGGAAACGCTGCGTCCGTCCACACGCACCGTCTTCGGCATCGTGCGCGCCGGCCACCAGACTTTCACCGCCGTTCCGCCGCGCAGCCCTTTGCCAAGCCCCACCGTCAGCACCCCGTCGCGCTGCCGCGCCTGCATCTGCAACGTGCCATACGCCGTCGGCAGGCGTTCCACCGCCAATCCATCCCCCGCCACCCACGAGGGCGGTGTGCCCGGCAGCAGCGAGAGCGCATCATCGTCTTCGCGCATCAGCATGCCGAACAGGGTGCGGCCGTATTCGGCGCCGATCCAGGTATGCGGCATGTCGCCGAGGTAGCGCGGGAAGCGCAGCCGTGAATGCACTACTTCGGCCAGCACCTGCCATTCAAGCGGGCGCCGGTCATGAAGCAGGCCCTGCAGCAGCTCGTCAGCCACGTCTGGCTGGCCCAGGTGCACATAGCTCAGCACGTTGCGGATCTCGTACGGCGTGTAGGCATACAGCGCACCGGGCTGGCTGCGCTTGCGCACGTCTTCCAGGTAGCGGGCGAAGGTGGTCCGCAACGCATCTGCCGGCAACACGCTCTGCGCGCCGGTCGGGTCCAGGGCGATCGACACGCCGGTGGGGTCACCATCGCCAAGATCGGCCGATGACGGAATGAAGTCGATGCCCTTCCACGCCATCGTTGCGCGGATCGAGGCACGCAATGCGTCGTACAGCGCTTTGTACTGCTCGCGCGCCCAACGGGCGGTTTCGTGGTCGCCCAGTGCCTCGGCCAGCCACGCGCCGTCGTGCCACCCCTTCAGGCCCCAATAGTCATCCAAGTAGCTGTGGGTGGGTGATGGATAGCCCTCATGGCTGATCGATGGTGCAAGGATGCCCGCAAAGCGTTCCGGGGCAGGCTGGTCAGCCTTGTATCCGGGCACCAGCGTGCGCTCGCGCAGTTCCTGCAGGAAGTGCAGCGCGGCCTTCACCTTCGGCAGGTAGTCACGCACCGACTCGGGTCCGCCATCCAGCCGTGCAACGTCGGCGACCAGCGCCACGTACTGGCCCTGGCTGTCGTACTCGATGTCCGAACCGAAGCCGGTGTTGACGCTGCCATCGTCATTGAGGATCGGCGAGACCAGGCCGTTGGCATGTACGCCGTGTTCGCTGTACCAGGCCAGGTAGTCGCGCGCGACCTTGGCCTCGCCCATGCGCAGCAGCACGGCCGATGTGGCCATGCCGTCGCGGATGAAGGAGCGGTTGTAGTTGCGCGGGCCGGGCTGCATCGCCGGGCCGGTCTGGTTGATCAGCATGTAGGCGGCCTGCGCGCGCAGCATGTCCACCAGTGATGGATCGGGCAGGCGCAGGCCGACCTGGCCCAGCCGTGCCTGCCAGTCCGCGGACGCCTGCGTGGCCAGTGAATCGAACGCCGCATTGGCATCGCGGGGAAGCGTGGCCAGATCCAACGCAGGCGCTTCGGGCAGCACGCCATTGGCATCCGCGGCGGCGGTGCCCAACGGGAACGCGACCACGATGGCATCGCTGGTTCCCGGCGCCAACGAGACGCGGTAGTCCAACGCAGCCGAGGCAAGACCCTGGTCATCATGCGCCTGTTGCGCGGAAGGCAGTTGGCCGGCAGCGATGTCCGCGGTGATTTCCGTGGCGCCATCCCTGCCGAACGGCGCCGCGCCGGACGCAGCCACTGGCGTGAGCGACTGCAGCAGCGTGCGGCCATTGATGCGCACGGATTGCCTGTCGATGGCCACATCGCGGATCGGCGACAGCCCGCCGTTCTGCCATGGCGGGTTCATCTGCATCGGGCGCACGACCAGGCTGAGCGTGCCGTCGATCCGGGTTTTTCCGGTGTTGTGCAGGCGATGACGCAGGAACGTTACCGGCTGGCCGTTGCGCTCGATGGCGAATACCTCGCTGCGCAACTCCAGCCCGGGCTGCGGTGACCACGTAGCGGAGGGCATCGGCTTCCAGCCGTCGCGCAGGGCATGCTGCATGGCCTGCGCGGCGGCGCCGGCGGTTTGGCCATCGGCATTGCGCCAGATCGGCTGCACCAACGGCGCGCCCTTGAAGGCTTCAAGATTGCCGTACTCGTCGAAGATCGATTTCTGTCGTCCTGCGTGCACACCGACGGCCGTCCAATAAGTCTGCTGCATCTGCAGCGACGCCGGGAACAGCGCACGCTGCGCGCCGCTGGCAGCGATCTGGTAGCGCTTCATCGGCGTCATCACGGCCTTCGGGCCGAGCAGGCGCAGGCGCGCGATCTGCGGTGCAGCGCCGTCCACGCTCAGGCGGAATGTACGTAACGGTTGTGCTGCAGTGGCGGCCAGCCAGCTTTGTCGATGATTGGCCGCTTGTGCATCGTGTGCGAGGTCCTGCCAACGGCCCTGTGCATCCTGCACCTGCAGTCGCGCGGCGCCGCGCGCGCCATCGGCCCAGTCGACGACCAGGCCAGCCGTTGATTGGGCCCGCGGCAGCGTGATCTCGAACGTATGGGATCCATTTGCCCCGGCCGGCATCGCGACGGTGCCGCCCCCTTGCCAGAGCGCCGCTGCCTGCGTTGCATCGATACCGCTGATGCGTGCGCTGAGCGTGCTGTCCAGTGGCTCCATCTCGAAGATCGACACGCCCCAATCGGAGGTGCGCTGCGGGCTGGCCAGCCGCAGGTAGCGTGCCTGCCGCGGCGCGAAGTACAGCGTTTCCACGTCGCCCAGCGAATCGGCCATCGTGTACGCGGTCTGCCACTGCGTGCCGTCCAGCGAGGTCTGCAGTGAATAGCCTTCCGGATTGGAGACATCCCAGGTAAGGCGCGCACCGGCCAGCAGGGTGGGCGCGCCCAGATCGATCTGGAACCAGTGGCCGGGGCTGAAGGCGCCGCCGGTCACGGTCTTCGGGTCGCCGTCGATCAGGTGGCCGATCGCCATCGCCGGTACCTGCTGCGAGGAACTGCTGGCCTGCCATTGGTTGCGCGGGGGGAGGGTCTGTGCCTGTGCGCTGGAGGCCAGGGCGGCCAACAGCAGGGCGGCGGCAGATCGCCATGGGATAGCTGAGCGGGAGACCTTGGAGCGTTCGGCGCGCAACGTCATTACAGACAGCCTCGCAGGTTCGACCGGAATCGGGCGAACGCTACGCTAGCAAGGGATGTAATCGGTTACATGACGCACTGCAGCGCCGCAGGCCGCTTCCGTGGTTGACGCAGCCGAGCATGGCTCGGCTCTACATGGCTTCCGGCAGGTCAAACGGCATCCCCCGCTAAAGCTCCACCGTCTCCCACCATCGCGTACCCGCCTGCGGCGCCTGCATGTCCAGTGCTTCGCCCATCATCGGCGTGGCCACCGGCACATTCTTTGCGGCCGCCAATGCCGTGATGCGCTCGAACGGCTGCTGCCATGCGTGCAGGGCCAGATCGAAGGTGCCGTTGTGGATCGGCAGCAGCCACTTTCCGCGCAGGTCCAGGTGCGCCTGCAGGGTCTGTTCCGGTTGCATGTGCACGAACGCCCAGCGCGGATCGTAGGCGCCGGTCTCGATCATGGTCAGGTCGAACGGTCCGTACTTCTCGCCGATGGCCTTGAAGCCATCGAAGTAGCCGGTGTCGCCGCTGAAGAAGATGCGGAAGTCGCCGTCCTGGATCACCCATGACGCCCACAGGCTGCGGTCGCTGTCACCCAGCCCGCGGCCGGAGAAGTGCTGGCCCGGGGTCGCGGTCAAGCGCAGGCCACTGGCTTCAGTCGACTGCCACCAGTCCAGCTGTTCCACCTTGCTGGCGTCCACACCCCATGCAATCAGCTGGTCGCCGACGCCGAGCGGTGCGATGAAGCGCGCGGTCTTGCCGGCCAGCTGCATTACCGCGGCATGGTCGAGATGGTCATAGTGGTCGTGCGAGAGGATCACGCCGGCGATGGGCGGCAGTTCGTCGATGCTGATCGGCGGTGCGTGGAAGCGCGCCGGCCCCATCCACTGCACTGGTGAGGCGCGCTCGGAGAACACCGGGTCGGTCAGCCAGTACTGGCCACGCAGCTTCAGCAGGATCGTGGAGTGCCCAAGCCGGAACAGGCTGCGATCCGGCGCAGCATCCAGGGAGGCGCGGTCCAGCGGCTGCACCGGAATCGGGTGGGCTGGCACGGTGCCCTTGGGCTTGTTGAACAGGAACGTCCACCAGATCTCCGCACCGTCGCGCAGGCCCATCGCCGGACGGGGCAGGGCATTGCGGAACTTGCCGTCGCGGTACTGCGGCGAATCGGGGAAGTCGGGGAGGGACCAGGACTTGCAGAAGGTGTAGGCGGTCACGGCGAGGATTCCAAGCAGGAGGACAAGGAGCAGGCGCTTCATGGGTGACGTCCGCTGGGTACACTGCACAGTGTAGTTTCGCATTTTTCAAAAGTACACTACTGGGTGTAAAATGGTGGCGTCCGTTCAGCTATCCGGTCTCCGCCATGCCCCGTGCCCCACAACGCCTGACCGACCGCAAACGCGAGGCCATCGTGCGCGCGGCGGTGGAGGAGTTCCGTGCATCGGGCTACGAGGCGACCAGCATGGACCGCATCGCCGAGGTGGCCGGGGTCTCCAAGCGCACCGTCTACAACCACTTCCCGAGCAAGGAAGCGCTGTTTTCTATGATCCTGGAGGAGCTGTGGGAACGCAGCGTGGCCAGCGACGCACTGCCGTATCGCGCGGACCAGCCGTTGCAGGCGCAGCTGCTGCAGTTGCTGGGCCAGAAGCTGGAACTGCTCAGCGATGCCAACTTCATCGACCTGGCACGGGTGGCGATGGCCGAGGTCATCCACTCACCGGAGCGGGCGCAGGCCATCGTCTGCCGCATGGGCGAGAAGGAAAGTGGCGAGAGTGCGTGGATCCGCGCAGCGATCGCCGATGGCCGGTTGCGAGAGGTTGATCCGGAATTCGCCGGCCACCAGCTGCATGGGCTGGTGAAGAGCTTCGCGTTCTGGCCGCAGGTGACGATGGGGCAGCCACCATTGACCGCGCAGGAACGCGCACGCGTCGCCGAATCGGCGGTGGCCATGTTCCTGGGTTTCTACGCGGTCTAGCTGGCGGCGAAGCGACGGAACTCGTCGGCCGGCAGCGCCGCCGAGTACAGGTAGCCCTGGCCGACATCCACCCCGAGTGCGCGCAGCTTCTGTTCCTGGGCCAGGGTCTCGGTACCCTCGGCCACCACGATCGCGCCGCAGCGGTGCGCGACTTCGACGATGAAGCGAACGATCGACTGCGACTTGGCGTCGGACAGCGTGGCGATCAACGCCTGCTCGATCTTGACCTCGGCGATGGCCAGCTGCGAAAGCAGGATCAGGGTCGAATAGCCCGCGCCGAAATCATCCAGCGACAGGGTGACTCCGGCGGCCATCAGCTGTGCGATGTTGGCATCGACCACATCGCGCTCGACGATTTCGGTCCACTCGACGATTTCCAGGCGCAGCATCGCGCCGGGGATGTCGCGCAGCTGCAGCAGTTCCTGCAGGCGCAGGCCGAAGTCGGGCAGGCGCAGGGATTCGGCTGACACATTGACTGCGATGGTCAGCGCCGCGCCGTCCTGCCGGCAGTGCTGCAGGAAGTGCACCGCCGACTGCAGCGTGGCCCATTCCAGGTCTGCCAGCCGGCCCTGCCGGCGCAGCAGCGAGATCACCCGCATCGGTGCGATCGGCCGGCCTTCGCCATCGCGCATGCGCAGCAGCGCTTCGGCGCCGACCAGCTGGCGGTCCTGCAGGCGATGCTTGGGCTGGTAGCACAGCGGTGCGTCGCCCTGCTGCAGCCAGCGTTCGAGGGCGAATTCGATCAGGGCGTCGATCTCGCCGTCGCGCTGGATCGGGTCGTCGAAGAACACGACGCCGGATTCGATCGCGCTCAGTGCCACGGTGATCGCGCGGAACGGAAGATGTCCTTCGTCGGCATCAACGGGGGGCTTCAATTCAACCACCGCACAACGGAACAGTGGCCGGAAGCCAGGCCAATCGCGGCCGACCCGATCGGCCAGGTTGCTGGCCAGCTCGGTGATCTGCGGTTGTATGCGCAGTTCGGACAAGGTCATGCCGCGCACCAGGATCGCCAGCGCGGCATCACCGAACTGGTAGACCTCCACGTCGTCCACCGCCAGCGATGGCAGCAACCGGTGGACGTCGGCCGGTGTATCGCGCTGCCACAGGCCGTTGTCCTGCAATGGCCCGTAGCGCAGGCGCAGATCGCGCAGGTTGCCCATCTCGGCCACGATCAGGCAGGCCTTGCCGATGCCGTCGTTGTCGCGCCAGTACCGCTGCAGGCGTTCACCGAGCGCACGCATGTTGGGCAGGCCGCTGATCGGATCGATGCGCAGCCACGCCTGTTCGCGCTGGCGCTGCGCATCGATCTGGGCATCGTTGTAGACCAGCGCGAACACTGCGCCGAGTACCAGCAGCGAGACCGGCAGTGCCAGCACGCGCTGGATCGCCAGTTCGGCCACCGGTAGTTGATCGGCCCCAATGATCGCCACACCCAGCGCCAGGCCCAGAGCGGTCATCCCGATACGCACGGACCACGCCTGCAGGATCATGCGTGGCGAGAGTTCGTTGAGCATGCGCGGGTGCAGGCGCCTGCGCAGCCAGACGCCGGCCACCATCTGCAACACGGCCTCGAGGCTGGCAGGCAGGAAGAACTGGGTGCCGACGAACTGGTAGCGGGCGAGCAGGGCGGCGGCCAGGCAGGCCAAGCCGCCGCGCCAGCCACCGAGCAGGCCACTGACCAGCAGGATGTCGAAGCCGAGGTGCAGCTTGACCACACCCTGGGTGTAACGGGCCACGAACCAGGAATTGAACAGGTAGATCAGGCCCAGCGCTACGCCGACATACAGGCGCCGTCCTTCAATGGCGTGCCCGGCGCGACGGGTGGCGATCAGCAGCACGCCGATCATGCCGATCACCGCCGTGGCCTGCAGCAGGTACAGCGGCAGGCTGGGCAGGGCGCTGTCCAGGACCTGGGCCGAGACCCGTGAAAGCGCATCCATAGCAGGTTCCCGCCTGTGACCGACGGCCAGTGACGAGCAGGGTAAACCACAGGCGCCTGTGCGGCCACCAAGGGCCAGGCCAAGGTCCCTGCGGTCAGTAGCGCGGGTCGGCGATGGCGGGCAGCACCAGTTCGCGCACGAAGGAGGACGGTGACAGCTGCAGCAGGGTGCGTACCATCGCCACGACATCATGGACCGGCACCAGTTCGCCGTCGCCGCGCGCTGCGGCGTCCGCTACCGGCACTGACAGTGCATCGTCGGTGTTGAGGTAGCCCAGCTGCAGGCTGGTTACCGCCAGGCGCCGATCCCGGAAGCCTTCGCGCAGCGCATCGGCGATGCCGTTGAGCGCGAACTTGGATGCGCCGAACGCCACTTCCGGGCGGCCGCTGCGCGGCAGCGCCGAGGTCGAGCCGGTCAGCACCAGCTGTGGACGTGCTGCGCCCAGTACCCTCGGCAGCAGGCGCCGCAGCAGCACCAGGGTGGCGGTGATGTTGACGTCGACCAGCTGGGCAAGCGCGGCATCGCTTTCGTCGAGGAAGGCGTACCCGTCGCTGAAGGCCGTCTCTTCCCAGATGCCCAGGTTGTGGATGAGCACATCCAGATCGGCCGGCGCCTGCGCTGCGATGTGATTGGCAGCAAGGGTGGGCTGGGACAGATCCGCTTCGATCCACTGCAGGGTGACGCCCTCGGGGCATTCGAGGTCGTGCGGGCGGCTGCGCGAAACGCCGATGACGGTGTCGCCCGCACTGCACAGGCCTTCGACGAACGCTCGACCGAGGCCCCTGCTGGCGCCGATGACCATCAATTTCATGTGGCTTCCTTGTTGTGCTGCGGCGGCCTCAGTCGGCCGCCAGAATGGTGTCCCAATCGGCGAACGCGCGCAGGCCGCTGCGTCCGGCGGTGATGATCGAGGCGGTGTTGTCGAGCTGGCAACGGTATTGCGGCTGCAGCCCGGACGCCCGCGCGGACACGGCCATGGCGTGTACCAGCTGTCGCGCGTGACCGCGACCGCGGGCCTCGGGCAGGGTCAGTACGCCCATATCGGCGAAGGCTGGATCCAGGCTCCAGGGGTACATGCTTCCCGCAGCGACCAGGCGCTCGCCGTCGAAGGCACCGAACACCTGCCAGTGATCCAGCTCGACCCAAGCGGCATCGAGATCGTCCTCGCTGGCCGTGGCCTGGAACGCGCTGAACGCTGCCGCGTCGGTCGCGCCGAGGCGGCGGATATGCGGTGGGGCAGGGTGTTCGGCGAGGGCGGCGAGTGTTGCGGTGGGGAAGTAGAAGACACGATCCGCGCCGTGCGTATGCTGGCCGAGCTGCTGCAAGCGCTGTTGCGGCTGCGCCAGTGTCCAGTGCGGTTGCGCACGCAGTTGCAGGCGAGCGGCCAGGGCAGGACGCAACAGCGCTCGGGCGGGGCCCGCGACCGGCTGTAACAGCATGCCGTCCTCACCCTCATCGACATCATCGCTGCACGCCAGGTGCAGCTGCGGCCCCTGCTGCAACGTGCGCTGGCCGGCGAACACGCGCTTCCAGGCAGCATCGATCAACGGGGAAATCGCATCATCCATGACAAACGGTTCGCTCAGTGTCGGGGCAGTTCAACCTGCAGGCCTGCGGCCTTCCATTCGGGATAGCCGGCGGCCAGTCGCTGCGCGCTGAGGCCGGCTTCGCGCAGCATCATCACTGCATCGTTGGACAGCACGCAGTAGGGCCCGCGGCAGTACGCGACAATGTGGACGGCGCGCGGCAGTTCGTCCATCCGCGCGTGCAGTTCCGTAGCGGGAATGTTCAGCGCGCCGGGCAGGTGGCCCAGATCGAATTCCTCGCGCGGCCGCACGTCCAGCAGTACCACGCTGTCGCGTTGCTCCAGCAGCTGCTCGACGGTCAGCCCTTCCAGTGCATCGCGGCGCTGCAGGCTGTCGGTGAGGACGCCCTGCATTTCGCTGCGCTGGTGGTCGGCATAGTCGCGCAGCGCGGCCAGCAGGTTGGCCAGTGGGCCGTCAGCGCTGCGGTAGAGGATGCGCTTGCCGTCACGGCGTGTCTGCACCAGGCCGGCACGACGCAGCTGCTGCAGGTGCTGGGAGGTATTGGCCACCGACAGGCCGCTCAGTTCGGCCAGGCGCTCGACCGCACGCTCGCCCTGGGCGATGTGCTCCAGCAGGGCCAGGCGGTGCGGGTGGCCCAGGGTGCGGGCGATCTCGGCCAGCGCTTCCAGCGTGGACGGCGGCAGCTCGGTTGCAGCGTTCATGCCGGGCACGCTAGCATCGCTCCATCATTCAATCAAATAATTGAAGGTTGGCGGAATGAGTGGCTGGGCGACGACATTGGTGATCGATGCGGTAGTGATCGGCGTGGGCGCGACCGCGCTGATGGATCTGTGGGCGTTGCTGCAGCGCAGGCTGCTCGGCATTCCGTCGCTGGATTTTGCGATGGTCGGCCGCTGGCTCGGCCACCTGCGGCGTGGGCGCTTGCGCCATGAGGGCATTGGTCGTTCGCTGCCGGTGGCCGGCGAGCGCGCGCTTGGGTGGACCGCGCATTACGTGATCGGTGTGGTCTTCGCCGCGTTGTTGCTGGCCGTGGTCGGGAACGGTTGGGTGCAGGCACCGACCCTGTGGCCGGCGCTGGCCTTCGGCATTCTCAGCGTTGCCGCGCCGTTCTTCATCCTGCAGCCGGGCATGGGCGCCGGCATTGCCGCTTCGAAGACCCCGGCGCCTGGCAAGGCGCGGCTGCGCAGCCTGGTGGCACACAGCGTGTTCGGCGCAGGCATGTACCTTTCCGCGCTGCTGTTGGCCGGGGTCCGTGCAGGATGAGCGAGAATCCGTGGGTCACCGGCAGCAGGAGCATCCCGCCATGGAAGCACCCGATCCCTTCACTGATGGCATGCCGCTGCCGTGGGCGTGGCGGGAAACATTGGCCGATGCGCGCATCGAGCGACAGTCGATCGGCGTATCGCGCGCAGACGTCGCCCGTGTGCATCGCCCGGGACAGGCTGATGCCTTCCTGAAATCGGAAGTGATCGATGCCTTCAGTGAGCTGGGCGATGAGATCGCGCGCCTGCGCTGGCTGCAGGCGCAGGGCCAGCCGGCACCAACGGTAATTGCCACCGCCGAAGAAGCGGGCCGGCGCTGGTTGCTGATGAGCGCGCTGCCCGGCCGCGACCTGGCCTCGTCGCCTGAGCTTCCGCCCCAGCGCCTGGTGGAACTGCTGGCCGATGCGCTGCGGGGCCTGCATGCCATACCGGTGGCGGCCTGTCCGTTCGACCAGCGGCTGGCCTCGCGCCTGCAGGCCGCGCAGGCACGGGTCGAGGCGGGCCTGGTCGACGCCGATGACTTCGATGACGAGCGCCTGGGGCAGAGCGCACAGCAGGTGTTCGCCGAACTGCGCGCTACCCGGCCCAATCACGAGGATCTGGTGGTCAGCCACGGCGACGCCTGCCTGCCGAACCTGCTGGCAGCCGAAGGCCGTTTCAGCGGTTTCATCGACTGTGGCCGGCTGGGTGTGGCCGATCGCTACCAGGATCTGGCGCTCGCCGCGCGCAGCCTGGTCCACAACTTCGGCGACACGCGCTGGGTCGCGCCGCTGTTCCGGCGCTATGGCGTTGTGCCCGACGAACGGCGGCTGGCGTTCTACCGTCTTCTCGACGAGTTCTTCTGAAACCGCACAGGGCAGCGTAGGGCAGGGCTGAACGGTGCCCTGCCGGCGGATCCGGGCGCCCTTAAAAGTGGACGAACGTTCGTTCACTATTTGTGGCATGAACCGAGCCGACCGCAACGAGCAACGCATCGCGCAGATCCTGCAGGCCGCCCTGCAGTGCTTTCTCGTGAAGGGCTTCCACCAGACCAGCATGCGTGACATCGCGCAGGCGGCCGGCGTCAGCCTCGGCAATCTCTACAACCACTTCCCGGGCAAGGAGGCGATCATCCTTGCGGTGGCCGTGGCCGAAGGCGAGGAACTGGCACCGTTGCTGCAGCGACTGGCCGCGTCCGATGGCGAGCGCGCACGGGTGCTGGTTTTCCTTCAGGACTTCCACGCACTGTGCCGGCAACCGGAGTGGGCAACGCTCGCCGTCGAAGTGCTGGCCGAGAGCGCACGCAATCCGGCCGTGGCCGAGGCATTTGCGGCCAATCGCAGGCAATTGCAGGCGACGCTGGCCGAAGCCCTGCAGCAGGTGGCACGGCGCGAACGTCGGCGCCCCGTGCTGGCCCCGGCACTGCAGGCACAGGTGCTGCTGGATGCCATCGAAAGCGATGCCCTGCGCCGAGGGCTGGGCGAAGCCGGGGGCACCGATGAGGCATCGCTGGATCTCGGCCTGCTTGCGCTGCTGCTGGGCGCACGCGCATGAGCGCCGTCGACCGGCGACTGCACGGCGTTGATCTGGCGCGTTACCTGGCCTTGGCCGGCATGGTGCTGGTCAACTTCCGCCTGGCGATGGCCGTGCCGGCAGAGGGCGCCGGATGGTTGGCAGGCGTCTTCCACTTTCTGGAAGGCAAGGCTTCGGCGACGTTCGTTACGCTGGCCGGGTTGGGCCTGGTACTGGGCACGCATCGGCAGGGTTGGTGGCCGGCCAGTGTGCAGACCTGGCGGCGCGCACTGTTCCTGCTGG
Source organism: Stenotrophomonas sp. YJH_SMC_123 (assembly GCF_059368215.1). Lineage (NCBI taxonomy): Bacteria > Pseudomonadati > Pseudomonadota > Gammaproteobacteria > Lysobacterales > Lysobacteraceae > Stenotrophomonas > Stenotrophomonas sp. YJH_SMC_123. Next base: position 911,220 of record NZ_JCAFRM010000001.1, read on the forward strand.
TGCTGGGCCTGCTCAACCTGACGCTGTTCCCGGCCGATATCCTGCATTACTACGCGGTGTATTTCGCGCTGGCCGTGCTGTGGCTGCGGGCCTCGCCGCGGGTGTTGCTGGCCAGCATCGTGGGGATCGCGGCCTGTTCGTTCTGGGCGTTGCTGCACTGGGACTACAGCCAGGGATGGAACTGGCAGACGCTGGAATACGCCGGTCTGTGGCAATGGCCGGGCGCGGCCCGCAACCTGCTGTTCAATGGATTCCATCCGCTGCTGCCGTGGCTGTGCTTCTTCCTGCTGGGCATGCTGCTGGCGCGGCTGCAACTGTCGCAACCGCGGGTCCAGCGCGCGCTGCTGGTGCTGGGCCTGATGCTGATCGTGGCTGGACATGGCGTGCAGCAGCTTGCGCAGGGAACGCCCTGGCAGGCGTGGCTGGGAACGCAGCCGATGCCACCGGGACCGGCCTACGTACTCACAGGCGCGGGCGCGGCCTGCAGTGTCATTGCCGCCTGCCTGTGGCTGACGCGTGTACGACCGGGTGACTGGCTGGAACCGTTCACCGCGGCCGGGCGCATGACCCTGACCCTGTACGTCGGCCATATCCTGCTGGGCATGGGCACGCTGGAAGGCCTGGGCCTGCTTGATGGCAGCGCGTCGCTCGCGTCGGTGCTGCTGTGGGCATTGTTGTTCCTGATGCTGGCCACGGGCGCAGCGTGGCTGTGGTCCTGGCGGTTCGCGCGGGGCCCATTGGAAGCGGTGATGCGACGCGTCGCCGGCTAGCACTTTGGTCGCGCAGGCACGATGTTGTGACGGACATGTCTGTGTCGCGGCCCGCGCATCTGCGATAGTGGCGGCAGGTAATACTCTCCGCTTGCATCCATGTCATTCGCTTCGGCGCAGCATCTCGGCGAAGTCCTTCAGCAGTCCTATGGCATCACCGCCAATGCCGTGGTGCCACGCCCGGTTGGCGCCGATGCCAACGCCAGTGTGTATCGCATCGATGCACGGCGCGGGCAATGGTGGTTGAAGTGCCGCAGTTACCAGGTTGCCCCTGCCGTCTGGGACACCCTGCATTGGCTGCGCGGCACGCTGGGCATCGAGGAGATCGTCGCGCCCTGGCCGGCCCTGACCGGTGGAGCGTCAGTGCAGCGCTGGGGCCTGCAGTTCACCCTGTTCCCGTATGTGGAAGGCCAGTCCGGCTTCGAGGCGGCGTTGAGCCGCACGCAGTGGCAACGATTGGGCGAGGTGCTGCGGCGCCTGCACGAGGCGTGCCCGCCACCGGCGCTGCAGAAGGCGCTGCCGAGCCTGCGGATGGAAACCGCGGCGCTTGATACGGTCGGGCAATGGCTGGCCGGCGAGGGCCTGGCGGCCGCCAGGGATGGGCTGGGCCGGGCCTTCGTATCCGTCTGGGACCAGCAGCATGCGCGCATCGCGGCGCTGCATGCGCAGGCACTGCAGCTGCACGCGGCGTTGCAGGATGTCCCGGTGCGGCTGCACCTGTGCCACACCGACCTGCATGCCGGCAATCTGCTGATGGGCAATGACGGCAGCCTGCACCTGATCGATTGGGATGGCCTGTCGCTGGCCCCGCGCGAGCGCGACCTGATGTTCATCGGTGGCGCGGTCGGTGGGCGCTGGGGGCGCGAGAACCCGTTGGGATTCGAGGAAGGCTATGGCAGTGACCGCGGCGATCCACGCTGGATCGCCTGGTACCGGCACTGGCGCATCCTGCAGGACCTGATCGAGTTCCAGCAGGTCCTGCTGGGCAGCGATGGAGAGGATCGTTCGCCGCAGCTGCGCCGGCAGTCGCTGCATTTCCTCAGCGAACAGTTCGCACCGGGCAATGTATTCGACGCGGCAGAGCGGGTGTATCGCGCGCTGTAGATCCACGCCATGCGTGCATGGCATTTTCTACGATGAACCCTCACGCTGCGCGATGAGTCGAGCATGGCTCGGCTCTACAGGGGGCCGCGGTGTCTGCGCGGGGTGTGGATCTACTCTGCGGGCTTGGCCGCTGCAGAGGCCGCCGCGCTTGCAGCGCGGCGTGACAGCACGGCTTCGCGGTGGGCGATGTAGGCGTTGGCGGCGAGGATGATGCCGGCACCGATGATCGTCCAGCGGTCCACCGTTTCGTTGAACAGCAGCCAGCCGAACAGCGTTACCAGGGGCAGCTGCAGGAAGCTGATCGGGGTCAGGGCGGAGACTTCGCCCAGCCGTAGCGCGCGGGTCCACAACAGCTGGCCGACGGTGCCGAGCACGCCGGTGGCCAGCAGCCACAGCCAGGCCGACCCAGTTGGCCAGGCCCAGACGAACAGCGCCGGCACCAGCGACAGCGGCACCCAGAACACGTAGGTATAGAGCACCACGGTATCGGCACTGTCGACGCGGGTCAGCTGCTTGATCTGGATCGCCACCAGCGAGCTGAGTACCGCCGCACCCACCGCGACCAAGCTGCCGGCGGTGAAGCCGGCGGTGCCGGGACGCACGATCACCAGCACGCCGATGAAGCCGACCACGACCGCGGCCCAGCGGCGCACGCGCACGGTTTCACCCAGCCACAGCACGGCGGCAATCGTGACGAACAGCGGCGTGGAGTACGACAGCGACACCGCCTGCGCCAACGGCAGGTGGCCCAGTGCCCAGAACGCGCACAGCATCGAGCCCAGGCCAATCGCACTACGCACGAAATAGCGCGGCAGCTGCTGCGTCTTCAGCGGCGCACGGCCCGGCCGCAGCAGCATCGGCAGCAACGCCAGCAGGCCGAAGGCATTGCGGAAGAACGCCACTTCCTGGGTCGGAACGTAGCGTGTGGCATAGCGGATCGCTACCGCCATCAGGCCGAACGCCATCGTACTGCCGAGCATCAACAGCGCCGCCCGCATCGGAGTGGCGCCGGGGGAGAGGGCGAGAGTGTTCACCACTGTGCGCCGAGCAGGCGGGGCTCCGGTTCGATCGGCACGCCGAACTTCTCCAGCACCGAGGCCGAGATGCGGCGCGCCAGCGCCAGCAGTTCAGCGCCGCTGGCATTGCCGTGGTTGACCAGCACCAGCGCGTGGCTGGGAGCCACGCCGGCATCGCCGTCGCGGAAGCCCTTCCAGCCGCAGGATTCGATCATCCAGGCCGCCGAGACCTTGCGCTTGTCGTCCTGCTCGGCCGGGAACACCGGCAGGTCGGGGAAATGCTGCAGCAGCACGTCGACCTGCTCCAGCGGCAGCACCGGGTTCTTGAAGAAGCTGCCGGCATTGCCGAGTACCTCCGGGTCGGGCAGCTTGCGGCGGCGGATCGCGATCACCGCATTGGCCACGTCCACCGCGCCCGGCAGCACCACGCCCTGCGCCTGCAGCTCTTCGCGGATGCCGGCGTAGTCCATGCGCAGATCGTGCAGCAGTGGCAGTTTCAGTTCGATGGCGGTGATCAGGTAGCGATCGGGCTGTTGCTTGAACACGCTGTCGCGGTAGGCGAAACCACACTGTTCGTTATCCAGGCGCACCCAGGCCTGTTCCTGGCAGTCCCAGGCTTCGACCGCCTGGATGAACTCGCCGACCTGCGCGCCATAGGCGCCGATGTTCTGGATCGGTGCGGCACCGGCGGTGCCGGGAATCAGCGCCAGGTTTTCCAGGCCGGACAGGCCTTCCTGCAGCGACCACATCACCAGGCCATGCCAGGGCACGCCGGCGCCGGCGCGGATCACGGCATGGTCGGCGCGGTGTTCAAGGAAACTGATGTCGCGGTTGCCGAACACCAGCACGGTACCGGGCAGGTCCTCGGCGATCAGGACGTTGCTGCCGGCACCCAGCACCAGCAGTGGGCCGTTGGCCACCTCGGGCAGTGCCAGCACCTCCGGCAGCAGCGCGGCATCGTGCAGTTCCAGCAGCTGTTCCGCATTGGCCTGCACGTGGAAGGTGTTCAGTCCCTGCAGCGGCGCATTTTGGGTGAGCGTCCAGCGCAGCGGGGCGTTGCCGTCGATGGTGTCCATGGGCGCGCTCACAGTGGGGCCACCGCGCCGCGGCTGGGCGCTTCGCGGCGGCGACGGATCGCCTCCACGCATTCGGAAACCAGCGCCGGTCCACGGAAGATCAGGCCGCTGTAGCACTGCACCAGCGCGGCACCGGCCGCCATCTTGGCCACGGCATCGGCACCGGACAGGATGCCGCCGACGCCGACCAAGGGCACCGACTCGGGCAGGCGCGAGCGCAGGCGGCGCAGCACCAGCGTGGACTGCTCCAGCACCGGCGCACCGGACAGGCCACCGGCCTCGTTGGCCAGCGGATCGCCGGCCACCTTGCTGTGGTCGATGGTGGTGTTGGTGGCGATCACGCCGTCCACCTGCAGCTCGCCCAGCACGCGGGCGGCGGCATCGATGTCGCGCTCGCTGAGGTCCGGCGCCACCTTCACCAGCATCGGTACGCGGCGGCCGTGGCGGGCCGCGAGCTCTTCCTGGCGGTCACGCAGCAGGCTGACCAGCTGGCGCAGCGCGGTTTCTTCCTGCAGTTCACGCAGGCCGGCGGTGTTGGGCGAGGAAATGTTGACAGTGATGTAGTCGGCCAGCGCGTACACCTTGTCCAGGCAGGCGATGTAATCGTCCACGGCCTGTTCGTTGGGGGTGTCCTTGTTCTTGCCGATGTTGATGCCGAGCAGGCCGCGGCGGTTGCGCGCGCGCTCGACGTTGCGCACCAGTGCGTCCACGCCTGCATTGTTGAAGCCCATGCGGTTGATGATCGCGTTGTGTTCCGGCAGGCGGAACAGGCGCGGCTGCGGATTGCCGGCCTGCGGGCGCGGGGTGATCGTGCCGATTTCGACGAAGCCGAAGCCGAGCGCGAACAATGCATCGATGTGCTCCCCGTTCTTGTCCAGGCCGGCGGCCAGGCCGACCGGGTTGGGGAACGTCAGCCCGAACACCGTGCTGGGCATCGGCGCGATGCGTGCGGCCAGCAGCGGCGTGGTGCCGGTGCGATAGGCCAGGTCCAGTGCGGACAGGCCGAGGCCGTGGGCGCGCTCGGCGTCGAGCGAGAACAGGAAGGGGCGGGCAAGCGAATACATGCGTCGGTTCAGTCCAGCGTGCCGAGGAAGGCTCGGGTTCGATATTCAAAAGCAACCTGGCCGTCGACCGCGTGGGCGGCGAACAGGTGCTGCAGAGCGTCGATCATCGGTGCGTGGCGCGGATGACCGGGTTGAGGGGCGTAGGAGGAGGACAGCAGGCGCCCGCGCAGGGCGTCGAAGTCCAGGTGCTGCACGTTCGGCAGCTCCACCCTGCCGCGCAGGCCAGCGCCGAACCAGGCCTGCATGGTGGCGTCGTCCTGGTAGCGCTCGGCCACGGCGGTGTAGTCGGTGCCGTAGTCCAGCAGCAGCTGTTCGTATCCGATCAGGAACGGGCTCGCATCGAGCAGGCGAGAATTCCAGTAGATGAGGGCCTGGCCGCCGGGGCGCAGGATGCGCTGCCACTCGGCGCGTACCGCCACGGTGTCGAACCAATGGAAGGCCTGCGCGACGCTGACCAGATCGATGCTGGCATCGTCCAGTGCGGTGGCCTCGGCGCGGCCGTCCACCGCACGGAACTGCGGGTACTGCGGTGCCAGCCATTCTTCGGCCGCGCCCCGCATGGCCGCATTGGGCTCAACCGCGACAACAGGATGGCCGCTGGCCAGGAACAGGCGGCTGGAAATGCCGGTACCGGCGCCGATGTCAGCCACACGCGCCTGCTGGCTGACACCCATCGGGCCATGCAGCCACTCCAGCAGCGCGGGTGGGTAGTCGGGCCGGTAGCGGACGTAGTCGGCGACGCGGCTGCTGAAGCGTTCAGTGCTGTCGGAGGCGGTCATGGCGTCAGTTCGACACCGCCGCCAGCCACGCCAGGCCGCCGAAGAACAGGATGAAGACCACGATGGCGGCAAGTGCCGCGCCGACCATGACCCAGCCCAGCACCAGTCCGGTGACGGCCAGGCCATCGCCTTCCAGTTCGTGCGGGCGGCGGCGGATTTCGGCGCGGGCCATGTGGCCGGTGATGATGGCGACGATGCTGGCCACGAAGGGCAGGACGGTCCAGCTGGCGATGCCCATGACCAGGCTGACCACGGCCAGGGCGCTTGTCTGTCGGGGTGCCACGCTCATCGGGGTCCTCCTTGGCAGTGTGCACATGATAGTGCCTCTGCCCCGGCAATCCCATGCCCGGCGGATGCGATGGCAGGCGTCGACCCTGGCCGGCGAAAGGGATTTCAGCCCTGGTAGGCGTCGACCTTGGTCGACGAAAGGCATGCCAACCAGGGTTGGCGGCTACCGAAGTGCCGGTATCAGCCCATCAACACCTGGCCGCCATCCACATTGAGCACGCTACCGGTGACCCAGCGCGCCAGCGGCGAGCACAGGAACAGGGCGGCGTCGGCGATCTCGCGCGGGTGGCCGAAGCGGCCGAACGGAATCTTCGCCAGGGTGCCGTGGTACAGCGCAGGGTCCTCGACGCGGCGACGGTCCCAGAGGCCGTCATCGAACTCGATCGAGCCCGGGGCGATGGCATTGACCCGGATCCGGTCCTTGGCCAGCGCCAGCGCCTGTGACGTGGTGTAGTGCGAAAGCGCCGCTTTGGCCGCAGCATACGGCGCGCCACCGGGGCGCGGCTGCTGCGCGGCAATCGACGACAGATTCAGGATGCAGGCGTCGCTGGAGGCACGCAGCCATGGCAGTGCCAGGCGCGAGGCACGCACGGCCGCCATCAGGTCGATCTGCAGGCTGGCCGCCCAGCCGTCCTCGTCGTCGGCCATGCCGTAGCCGGTGGCATTGTTGACCAGTACATCGATACCGCCGAGGGCATCGGCAGCGGCCTGCAGCCAGGCCTGGATCTGGCCGGGATCGGCCAGATCGGTGGAAAACGCGTGCAGTTCGAAGCCCTGCGCCCGTGCATCGGCACGCAGGGCATCCAGGCCGGCCTGGCCGCGGGCGCAGACCGAGACCTGTGCGCCGGCGCCGGCAAAGGCCAGCGCCATTTCACGGCCAATGCCCTTGCTGCCGCCGGCGATGAGCACGCGGCGGCCGCTGAAATCGAGGGTCGGAGCCCCTGCGGGGATCCGACCCCTCGCTGGGGCCAGATCCCCGGAGGGGCTCTGGCCCACGGACGTGTCCGCGTCGTTTGCCATCACAGGTCGAACTTGATGCCCTGGGCCAGCGGCAGCGAATCCGAATAGTTGATGGTGTTGGTCTGGCGGCGCATGTAGACCTTCCACGCATCCGAACCGGACTCGCGGCCACCGCCGGTGTCCTTCTCGCCACCGAAGGCGCCGCCGATCTCCGCACCGGACGTGCCGATGTTGATGTTGGCGATGCCGCAGTCGCTGCCGGCGGCCGACAGGAACTTCTCGGCAGTCTTCAGGTTCTGGGTGAAGATCGAGGACGACAGGCCCTGCGGCACGCCGTTCTGCATGTCGATGGCTTCATCGAGGGTGTCGTACGGCATCACGTACAGGATCGGCGCGAAGGTCTCGTGCTGGACCACGGCGTCGCTGTTCTTCAGGCCGGAGACGATGGCCGGCAACACGAAGTTGCCCGGGCGGTCGATGCGGCTGCCACCGGTCTCGATGGTGCCGCCGGCCGCCTTGGCCTGGGCGATCGCATCGAGGAACTGCTGCACGGCGCCTTCGCTGTTCAGCGGGCCCATCAGGTTGGCCGCATCGGTCGGGTCGCCGATCTTGCCTTCCACCTGCTTGTAGGCCTTGACCAGGGTGGCCAGCACGTCGGCGTAGATCGAGCGGTGCACGATCAGGCGGCGGGTGGTGGTGCAGCGCTGGCCGGCGGTGCCGACGGCGCCGAACACGATGCCCGGCACGGCCAGCTTCAGGTCGGCGGTTTCGTCCAGGATGATGGCGTTGTTGCCGCCGAGTTCCAGCAGGCAGCGGCCGAGGCGGCGCGCGACCTTCTCGTTGACGGTGCGACCGACCTGGGTCGAGCCGGTGAAGCTGATCAGCGGCACGCGGCGGTCATCGACCATCTTTTCCGACAGCGCGGTGCCGGCATCGTTGATCAGGAAGAAGATGTCCGGGAAGCCGGCTTCGCGCAGGGCGTCGTTGCAGATCTTCAGCGAGGCGATGGCGGTCAGCGGTGTCTTGTTGGACGGCTTCCAGATGCATACGTCGCCACAGATGGCGGCCAGGAACGAGTTCCAGCTCCACACCGCGACCGGGAAGTTGAAGGCCGAGATGATGCCGACCAGGCCCAGCGGGTGGTACTGCTCGTACATGCGGTGGCCGGGGCGCTCGGAATGCATGGTGTAGCCGTACAGCATGCGGCTCTGGCCCACGGCGAAATCGGCGATGTCGATCATCTCCTGCACTTCGCCATCGCCTTCCGGCTTGCTCTTGCCCATTTCCAGCGCAACCAGCGAACCCAGGGCGTCCTTGTGCCTGCGCAGTGCTTCACCGCACAGGCGCACGGCTTCACCGCGGCGCGGGGCCGGCGTGGTGCGCCAGACCCTGAAGGCTTCCTGGGCGCGGGCCACGACGGTCTCGTACTCGGCCTCGGTGGTCGCGCGGACCTGCGCGATCGGCTCGCCGGTGGTCGGATTGACCGGGGTGATCAGCTCACCGCTGGTCGCGCTCGACCACTCCCCGTTGCCCAGGTACGTGCCAGCGTTGATCGCGTCCAGGCCAAGGGACTTGAGCAGCTCGGAAGACATGCAGACTCCTGTATTTCGTTACGTTGTTTGGCGCCATCGCGGGCAGGTGGGGGACGCGATGAACTGAATCGCCGATGGTAGCAGAGCGCCCCGGCCGGCCATGGTGCAACGCGCCAGCCAGGCCTGGCCGAACATGAATGCTTGGAGGGCAGGGCACGTTGCCTGTAAACTTCCCGGCTGCATGGCCCCGTAGCTCAGCTGGATAGAGCGTCCCCCTCCTAAGGGGAAGGTCGCCCGTTCGAATCGGGCCGGGGTCACCAGAATCAATGGAACAGGGCGAGCGGCGTCGTCGGGCTTGAATGGGTCTACTTCGGACGGACCGGGATGATGGGTTTCACCGTGACAACCCCGCTGCCACCTCCTCCGCAGCTTCCATAGCAGCCTCCGCCAGGGTTAAATCCGCCGGTTCCACCAGCACCTCCGCCGCTGCCACCGCCGGCACCTCCACCGCCACGGCTGGGCGGCTGCTGAGTTCCCGGCAGGGGCTGGACGCAAGGGCTTCCAGTGAGGCAAGTGACAGCGGCTTCTTCGACGGACCCGTCACCCCAGGTCACCTTGATCCTGCTGCCGACAGGCAAAGACGCAATGCCATGCGTGATTCGGTACATGCCCGCCAAACCGACAAGGCCGGCGCGTCGCAGCTCCACCATTTCGTAGGCGGACAAATTCTGCGCAACTGCAACCTGGTTATACGGATACGAACTGGCGTTGATCGATACTGTTGCAGCAACGGCGGCAAAGGCCGTGAAAACCAGCCCAGCGATACTCCACTTCGTTCTTCCGGAGATTCGATTCACTGCGGCGTCCTTTTCAAGATGGCTTCTTCCCAACTGCTCTGTTTACTTCTCCTATTGCTCTATCAAGCGACTCTTGCTGTCCAGCAGGAACCACCCTGCTCCTGATGGCGTCTTCAAAATTCTCTGATCCGCACACGCCCGAATTGACACATAGTGAATCCATGCGGAATGAGCCGGCTCCGCAATCTGCCCCCATTCGGCAGGCGACGATGCCCCAGGCATAGTTGGCGTATGGACCCGTAGCGCTTGCATTGAAGGCACCGAGATCGGTTCCCTCTGGCGCGAGCGCTAGCAGATCTCCCAGTGCAAAAATTGCCTCCGGGTCTGCAGAATTGACCGCATCGCGTGCCAGTAGCTGATAGTCATCAGGTTTGAGGCTGGTCCACTTGCTGGAGGCCATGTAAATCCTGGCGTAAGGATCGCCGTGATCTGCCGCGCGTTCAAACCACTTTGTATAGTGCTCTTCGAGTATCACGTCGCCGCCGTCAACGACCGAGCAGGTCGCTGCGAAGCGCTTCTTGATGTCATCGTATGCGCCTTGCGTTTTCCCGCTGAGGCGCGCGTATGCGTCCAACGTCGCATACATGTTCGAATGGGAAATGCTGAAAACGGAGCAATGCTGATAAATCTGCCCCAGCTTGCGCTGTGCTGCTACGTCCCCGGCTTCTGCACGTGAACGAAGTTCAAGAAATCCGGCTGCTGCATCCTGTGTGTTGGAACTCAACTCAGGACCTGTGAGGGATGAGGCGGTATGGCTAGAGTTGGCCTGATCCTTGGAGTTTGGCTGATTGGTTTGAGAATCAGGTTTGCGCTGTTGTGTGTCCGCTTTGGTTGGGACATACCAAAAACTGACTCCCGCCAAGACGATCAGTATCAATGCAGAGAAGCTCAGGACTTTGACTCGTGGAGACATGGCGTTCCTTCATGACCGATCAGCGCGGTACGCGTGCAGGGATTGTCACGGTGCCCAATCAGGGGCTGGGCTCCGACCGCCGCGCACTTTGGCAGGTCCCATGCCTACAAAACGGGATGGGGCGACGCTCCCCCCATCAGGCCATAGGTCTAGTTCAGTATTTGTTTATGTACTGGACGCTGAGTGGAAGCCTGGACACGCCTAATCCTGGTTCAGGCCGAGCCCCACCTTCGCTGGGGTGGATCTTTGACGATAGAGGGCACTTGTTCGAATCGGGCCGGGGGCGCTATTGCATGCACCGCGCGTGATGCCCTTCGCGCATGCTACAGAGCAACTCCAGGCCTCGCAGCACCTCCGCCACGTGCGCCTGCTCTTCGCCTCGCAACCCAAGCAGCGGCCGCGGCAGGCAGTCGTAACTGCACAGGCCCATCAGTGCCGCCGCGCATGCCATGACGCGGACGCCGCCGAAGCGGTTGTACAGCGCCCAGAGCGGCGCCGCCGGATCCCGAGGGCAGAAGGAAAAGAGGGGTTGTCAGGTGTGGCGGCGGTGGACGATCGGCATTGCTTATTGCCCTGTTACAAAATTCAAGCGCTGCCGTGCAACGTGATTCGGCCGCCGGGATCGCGCACCATGGCGGCCATCCTTCCTTGCGCGCACGCCATGAGTGAGTACCTTCGCCCCGTGCAGCCTCCGCACTTCGCCGCCATCGGCGCGTGGCTGGATTCGGCCAGCGCAACCCGGCGCTGGGCCGGTGCCGGCGTGGCGTATCCGCTCGTGCCGGACGCATTCGCGCACGCACTGCAACTGCAGCAGCGCCCGGGTTGGGTGCTGCTGGATGCGCATGGCCACTGCCTTGGTTTCGGCCAGTACTGGCCAACGACCTCCGGCACGCTGCACCTGGGCCGCATCATCGTTTCGCCGCGGGCACGCGGGCGTGGACTGGGACGTGTACTGATGCAGGCGCTGATGGCGCAGGCGTTGCAGTCGCCCGGGGCGGAGCGGCTGACCCTGCGTGTCTATCGTGACAACGTCGCGGCGGTGACCCTGTACCGCGACCTGGGCTTCCAGCCGATGGAAGACGCTTCGACGCCGGAACTGCTGTTCATGCAGCACCGTGCCGGCTGAGTCGTAATCACTCAGGCAAAAAGGCATCCTGCTGCGCCTGCCATTGCTCGCGGGTGATGCGGCTGATGTGTTCGGTGCGGTAGTCGCCGAGGAAGCTGTTGAACTTGTTCACTTCGGTATGGTGATGCTGGAAACCGCATTTGCTCTGTACGCTCAGGGACTGCAGGTTGTCGGCGAAGTAGCCGCACCACAGTGCGTCCAGGCGCAGGTCGAGGAAGGCGTGCCGCATCACTTCGCGCACTGCTTCGGGTACCAGGCCGCGCCCCCAGTACGGCACGCCGATCCAGTAGGCGATCTCGCCTTCGCGCTCGCCGATCTCGAAGTTGCTGTCGGCACCGATCAGGATGCCGACGCAGCCGATGGCGTGGCCATCTTCGCGGCTCTGCAGGGCATAGACCTCCGGCCGGTTGAACACGGTGCGGATGATCTCGGTACTTTCCTCGACGCTGGTGTGGGCTGGCCATCCGGCGATGGGCCCGACGCGCAGGTCGCGGGCGTATTCGTACAGGTCGGCGGCGTCGGTGTCGCGCCAGGGGCGCAGGATCAAGCGTTCGGTATGCAGCGGCATGGCCGTTCCAGGGGCAGGGAGAGAGCGCACAGGCTAGGCCGCGTCGGGCGGAGGGCACAGGGCGGGACCTTGATGGTTTCGGTACTTTTCACAACTCCCCGGCGTTGCCCGGTATGCTGTGCGGCGGAATGCAGCCGGATCGGCCAATGGACCGCATACCCCAGCTTCTGGATCAGGACGAATCGATGCGCCTGGAGGTCAGTACGCTGGCCGAAGGGCAGGGTGTTCCGCTGTCGTTCGGGCGCGCGTATCTGGCGGTACTGGTGTGCGTGTCCGGGCGTGCGCGCTTCGCACTGAACTTCCGTGAGGTGGCGGTGCAGCGGCACGACGTGCTGGTGCTGGCCGAGGACACGCTGGCGCTGCTGCGGAAGCGATCGCGTGGCTTCCTGGCGGTGGTCTGCCTGATGCCGAAGGCGCTGGCGTCGGAGGTGGCCTACGTACTGCCCAACGCGCTGTTGAAGTTCCTGCATGAGCATCCCCATTGCGTGCCGTCGCCGCTGGAGGTGCCGCTCCTGCAGGGCTGGCTGCAGCAGCTGATGGACGCGCAGCATACTGGGGGCCGCTATCGGCACGTGATGCTGCGCAATCTACTGCAGACCTTTTTCCTGAAATTCGCCACGCTGTTGCCGGCACAGAAGGGGGCCGCAGCGTCGGTCAGCCGGCGCGAGCGCCTGGCCTGGAATTTCTGGGAACTGGTCGGCCAGCGCAGTACCCGCCAGCGCGACGTGCAGTCTTATGCCGATGCGTTGTGCATCACGCCGTTCTATCTTTCACAGCTGACCCGCGAGTGCTTCGGTGAAACACCCAAGGCGTTGATCGACCGCCAGGTGGTGCTGGAGATCAAGGCGCTGCTGAGCTACAGCGAGCTGCCGATCGGGCGCATCGCCGAGCGATTGTGCTTCGAGGATGCGTCCTACCTGTGCCGCTACTTCCGGCGGCACACCGGGCAGTCGCTGACCGGCTACCGCCGTGCGGGGCAGGGCGGCGCTGGTGGGATGCGAACAGCGGTGCCGGCACTTCGGGCAGCAGATCCTCGGTAACCCCGCCGAGCACGCGTTCGACCACGCAGTCGCGGCGGTAGGGCCCCGGCACCCGCAGATCGGCTTCGCCAGGCCTGGCGAAAGGTCAATCCTGCTTCAACAGCTCGACCAGCTGGCGCAGGCGATAGGGCTTGGGCAGGAACTCCACCTGCTCCGGCAGCGGCGGCAGCTGCGAGCGCGCATAGCCGGAGGACAGGATCATGCGTGCCTGCGGCTGTTCGCGGGCGACGTGCTCGCTCAGTTCGATGCCGGACATGCCGTTGGGCATGCTGACATCGCTGAACACCACGTCAAAACGCGCCTCGCCCTTGAGCAGCTCCGCCGCCTCGTGGCCATCGGCGGTGGTGGCGACCTCGATGCCGAAATCGCGCAGGGCCAGGCCGATCATCTCGCGCAGATCGTTCTGGTCCTCCACCATCAGTACGCGGATCGGTTCATCGGTCATGGGTTGCTTCCTCTGATGCGGGTAACAGCAGGCTTACCGTCGTGCCGACACCGGGCGTGGTGGACACATCGACGAAGCCGCCGCTCTGGGTAGTGAATCCGAACACCTGGCTCAGGCCCAGGCCGCTGCCCTTGCCGATGTCCTTGGTGGTGAAGAAGGGCTCGCTGGCGCGCTCGGCGATGTCGGCCGCCATGCCATGGCCTTCGTCACAGACGCTGAGGGTGACATAGCCGCGTTGCAGCGTAGTGTCCGCATCCGGGTCGAGCCGATGTTCCAGCGCGGTGCCGATCAGGATGCGCCCGCCATCGATGGTGGCCTCTACGGCATTTGCCACCAGGTTGGCCAGGGCAGCCTGCAGCTGCATCGCGTCGGTGCACACCTGCGGCAGGCCCGGCGTGAGGCAGGCGTCCAGCGTCACCGTGGGTGGGCAGGCGCGCTGCAGGCCCGGCAGCCATTGCTGTACCAGCGTGTTGATGTCCAGCGGTTCGCGGATCAGGGTCTGGCCCGTGCTGAAGGCCAGCAGCTGGCGGGTCAGCAGGGCGCCGCGGTCGGTGGCCGCCTGCGCAGCGTCCAGCAGCTCAGCGGCGCGTGCATCGTCACCGCGGACGCGTAGCGACAGCAGGTCCAGTGCGTTGCCGATGGTGGTCAGCAGGTTGTTGAACTCGTGCGACAGGCCGCGGCTGAGCCGGCCGACCGTCTCGAACTGCTGGGTGTTGCGCAGCGCACGCTGGGCATCGCGCAGCAGTCGCTGTGCCTGCCATTGCTCGGTGATGTCGCGGGTGATCTTGACGAAGCCAAGCAGTTCGCCCGCTTCAACGACCGGCTCGATGACCACGCTGGCGCGGAACGAGGAGCCATCGCGGCGTACCCGCCAGCCCTCGCTGGCAACATGGCCCTGCTGCGCCGCGAGGCGGAGCAGGCGCTGCGGTTCGCCGGCCTCGCGCTCGGTGGCCAGGTAGAAGCGACCGAAGTGCGTACCCACCACTTCATCGGCTGAATAGCCCTTGATACGCTCGGCGCCCGGGTTCCAGCTGCAGACGATGCCTTCAGGATCAAGCAGGTACAGCGCATGGTCGCGCACGCTGTCGATCAGCAATCGCAGTTGTCGGGAAGGGTCCGTCAGCACGGACGTCGTAGAGGCAGCTGCGTCCACGTGTAGATAAGTGTTACCCCTGTGAGGGACGTGAAGCTAGGCATTCAAGTGTGAAGGATGCGTGCACACCTGACACGTGCCATTTGTCCTGTGCGGCTGAATGCGACACGGAGTATCATCTTCCACCCTTTGCCTTCTGGAACCGACCTGCATGCGTCCTGGTGCGACTACGCGTGACCGCTGGATCTGGATGACCTCTGCCGTATTGCTGGCGGCGACCATCGCGCTGGAACTGGTGGTGCCGCTGGGATACGCGGTCTGGCTGGCCTATTTCCTGGCCGTGGGCGTCACGGTGTTCCAGCGCAGTGCGCGCGCGCCGTTCGTGGTCGCGATGATCGCCTGTGTCCTGCTGGTGATCGGCTTCAACGTGGCGCCCGCCAGCAACAACTCGTCGTTCTCGTTCGTCAACCGCACCATCGGTGGCTGCGCCTTCCTGATGATCGCGCTGATCGTCTCGCGCGCCATCCAGGCCCGCCGCCAGGCCATGCGCGCGCTCTGGCTGCAGGAGGCCGAGAACGCGGTGGCGTCGAGCCTGCGCGGTGACCTGGGGCCGGAGCAGATCGCCGAGGCGGCTGCGACGAGCCTGGCCGGGCAGCTGGACGTGGAGGTCGGTGCGGTCTATCGGCTGGAAGGCGGACGGCTGCAGCTGACCGGTGGCATGGCGCTGCCTTCGGGCGCGCCGGCCTCGCTGGCCCTGCACGAAGGGCTGGCCGGGCAGGTCGCTCGTGATGAACGGATCCGCCACCTGCATGGCGACGATGCCGCCGTGCTTGAACTGCAGACCAGCCTGGGCCGGCTGCCGGTGCGCGAGCGCATCCTGGCGCCGCTCAGCAGCGACGGTGCCGTGGTCGGCATCATCGAACTGGGCCGCGCCCGGGTCGGTGAACAGCGTGATCTGGATCGCGAGCTGCTGGAGCGCTGTGCCGAGACCATCGGCATGGCGCTGCGCGCATCGCTGTTGCGTGCGCAACTGGTGGTGCTGCTGGAAGAGTCGCAGCGCCAGGGCGAGGAGCTGCAGGCCCAGCAGGAAGAGCTGCGCGTGGCCAACGAGGAGCTGGAAGAGCAGAGCCGCAGCCTGCTGCAGTCGCAGAGCCACCTGGAAGAACAGCAGGCCGAGCTGGAACAGAGCAACGTGCAGCTGGAAGAGCGCACCCACGAGCTGGAGGCGCAGAAGCAGGCGCTGCTGGTCGCGCAGAGCCAGCTGGTGCGCAACAGCAACGAACTGGCCGCGACATCGCGCTACAAGTCCGAGTTCCTGGCCAACATGTCGCACGAACTGCGCACGCCGCTGAACAGCTCGCTGATCCTGGCCAAGCTGCTGGCCGACAACAAGGACGGCACGCTCACCGAAGAACAGGTGAAGTACGCCCGTGCGATCCTCTCGTCCAACAACGATCTGTTGGCACTGATCAACGACATCCTCGACCTGTCGCGCATCGAGGCCGGCCATGTCGAACTGTCCGATGAAGTGGTGGTGGTCGACAGCGCGCTGCAGCGCCTGCGCGAGACCTTCGAGCCGATGGCGCGGCAGAAGGGCCTGGCCCTGCAGATCGAAGCCGATGCGCTGGCACCGAGCCAGCTGGTGGTCGACAGCCAGCGGCTGCAGCAGATCCTGAAGAACCTGCTGGCCAACGCGGTGAAGTTCACCGAGCACGGAAAGGTCAGCCTGCACGTGCGTGCGGCCGGCAATGGCCGCATCCGGTTCGAGGTCTGCGACACCGGCATCGGCATCGCCCGCGAGCAGCTGGACGTCATCTTTGAAGCCTTCCGCCAGGCCGACGGCAGCACCCGCCGTCGCTACGGCGGTACCGGCCTGGGCCTGTCGATCTCGCGCGATCTGGCCGAGCGCATGGGCGGCCAGATCCAGGTCGACAGCGAGCCCGGGCGCGGCAGCTGCTTCATCCTGGAGCTGCCATTGCAGGGCGCCCCCGCGGCGAGCGCAGCCGAGGCTGCCGAGGCCCCCGTGGCAGTGCCGGCGCCGGCACGGACACCGGCCGTGCTGCCGCCGGCGCCGGTGCGCGCTGCCACTGCGTCGGCGCCGGCCACTGCGTCGGCCGGCGTGGCCGACGACCGCGGCCGCCGCCAGCGCGCCGGGCGCCTGATCCTGGCGGTCGAGGACGATGCCACGTTCGCCGAGGCACTGGTGGCCCTGGCCCATGAACTGGACTTCGACTGCGTGGTGGCGGGTACGGCGGAAGAAGCGCTGACGCTCGCCAGTGAGCTGCGTCCGAACGGCATCCTGCTTGATATCGGCCTGCCGGACGTGTCGGGCCTGAGCGTGCTGGAGCGCCTGAAGCGCAACCCCGAAACCCGGCACATCCCGGTGCATGTGGTCTCGGCAACGGACCGCAGCCAGGTGGCGCGCGAGCTGGGCGCGATCGGCTTCGCGATCAAGCCGACCACGCGCGAGCGGCTGGTGACGGCCATCGAGCAGCTGGAACAGACCAGCCAGCGCGACGTGCGGCGCCTGCTGATCGTCGAGGACGACAGCGAGCTGCGCAGCAACCTGGAACTGCTGCTGGGCCGCGACCAGCTGCAGATCGTCGCGGTGGGCACCCTGGCCGATGCACTGGAACAGCTCAGCACGGTCACGTTCGACTGCATGGTGATGGACCTGTCGCTGCCCGACGGCAGCGGCTACGACCTGCTTGAACACATGGCCGGCAACGATGAGGTCGGTTTCCCGCCGGTGATCGTCTATACCGGCCGCGCGCTCAGCCGCGAGGAAGAGCAGCGCCTGCGCCGCTATTCCAAGAGCATCATCATCAAGGGTGCGCGTTCGCCGGAACGCCTGCTGGATGAAGTGACCCTGTTCCTGCACAGCGTCGAGGCCAGCCTGCCGACCGACCAGCAGCGCCTGCTGCGCGAAGCGCGCCGTCGCGACACCGTGCTCGATGGCCGTACCGTGCTGCTGGCCGAAGACGATGTCCGCAACATCTTCGCGCTGTCCAGCGTGCTCGAACCGCTCGGCGTCACGCTGGAGATCGCGCGCAATGGCCAGGAAGCGGTGGATCGCCTGGCCGAGCGCGAGGTCGATCTGGTGCTGATGGACATCATGATGCCGGAGAAGGATGGGCTGGCCGCGATGCGCGAGATCCGCGCGCAGCGCCACCTGCAGGACCTGCCGATCATCGCGCTGACCGCCAAGGCCATGCCGGACGACCGTGAGCGATGCCTGCAGGCCGGTGCCAACGATTACATCGCCAAGCCCATCGATGTCGACAAGCTGGTCTCGCTGTGCCGTGTCTGGTGCTCGCGGCAATGAACGAGCAGGCGCTGTTCGACCTGGAACTGAAGGTGCTGCTGGAAGCGCTGTACCAGCGCTACCACTACGACTTCCGCAGCTACGCGGTATCGTCGCTGCGGCGGCGCATCCGCCAGGCCATGCAGCGCTACGAGTGCGAGCGGCTGGCCGACCTGCAGCACCGCCTGCTGCACGAGCCGGACCTGTTCGCGCAGGCGATGCAGTTCTTCACAGTGCAGGTCTCGGAGATGTTCCGTGACCCGGCCTATTTCCGTGAGCTGCGCGAGCAGGTGGTGCCGGTGCTGCGCACCTATCCCTCGGTGAAGCTGTGGGTGGCTGGCTGCAGTACGGGCGAGGAAGTGTGGTCACTGGCGATCCTGCTGCACGAGGAAGACCTGCTCGAGCGCAGCATCGTTTACGCCACCGACATCAATCCGGCAGCGCTGGCCACCGCCGAAGCCGGCGCCTATGGCATCGACCGCATGGCCCAGTTCAGCCGCAACTACCTGGCGGCCGGCGGCACCGCTTCGCTCTCCGACTACTACGCCACGGCCTACGATGGCGCGGTGTTCAACCGCCAGCTGCGCCGCAACGTGGTGTTCGCCGACCACAGCCTGGCCACCGACACCGTGTTCTCCGAAGTGCACCTGGTGTCGTGCCGCAACGTGCTGATCTATTTCAACCGCGACCTGCAGGATCGCGCGGTGGGCCTGTTCCGTGATGCGCTGGTGCATCGCGGCTTCCTTGGCCTGGGCAGCAAGGAGTCGCTGCAGTTCGGGCGCCACCACGGTGCGTTCGAGGTCTGCTCGCGCGAGCATCGCCTGTACCGGAAAGTCGCCTGATGAGCCTGCCGATACGACCGGCCGTGCTGGTGATCGGGGCCTCTGCGGGTGGGGTCGCAGCGCTGCAGACGGTGCTTGGCGCGCTGCCTGCGGCACTGCCGGCGCCGGTGCTGGCAGTGCTGCACCTGCCACGCGATCGCAGCAGCCGCATCGCCGAAGTGCTGGCGCCGTACTGCGCGCTGCCGGTGCGCGAGGCCGAAGACAAGCAGCCGCTGCAGCCTGGCACGGTGACCTTTGCGCCACCGGACTATCACCTGCTGGTGGAAGACGCCGGTTCGCTGGCGCTGTCGGTGGACGCCCCGGTGCTGTTTTCTCGCCCGGCCATCGATCCGCTGTTCGAGTCGGCGGCAGCGGTGTTCGGCGCGCAGGTGCTGGCACTGCTGCTGACCGGTGCCAGCAGTGATGGCAGCGAAGGCGTGGCCGCCGTGCGCGCCGCTGGTGGCCGCGCCTGGCTGCAATCTCCCGAGGAGGCCGAGGCATCGATGATGCCGGCCTCCGCCCTGCAGCACGCTGGCGCCGATGCCGTGCTGCCCCTTGAACTGATGTGCCGTCGCCTGAAGGAGTTGTTTGCATGAACCTGTTGCCACCGGACCCTGCGCAGTCGCAGACCCCGGTCAACCTGCTGATCGTCGATGACGTGCCGCAGAACCTGGTAGCCATGCAGGCGCTGCTGCAGCGCGAGGGCGTGAACCTGCTGCTTGCGGGCTCGGGTGCGCAGGCGCTGGAGCTGCTGCTGGAGCACGAGGTGGCGCTGGCATTGCTGGATGTGCACATGCCGGAGATCGATGGCTTCACCCTGGCCGAGCTGATGCGCGGTTCGCACCGCAGCCGCGATGTGCCGATCATCTTCCTGACCGCCTCGCCGGATGACCCGGTGCGTGCCTTCAAGGGCTACGAAACCGGTGCGGTCGATTTCCTGCACAAGCCGGTCGCACCGCAGGTGATCCTGAGCAAGGTCAACGTCTTCATCGAGCTCTACCAGCAGCGCCAGCTGCTGAAGGCGCGCAACGAGGCGCTGGAACGTTCGCTCAAGCTCAACGAGACGATGGCGGCCGTGCTCACCCATGACCTGCGCACGCCGCTGTCGGCGATCCTGCTGTGTGCCGACAAGCTGGCGCTGGAGCTTCCAGAGGACAATGCCGGTGCGCAGCAGACCCTGAAGCACCTGGAAGCCAGCACCCTGCGCATGGCGCGGATGGTCGAGCAGCTGCTGGACTTTTCGCGGATCCGCAGCGGCGGCCTGCGCCTGCAGGCAAGCGCCTGCGATCTTGCGGAAGTGACGCGTGCCGTGGTGGCCGAAGCGGGCAGCGCCCACGGCCACGCACGGGTGCATCTCGACATGCAGGGCGATACCCGCCTGCAGGGTGATCTGGATCGGCTTGGCCAGGTCGCCGCGAACCTGGTCGGCAACGCGCTTACCCATGGCAGCGAGGCGAGGGTGGAGGTGGACGGCCGCGATCCGCGCAGCGTGCTGCTGCGGGTAAGCAACGCCGGGCGGATCGACGACGCGCTGCTGCCGCGATTGTTCGAGCCGTTCAAGGCCAGTTTCCACCCCAGCAATGGCCTGGGGCTGGGCCTGTACATCGTTGATCAGTTCGTCCGCGCGCACGGCGGCCACATCGGCGCGCGCAACGAGGCGGGGCAGGTGGTGTTCGAGGCGACGCTGCCACGGCGCTCTGAAAGCCCGGCAACGGCGGCCAGCTGAATCCTTCAGCAAGCGACGCGTGGATCTGAGACGGGCTCGTCCGCAACTGCTACCGTGGCGGCAGATATTGCCAAGGAAGCACCATGCCACTGCGTGCGATCGCCTATGTCAGCCGGGCGCTGCCGGATCTCTCCGCTCGACGGCTGCAGGCGCTGGTCGACGATGCGGCCCGCTTCAACAAGATGGCCGGTGTGACCGGCGTGCTGCTGCACGACGGCGGGCGTTTCCTGCAGTACATCGAAGGGCCGCCGGATGGCATCGGTTCGGTCTACGAACGCATCCTGCAGGCCGGCAGCCATATCGACATCATTGAACTGGCGCGCGGCCGCCTGGGCCAGCGCCAGTTTCCGTACTGGTCGATGCGCGCGCTGCCGGTGGAGGAGGCGCTGTTGCGCCAGCTGTCATCCAGTGACTGGTCGGGCTTTACCCGTACGCTGCAGGGTGATCGCTCCGCGCCGACGCCGGTGGACCTGCTCGACAACGTTGTACAGCCAGCACTGCACGCCGGCTGAGCGTCAGCCCGAGGCGCCGCCGCCGCAATAGGCGGCATGCAGCGCCTGCAGCACGCCCAATGCGGGCCCTTCCTGCATGCGGTAGTGGATGGCCTGTGCTTCGCGCCGGGTCGCCACGATGTCCATATCGCGCAGCACAGCCAGGTGCTGCGACAGCGCGGACGCACTCAATCCGGTCAGCGCCTGCAGCTCCGGTACCGGCGCTTCGCCTTCGACCAGGCGGCACAGCACGCGCAAGCGGGCAGGATGGGCCAGGCGCTTGAGCAGGGCAGCGGCCTGCGCGGCGTGCTTGGCCATCGCGGCACTGTCGAGCGGGGTGCTGGGCATGGTTGACCTTTTTGTTTAGACGTGTCTAATTTAGATAAATCTAAATAAAAGGGCAATCCCATGAAGGGCGTGAATGAGGGCGGGGCATGAACCTGCCGTGGACTGCGGTAGCCGGCGGTGGGTTGATCGGCGCCGCCGCAGTGCTGTTGCTCGCCACCCTCGGGCGTGTGGCCGGTATCAGCGGGATCGCCGCAGGCAGCCTGCGCGCAGCGGAAGGCGAGCGCGGATGGCGCTGGGCCTTCCTGTCTGGCCTGCTCGCGGCGGCCGGGCTGGTGCTGTGGTGGCAGTCGCTGCCCGACGCGTTGCCGCGGGTACAGTTGCGCGATGCCTTGCCTGCCTGGCAGTTGATCGGCGCCGGCCTGCTGGTGGGCTTCGGCACCCGCTTGGGCAGTGGCTGTACCAGTGGTCACGGCGTCTGTGGCATGGCTCGCGGCTCGAAGCGCTCGCTGCTGGCGGTGCTGGTGTTCATGGCCTGCGCGATGCTGACGACGTTCCTCATCCGCCACGGCGGAGGCCCGGCATGAGCCGCGCGACAGGGGCCGCGGCAGCGGCGGGTGCGCTGTTCGGTGCGGGGCTGGCGCTTTCGGGGATGACCGACGCGCGCCGTGTGCTCGGCTTCCTCGACATTGCAGGTGATTTCGATCCCACCCTGGTGTGGGTGCTGGGCGCGGCGCTGCTGGTCAGTGCGGTCGGCCAGCGCTGGGTGCTGCGCCGCGCGCAGCCGTGGTTCGCGGTGCGCTTCCAGCTGCCCAGTGCGCGTGATGTCGATGCGCGCCTGCTCCTGGGTGCCGCTCTGTTCGGTATCGGCTGGGGATGGGCTGGCTATTGCCCGGGACCGGCCATCGCCGGGCTGGCAGTCGCATCGCGTGAAGCGCTGTGGTTCGTGCCTGCAATGCTTGCAGGTTTCTGGCTGCACGATCGGGTCGTACGCTGAGGCTTCACCCCTGTGTCACCCTGCGTGCGGTCAGATCCGGGGTTCACGGGGAAAGGAGCACAACGACATGGTACGGATGAAGTGGACGGGCAGGGCAATGCTGGCGGTCGCACTGGCCGCTGCGGTGGCACCGGCGCTGGCCTGCACGCGCGCGGTGTACCTGGGTGACAACGGTGATGTGATCACCGCACGCTCGATGGACTGGAAGGTCGACGTGGCGACCAACCTCTATGTGCTGCCGCGCGGCATCGCGCGCACCGGCCAGGCCGGACCGAAGTCGCTGGCCTGGACAGCGCGCTATGGTTCGGTGGTGGCCACCGGCTACGACGTGTCGACCACCGATGGCATGAACGAGAAGGGCCTGGTGGCCAACCTGCTGTGGCTGGTCGAATCGGAGTATCCGCAGCAGCGCGGCAACAAGCCGGGACTGGCGATCTCGCTGTGGGCGCAGTATGTGCTGGACAATTTCGCGACCGTGGATGAGGCAGTGGCGGCGCTGAAGCGCGAGCCGTACTCGATCGTCACCGACAAGGTGCCGGGCGAGGACCGCCAGGCAACGCTGCATCTGTCGCTGTCCGACGCGAGCGGCGACAGTGCCATCGTCGAGTACATCGGGGGGCGCCAGGTGATCCACCATGACCGGCGCTACCAGGTGATGACCAACTCGCCGATCTTCGAGCAGCAGCTGGCACTCAACAGCTACTGGCAGCAGATCGGTGGCACGGTGATGCTGCCAGGTACCAACCGCTCGTCCGACCGCTTCGCGCGTGCGTCGTTCTACATCAACGCCATTCCCAAGGCCGAGGACCCGGTGGAAGCGCTGGCCAGCGTGTTCAGCGTGATCCGCAATGCGTCGGTGCCGTACGGCATCACCACGCCGGGCGAGCCGAACATCTCATCGACGCGCTGGCGCACGGTGGCCGACCACAAGCGGCGGTTGTACTTCTTCGAATCGGCGCTGACCCCCAACACCTTCTGGATCGATCTGAACAAGGTCGATTTCGGCGGCCAGGTGCTCAAGCTCGACCTTGGCAAGGACCAGCGCAACACGTTCGCCGGCGATGCATTGGGTCACTTCGTACCCAGTGCACCGTTCGCCTTCCTCGGCGTGGACGGCTAGCGCGAGGCCTGGTCCGGCGCGTCCTTCGGATAGACCGCCAGCACGCTGCAGCCCGGGCGGGCGAAGCGCGGCGTGCTGGCGCGCATGTCGCCGGGGATTCCGGACGGCGTCTCCACGATGCGATCGCCCGGATTGCCACAGATCAGGCCGTTCTGGAAACCGGACTGGAATTCCACCGAGGTCGCCCCGGCCAGGATCGAGCAGCTGCCGGCCAGTTCGACGCGGTAGTAGCGATTGCCGCCATTGCGGCGCGGATTGGTCTCCACCACCACGCCTTGCGGATCCTCGTTCCAGCTGCGCACATGGCGGGTGGCGAAGCAGAACGCTGGCGAGGCCTGGAAGGTATGGCGCGGGCTGCTGCCGCCACGGCTGGGCTTGCCTGTGGCGGTCACGTTCACCGGCGGCAGGGTGGCCGCGTACAGGCGGCTGCTCTGGCGAGCGGTGCTGGCGAACTCCCGGTTGTCGATGGGGGTGACACTGCCGACGCCGCAGCGGCGGCCATCCACCATCACCTGTTCACTGGGGCGGCCGCAGGCCCAGCCCGAAGGCGCCTCCAGCCGCAGTGCGCTGGCTTCGTTGACACCCGGGCAGGCTGCGCTGAAGTCGATGCGGAAGGCCTGGCCCCTGCCGTCACGGACCGCGATGGCGGTCGGTGTCTCCTGCTCGACCTGGCGTACGTCACGTGCGTCCAGGCAGTGCGGTGCAGGTGCGATGCGCTCGGCGGCCGATGGCGCGGATGGCGCCTGGGCCAGGGCGGCCAGGGGTAAGGCGCTGGCCAGTGCCAGCGGAAGCAATCGGATCATGCTGTTCATCCTGCCATCCCTGCGTCTGTAACTGGCTGGAACATAGCATGGCCGGTGCCGGGGCCGCGTTGCAGGGAAATGCCAGCACGCGCACACTCGTCATATGGGCGCGATCTTCCACCTGCGGCACTACGGCCAGGCCACCGGCCTGGACCGTCATGACTACGCGCAGTGGGTGCTGCCGCTGCAGGGCGAACTGCAGTTCGAGATGCAAGGCCGCGGTGGTCGCCTGGACCTGCTGCAGGGGGCCTTCGTCGCGGCTGGCGAAGCACACGACCAGATGGCCGATGGCCCGAATGCTTTCGTGATCGTCGACTGCCCCCCGGGTGTGCTCGATGACGGTACCCAGGAACACCTGTGCCGCCAGCGCTGGCTGCATCTGCCACTGGCGCTGCGACAGCGCCTGGCGCAGGTGTGTGAGGGCCAGGCACTGCCGGCCCTGTTGCCGCAGCTGCTCCAGGTGTTCGCACCGGCGGGCAGTGGTGCGCGCCTGCAGGGCCTGTGCGCGGCGGTGCAGGTTGATCCGGGCCAGGCGTGGCCGGTAGCACGCATGGCCGCCTTCGTCGGTGTCAGCGAAAGCCGGTTGCATGCGCTGTTCCAGCGGGAGTTCGGGCTGAGCCCGCAGGCCTGGCTCAGTGCAAGCCGGTTGCGTTGGGCCAAGCACCAACTGCGTACCAGTGCGGCGCCGATCAGCGATATCGCGCTGGCGGCAGGCTATTCCGAGCAGAGTGCACTGACCCGTGCGCTGCGTCGTGAGTGCGGGCAGACGCCGGCCGCCTGGCGCAGGGGCGCCATCTGACCTGTAGAGCCGAGCCCACGCTCGGCTGCCCTTATCTGCACAGCGGCCAATCGCAGCCGAGCATTGGCTCGGCTCTACAGAGATGACAAGGCAATAGCCTCGGTCAAGAGGGCGCCACTGGTGAGCGCTTACACTGCGCGGCCCGTTCTCTTCCCCCGAAGAACCCGAATGCGCAACAACCCGATGGCCCTGGGCATCGCCAATGGCGTTGCCGCTGGCGCGCTGTGGGGCGTGGTCTTTCTCGCCCCCGCCGTGCTGCAGTCGTTCAATGCCCTGCAACTGTCCGCCGGTCGCTACCTGGTCTATGGCCTGATTGCCATCGCTCTGCTGCTGCCGCGCTGGAAGCGGCTGGGCCGCGCCGAATGGTTCGGGCTGCTGTGGCTGAGCCTGGCCGGCAACCTGGTGTACTTCCTGCTGCTGGCCACGGCGGTGCAGTGGGCCGGTGGCGCGGCGGCGTCATTGATTGTCGGCCTGATTCCGGTGGTGGTCACTGTGGTTGGCGTGCGCGAGCAGGGCGCGGTGCCGTTGAAGCAGCTGCTGCCGGCGCTGGGCCTGTGCGTGCTCGGCGTGGCGCTGGTGGGCTGGGAAGCATTGATGTCCGAATACCTCGCAACACCGTGGCGGCAGCGCCTGATCGGCCTGCTCTGTGCGTTCGGCGCGCTGTTCTCGTGGGCGCTGTACTCGATCGGCAACAGTCGTTGGCTGGCACGCCGGCCGGACCTGTCCAGCCACGACTGGTCGTTGCTGACCGGCGTCACCACTGGCGGCCTGGCCCTGCTGCTGGTGCCGATGGCCTTCATCGGCCACAGCGGTACCCACACCGCGGCGCAGTGGAGTGGCTTCTGGGCGATCAGCGCCGGCGTGGCAGTGGTGGCCTCGATCCTCGGCAACGCGTTCTGGAACCGTGCCAGCCGCCTGCTGCCATTGACCCTGACCGGGCAGATGATCGTGTTCGAGACGCTGTTCGCGCTGGCGTATGCCTTCGCCTGGCAGCAGCGCTGGCCCTCGCTGCTGGAGGCGCTGGCGATCGTGTTCCTGGTGGCCGGCGTGATGCTGTGCGCGCATGCCCATCGCTCGCCACGGGCGATCGCCGAACATGCAGGCTGAATGTGGGCGTCAAGCGTGCTGATGTCGGCTTGGTCTCAGATGCAACCAAATGCCGGCACGTTGGCCGATGATCGCCGCAATGATTTTTTGCATCGCAGCACTTGACAGCGGACCGGCGCACAGTGTTTTCTGTGCGTCATGGTCCTTGATGCCGCCCACGCCAGCCTGATCGCCCCCGCCATTGCGGGCCGTCCGACTGCGCCGGTCGCCACCACCACCATTACCACCACCACCGTCACCACTGCCCTGGTGCGGCCCGTCGTCTTCGTGTAACTCCCGAAAACCACGGCCCCGCACCATCCAGGTGACGGGGAAACTCGACACCTGCATGCGACGGGGCCTCCTAACGAGGTCTGCATGTCTTCCCACGCCCCCGCCCATCCCGTTGCCCCGGCCGATCTGGCTGCACCGTCCACTGTCGTGCACAAGTTCGGCGGCACCTCGGTGGCCGATGCCGAACGCTATCGCCATGTTGCCGGCCTGCTGCTGGCCCGTCCTGAGTCGCTGCAGGTCACTGTCGTCTCGGCGATGAAGGGGGTCACCGACGCGCTGATCGATCTGGCGCAGCTGGCGGCAAAGGGTGACCAGGGTTGGCGCGAGGCCTGGCATGCTCTGCGCGCGCGCCACCGTGGCGCCGCCGTGGCGCTGCTGGGCGAGCAGGTCGGCGAGACGGTCGAATGGATCGACGCCCGCTTCGATCAGCTGGCCGAAGTGCTGGCGGCGCTGGCGGTGATCGGCGAGCTGCCGCGCGAGGTGCTGGACCGCGTGCAGGGCCTGGGCGAAGTGTTCTCCGCGCAGCTGCTTGGCACCCACCTGCGTGCCTTGGGCGAAGACTGTGCGGTGCTCGATGCGCGCGATGTGCTGGTGGTCGGGCATGGCGAGCTGGGCGTCGATGTCGACTGGGAAGCCAGCGCCGACCGCCTCGCGCAATGGCGCCTTCAACATCCTCAGCCGCGCCTGGTCGCCACCGGTTTCGTCGCGCGTGACCGTGATGACCGCATCACCACCCTGGGCCGCAACGGCAGTGACTACTCCGGCGCGATCTTCGCCGCGCTGTTCAATGCCGATGAACTGCACATCTGGACCGACGTCGACGGCGTGCTGTCAGCCGACCCGCGCCTGGTACCCGAAGCCGTGCAGCTCGAATCGCTCAGCTACGACGAGGCCTGCGAACTGGCCTACTTCGGCGCCAAAGTGGTGCACCCGCAGACGATGTCGCCGGCGATCCGCCTGGGCCTGCCGATCTTCATCCGCAATACGTTCCAACCGGCGCATCCGGGTACGCGCATCAGTGCCGAGCGCTCGCCGCGTGGGCCGGTAAAGGGCCTGACCCTGAGCCCGGGCCTGGCCCTGTTGAACCTGGAAGGCACCGGCCTGATCGGCGTGCCAGGCACTGCAGAGCGCGTATTCGCTGCCCTGCGCCAGGCGCAGGTGTCGGTGGTGATGATCTCGCAGGGTTCGTCGGAACATTCGATCTGCTGCGTGGTGCGCGCCGCCGAAGCTGCACGTGGCCGCGAGGCGCTGCTGCATGCGTTTGCGCATGAGCTGTCGGTGGGCCAGGTGCAGCGCGTGCAGGTCAGCGAGGGCGTCAGCGTTCTGGCGGCAGTGGGCGACGGCATGGCCGGCCAACCTGGCGTGGCGGCGCGCCTGTTCGAGGCGCTGGGCCGCGCGCAGGTGAACATCCTGGCAATCGCGCAGGGCTCGTCCGAGCGCAACATTTCGGTGGCGGTGGACAGTGCCGATGCCACCCGCGCCCTGCGCGCCGCGCATGCCGGCTTCTGGCTGTCGCCGCAGACCTTCGCGGTGGGTGTGATCGGGCCTGGCAACGTCGGTGCCGCGCTGCTGGACCAGCTGCTGGCCGCGCGCCCGCAGTTGCTGGCCAAGGCCAATGTCGACCTGCGCCTGCGCGCACTGGCCTCGCGTTCGCGCATGCGGCTGGATGCGGATGGGCTGCATGCCGACTGGCGCGAAGCCCTTCAGCAGGCGGGTGAGGCCAGCGATCTGGATCGCTTCACCGAACACCTGCTGGCCGCGCACCTGCCGCATGCGGTGGTGATCGACTGCAGTGGCAGTGCCGAGGTGGCCGAGCGCTATGAGGGCTGGCTGGCAGCCGGCATCCACGTGGTCACACCGAACAAACAGGCCGGCGCCGGGCCGCTGCCGCGCTACCAGCGCATCCGCGCCGCGGCGGCGGCCAGTGGTGCGCGTTTCCGCTACGAGGCCACGGTGGGCGCTGGCCTGCCGGTGATCACCACGCTGCGTGACCTGGTCGATACCGGTGACGAGGTGCTGGCCATCGAAGGCATCTTCTCCGGCACGCTGGCCTGGCTGTTCAACCGCTTCGATGGCAGCCAGCCGTTCTCGCAGCTGGTCGCGCAGGCGCGGTCGATGGGCTACACCGAGCCGGACCCGCGTGACGATCTTTCGGGCGTGGACGTGGCGCGCAAGCTGGTGATCCTGGCCCGCGAAGCCGGCCACGCGCTCAGTCTTGAGCAGGTGGAAGTGGAAAGCCTGGTGCCGGCGCTGCTGCGCGAGGGCAGCGTGGATGACTTCATGGCGCGGCTGGGCGAGTCCGACGCCAGCCTGCTGCAACGCCTGCAGGATGCGCGGGCGCGTGGTGCGGTGCTGCGCTATGTGGCACAGCTGGGTGCCGACGGCGCCTCGGTGGGGCTGCGGGAACTGCCGGCCGATCATGCCTTCGCCAACCTGCGGCTGACCGACAACGTGGTGCAGTTCCGCACCCGTCGCTACTGCGACAACCCGTTGGTGGTGCAGGGGCCGGGTGCGGGTCCGGAGGTGACGGCAGCGGGTGTGTTCGCGGACCTGCTGCGGGTCGCCGCCGGTGAAGGAGCGCGGCTGTGATCGCACGTGCGTTCGCGCCTGCCTCGGTGGCCAACGTGGCAGTGGGCTTTGACATTCTCGGCCATGCCATTGCCGGTATCGGCGATACCGTGAGCGTGCGCCGCATCGACGAGCCGGTGGTGCGGATCGATGCGATCCGTGGCAGTGCCGTCGCGCTGCCACTGGACGCCGCCGGCAACACCGCCGGGGCTGCGCTGATGTCGCTGCGCGAAGGCCTGGGCCTGGATTTCGGTTTCGCGGTCGAGATCGACAAGGGCATCCCGTTCGGTTCCGGCATGGGCGGTTCGGCAGCGTCGAGTGTCGCGGCGCTGGTCGCCGCCAATGCGCTGCTGCAGGCCCCGTTGCCGCGCGAGGCGCTGTACCCCTACGCGCTGGACGGTGAGGCGGTGGCCAGTGGTGGCCGTCACGGTGACAACGTCGGCCCGCTGCTGCTGGGTGGCCTGGCGCTGTGTACGGCCGATCGCCTGTTGCCGGTCCCGGTGCCTGCCAGCTGGCACAGCCTGCTGGTGCATCCGCATGCGGTGCTGGAAACGCGCCGTGCCCGCCAGGCCCTGCAGGGCAGCTATGCGCTGGGCGAGTTCGTGGCCCAGAGCGCAAACCTCGCGCTGGTGCTCAGTGGTTGCCATCACAGTGATGCGACGCTGGTACGCGCGGGACTGCGCGACGTGCTGGTCGAACCGCGACGGGCCGGATTGATTGCCGGCTTCGAGGCCGCCCGTGATGCAGCGCTGTCGGCCCATGCAATGGGCGCGGGCATCTCCGGTGCCGGACCCAGTGTGTTCGCCTGGTTCGAGGATGCCGACCAGGCCCGTGCCGCCGTGGCGCCGGTCCAGGCAGCGTTCGCTGCGGCCGGCTTCGACAGTGACGCCTGGGTATCGCCGCTGGATGCGCCGGGAGCCCGGCTGTGCTGAATCCTTCCCCTTCTCTGGAAACCGATCCCATGCAATTTGTTTCGACCCGCGGCCAGTCGCCCGCCGTTGGCCTCAGCGCGGCGATCGCCGCCGGATTGGCGCCCGATGGCGGGCTGTATGTTCCCGCGCATCTGCCGGCCGCGCGCGAGCTGCAGGCCGGGGCGACCCTGGCCGATACCGCCGCCGATCTGCTGGCACCGTTCTTTGCGGGCGATGCACTCGAGACTGCGCTTCCGGGGATCTGCCGCGAAGCGTTCGACTTCCCGGTGCCGCTGCGTGCGCTCGGCGAGGGTGACCATGTGCTGGAGCTGTTCCATGGGCCGACGGCGGCATTCAAGGATATCGGCGCGCGCTTCCTGGCCGGTACGCTGTCGCGCCTGCAGGGCGGCAAGGATCGCGATCTGACGATCGTCGTCGCCACGTCCGGCGATACGGGTGCCGCCGTTGCGGCGGCCTTCCATCGCCAGCCGGGCGTGCGCGTGGTGGTGCTGTATCCGGAGGGTCGCGTGTCTCCGCGCCAGGCGCATCAGCTCGGTTGTTTCGGCGACAACATCCAGGCCCTGCGCGTGACGGGCGCATTCGACGATTGCCAGGCGATGGTCAAGCAGGCGCTGGCCGACCGCGAACTGCAGGCGCAGGTGCCGTTGAGCTCGGCCAACAGCATCAGCCTGGGCCGACTGCTGCCGCAGATGAGCTACTACGCGCATGCAGCGTTGACCCACTACGCCGCGCATCGTCGCCGGCTCAACCTGGTGGTGCCGACCGGCAATCTGGGCAACGCGATGGCGGCCGTGCTGGCGCGCGCGCTGGGCGTGCCGATCGGCCAGATCGTGCTGGCCACCAATGCCAATGCCGTGCTGCCGGCGTACTTCAATGGTGGCGACTACCAGCCGCAGGCCAGTGTGGCGACGGTGGCCAATGCAATGGACGTGGGTGCGCCGAGCAACTTCGAGCGACTGCGCTGGCTCTACCACGGCGACGACGCAGAGCTGCGTGCAGCTTTCCGCGCGTTCGCGGTGGATGACGTGACCATCCGCGCGACGATTGCGGCAGCGCATGCCAGCCGCGGCGAGCTGTTCTGCCCGCACACGGCGACGGCGGTGAAGGTGCTGCAGGATCTGCGCGCGCGCGGTGCCAAGGGCGACTGGGCGGCGGTGGCTACGGCGCATCCAGCCAAGTTCGAGGCCGTGGTCGAGCCGCTGATCGGCGAAACGGTGGCGGTGCCACCTGCGCTGGATGCCTTGCTGCAGCGACCGGCGCACGCCGAACCATTGGCGGCAGATTACGCGGCGTTGCGCGAGGTGTTGCTGCGTTGATCGCAGATGGAGGCGGTTGCCGGCCAGCGGCCGGCACTACCCGTGTTGCATCCTTCCGCTAGTGCCGGCCGCTGGCCGGCAACCCAACCAACCGCGATACGGTCAGATCAACCCTTCACCGGCCAGCGTGCGCAGCCCATCCTCGTCGAGGATCTCCACCACGTTCAGGTGGGGCAGGGCGATCAGCCCCTGCTGGCGCAGCTTGGTGAAGGTGCGGCTGACCGTTTCCATGGTCAGGCCCAGATGGTCGGCGATATCGCCGCGGCCCATCGGCAGCGACACGCGCAGGCCGTCGCCCCCCAGCTTGGCCTCGCGCGCGGCCAGGCGCAGCAGGAAATCGGCCAGCTTCTCGGCCGGCTGCAGGCGTGCCAGCGCCAGCGCAGCATCCTGGGCGGCATCCAGTTCCTGGCAGGCGCGCTGCAGCAGCTTGCGCTCCAGGTGCGGGAAGCGGCTGCGCAGGGCCTTCATCTGTGGCAGCGCGACACGGCACACGCGGCTGTCGGCGATGGCCTCGATGTCGTAGCGATGGTGGTCGCTGCCGCTCAGGCCCAGATAGTCGCCGGGCAGCACGAAACCGTTGATCTGGCGCCGGCCGTCGGCCAGGGTGCGCACCAGGCGCAGTGCGCCGGCGGTCAATGTATAGACATGGTCGCGCTCTTCGCCGGTGCGTGCCAGCGTGCTGCCCATGCTGACCTGCTGCGAGACGGTGACCTGTTCCAGCGCCTGCACTTCGTCTGGCGACAGCGCCGAGCACACCGCAAGGTGCCGAACCGAGCAGTGCAGGCAGTCCAGCGTGGTGCAGGACGGCGAGGCGGGATCGTTGGTGGCGGGCGGAGCGCCGGAAGGCCGTGACATGTTGCGGGGGGCGTATCGCGGGCGGGGAGGGCCTTATGATACTTCAAGCGGCCGTTCGACCCTGCCGGAGGCGGGGGCGCTAGAATGTTGCCCCCTCCCACGTCCCGTTCCAGCAGGAGTTCCGCCCGTGATCAAGCCCCGTACCCCGCCCGGCACCCTTGAGCTGCTGCCGCGCGAGCAGATTGCGTTCCAGCGCATGCTGGACGTCATCCGCCGCAACTACGAGCGCTTCGGGTTCCTGCCGGTGGAGACGCCGGTGTTCGAGCTGTCCGACGTGCTGCTGACCAAGTCCGGTGGTGAGACCGAGCGCCAGGTGTATTTCGTGCAGTCCACCGGCGCGCTGGCCAACGCGGCCGAGTCGGGCGACCGTTCGCTGCCGGAAATGGCGCTGCGCTTCGACCTGACCGTGCCGCTGGCACGCTACGTGGCCGAGCACGAACACGAACTGACCTTCCCGTTCCGCCGTTACCAGATGCAGCGCGTGTACCGCGGCGAGCGTGCCCAGCGCGGTCGTTTCCGCGAGTTCTACCAGTGCGACATCGACGTGATCGGCAAGGACAGCCTGAGCGTGCGGTACGACGCTGAAGTGCTGGCGGTCATCCATGCGGTGTTCTCGGAACTGCGCATCGGTGACTTCAGCATCCAGCTGAACAACCGCAAGCTGATGCGCGGCTTCTTCGAGAGCCTGGGCGTGGCTGAAGGCGAGCGCCAGCTGGCGGTGCTGCGCGAAGTGGACAAGCTGGACAAGCGTGGCGCCGATTACGTTCGCGAGACGCTGGTGGGCGAGGGCTTCAACATCCCGGCAGAACAGGTCGAGAAGATCCTGGCCTTCGTCGCTGTGCGTTCGCAGGGCCATGCCGATGCGCTGGCGCAGTTGGCCACGCTGGAAGCCGACGCCGGTTCTTCGGAGATCCTGCGTACCGGCGTCGCCGAACTGCGCGAAGTGCTGCAGCTGGTGCAGGCGCTGGGCGTGCCGGAAACCGCATACTGCCTGAACTTCTCCATTGCGCGCGGCCTGGACTATTACACCGGCACCGTCTACGAGACCACGCTGACCGACCACCCGCAGATCGGCTCGATCTGTTCGGGCGGCCGTTACGAAGACCTGGCCAGCCACTACAGCAAGTCGAAGCTGCCGGGCGTGGGTATCTCCATCGGCCTGTCGCGCCTGTTCTGGCAGCTGCGCGAGGCGGGCCTGATCGACGGCATCGAAGCCAGCAGCGTGCAGGCGCTGGTGGCGCTGATGGACGAGCAGGGCATGCCGCAGTCGCTGGACATCGCGCGCCGCCTGCGCGCCGGTGGCATCAATACCGAAGTGCAGATGGAGCCGAAGAAGATCGGCAAGCAGTTCCAGTACGCGGCCAAGGCCGGCATCCGCTTCGTGGTGCTGGCCGGTGAAGACGAGCTCGCGCGCGGCGTGGTGGCGGTGAAGGACCTGCTGCGTGAACAGCAGTTCGAAGTGTCGCGCGACGAGCTGGCCAGCACCCTGCTGGTGGAGCTGGAACAGTCCAGGGCGATGATGTGAAGCCGGCCGTCGCAGGGGTACTCACCGTGCTCCTGTTGGCGGGCTGCCAGAGTGACCCGGTGCTGCGCAGTGATCGGCTGGGCCCGGCGCAGTACCGGCTGCAGGTTGATCGCTGTCACGTGATCGACCGCGCGCAGCTTGAGGGCGACCTGCGGGCCCTGGCCTCGCGGACGTGCCCGGCGGGTGCAGGGGCGTTGCAGAACATCCAGTCCCTGCCGAGCCGGCAGGGCAGCCTGTTCGGGGAGTGCCCGCGGCGCGGGACGCTGCAGGCGGAGGTGCGTTGCCTGCCCTGAGTCGAGCCAGGTTGTTGATTTGAAAGCAGAACGCCCGCCCTTTGGTGGGCGTTCTGCATTTCCGGCATCCGGTCCAGGGGTCAGATCCGTTTTCCTTTGGAAAACGGACCTGACCCCATGAGGCTCCGATTTGACGCACTGCGCAAGAATGCGCTAATGTACTAACGCGCTATTACATTGATGCATGGACCCGACCCCGTGAAAGCCCGCCCCGAGATTGCCGCCAAAGACCCGAAGGCCGACCTGGAAGCCCTGGCCCGGGCCTTTGCCGCGCTGCGCGAGCCGGAGCAGGTCGAGGCATTCCTGCGCGACCTGTGCACCCCGGCCGAGCTGGAGGCCATGGCCGACCGCTGGAAGGTGGTGCCGCTGCTGCAGCAGGGCGTGCCGTACCGCGAGATCCACGAGCGCACCGGCGTCAGCGTGACCACCACCGGACGGGTGGCACGCACGCTCGAGCACGGCCATCGAGGCTATGCCGCCGCCATCGACCGCCTTGCTTCGCGCTGATCCGCGCCCCGTTCCGAACTTCGAGACCTCCCCCATGAGTGCAACCCAGGCAGTGCCGGCACGAGACCGGCTGCGTATCGCCATCCAGAAGAGTGGCCGGCTGGCCGAGCCCGCCCGCAACCTGCTCAGCGCCTGTGGTCTGAGCTGGCGCGAAAGCCGCGACAAGCTGTTCTGCTACGGCGAATCGCTGCCGGTGGACCTGTTGCTGGTGCGCGACGACGACATCCCCGGCCTGATCGCCGATGGCGTCTGCGACCTCGGCATCGTCGGTCGCAATGAACTGGACGAGCAGGCCGCGGCACGTCGCCAGATCGGCCTGCCGGACGCCTACCAGGCGCTGCGCGGGCTGGGCTTCGGCCAGTGCCGGCTGATGCTGGCGGTGCCCGAGGAATGGCAGTGGCAGGGTCCGGCGCAGCTGGCCGGCACCCGCATCGCCACCAGCTACCCGGCCATCCTCAAGCAGTGGCTGGCGGAGCAGGGCGTGGACGCGCAGGTGGTCGAGCTGTCCGGGTCGGTGGAAATCGCCCCGCGCCTGGGTACCGCCGACCTGATCTGCGATCTGGTCTCCAGCGGCGCCACGCTGCGTGCCAACCAGTTGACCCCGGTACACAACCTGCTCGACAGCGAGGCGGTGCTGGCTGGTGCGATGCGCGTGCCGGATGACGCACGTGCATCGCTGCGCGCGATGCTGCTGCGCCGCCTCGACGGCGTGGTGCAGCGCCAGGACCGCAAGCTGCTGATGTTCCGTGCCAGCGAAGATCGCGTCGACGCGCTGGCGCAGCTGCTGGCCGATGCCGAGCCGCTGGTGCGGCTGCCGGCCGATGGTGGCGCGCTGCGCCTGCAGACCATGTGCCCCGGCCCGCTGAGCTGGCAGCGCATGGAAGAACTCGAGCGCGCGGGCGCGCAGGGCCTGATGGTACTGAGCGTGGAGCGATCGCTGGCATGAACCGTCTGATCTGGTCCCGACTTGATGACGCCGCGCGCAGCGCGGCATTGACCCGCCCGGTGCAGGCCGTGGCGCAGCAGACCCGCGATGCCGTAGCGGCCCTGATCGCGCAGGTGCGTGCACAGGGCGACGATGCGCTGCGTGCGATTACGGCGCGTTTCGATGGCGTCGAGCTGGCCTCGTTTGAAGTTTCCGAAGCCGAATTCGCCGCTGCCGAAGCCGCCGTGCCCGCCGAACTGCGACAGGCGATGGTGGACGCCGCCGAACGCATTGCGCGCTTCC
Organism: Stenotrophomonas sp. YJH_SMC_123; assembly: GCF_059368215.1. Classification (NCBI taxonomy): domain Bacteria; kingdom Pseudomonadati; phylum Pseudomonadota; class Gammaproteobacteria; order Lysobacterales; family Lysobacteraceae; genus Stenotrophomonas; species Stenotrophomonas sp. YJH_SMC_123. The sequence continues at coordinate 946,801 of NZ_JCAFRM010000001.1, forward strand.
ACGCCGCTGGCATGGGCAAAGGCTATGCAGTTGAAACCGCGCCGGGCGTGGTCTGCGAACGCATGCTGCGCCCGATCGGCCGGGTGGGCCTGTACGTACCGGCTGGCAGCGCGCCGTTGCCGTCCACCGCGTTGATGCTGGGCGTTCCGGCGCAGCTGGCCGGTTGCCCGCAGGTGGTGCTGTGCACCCCGCCGCGCGCCGACGGCAGTGCCGATCCGGCAGTGCTGGTAGCCGCCCGCCTGACCGGCGTGCAGCGCGTGTTCAAGCTGGGCGGCGCGCAGGCGATCGCGGCGATGGCCTATGGCACGGCCAGCATTCCGGCCTGCGACAAGCTGTTCGGGCCGGGCAACAGCTTCGTTACCGAAGCCAAGCAGCAGGTCGCACAGGACGGCGCCGCCGCCATCGACATGCCTGCCGGTCCTTCGGAGGTGCTGGTGATTGCCGATGCTGGCGCCAATCCGGCGTTCGTCGCCGCCGACCTGCTGTCGCAGGCCGAGCACGGTCCGGATTCGCAGGTGCTGCTGCTGACCGACGACGCCGTGATGCTGGCGGCGGTCGAAGCCGAGGTTGAGCGCCAGGTGGCCCTGCTGCCGCGCCAGCAGATCGCGCGCCAGGCACTGTCGGCATCGCGGCTGGTGCAGGTTGATTCGTTGGACGAGGCGTTCGCGATCAGCAACCGCTATGCACCAGAGCACCTGATCCTGGCCCTGCGTGATCCGCGCGCATGGCTGGACAAGGTGCAGGCGGCCGGCTCGGTGTTCCTGGGCGATTACACCCCCGAAGCACTGGGTGACTACTGCAGCGGCACCAACCACGTATTGCCCACCGCCGGTGCCGCGCGTGCCTACAGCGGCGTGAGCGTTGCCAGCTTCCAGAACCTGATCAGTGTGCAGAGCGCCAGCGCCGCCGGCCTGGCCGCGATCGGCGGCTGCGCGCGCATCATCGCCCGTGCCGAAGGCCTGGATGCGCACGAGCATGCCGTTGCGTTGCGCATGGAGGTGGCGGCATGAGCGCGGCGATCGATGAGGTGCTGGCACTGGTGCGCCCGGACCTGCAGGCCTTCGCCGGCTACAGCTCGGCACGCAGCGCGGCGGTGCAGGGCGAGGTCTGGTTGAATGCCAATGAGTCGGCCTGGGCCAATGCGGCCGATCCCGCAGGCAGCAGCCGGCGCTATCCGGAGCCGCAGCCGCTCGCGCTGCGCGAGGGACTGGCGGCGCTGTACGGCGTGACGCCACAGCAGCTGCTGATCGGTCGCGGCAGCGACGAAGCCATTGATCTGCTGGTGCGCGCGCTGTGCGTGCCGGGTCGCGATGGCGTGCTGGTCACGCCGCCGGTGTTTGGCATGTACGCCGTCTGCGCACGCCTGCAGGGTGCCGCCTTGATTGAAGTGCCGCTGGTGGACAGCGAGGATGGACTGCGCACCGATCTGGATGCGGTGATCGACGCGGCCAAGGCGCAGGGTGCCAAGCTGGTGTTCCTGTGTGCGCCGTCGAACCCGGCCGGCAGTGACATCGCCCTGGATGAGGTCGAGCGCGTGGCGGTTGCGCTGCGCGGGCAGGCGCTGGTCGTGGTGGACGAGGCCTATGTCGAGTATGCACAACGGCCGTCGGCGACCACGTTGCTGGCCGCGCACGCCAATCTGGCGGTGCTGCGCACGCTGTCGAAGGCGCACGCGCTCGCGGCCGCCCGCGTTGGCACGCTGATCGCTGCCCCGGAGCTGATTGCCCTGCTGCGTCGCTGCCAGGCGCCGTACCCGGTGCCGACGCCGTGCGCGGAACTGGCCGTGCAGGCACTGCAGCCGGCCGCGCTGGCGCGCACCGCCGAGCGCGTGACCACGGTGATCGCCGAGCGCGAGCGCCTGCGTGCAGCCCTGGTCGGCCTGCCCGGCGTGTGCCGGGTGTATGCCTCGGCCGGCAACTACCTGCTGGTCCGCTTCGCCGATCCCCAGTCCGCGTTCGATACGCTGCTGGCTGCGGGCGTGGTGGTGCGCGACCAGCGCGCTGCGCCGCAGCTGGGTGATGCGCTGCGCATCAGCATCGGCAGCCCCGAAGAGAATGACCGCGTGCTTGCGGCCCTGTCGGCGCGGAGGGCCGCAGCATGACCCCGATCCTGTTCATTGACCGCGATGGCACCCTCATCGAGGAGCCGTCCGACTTCCAGATCGACGCTTACGAAAAGCTGCGCTTCGTGCCGCAGGTGATCCCTGCGCTGCTGAAGCTGCGTGATGCCGGCTACCAGTTCGTGATCGTCACCAACCAGGACGGCCTCGGCAGCGACAGCTACCCACGCGCCAGCTTCGATGGCCCCAACGACCTGATGCTGCAGATCTTCGAGAGCCAGGGCATCACCTTCCGTGACGTGCTGATCGATTCCAGCTGGCCGCAGGACAATGCGCCGACCCGCAAGCCGGGCATCGGCCTGATGACCGCCTACCTGCAGGACCGCAGCATCGACTGGGCACGCTCGGGCATGGTCGGTGACCGGATCACCGACCTGCAGTTTGCCGCCAACCTCAACATCCGTGGTTTCCAGCTGCGCACCGCGCAGTTTGGTGGGCAGTGGGACTGGCCGGGAATCGCCCATGCGCTGGCCGACGCGCCGCGCACCGCCGTTGTCCAGCGCAACACCAAAGAAACGAAGATCCGCGTTGAGCTGGACCTGGACCGCGCGGGCGATGCACGCATTGCCACCGGCCTGCCGTTCTTCGACCACATGCTGGAGCAGATCGGCAAGCACGGCGGCTTCGCGCTGGACATCCAGGCCGAGGGTGACCTGCACATCGACGAGCACCACACCATCGAGGACACCGGGCTGGCCCTGGGCCAGGCCCTGCGCGAGGCGTTGGGCGACAAGCGCGGCATTGGCCGTTACGGCTTCACCCTGCCCATGGACGAGACCCTGGCCAGCGCTGCGCTGGACTTCAGCGGCCGTCCCTATTTCGTGTTCGAGGGCGAGTTCAAGCGCGAGCGCGTGGGCGATATGCCGACCGAGCTGGTGCCGCACTTCTTCCGTTCGCTGTGCGATGCCAGCGGTTTGAACCTCAACCTGCAGGTGCGCGGCGACAACGATCACCACAAGGTGGAGGCCTGCTTCAAGGCGCTGGCGCGCGCGCTGCGTCCGGCGCTGGCCCGGCAGGGCACGGCACTGCCGAGTACCAAGGGGGCGTTGTGAGCGATGTTGCGCTGATCGATGCCGGTGGCGCCAACCTGGGCTCGGTGCGCTACGCACTGGAGCGCCTGGGCGCGACGGTGCGGCTGGTGCGCGATGCGGACGGCCTGGTTGGTGCGCGGCGGGTGATCCTGCCCGGCGTCGGCGCCGCCGGTCCCGGCATGCAGCGCCTGCACGCTCAGGGCCTGGTGGAACCGCTGCAGCGACTGGAGGTGCCGTTGATGGGCATCTGCCTTGGCATGCAGCTGCTGTTCGAACGCTCCGAGGAAGCGGGCGTAGAGACACTGGGACTGATTCCGGGCGTGGTACGCAAGCTGGTGCCGGCCTGTGGCATCCGCGTGCCGCACATGGGCTGGAACCGCCTGCTGCCGCTGCGCGAATCGCTGTTGCTGCAGGGCGTGCCGGAACGCGCCAGCGCCTACTTCGTGCACAGCTATGCGGCGCCGCTCAATACCCACACCGTCGCTGCCTGCGACCACGGTGGCCTGTTCACCGCCGTGGTGGAGCAGGGGCGCTACTACGGCGCACAGTTCCATCCCGAGCGCTCCGGCGAGACCGGCTCGCTGATGCTGCGCAACTTCCTCGAGGGCACTGCTGCATGAGTTTTATCGTCTACCCCGCGCTGGATATCCGCGACGGCCGCGTGGTGCGGCTGCGCCAGGGCGACTACGCGCAGGAAACCTCCTATGGGGATGACCCTCTGCCGCGCGCGCAGGCCTTCGCCGCGCAGGGCGCGCAGTGGATGCATCTGGTCGACCTGGATGCCGCACGGGCCGGTGGCTACACGCTGGCGCCGCTGTTGGCATCCATTCGTGCGCAGACCCCGCTGCAGGTGCAGACCGGCGGTGGCGTGCGCGGCCGCGACGATGTGGCGCGCATCCTCGACGCTGGCGCCGGCCGCGTGGTGGTGGGTTCGCTGGCGGTGCGTCGTCCCGATGAAGTGGTCGGCTGGCTGGAGGAATTCGGCGCCGATCGCATCACGATTGCGCTGGACGCGCGCCAGGACGCACAGGGGCAGTGGCAGCTGCCGGTGCACGGATGGACCGAGAACGCCGGGGTGACCCTGGATGACCTGGCCCGGCGCTACGCGCGCGCCGGCATGCGCCATCTGCTGTGCACCGACATCGCCCGCGACGGCATGCTGGCCGGGCCCAACATCAGCCTCTACCAGCACCTGTCGGCGCTGTTGCCGGATGTGGCGGTGCAGGCGTCCGGTGGCATCCGTGACGTGGCCGATGTGGCCGAGGCGCGTGCCGCCGGCTGCGGCGGTGCCATCCTCGGCAAGGCACTGCTGGAGCAGCGCATGGACCTGAGCGAGGCGTTGGCATGTTGAGCCGCCGCATCATTCCGTGCCTGGACGTGCGCGATGGCCGCGTCGTCAAGGGCGTGCGCTTCCGCGATCACGTCGACATGGGCGACATCGCCGAGTTGGCACAGCGCTATCGCGACCAGGGCGCGGACGAGCTGGTGTTCTATGACATCGGCGCCAGTCCCGAGGCACGGTCGGTTGACGTCGCCTGGATCGAGCGCATCGCGCGCCTGATCGACATTCCGTTCTGTGTGGCCGGTGGCATCGACAGCGTGGAAACCGCGCGCCGCGTGCTGTTCGCCGGTGCCGACAAGGTGTCGATCAATTCGCCGGCGCTGGGCCGGCCGGAGCTGATCACCGAGCTGGCGGACGAGTTCGGCGTGCAGTGCGTTGTGGTGGGGGTCGATTCGGTGCGCGAGGCCGACGGGCAATGGCGGGTGCGTCGTTTCAGCGGCGATCCGGACAAGACCCAGGCGGTGCCGCTGCGCACGCTCGACTGGATCGTCGAAGCGCAACGGCGTGGAGCCGGTGAGATCGTGCTGAACTGCATGGACAGCGACGGTGTGCGCCGTGGCTACGATGTCGTGCAGCTGCAGCAGGCGCGGGCGCTGTGCCAGGTGCCGCTGATTGCCTCAGGTGGTGCCGGAGCGATGGAGCACTTCGCCGACGCCTTCGACCAGGCCGACGTCGACGGTGCGTTGGCGGCCAGTGTGTTCCACAGCGGCGCCATCGCCATTCCAGAATTGAAGCGCTACCTGCGCGGACAGCAGATCGAGGTGCGGGATGTCTATTGAAGTGAGGCCATCGCTGGATGCGCTGCAGGCGCTGGACTGGGGCAAGGGCGACGGCCTGCTGCCGGCCGTGGTGCAGGATGCCGATACCCTGCAGGTGCTGATGCTGGGCTATGTCAGCGCCGAATCGCTGGCGGCTACGCTGGCCATCGGCCACATGACCTTTTTCAGCCGCAGCAAGCAGCGGTTGTGGACCAAGGGCGAGCAGTCCGGCAACGTGCTGGTGGTGCAGTCGATCCGTGTCGACTGCGACGCCGATACGCTGCTGGTGATGGCGCGCCCGGCCGGGCCGACCTGCCACACCGGTGCCGAGAGCTGTTTCGACCAGGCGCCGAAGGATTTCCTGGGTGGGCTGGGCCAGCTGGTGGCCATGCGTGACGCGCAGCGCCCTCCCGGCAGCTACACCACCAGCCTGTTTGAAGGCGGCATCCGCCGCATCGCGCAGAAGGTGGGTGAGGAGGGCGTGGAGACCGCATTGGCCGCCGTGGCGCAGGATGATGAGGCATTGCTGGGCGAGGCGTCGGACCTGCTGTACCACCTGCTGGTGCTGCTGCGCGCGCGCGGGCTGTCGCTGGATGATGCGCGCGCGGTGCTGGAAAAACGCCATCGTTGAGGAAGGCGTACGGACCAACGGTCCGCACCCACCTCTGCAATGCAGCCGAGCATGGCTCGGCTCTACAATAGGTGGTCTTCTTCTTTCCCGGACCGCCCATGAAACTGCCTGCCGCCTGGCTGTGCTGCCTGTTGCTGACCTCGCCGGCCTGGGCCGCGGACACCGTGGTCAGCGGCAAGGTCTATCTGGAGCGTGACGGCAAGCCCGGCCGCGGTGCGACCGATCCGGGCCTGGCCGGGGTGCAGGTTTCCAACGGCGAGACCATCGTCAAGACTGCCGCTGACGGCAGCTACAGCCTGCCGGTGCGCGACGGCCAGACCGTATTCGTGATCAAGCCCGATGCCTACGCCTTCCCGAAGGCGGCGGACGGCCTGCCTTCGTTCTGGCGCCACTACCGCCCGAACGGCTCGCCGGCGCTGAAGTACGGCGGCATCGCCGCGACCAGCGACGTCACCCGCAACTGGGACTTCGCCCTGCAGTCGGATCGGCATGACAGCCGTCGTGGTTTCCAGATGCTGGTATTCACCGATTCGCAGACCGCCAGCCTGAAGGACATCGGCTACTACCAGCAGTCGATCGTGGCGCCACTGGTCGGCCAGACCAGGGCACGCATGGGCACCACCCTGGGCGACATCGTCAACGACGACCTGACCCTGTACCCGGCGATCAACAAGGTCACCACCGAACTCGGCGTGCCGTGGTTCCACGTGCCGGGCAACCATGACCTCGACTTCGATGCGGCCAGCGACGAACACTCACTGGACAGCTGGCGCAACATCTACGGCCCGGACACCTACGCGGTGGAAGAGGGCGGCGCCAGTTTCGTGTTCCTGGACGACGTGGTGTACGACCCCAAGGCCAGGCCGAAGTACGTCGGCGGCCTGCGCGAAGACCAGTTCGCCTTCCTCGCCAGCTACCTGAAGGGCCTGCACAAGGACCGCCTGCTGGTGCTGGGCATGCACATCCCGCTGTTCGACGCGGCGCCGGGGCGCGAGACCTTCCGCCATGCTGACCGCCAGCGCCTGTTCGACCTGCTGAAGGACTTCCGCAACGTACTGGTGCTCAGCGGCCACAGCCACACCCAGCAGCACGTCTACCACGGCAAGGCCGAGGGCTGGAACGGCGACAAGCCGCTGCACGAATACAACGTCGGTGCCAACTGCGGTGCGTTCTGGTCGGGCGTGAAGAATGCCGCTGGCGTGCCGGACAGCACCATGAGCGACGGCACGCCGAAGGGCTATGCATTGCTCGACGTGGCCGGCAACGGCAGCTATCGCCTGCAGTACCGCGTGGCCGGCAGGCCGGCCAGCGAGCAGATCGGCCTGCACGCGCCGAAGGTGCTGCGCCAGGGGGCCTACCCGGCGTGGGGTGTCTACGCCAACGTCTACATGGGCGAGGATCGGAGCGTGGTCGAGTACCGTGTCGATGGCGGCGCCTGGCAGCCGATGAAGCAGGTCAGCCAGCCCGACCCGCGCCTGATGGTGGAGAACGTGGCCGATGATCTGGCCAGCAGCCTGCGCGGCTACGACCGTTCGCCCGAGGCCACTGCGTCGCCGCACCTGTGGCGTGGCGCCCTGCCGACCGATCTTGCAGTGGGCAGCCATAAGGTCGAGGTACGCTCCACCCAGCCTGATGGCGCAGTGTTCACCGCCACCACCAGCTACAGCCTGCAGACTGCCCAGCCCTGACCCCCGCGCACCAGCGCTCCAGCGAAAGGACCCCGCATGGATATCCGCTTCATGGCCGGCACCACACCGGTGACCCTCAGCCGCCACTGGTTCACCGGCGCGATGCTGCTGCAGAGCGCCACCGAGAAGGTCTGGGTGCAGCACCCGCTGCATCCGGGCACCCGCTTCTCGTTCTCGCTGGTACAGTCGTGGCTGCGCCACATCGCCGGCCACGAAGTGCTGGTCGAGCGCACCCGGCCGCTGTTGTTCGCCGGCTTCCGCCCGCAGCGCCTGCGCGTGCTGGTGGATGGGGTGCAGGTGGCCGAACAGGAAGGCATGTAGGTTCACCTGAACCACCGGCGCGCTAGGCAAAGCCGCCCCGATGCCTGAGAATCGGGGCGATTCAATCGATCCAAGCAGGCCAGCGTGACCATCGCAGCAGCGTCAACGGTTCCCTCCGACTCCGCCCGCGGCGGTCTTCCGCGCCGTCTGGTCGTCGCCGATGTCGGCGGCACCTTTGCCCGGCTCGCGCTGGCGGAAACCCGACCCGGCCAGACGCCGCTGCTGGGCAGCCACCGTACCTATGCCTGTGCCGAGCATTCCAGCCTGGCCGCGATCCTCGCCGATTTCACCGCCGGCCTCGGCCACCCGGTGCAGACCGCGGTGGTCGCCATTGCTGGCCTGCTGGATGGCGATGTGCTGATCAACTCGAACCTGCCGTGGACGGTCTCGCTGTCGGCCACCCGCGCGCAGTCCGGGCTGCACGAACTGCAGCTGATCAATGATTTCGAAGCGGTGGCGCTGGCCATCCCCTACCTGCAGCCGGAAACCCTGGTGCCACTGAACGGTGACGCCGATCCGGCGCAGGCCTTCCCGGCGCTGGTACTGGGCGCGGGTACCGGGCTGGGCGCCGCGCTGCGTTTCGCTGATGGCGAGCGTCCGGTGCTGGCCAGCGAGATCGGTCATGCCGCGCTGGGCGCCGGCAACGCGCTGGAACTGCAGGTGCTGGGCCGCCTGCTGCAGCGTTGGCCGCACGTGGACAACGAACGCGTGCTGTCCGGCAGCGGCCTGATGAACCTATATCCGTGCCTGTGCGAACTGCGCGGCGTCACCCCGGTGTGGAACAGTACGGAGGCGCTGATCGGCGCCGCGCGTGGCGGTGAGGATGCACTGGCGGTGGAAACGTTGCAGGTCTTCTGTGCGTGGCTGGGCAGCCTGGCCGGCGACGCGGCGATCGCCGTCGGCGCGCGCTCGGTGTACCTGGCCGGTGGCATTTCCGCGCATGTGCAGGATTTCCTGGCCGATGGCCGCTTCCGTGAGCGCTACCTCAACAAGGGCGTGCTGACCGAGGTGCTGCGCCAGGTGCCGGTGTGGCGCGTGGAGCATGGCCAGCTGGGCGTGCTCGGCGCAGCGGTCTGGCACGCCGCACGGCAGCCCACGCACGACTGATCGGCAGGGCTGGCATCGGGCCGGCCGTGCATTGCAGACTGGGAGGGGAAAATGGTGGATCGCAGGCAGTTCCTGCAGGCCGGTGCACTGGCCGCAGGCATGGCGGCATTGCCGGGCGTGCAGGCGCGCACGCAGGGTGGGGCCCGGGTGGTCTCCACCTGGGACTTCGGCGTACCGGCCAACCAGGCCGCATGGAAGGTGCTGGCGCAGGGTGGCAGCGCGCTGGATGCGGTGGAGGCGGGCGCACGCTGGGCCGAGAGCGAGCTGTGCAACCCTACCGTTGGCCATTGCGGCAATCCGGATCGCGACGGCGTGCTGAGCCTGGATGCGAGCATCATGGACGGCGATGGCCGTTGTGGTGCAGTGGCCGCGCTGGTGGACATCCTGCATCCGGTGTCGGTGGCCCGCAAAGTGATGGAGAACAGCCCGCATGTGCTGCTGGTCGGCGAGGGCGCGCAGCAGTTCGCGGTGCAGCAGGGGTTCGAGCGCAAGCATCTGCTGACGCCGCAGGCCGAAGCGGCCTGGCGCGAGTGGCTGAAGACCGAGAAGTACCAGCCGCAGATCAATGCCGAGCGCCGTGGCATTCCCGGCAACAGCGACAACCACGACACCATCGGCATGCTGGCACTGGATGCCAAGGGCCAGCTGGCCGGTGCCTGCACCACCAGCGGCATGGCGTGGAAACTGCACGGTCGCGTTGGCGACAGTCCGATCATCGGCGCCGGCCTGTACGTCGACAACGACGTCGGCGCGGCCACTGCTTCGGGGGTGGGTGAAGAGATGATCCGCAACGCGGCTTCGTTCCTGGTGGTCGAGCTGATGCGCCAGGGGCGTTCACCGGCGCAGGCCTGCCGTGAAGCCATCGACCGCGTGGTGCGCAAGCGCCCGGAAGCGAGCAGAACGTTGCAGGTGTGCTTCCTGGCCATGAACAAGCAGGGCGAGGTCGGCGCCTACGCGCTGCATCGTGGCTTCGTCTATGCGGTGTGCGATGCGCAGCGCCAGGATGACCTGCGTGACTCGCCGTCGATCTACACGAGCACCCAGGCGTGAGTACGCGGCTGACCCTGGAGATCGCCAGCAACTCGCTGGCCTCGGCGCTGGCCGCGCAGGCTGGCGGAGCCGACCGCATCGAACTGTTCGACAACCTGGCCGAGGGCGGCACCACGCCGTCGTTCGCCAGCATCGCGATGGCCCGCGAGCGCCTGTCGATTCCGCTGTTCGTGCTGGTGCGGCCACGCCCGGGCGACTTCCACTACGACGCGCTGGAAACCGAACTGATGCTGCGTGACATCGCGCAGTGCCGCGCGCTGGGTTGCGATGGCGTGGTGATCGGCGCGCTGGACGTGCAGGGCGGCATCGACCTGGCGCTGTGCCGGGAACTGGTGCAGGCCGCCGGGCCGTTGCAGGTGACCTTCCATCGCGCCTTCGACGCCGCCCGCGATCTGCCGGCGGCGCTGGAGCAGGTGATCGGGCTGGGCTGCCAGCGCGTGCTGACCTCGGGCGGGCAGGCCAGCGCCGAGGCCGGTGCCGATGTGCTGGCGGGCCTGGTCACCCAGGCGGCGGGGCGCATCACGGTGATGGCTGGCGCCGGATTGGCCCCGGGCAACATCGCAACCGTCGCGCGGCAGACCGGCTGTACCGAACTGCACGCCTCCGCAAAAGGCCTGCGCCGCTCGGCGATGCAGTTCCAGAACCCGGCGCTGCGCGGGCTGGACCCGGACTGGAGCCAGACCAGCACCGCGACCGTGGCCGCACTGCGTCAGGCCCTCGACGGCTGATCGCTGCCCAGGGTCGGATCCCTTCGCAGAAGGGCTCTGACTCCGGCGCTGTCCCGCGACGGACAAAACCGTTCCGCGCGCGGTTGTCGTGATCATGTCACTACTTCGTGCGCTGTTCTGTTAGCGATGTTTCGCAACCCTTTGATTGTTCTGGGCACCGGCAGCCGATAGCGGCAATCCGCCGGCTGTTGCTGCGTTGCCGCATGCCGGGCGTGGTTCAGCTGTGCTTTAGTTTGGATCGATCCACAGGGGAGGTGCCATATCGGTCGTGAACCGATCCAAGCGCCTGGATCCGTCGTAGTGCCGCGCCACCGCCCGCCCGTGCGTCCACATCTTCGAAGAGCAACCACCCATGGCTCAGATCGTCCACAAGCGTCGCCACCTGCTGTCCCAGGCCCTGATCCTGGCCCTGTTGCCGCTGGCAGCCAGCGCGCAGGAAGCTGCCAGTTCGTCCACCAAGGATCTGGACGCGGTCACCGTCACCGGATCGCGCATCAAGCGCGCCAGCGTCGAGGGCCCGGCGCCGGTCAACGTGATCACCGCCGCGCAGATCCAGAAGGAAGGCTTTGTCAGCGTGTACGACGCGCTGAAGACCCTCACCGAGGCCACAGGCACCGTTGAAGCCGCATCGCAATGGGGCTCGCATACGCCCAATGCCAGCGGCCTGAACCTGCGCGGGATGGGCCCGAACCGCTCGCTGCTGCTGGTCAATGGCCGTCGTGTAGCGGATTACCCGCTGCCCTACGGTGGCGAAACCAACTTCTCCAACTACGGCAACATTCCGGCCGCGGCGGTGGAGCGCATTGAAGTGCTGACCGGTGGCGCCTCGGCCATCTATGGTTCGGATGCGATCGCCGGCGTGGTCAACGTCATCCTCAAAACCAACTACGACGGCGACGAAGTGCGCGTGCGCGGCGGCACTTCCACCGAAGGCGGACGTGATACCTGGGATCTGTCCTGGGCCGGTGGCAAGACCGGCGACAACTGGAGCGTGACCTACGCGCTGCAGTACACCAAGCGCGACCCGCTGTTCGGGCGTGATCGCCCGCAGATGGACGATGCCGACGATGCGCCGTACCCGTCCTGGAACATGGAACAACGCAAGGTCGGCTTCCGTCCCACCGCCGGTCTGGCGCTGATCGATCCGACCACGGGCCAGCGCCTGGCGCCGCCCACCGGCACCTGCGAAAAATTCGACGGCGAGTATTACACCGCCGATCGATTGGTCTACAACTACGCCGCCAACCGCATCACCAACACCGGCCGCCTGTGCGGCATGAGCGCCGACTACGCCAACTGGCTGCTTACCGGCGGCGCCGAGAACGTGTCCGGAAACCTGTACGCCACCTTCGATTTCAGCAATGACCTGCAGGCCTGGACCAACCTCGCGGTGTATCGCTCCGAAGCGATCTGGGGCACCAATCCGCCCGGCGTGTCGCTGATCGACGATGACAACGGCTATTACTGGGATGCCAACCGCAACCGGCCGATCCTGGGCGTGCGCCAGTTCACCCCGAACGAAGTCGGGGGCCTGGATACGCTGCGCAACACCAACCGCGAACTGTCCTGGGACTGGAGCGCGGGCCTGCGCGGGCGCCTGGCCGACCGTTTTGACTGGAGTGCCACGGTGGGGCGTTCCTATTACCGCGTGGAAGAACGGCAGAACGTGGTCGACAAGCAGAAGTCGTATGACTACTTCCTTGGCCCGCGCCTGGGCACCACCGCCGATGGCGAGGCGATCTATGCGTTGAACGAATCGCGCTGGTGGAACCCGCTGACGCCGGACCAGTACTGGCAGATGGGGACCGTGGCGAAGAACCGCGCGGCGTCATGGGTCAACCAGGCGTCGGCGGATATCACCGGCGAGCTGTTCCAGGGCTGGGCCGGCCCGATTTCGTTTGCGGCGGTGGCTGAAGTCGCGCAGCAGGGCTATCACCTCAGTCCGGACCCGCGCGCTGGCATCGACTTCGACCTGCAGAATGTCGATCGCGGCGGCGGTGAGCGTACCCGCTACTCGGCCGGCGTCGAGTTCAAGATCCCGCTGCTGGACAGCGTGACCGCCACTGCGGCCGCGCGCTACGACCGCTATGGCAACTACAAGGCCGATGACAGCAGCGAAGCGCTGGACATCGGCAGCCAGAAGGAAACCACCTGGAACGTCGGCCTGGAATGGCGCCCGGTCGAATCGCTGCTGGTGCGTGGCTCGTACGCCACCAGCTTCCATGCGCCGGACATGCATTACCTGCTGGGCCAGCCGAGCAGTTCGGAAGTGCAGACCTATGACCGCCTGCGCTGCATCCAGAGCGGCGCGTACCTGGTCAACAACTGTGGCGTGGGCAACACCGACGTCTGGTACACGTTCGACGTGAACCGGCGTGGGACGCCGCTGCTGCGCTCGGAGACCGGTGATTCGTGGACGGTCGGCTTCGTCTGGGACGTGCTGCCGAACCTGTCGGTCAGTGCCGACTACTGGGCGATCAAGCTGGAAGACATGATCGTCGACGTCGGCGCCGATGAGGTGCTGGCCAGCGAGGCCGGCTGCCTGACCGGCAAGAACATGGACGGTACGCCATGGGCCAACCCGGCCGGTGGCGAGTACTGCGCCGGCATCCTGGCCCGCGTGAACCGTGACAGCAACGGTCGCCTGGTATCGATCGAGCGCGGCCCGTTCAACCTGGCCAGCCGCGAGGTGCGCGGCATCGACCTGACCGCGCGCTATCGCCTGGAAACCGCGCGGTGGGGCAGCTTCCAGCTGGGCGTGAACTACACCAACCAGATCTCGACCAAGGAGCAACGCTACGCCGCCGACCCGAATCCGGAACGCCGCGATCGCGACCTGCGCAGCAAGCTGCGCGCGAGCCTGGCCTGGCAGCGCGGCAACTGGAACGCCAACGTCTATGCCGACCGCATCGGTTCGGTGCCGGGCGTGCGCTACCACTGGGGTACCGACCGCCTGGACAACCCTGGTGGCTGCCTGCCGTTCGCCGATGGCTACGTGCCCAGTGACAGCCCGTCGCTGAACTGCCTGGAGCCGGCACGGCTGCCGGATGGTTCGGTGAACCCGAACCCCAACGCCGGGCAGCAGACGGCGCGCTACTACGGTCGAGTGGGGCCGTTCATCACCTGGAACTTCAACGTGGGCTACCAGCTGACCGAACACGCGAAGGTAAACGTGTACGTCAACAACGCCTTCAACGCCGCCAGCTGGAACCACAAGGACCCGTACAAGCTGGATTACGACTTCGCTCCGACCCGCCTGCTGGGCGCGGTCGGCCGCGAGTTCGCGTTGGAGTATGTGTTCACCTTCTGAGGTGACCTGCCTCCGCCGGTAGGTCCACGCCATGCGTGGATATGGACACCCGGGTGCCCATTCAGGAACTGCGGACAGGCTGGATTTGACCTTCCCACGATGGCAAGGTTTAGCCTATCCGCATCCAGAAGGAACCCCGGGAATCCGATCATGAGCACGCCCCGCGCCACTGCGGCCCCCGCAAGCCCTGCCACCATCAGCCTGCCCATCGAGGGCATGACCTGTGCCAGCTGTGTCGGCCGGGTCGAGGCGGCGCTGTCCAGGGTCGAAGGTGTGGGCAGTGTTTCGGTTAATCTGGCCACCGAGCGCGCGGATATCCGCCCGTCCGGTCCGGTCGATCGGGCCGCGTTGATCCAGGCGGTGGAGCGGGTGGGCTACGACGTGCCCGCTGCCACCACCGAGCTGTCGGTCGAGGGCATGACCTGTGCGTCCTGCGTGGGCCGAGTCGAACGTGCGCTGTTGGCCGTGCCCGGCGTCAGCCAGGCCAGCGTGAACCTGGCCACGGAGCGCGCCACGGTGCGTGGCGTGGCGGAAGTTGCAGCGCTGGTCGCCGCGATCGACAAGGCCGGCTATGACGCACGCGTGATTGAAGCCGGCGTGCAGTCCGATGACGAGGCCGCGGAAAAGAAGGATGCCGAGCGCGCCGAACTGAAGCGCGACCTGATCGTGGCGTCCGCGCTGGCGCTGCCGGTGTTCGTGCTGGAGATGGGGTCGCACCTGATCCCCGGCATGCACGAATGGGTGATGTCCACCATCGGCATGCAGGCCAGCTGGTACCTGCAGTTCGTGCTGACCGCGCTGGTGCTCGCCATCCCGGGCCGCCGCTTCTACCAGAAGGGCATCCCCGCGCTGCTGCGGCTGGCGCCGGACATGAATTCGCTTGTGGCGGTGGGCACTGCCGCAGCGTTTGGCTACTCGGTGGTGGCCACGTTCCTGCCGACGCTGTTGCCGGCGGGCACGGTGAACGTCTACTACGAAGCAGCGGCGGTGATCGTTGCGCTGATCCTGCTCGGCCGCTTCCTTGAGGCCCGGGCCAAGGGCCGCACCTCCGAGGCGATCAAGCGACTGGTCAATCTGCAGGCGAAGGTTGCCCACGTGGTCCGTGACGGCCGGACGGTGGATGTCCCGGTCAATGAAGTGCTGAGCGGCGACGTGGTGGAAGTGCGCCCGGGCGAGCGCGTGCCGGTCGACGGCGAGGTGGTCGAGGGCCGCAGCTACATCGACGAGTCGATGATCAGCGGCGAGCCGATCCCGGTCGAGAAGCAGCCGGGCAGCAGCGTGGTGGGCGGTACGGTCAACCAGAAGGGCGCACTGACGGTACGTGCCACGGCGGTGGGCGCGCAGACCATGCTGGCGCAGATCATCCGCATGGTCGAACAGGCGCAGGGCTCGAAGCTGCCGATCCAGGCGGTGGTCGACAAGGTCACCCTGTGGTTCGTGCCGGCGGTGATGCTGGCCGCGCTGGCGACCTTCGCAGTCTGGCTGATCTTCGGGCCCTCGCCAGCGCTGAGCTTCGCGCTGGTCAATGCGGTGGCGGTGCTGATCATTGCCTGCCCATGCGCGATGGGACTGGCCACGCCGACCTCGATCATGGTCGGTACCGGCCGTGGCGCCGAGATGGGTGTGCTGTTCCGCAAGGGTGAAGCGCTCCAGTTGTTGAAGGATGCACAGGTGGTGGCGGTGGACAAGACCGGCACGCTGACCGAAGGGCGCCCGCGCCTGACCGATCTGGAGATTGCTGCCGGCTTCGATCACAACACGGTGCTGGCGGCAGTTGCCGCAACGGAGTCGCGCTCGGAGCATCCCATCGCCCGCGCGATTGTTGATGCCGCGACCGGCCAGGGCATCGCGTTGCCGGGCATGGTCGACTTCGAATCGGTCACCGGCATGGGCGTGCGGGCCAGTGTCGAGGGTGCACGCGTGGAGGTCGGTGCCGATCGCTTCATGCGCGACCTGGGCGTGGACATCACTTTGTTTGCGACGCTGGCGGCAGAGCTGGGCATCCAGGGCAAGTCGCCGCTGTATGCCGCCATCGACGGCCGCCTGGCCGCAATCATCGCGGTATCCGATCCGATCAAGCCGAGCACGCCGGCCGCAATCGCGGCACTGCATCAGCTTGGCCTCAAGGTGGCGATGATCACCGGTGACAACGCTGGTACCGCGCAGGCGATCGCGCGCCAGCTCGGCATCGACGACGTGGTGGCCGAGGTGCTGCCGGAAGGCAAGGTCGAGGCGGTGCGCCGCTTGAAGGCCACACATGGCCATGTCGCCTTCGTCGGCGACGGCATCAACGATGCGCCGGCGCTGGCCGAGGCCGATGTCGGCCTGGCCATCGGCACCGGCACCGATATCGCGGTCGAGTCGGCCGATGTCGTGCTGATGTCGGGCAACCTGCAGGGCGTGCCGAATGCCATTGCACTATCGAAGGCGACGCTGGGCAACATCCGCCAGAACCTGTTCTGGGCCTTCGCTTACAACACCGCATTGATTCCGGTGGCGGCCGGCGTGCTGTATCCGACCTGGGGCGTGCTGCTGTCGCCGGTGTTCGCGGCCGGTGCGATGGCACTGTCCAGCGTGTTCGTGCTTGGCAACGCGCTGCGCCTGCGCCGCTTCCAGCCGCCGATGGCGGACGCCCCCGCCGTCACTCAGTGAGGGGGATGCCATGAACATCGGTGAAGCCGCCAAAGCCTCCAGCGTGTCGGCGAAGATGATCCGCTACTACGAACAGATCGGCCTGATTCCCGCCGCTGATAGAACCGAGTCGGGCTACCGGGCGTATTCGCAGGCGGATATCCACCGCCTGCGCTTCATCCGCCGCGCGCGCGACCTCGGCTTCCAGGTGGCCGAGATCGGCGACCTGCTGGGCCTGTGGAACGACACCTCGCGGCACAGCGCCGACGTCAAGCACCTGGCCGAACAGCACATTGCCGACCTGGAACAGCGCATCGAGCACATGCGGCAGATGGCCGACACGTTGAAGTCGCTGATCAGCTGCTGCGCGGGTGACGAGCGCCCGGAATGCCCGATCCTGGAGCGGTTGGGCGAAGACCATGATGCCCCGGTGCCGGTCGTCGCCGCCAAGACCGGCGCGGTGCGGCGACGCGCACAGAAGCATTGAATCGATATCGCGTGCACTGAAAAGCCCGCCCTGTGACAGTGCACGGGGCGGGCTTGGTTCTGGATGCAGTTCAGGGAATCAGGCAGTGCGAGGCGGGAAGCCGGCATCGTTCACCGCGGCGAACACCTGTTCCTGCGACGCGGTGGTCTGCACCTTGACCAGCCCGGTCGGCGGATCGGCCACCACGCTGGCGTTGGGATCGATCTGCTGGATCGCACGGGTCACGCTGCGCGCGCAGCCGCCGCAGGTCATGCCGTCGACATGGAATTCCATCTGTAGCTCCTTCGCTGCTCTTGGGATGGGACCAGTGTGCACCTTCCAACGATGGCAGGGTCAAGCGTCGGGCTGAACGACGAACAAGGCGCGGACAAAAAAAACGGCAGCCACCTGTACCAGCGCGGCTGCCGTGGAGGAACGTCCCCGCCAGGGCAGGGCATGGGTTGCGCCGGGACGTGCCCGGCCAACCCGGTGCGGGCTTAGAACTTCCAGTTCACGCCGAAGTACAACTGGCGACCGGCGTACAGGTTGGACAGCAGGCGGGCCTGGCTGTCGTTGCCGATGTAGCTGCGCAGCTCGGACTTGGTGGCGTTCAGCACGGCAGCCGTCACCGTCCAGTCCGGGGTCAGGTTGTAGGCCACGTTCAGGTCAAGCTGGCTGTACGGCTTGGTGTAGGTGGTCATGCCATTGTTCAGGCCGCCGACCACTTCACCGCGACGGTTGTACGAGGCACGCGCCAGGAACTTGTCGTTCTCGTAGAACACGGTGACGTTGGCCTGGTTCTTGGCGCTGCCGACCAGCGGCGATGAGCCGATTTCCTCGCCGTCCAGCACGATCGAGGCCAGGTTGGTGTCGTTGTAGGTGTAGTTGGCCTGCACGCCCAGACCGAAGTCGAAGGTGTACTGGCCATACAGCTCCACGCCCTGCGAAACGCCATCGCGGCCGTTGGCCTGGGTCTCGTACTTCTGCACGGTGACCGACTGCCCGCCGACGTTCATCTGCTGGTCGCGCACCACCGGCACGGTGAAGTTGTCCACGTTCTTGCGGAACAGCGAAACACCTGCGACCGCGCCCGGCTGGAAGTACCACTCCAGGCCCAGGTCGAACTGGACCGCCTTGAACGGCTCCAGCGCCTTGTTGCTGCCCGAGCCGTACCAGCCGGGCGTGTCGGTGCCGCCGGTGACACGGCGATCGTTGGCGTACTCCTCGCTGATGTAACGCAGGCCACCGGGATAGGCGATGCTGGTGTAGCTCGGGCGCGCGACCACCTTCGACGCCGCACCGCGCAGCACCAGGTTGTCGGTGATGTCCCAGGCAATGTTGAAGCTCGGCAGCACGTCGGTATAGGTCTTCTCCAGCGACGACAGGGCGTACACCTTGTCGCGCACCTGGGCGTCGGGCAGGCGGACGAAGCCACCCTGGCAGCGCAGGTTCGGATCGGCGGCCGGATCATCGCAGCTCATCGGCGCGCCGCTGGCGTTGTCGACGAAGTAGTCGTTGAAGCGCTCGACCGAGTCGCTGGACTGGGCGAACTGCTTGGTGCGCACCACGCGCACGCCGACGTTGCCGCGCACGCGCTCGGTGCGGAAGTTGGCCTGGAAGTAGCCGGAGTAGATCTTCTCGTTGACGTCGTAGACGAAGTCTTCTTCGGTGCGGTTGTGCGAGCCGCCGTAGGTCTTGTTCAGGTAATCGATGTAGGCCGGGTAGTTGATGCCCGGGAACACATTGGCGTTGAAGGCGCCGGTGATGTTGCTGATCGGGTTGGACAGGAAGAAGCCCGGCTGCGCGTTGCCAGCGGTCGGATCGCAACCGGCCTGGTAACGGTTGTTGTCATAGTCGGACGGGTCCAGGCCCGGGCACACCCAGTAGGTGTTGCCGGTGTTGCGGTGGACCTTGCCGTCGCGGTACTTGGCACCGAACTGGATCGAGTCCAGCCAGCCGGCCTCGAACAGCTTGGTGACGTCTGCCTGGAAGTAGTTCTGCTTGACTTCGGTCTGCATCCACGACGAGTCGGTGGAACCGGTATCGACTTCGGCGACGCCGGCCATCAGCTGCTGCTGCAGGTCGGGAGAGAACTGCACCGACGGCGTGCCGGTGAGGTCCCACGCGGTGTACTGGTTGCCGGACTGCCACTGGTTGCCCACCTTGCGGCGCGGCTTGGCCGACATGCGGAAGTTCATCGACGGACCACCTTCGGACCAGGTGCGGCCGCCGGTGAACGAGGCTTTCCAGAGGGGGCTGATGTCCCAGTCAATGGTCAGGTCCGCGGTCTGCGACAGTGCCTTTTCCTTGCTGTAGCCGCCGGTGAGCTGCGGGGTGGGGATGGTGCAGTCGTCCGGGCCCCAGCCACCGGGCTTGAGGCCGGCGGCAGCCGCTTCATCCTCGCTGCAGTAGTAGGTCTTACCGGCCAGCTTCTGGTACTGCGCGCCGGTGACGATGCTGCCGCTCGGATCGAAGTCCAGGCCATTGAGCAGGCGGCCGCCGGCCCAGTTGCCGTCCTGGTTGTAGCGGGCCAGGTTCCACTCCGGCACCTTCAGCATGTTCTGGGTGTAGTCACCCTGCAGCTCGAAGCGGAAGTAGTTGGCCGTCATCGTGACGTTGTCGACCGGCTTGAACTGGAAGGTCAGCTGCCCGCCCTTGCGTTCGCGCTTCTCTTCCTTCACCGCGAAGTTCACCGAGGTCGGCATGAAGAACTCACTGTAGTTCTTGCCGGTCTGGTTGTTGAAACCGGACTCGCCCCACCAGTAGTGGATGCCATCCTGCTCCAGCAGGTTGCCGTTGGCATCGCGGGCGGTGGTGCCGTTGCCGTACCACTGGTAGTCCTCGGTGCTGGCCTCCATGGTGCGGGTAGTGCGTTTCTGCTGGGTCACGCCTACCAGCACGCCGAAGCGCTCGTCCTTGCTGTGCCAGGAATACAGCGCCGACACCTGCGGATCGACGTCGTGGCTGGTGTCTGAGGTGGTGCCCTCCAGGTTCACGTAGCCGGAGTTGGATTCCATGTCGAGCGGACGGCGGGTATGCAGGATGACCGTGCCGCCGATGCCGCCTTCGTCGATGCGTGCTTCCGGCGACTTGAACAGCTCGGCGCTGGACAGCATGTTCGACGGCAGCAGGGTGTAGTTGAAGGAACGGGTGGCTTCGTTGTTGGTTTCCGAGGAGGCGACGAAGTTGCCGTTCAACTGGGTCAGGGTCAGGTCCGGTGCAAGGCCGCGCACGCTGACGCTCTTGCCTTCGCCACCGCTGCGGGTGATGACCACGCCGGGCACGCGCTGCAGTGCGTCGGCCACGTTCTTGTCGGGGAACTTGCCGACGTCTTCGGCGGTGATCACTTCGACCACGGCGTTGGCATCGCGCTTCTGCTCAAGGCTCTTTTCGATGGCGTAGCGGTAGCCGGTGACCTGGACGCTGTCCAGAGTCGTGGCGTCCTGCGAGCCGGTGGTCGTGGCCTGCTGCGCGGCGGCGCCTGCCGGAATGACGGCGGCAGCCAGGGCCAGCGCGATGGCCAGCGACAATGCGTCCTGGCCGTGCGTACGTGTTGAATGCTTCATTCCCATCTCTCCCTCTCTCCTGGATTGATCCGGTGACGTGGCACGGACAACTTGAATCGATCTAATTTGAAGTGAATTTGTCGCTGTCGCCATGCAGTGGCAGTAGCACCGCACGCGTGGCCTGGTGTACGTCCTGTTGCTGCTCCCCCAACTCCCGGCCATCGCAGCGTCGTCTTGGATCGATCTAAGCGATGGGCGGGCGATTTTTAGCATGGGTCGCCCTTGGGCGCATGCTGCTCCGCAATATGGTACTGGCGTGGCGTAGGAATGACGGTTTGCTGAAATCAGTGAAATCGTTTTCGTGCGCAGGGAGGGGGGGCGGCAGGGCTGCGCCCTGCACCTGCGGGTAGTGCCGGCCGCTGGCCGGCAAGAGCCAAAGCCAAAGCGGCTCTGGGTTGTCTGGGTTTGGCGGTGCGGTGTGGACTGGCAGGACACGCCGTAAACCCTTCCATGGGGGCTCGATGGCGCCATCCATGGCGCCAACGGTCCTGCCAGCCCACACCGCCCCACCTTTGACAGTTTCCCGGTGACGGTTGGACTGATCCTGGAACGACATGGGGTCATGGGGTCAGATCCGTTTTCCGTTGGAAAACGGATCTGACCCCGGATTGATTTCGATATCTGACAGAGATTCATCCACGCATGGCGTGGATCCATCCACAGATCGCGGAAATCTGTCGAAGGCGGGGTGGGTCCGGTTGCGGGGGTGTCCGCGGCATGGATGCCGCGGCCAAGCCCCCAGGGATGGGTTTACGGCGTCCCTCGCAACCGGACCCACCCCGCCATTCCACGGATCGCCGGCTTTTGCTGTTGCTTCGGCTGTTGCTTCTGAGGTTGCCGGCCAGCGGCCGGCATTACCGCGGGTGCAGGGCGCAGCCGTGCCGAATACACCCTCATGCTGCGCCGCAGAATGCATTCGGCTGAACCTGCATGCTCTACTTGAATCGATCTAAATTCACGGTCACGTGGGTCGGGCGTCATTCCAGGGGGAGCCTTCTGCCGGTCCAGGCAGAGCTCAGCGGAACGGTGCCGGAAGGCCCGGGCCGTCTGTCTCTGCGTCATCGACTACAGGAACCCGACATGCGTCCAGTGCCGTCCGCTCCCGCCGTCCCATCATCCTCGCGCCCGCTGGCGCGCCTGGCCTGCCTGCTTGCGCTGTCGGCGGCGCCGATGCTGCTGCAGGCCGCGCCGGCAGCGCTGGAGCGCGAGGTCAACACCTTCATCGGCAGCAAGGACGACGGCAACACGTTCCCGGGTGCGTCGGCGCCGTTCGGCCTGATCCAGGTCAGCCCGATCGGCAGCCACTATTCGGGTTGGCGCTATGACGACGAGAAGATCCGTGGCTTCGGCCACTCCTTCATCTCCGGTGCCGGCTGCTGGGAACAGGGCGGCCAGGTGTCGGTGCTGCCGGTCACGGGCTCGATCGGTCCGGGCGGTGATTTCGATACCGGCAACGCCAGGCAGTTCGACCACAAGGCCTACGCCGCGTCCTACACCCACGATGGCGAGGTCGGCCAGGCCGGCTACTACAAGGTGCGGCTGACCAGCTACGGCGGCATCGATGCCGAGGCGACCGCGCGTACCCGTGCCGCGGCCGAGCGCTACACCTTCAGCCAGCGCAGTGGCGATGGCCACGTGCTGGTCAATGTCGGCCAGGCCAACGAGCGCCATTCGGTGATCGGCAGCGTGGTCGATGTGGTCGGCGACCGCGTGGTCGAGGGCAAGCTGGTTACCAAGAGTTTCTGCGGCGGCCATCAGTACACCACCTGGTTCCGCATCGAGTTCGACCGTCCGTTCAAGGCGCATGGTACCTGGGGTGAGGGCGGCGGCCTGCCGGGCGCGCGCCACAGCATGGAAGGCGAGCAGAAGCCGAACGGTGCCTGGCTCAGCTTCGACCTGGCCAAGGGCCAGTCGGTGACGGCGGTCAGCGCGATCTCGCACGTGGATGCCGAAGGCGCGCGCACCAACCTGCGTGCCGAGGGCATGCAGGGTGGGTCGCTGCTCGGTTTCGACCGCATGCGCGCGCTGTCGCAGCAGGCCTGGCGTGAGCAGTTGGGCCGTGTACGCGTGCAGGGCGGCACCGCCGATGACCGCACCGTGTTCTACAGCGCGGTCTACCACGCGCTGCTGCAGCCGATGACCGGCAACGATGCCGATGGCCGCTACCGCGGCTATGACGATGGCATCCACCGTGCCGATGGCTGGACCTATTACGAGTACTTCTCGCTGTGGGATACCTATCGCGCGCAGAACCAGTGGCTGGCACTGACCCGCCCGGACGTGGCGCGCGACATCGGCCGCACCCTGCTGGCGATCGATGAGCAGGGCGGTTGGCTGCCGCGCTGGGGCTATGCCAACTTCGAAACCAACATCATGACCGGCGATCCGGTCACCCCGTTCATGGTCGACCTGTGGCGCTTCGGTGCACTCAAGGGCCGTGAATCGCAGGCGTGGGATGCGCTGCGCCGCAATGCCTTCGGCACGCCGCCGCTGAACTCGCGCATGGCCGGCCGCTCCGGCAACCCGACTTACTTGGACAAGGGCTACGTGGCCTATGACCGTGCATTCCCGTCCAAGGGCATGGACGTCGATCCGCACCACGGTGGTTCGGCCACGCTGGAGTACGCGCTGGCCGATTGCGCGCTCTCGCAGATGGCCGACGGCCTGGGCCATGCCCAGGATGCGGCGACGCTGCGCGAGCGCGGCCGCAACTGGCGCAAGGTGTGGGACCCGCAGGTGCGCGACGCCGAGACCGGCTTCACCGGGTTCCCGCGCCCGCGTACCGAGGACGGCCAGTGGTACACCCCGTCCGACGGCCATTACAGCCCGCGTTCGCACCACGGTTTCCACGAGGGCACGGCGTGGCAGTACCAGTGGCTGGCGCAGCAGGACGTGCCGGGCCTGGTCGAAGCGATGGACGGCCGCGAGCAGGCGGGCCGCCGCCTCGATGCGTTCTTCGCGATGGACGCGCTGCAGGCCGACCCGCTCAATGCCGCCCGCAAGGCGTGGGTGGTCGGGCCGTACAGCTACTACAACCAGTTCCGCTACAACCCGAACAACGAGCCGGACCTGCACTCGCCGTGGCTGTACACGCTGATCGGCCAGCCGTGGAAGACCGCGGCCGTGGTGCGTGCGGCGCAGCAGCTGTTCACCAATGCCCCCAACGGTGTGACCGGCAACGATGACCTCGGCACGATGTCGGCCTGGTACCTGTTCAGTGCCATCGGCGTGTACCCGGCGGTGCCGGGCAGCGGCCAGTTCCTGCTGCACACCCCGCGCTTCAGCAAGGTGGAAGTGGACATGGGCAATGGCCGCACCCTGCGCATCGACGCGCCGGGCGCCGATGGCCGCCGCCTGCAGTATGTGCAGGGCGTGCAGGTCGATGGCCAGGCGCATGCACCGGTGTGGCTGGACTGGAACCGCCTGCAGCAGGGCCCGCGCGTGCGCTTTGCGCTGGATGCGAAGGTGCCGGAGCAGGGCTGGGGCACGGCGGTGAAGGATCTGCCGGTATCCTGGTGCGCGGCACGGGGCAGCCAGCTGCGCTGAGCCGGACTGTGCCGTTCGCGGTGACCCAGCGAACGGCACGGCACGACACGGCCCTGATCCATTAGGCTTGAGCTTCCAGCGGAGTCCGGGAAGACGATGAACGACAACGGCAGCAGTCCCAGCAAGCGCGCCGGCAAGGCGGTGACGGTGACCGACATCGCGCGTGCGATCGGCGTGTCACGGGCAACCGTGTCGCTGGTGCTGCGCGGCAGCCCGCTGGTCAATGTCGATACCCGCGCCAAGGTCGAGGCCGAGCTGCGCCGCCAGCGCTATGTCTACAACCGCGCGGCGGCCAACCTGCGCCGGCGCACCTCGTCGAGCATCGCGCTGGTGATCAACGACCTGTCCAACCCGTTCTTCGCCGAATTCGCGTCAGGCGTGGACGAGGCGCTGGGCGGGCGCGGTTACGTGACGTTGCTGGGCAGCACCGGGGAATCGCCAGAGCGCCAGCAGGCCGTGCTGTCCACGCTGATGGAGCACACCCCGGCCGGCCTGATCCTGTCGCCGGCCGAGGGCAGCGACACCGCGCAGTTGCGGCAGGCGCTGGGCGCCAATGCCAACGTGCTGCTGTTCAACCGCGAACTGGCCGGGGCTGACTGGGACTTCCTGACCCTGGACAACCAGCACGGCGCCTATCTGGCCACGCGCCACCTGATAGAGCGCGGCCATCGCCAGATCGCCTTCTTCGGCGGCCACGCCGCATCCAGTTCCTGCCACCAGCGCCGCGCCGGTTTCCAGCAGGCGCTGGCCGAGGCCGGGCTGTCGCTGCCGCCGGGTTGGATGATCGAGTCGGCGCCGAACCGCCTGGAAGCAGCATCGCGCACCGATGAACTGTTTGCCGATGGCCATCGTCCGAGTGCGGCGGTCTGCTACAACGACACCGTCGCGCTGGGCCTGATGCTGGGCTTGAACTCGCGTGGCATCCGTCCCGGTGGCGACTTTGCCGTTACTGGTTTCGACGACATTTCCGAGGCTGCGGTGGCGGTGCCACCGTTGACCACGCTCACTGCCGACCCGCGCGAGCGTGGCCGGCAAGCGGCCGCGCTGCTGCTGCAACGGCTGGACGAACCGGATGCGCCGCCACGGCGCACGGTCGCGCCGGTGCAGCTGCGCATCCGCGAAAGCAGTGCTGCGCGACCGAACTGATTCCTTTCATACACCCCTTCCACGCAACAACGACCTTCCGCGCATCGAGGCGCGTACCGCATGCCGATCTCCGCAACGCCCCGTCCATCGGGTTCCTCGGGCAACGCACCCGCCGTCACCAACGGCAAGGCGTTGGCTGTCGTCACCACGATCTTCTTCATGTGGGGCTTCCTGACCTGCCTCAATGACATCCTGATCCCGCACCTGAAGGCGGTGTTCGAGCTGAACTACGCCAAGGCGATGCTGGTGCAGTTCACCTTCTTCGGCACCTATTTCCTGATGTCGCTGCCGGCGGGGCGGCTGGTGGCGGCGCTGGGCTACAAGAAAGGCATCGTCGCCGGCCTGGTGATCGCCGGCATCGGCGCGCTGGGCTTCTGGCCGGCGGCCGAACTGCGCGTCTATGGCGCCTTCCTCGGCGCACTGTTCGTGCTGGCCACCGGCATTACCGTGCTGCAGGTGGCCGCCAACCCCTATGTCGCGCTGCTGGGCCCGGAGCAGACCAGCTCCAGCCGCCTGACCCTGGCGCAGGCGCTGAACTCGCTGGGCACGGCCATCGCCCCGATCTTCGGCGGCATGCTGATCCTGTCCAACACGGTCAAGAGCGCTGACGACATCGCGGCGCTGCCGGCCGCCGAGCAGCTGGCCTACCGTGCCGCCGAGGCGCAGGCTGTGCAGGGTCCGTACGTGGGCCTGGCGGTGGCGCTGGTGCTGCTGGCGCTGTTCGTATTCCTGTTCCGCCTGCCGGCGCTGAGCGACGCCACCGAGCAGGCCGACCAGGGCCACCACCACAGCTACCTGGATGCGCTGCGCAAGCGCCACCTGCTGCTGGGCGTGCTGGGCATCTTCTTCTACGTCGGTGCCGAAGTGTCGATTGGCAGCTTCCTGGTCAACTACCTGTCGATGCCGAACATCGGTGGCTTCAGCGAGCAGCAGGCCACGCATTACGTGTCTGCCTACTGGACGATGGCGATGATCGGCCGCTTCGCCGGTTCGGCGCTGCTGGCGCGCTTCTCGCCCAGCCGTCTGCTGGCGATCTTCGCGCTGGTCAACGTGGCGCTGCTGGTCACCACCATGCTGAGCTCCGGCAACGTCGCGCTGTACTCGGTGGTGGCCATCGGCCTGTTCAACTCGATCATGTTCCCGACCATCTTCGCGCTGAGCATCGAGCGCCTCGGCCCGCTGACCAACAAGGGGTCCAGCCTGCTGATCATGGCCATCGTCGGCGGTGCCGTGGTGCCGTACCTGCAGGGCGTGCTGGCCGACCACATCGGCGTGCAGGCCAGCTTCATCCTGCCGCTGCTGTGCTACGGCTACATCATTTTCTACGGACTGGTCGGCGCGCGTACGCCGGCCTCCGCAACGCAGGGAGGCTGAGTCCGGAATGGGTGCCATCGTTTGCTTCGGCGAAATTTTGATCGATCTACTAGCACAGCCGCCGGCCTCGGCCGACACCCCGCGTGCGTTCCTGCAGCACGCCGGCGGGGCGCCGGCCAACGTCGCGGTGGCGGCTGCGCGGCTGGGTGCGAAGACCCAGTTCGTCGGCATGCTGGGCCGCGACATGTTCGGCGATTTCCTGGCCGACAGCCTGGTCGAGCACGGCGTGGGTACCGATTACATCGTGCGCACCGACGCGGCGAAGACCGCACTGGCCTTCGTGGCCCTGGATGCCAATGGCGAGCGCAGCTTCAGTTTCTACCGCCCGCCGGCGGCTGACCTGCTGTTCCGTGACAGCGACTTCCAGGCGGCGTGCCTCGACAGCGCGCAATGCTTCCACGTCTGTTCCAACAGCCTGACCGAGCCGGCCATCGCCGAGGCGACCTTTGCCGGCATGGACCGTGCCCGCGCTGCTGGTGCGGTGGTCAGCCTGGACCTCAACCTGCGTCCTGCCCTGTGGCCGGCGAACGAGGACCCGGCGCCGCGCCTGTGGCAGGCGCTGGAACGCGCCGACCTGGTCAAGCTGTCGCGCGAGGAGCTGGACTACCTGGCCGCGCCGCTGGGC
The DNA here is from genome assembly GCF_059368215.1 of Stenotrophomonas sp. YJH_SMC_123. Lineage (NCBI taxonomy): Bacteria > Pseudomonadati > Pseudomonadota > Gammaproteobacteria > Lysobacterales > Lysobacteraceae > Stenotrophomonas > Stenotrophomonas sp. YJH_SMC_123. Next base: position 974,240 of record NZ_JCAFRM010000001.1, read on the forward strand.
GCCGATGGCGAGGCGGCGGTGCTGGGGCGCCTGCTGGCCGCGCGGGCGCGCTGGGTGATCGTCACCGATGGTGCAGCCACGCTGCACTGGTACACCCGCGACAACCACGGCACCGTCACCAGCTTCCGCGTGGCCACGGTCGACACCACGGCGGCCGGTGATGCCTTCGTCGGTGGCGTGCTGGTTGGCCTGCTGGAGCGCGGCGGGGCCGGTGCCGGTTTTACCGCCTTCTGCCAGGACCCGGAGGCGATCACCGCCACGCTGCGCTTCGGCGCAGCGGTCGGCGCGCTGGCTGTTACCCGCAAGGGCGCGTTCGCCGCGATGCCCTCGCTCGATGATGTGCAGCAGCTGCTGCAGGCACAGGACATTACTGCATGAGCACCTCGCCCGATTTCCGTTCGCCCGCGTTCCTGCGCGCGCACATCGCCGATACCATGGCGTTCTACCATCCGCGCTGCATCGATCCGGACGGTGGCTTCTTCCACTACTTCCGTGACGACGGCAGCATCTACGATGCCAGCCATCGCCACCTGGTGAGCAGCACCCGTTTCGTCTTCAACTACGCGATGGCCTACCGCGAGTTCGGCAATGCCGAGTACCGCGACGCGGTCGAGCACGGCGTGCGATACCTGCGCGAGGTGCACCGCAACCCCGCCACCGGCGGCTATGCCTGGACCCTGCGTGATGGCAAGGTCGAGGACGACATGAACCACTGCTACGGCGTGGCCTTCGTGCTGCTGGCCTACAGCTGCGCGCTGAAGGCAGGTATCGAGCAGGCCCGCGCGTGGATGGACGAGACCTGGCAGCTGCTGGAAGCGCGCTTCTGGGAGCCGCAGCACGGGCTCTACAAGGATGAAGCGGATGGCCAGTGGAACTTCACCGGCTACCGTGGACAGAACGCCAACATGCACATGTGCGAGGCGATGCTGGCCGCGTTCGAGGCCAGTGGCGAGCAGCGCTATGTGGAGCGCGCGCTGCAGCTGGCCGACAACATGACCCGCCGCCAGGCGGCCAAGGCCGGCGGGCTGGTCTGGGAGCACTACGATGAGAACTGGGAGATCGACTGGGACTACAACCTGGACGACCCCAAGCACCTGTTCCGCCCGTGGGGCTTCCAACCGGGGCACCAGACCGAGTGGGCCAAGCTGCTGCTGATCCTCGATCGCCACGTGCAGGCCGACTGGCTGGTGCCGACCGCGCAGCACCTGTTCGACGTGGCCGTGGCGCGCAGCTGGGACGAAGCGCGAGGTGGCCTGTACTACGGCTTCGCACCGGAATCGCGCCGGCAGCCGGGCATGGATGGCGCGCCGATCGGTGGCGACAGCTTCGTCTGCGACGACGACAAGTACTTCTGGGTGCAGGCCGAAACGCTGGCTACTGCCGCGCTGATGGCCAAGCGCACCGGTGATGACCGCTACTGGCAGTGGTACGAGCGCATCTGGGCGTACGCGTGGGAGCACTTCGTCGACCATCAGTTCGGCGCCTGGTTCCGCATCCTCGATGCCGACAACCGCAAGTACAGCGACGAGAAGAGCCCGGCCGGCAAGGTGGATTACCACACCATGGGCGCGTGCTACGAAGTGTTGAACGTGGTGCGTTGAGGCGCGTGTCGCCATACGCATGATGAATCGGAATCAGTAGCGCCGGGCCACGCCCGGCGGAAAAACAGGAGCTCCGCGTGCATCGTCTTTCCCTCGTTGTCCGTCTGCTCCTGCTGCTGGTCGCAACGTCGGCCTTCCCGGCAATTGCAGCGCCTCTGCAGGCACAGTGGGAGTTCCGCATGCTGCCCGGCGACGCGCAGGGCGCCGCCCACCCAGGCCTGCAGCAATGGCGTGCGGCAACGGTGCCGGGCAGCGTGCACACCGACCTGCTGGCGCATGCGCTGATCCGCGACCCGTACGTGGGTGCGCCCGAAGCGGAGCTGCAATGGATCGGCCTGGCGGCCTGGGAGTACCGCGCGCGCTTCGACGTGGACGCGGCGATGCTGGCCAAGCCCCATGCCGAACTGCGCTTCGACGGGCTGGACACTTATGCCGAAGTCAGCCTCAACGGCAAGCCGCTGCTGCGCGCGGACAACGCGCACCGGACCTGGCGCGCGCGCGTGGAAGGGCATCTGCGCGCCAGGGACAATGAACTGCAGATCGTGTTCCGCTCACCGATCCGCACGCTGCTTCCGGGCGTACAGGCGATGCCACACAGGATCGCTGGCAACTATCCTTCGCCCTATGGGGACGAGCCGAAGGACGCGATGGTCGGCAACTTCGCGCGCAAGCCGGCCTACCACTTCGGCTGGGACTGGGGCCCGCGTTATGTCACCGCCGGGGTCTGGCGCGGGGTCGACCTGCAGGCCTGGGATACGCACCGCCTGACCAGTCTTGCCGTGCGCACCGATGCATTGAGCGCGGAGCAGGCGAAGCTGGCGGTGCTGCTGCAGGTGGAGCAGGGCAGCGCCACCGGTTCTGCGGTCGTCAATGTGGAAGTCCTCGATCCGCAGGGTCGCAGCGTGGCCCAGCAGCAGCGCACCGTACTGCTGAAGCCCGGGCAGAACAGTGTTGAACTACCGATTGAACTGGCGGAACCGAAGCGGTGGTGGCCGGTCGGCCATGGTGCGCAGGATCGCTATACCGTGCAGGCGCGCCTGGATGGCGGTGCCGACGCAACGCTGGTGCGCGAGCAGCGCATCGGCCTGCGCACGGTCGAACTGCGCCGCGAAGAGGACGGCAAGGGCGGGCAGGGCTTCGCCTTCGTCATCAACGGCGTGCCGATCTTCGCCAAGGGCGCCAACGTCATTCCGTTCGATGCCTTCCCCGCCCGCGTCGACGCAGCACGCCTGCGCCAGGTGCTGACCGCCGCGCGCGACGCCAACATGAACATGCTGCGCAACTGGGGCGGTGGCTACTACGAGGACGACGCGTTCTTCGACATCGCCGATGAGCTGGGCCTGCTGGTCTGGCAGGACTTCATGTTCGGCGGCGGCATGCAGCCGGGCTATGATCCGGCCTTCCGTGCCAGCGTGGTGGCCGAGGCGCGCGACAACGTGCGCCGGCTGCGCCATCACCCCAGCATCGTGCTGTGGTGTGGCAACAACGAGGAAGAAACCGCCTGGAAGGACTGGGGTCACGGCCGCGACCTGAAGGCGGCCGACCCGGCATTTGCGGCGAAGGTCTGGCAGGGCTATGTCGACCTGTTTGGCAACGACCTGCGCCAGGTGGTGGGCGAGGAAGGACTGGGCGTACCGTACTGGTCCAGTTCGCCCAGCAACGATCTGGACGAGAAGGCCAACGATTCCACCCGCGGCGACAAGCACTACTGGCAGGTCTGGGGCAATCCGGCGCTGCCGGTGCAGGCCTACCTGCGTGAGACGCCGCGCTTCATGTCCGAGTACGGGCTGCAGGCGTGGCCGTCGGTGGCGACGGTGGACCAGATCGCCACCCGCGCCGAGCAGCGCATCGACAGCCCGGTGATCCGTGCACACCAGAAGTTCATGGCCGGCGAGGGCAACAGCCGCCTGTTGCACTACATCGAACAGGGCTATGGCACGCCGAAGGACTTCGAGGACTTCGTCTACCTCAGCCAGGTCATGCAGGCCGATGGCATCGCACTGGCGGCGCTGCATCATCGCGCCTCCCGGCCATACACGATGGGTTCGCTGTACTGGCAGCTCAACGATGTCTGGCCAGGCGCCTCGTGGTCCAGCGTGGATTACTTCGGCCGCTGGAAGGCGCTGCACTTCGCCGCGCGGCGCTTCTTCGCGCCGGTCACGGTAGCCGCGCTGCGCGATGAGGGCAGCACGCGGGTACGCCTGATCAATGACGGTGCGGCGCTGGATGCACGTTGGCGGCTGCGGGTGATGGACGTGGAAGGGAAGGTGCTGCGCCGTCGCGAGGATGCGGTGACGCTGGCGGCGTCGGGCGTCACCTCGATCGGTGATTTTCGCGATGCCGAGTTGCTGGCCGGTGCCGATCCGAAGCGCACGGTGGCGGTGTTTGAGCTGCTGCGGAACGGGGCGGTGAGCGCACGGCAGGTGGTCGGATTCGTCGAAGCCAAGGACCAGGTATTGCCGCGGCGGAAGCTCAAGGCCACCTTGTCCATCGAAGGCGACCACTATCGACTGCGGCTGGAAAGCGCGGCGTACGTGCGCGCGGCGTGGATCGACTTCGGCGCGCTGGACGTGCAGGTCGAAGAAAACCTGCTGGATCTGCTGCCGGGCGAAACCCGCGATATCGCGGTGCGCGGCCCGGTGGATCTGGTTACCCTGCGCGAGGCGCTGAGGGTGAAGACCCTCAACGACCGTTGAGGGATATCCCGCTTTGGTAGGTGCCAACCTTGGTTGGCACACCAGGAGCCTGCCAACCAAGGTTGGCCTCTACCATTTTGCTTACAGCTGGATCTGCTGGAAGTTCTCGACCCGCTCGTGGCCGTTGGCGGCCTGGCCGGTACGCGGCATCGGGTAGTCATCCAGGCGGTCGATCAGCCGGGTCTGCAGGCCGGCTTCGCGGGCAGCATCCAGTTCTTCGACCACATCGGACAGGAACAGGATCTCGCCGGCCGGCACGCCAATGGCCTGCACGATGCGGCGGTAGCTGTCGGCCTCACGCTTGCCACCCATCTCGGTATCGAACCAGCCCGACACCAGCGGGCTGAGGTCACCGGCATCGCTGAAGCCGAAGAACAGCTTCTGTGCCGGCACCGAGCCGGAGGAGTACACGTACAGCGGCAGGCCGGAGGCATGCCAGCCCTTCAGCACCGGTGCCACTTCCGGGTAGAAGTGCGCGGTGTAGTCGCCGCGACGGTAGCCCTCATCCCAGATCAGGCCCTGCAGCGCCTTCAGCGCGGTGTGCTTGCGGTCCTGGTCAATCCAGCCCTGCAGCGTCTCGGCCACCAGGCTGTCCTGGCAGGCGCCGCCGATCTCGGTAGCCACCGCGTCCAGCCAGCGGCGGACCTCCGGCTGCTGGCCATGTTCGGCGACGAACGCGGGCAAGGCCTTGCGGGCATAGGGGAACAGCACGTTCTTGACGAACGAGATGCTGCTGGTGGTGCCTTCGATGTCGGTCAGGATGACGCGGGGCTGCATGGATCAGGACGCCTGGGTAGGTACGTAACGGGGGAACTTCTGCGCGATGTCGGTGCCGGTGAAATGACCCACCCAGCCGTCCGGCTCGGTGAAGAAGCGGATCGCCACGAAGCTCGGTTCATCGCCCATGTCGAACCAGTGGGTGGTGCCATCGGGCACGGCGATCAGGTCGTCCTTCACGCACTCGATCTCATAGACCTTGTCACCCACGTGCAGGGTGAACAGGCCCGAGCCTGCGACGAAGAAGCGCACCTCGTCTTCCTTGTGGAAGTGCTCGTCGAGGAACTTCTTGCGCAGCTCGGCGCGGTTCGGGTTGTCCGGGGCGATCGAGGCCACGTCCACGCTCTTGAAGCCGCGCTCGGCGACCAGGCGGTCGATGTCCGCACGGTAGGCGGCGAACACTTCCTCCTGGCTGGCGCCCGGCGCGACTGGCGCGGTGGCCTGCCAGCGCTCGAAGGTGACGCCGATCTTCTGCAGCTCGGCAGCGATGACCGCGCCGTCCTGGGTGTCCAGCAGCGGCGATTCGGGGCGGGTGTCGTCGTAGATGCGCAGTCGGCTCATGGCGGCAGCTTGAACGTCTCGGGGGGAAGACAGGGTAGCAGGGTGGGGGCGAGGCGCAGATTCCGGATCGGCATCTGCACCTGCGCGCAGGCTCAGCCGCGCAGCTTGCGCAGCTCGAGCTCGCAGTGGAACAGGAATTCGAAGGCTTCCAGGTGGCGGCGCGCCTCGGCCATGTCACGGCCCCAGGCATACAGGCCGTGGCCGTCGATCAGGTAACCCCACAGGTTCTGCCGGTCGAGCAGGTCGTCGACCTGCGCCGAGAGCACGTTCATGTCCTGGGTGTTGGCGAACACCGGCACGTCGATGGCCATTTCATGGGTGCTGTTGCCGGCGAAGGCCTTCAGCAGCTCGTAGCCTTCCAGGCGGATATGACCCTGCGGCGCGTACAGGCGCGAAGCGATGGTCTGCACCGGCGAATGCGTATGCAGCACACAGCCGATTTCCGGGAAGCGGCGGTACAGCTGGGTGTGCAGCAGGGTCTCGGCGGACGGGCGCAGCGGGCGACCGACGGCCAGGCCGTCGAAGTCCACCACCATGATGTCGTCCTCGATCAGCCGGCCCTTGTCCTTGCCGGACACGGTGATCGCGGCGTGGCGGTCATCCAGGCGGTGGGAGAAATTGCTGCTGGTGGCCGGGGTCCAGCCGGCGTGCGCCAGTTCGCGGACGTTGTCGATCAGCAGCTGGGCCAGTTCGCTCAGGCGCGCGGTGTCGTACGGGAAGGTGGGGGCGTTCATGCCGGCGATTTTACTGGATTCGGCCAACGGCTGAGCCCCTCGTGGCGGGTCGTGTAGAGCGGTTCATGGGCGGGGCGGGGCGGGTGGGCCGTGCAGGGGACGCTGCAAGTACGTCCCTGTAAGCTCGATGGCGCCATACATGGCGCCAACGCCCCTGCACGGCCCACCCGCCCCGCCTCGGACAGGTTCCGGCGTGCGGCCAGCCACGGAGTGAAGAAGAAAAAGCGGAAAGCGGGTCGCGGCGCTGGGCTTGCTCGGAGCCGAGCATGGCTCGGCTCTACAGGGGATTCATCGACCGGAGAGAATTCATCTCTCAGATGCAATTCATCCACGCATGGCGTGGATCTACCGGACGTGCCAGGAGACTGTCGGAGGGGGGGAGGGGGGAGGTTGCGGGGGCGTGAGCCGCATGGATGCGGCGACCGAGCTTACAGGGATGTACTTGCAGCGTCCCCCGCAATCTCCCCCCTCCCCGCCAAACCCTCAGCCCAGCTCTTGCCGTCGCTCCGGCTTCAAAGGCGGGTGCAGGGCCGCAGGCCCTGCAATACAAAAACCCCTTACTGACCCCGCAGGCGGCTGTGCCGGAACCCGTAGCAGAAATAGATCACGAAACCGACGACCGTCCACACCCCCATCAGCATCCAGTTGTGCATCGTCATCGCCGACAGCAGCGCCAGGCAGCTCAGCACGCCCAGGCTGCAGATCAGCCACGCCATCGGCATGCGGAACGGGCGCGGCAGGTCCGGCTGGGTGCGGCGCAGGATCAGCACGCCGGCGCAGACTGCGGCGAACGCGATCAGCGTGCCCATCGAGGTCAGCTCGCCGAGGATGTCCAGCGGGAACAGCGCCGCCAGCAGCGCGATGCCGATGCCGGTGATCACGGTGTTGATGTGCGGCGTGCGGTACTTCGGGTGGATCCGGGTGAACACCGGTGGCAGCAGGCCGTCGCGCCCCATGATCATGAAGATGCGCGGCTGGCCGATGATCATCACCAGCACCACCGAAGACAGGCCGACCAGCGCACCGACCTCGACCACCCAGCGCAGCCAGCCCAGCTGTGGGTGCGCGGCCACGGCAGTCACCACCGGCTCGTCGGTGCCCAGCAGCTGGAACGGCACCAGGCCAGTCATCACTGCGGCCATTGCGATATACAACACGGTGCAGATCACCAGCGACAGCATCATGCCGATCGGCATGTCACGCTGCGGGTTCTTCGATTCCTGCGCCGCCACCGATACCGCCTCGAAACCGATGTAGGCGAAGAACACCATCGCCGCGCCACGCAGCACGCCTTCCATGCCGTACTTGCCCGGGCCTTCATTGGCCGGAATGAACGGGGTCCAGTTGCTGGTGTCCACGTATTTCCAGCCGACCACGATGACCAGCACGATCAGGCCGGTCTTGAGCACGACCATCGCCATGTTCATCGCCGAGGACTTGCTGATGCCGACGTAGCACAGCCAGGTCAGCAGCAGCACCAGTGCGGCGGCGGGCAGGTTGGCGATCGCGCCGGTGGGGCGCAGCTGCGCGTCCAGTGGCGCGCTGACCAGTGCCGCCGGTAGATGGATGTCGAACTGGCTGAGCAGGCTGAGGAAATAACCGGTCCAGCTGACCGCCACCGCCGAGGCGGAGACGCCGTACTCGAGCACCAGCATCCAGCCGATGAACCAGGCCGAGAGCTCGCCGAAGGTGGCGTAGGTGTAGGTGTAGGCGCTGCCGGAGACCGGCACCATCGAGGCGAATTCGGCATAGGCCAGCGCGCAGAAGGCGCAGCAGATGGCGGCCAGCACGAAGGACAGCATGATCGCCGGGCCGGCGTGGTTGGCGGCGGCCTGGCCGGTGATGACGAAGATGCCGCCGCCGATCACCGCGCCGATGCCCAGGGCGGTCAGCCCCCAGGGGCCAAGGTGGCGACGCAGGCTCAGGCCGTTGGCGTCTTCATGGGCGGCATGCGGATGCTTGGTGGCCCACAGTTGCTTGAACATGTGTGGTGGTCTTGTCGAAGCGCGCCATGGCGGCGCGCGGGAAAACGGACGGGCCGGCGCGAGGCCGGCCCGAAGGCGGATCAGGGCGACTTGGCGAGCTTGCTGTTGCGGATGCCGTAGCCCAGGTAAATCAGCAGGCCGAGCAGCGTCCAGCCAACGAACAGGTGCCAATGCACCACGAACGCCTGCCAGAACAGGAACAGGCAGGTGGCCGCGCCGAGCGGGCAGATGATCCAGACCATCGGCACGCGGAACGGGCGGTGCAGGTCCGGCTTGGAATAGCGCAGCACCAGCACGCCGATGCAGACCGTGGCGAAGGCCAGCAGGGTGCCCATCGAGACCAGCTCGCCCAGCACGTTCAGCGGCACCAGGCCGGCCAGCGCGGCGGCGATCACGCCGACCACGATGGTGGCGACGTACGGGGTGCGGAAACGGGCATGGACCTTGCCGAAGAACTTCGGCAGCAGGCCGTCGCGGGAGATGGTATAGGCGATGCGGGTCTGGCCCATCATCATCACCAGCACCACCGAGGACAGGCCGGCGATGGCGCCGACTTCCACGAACGTCTTCAGCCAGGACAGGGTCGGGTAGGGCTCCAGGGCGGTGGCCACCGGCTTGTCGGTGCCCAGCAGGTGGTACGGCATCATGCCGGTCAGCACCGCACAGACGATGATGTAGACGATCGTGCACACGGCCAGCGAGCCGAGCAGGCCGATCGGCATGTTGCGTTGCGGGTCCTTGGTCTCGCCAGCAGCGGTGGAGACCGCATCGAAGCCGATGTACGCGAAGAACACGATGGTGGCGGCGCGGAAGATGCCGCTCCAGCCGAACTCACCCGGCACGCCGGTGTTTTCCGGAATGAACGGGTGCCAGTTGGCCGGGTCGATGTGGGCCGCGCCGATGCCGATGAACAGGCAGATGACAGTGACCTTGATCGCCACGATGATCGCGTTGACGAACGCCGACTGGGTCACGCCCACGTACAGCAGGCCGGACACCGCCGCCACGATCAGCACCGCCGGCAGGTTGAACAGCTTGCCGGAGGAGACGAACTCGCTGCCGGTCCAGGCGATGGGCGCGGCGCTGAGCATGTCCGGGAAGGGCATGTGCAGCGTGGTGGTGATGAAGCTGATCAGGTAGGCCGACCAGCCCACCGCGACCGAGGCCGAGGCGAACAGGTACTCCAGCACCAGGCACCAGCCGATGAACCAGGCCATGCCTTCGCCGAGGGTGGCGTAGGAATAGGAGTAGGCACTGCCGGAGACCGGCATCATCGCCGCGAACTCGGCATAGCACAGGCCTGCCAGCGCACAGGCGAAACCGGCCAGCACGAACGACAGCATGACCGCCGGGCCCGCGTGGTTGGCTGCGGCCTGGCCGGTCAGCACGAAGATGCCTGCGCCGATCACCGCACCCACGCCCAGCAGGATGAGGTGTTTAGCCGTGAGGGTCCGTTTCAACGTGGCTTCGCCGTCCAGGCTGCCTTCGATGGGTTCGCCGGCATCGACGTGCCCGGCCGGCTCGACCGGCTTGACCCTCAACAGAGCTTTCAGCATGCAGTACTTCCTAGTGATCGGATGGGGTGGGCGGCCGATACGTTGCCGGCTGCCTTGATGGTGAAGGCCGTGCGAACGGCCCGCTGTACCTTAGCCAAAGCTGAAGCCAACGCACAAGCGCAATCGCAACAATGAACGGCGATAATGAGCAGTATTTTTCCGAACCGCCCCCATTCATGAGCCAGACCGCCGAAACCCTTGCCGCGCTTGACGATCGCCTGCGCGGCCTGCTCCGGGACTACGCGCGCCGCGAACCCGCCCACGACGCCCTGGCTGCCGAATTCGGCACATTGCTGGATGATCCGGAAGATCCGTTCCGCCGCGAGCGCCTGGCCGGCCACTTCACCGCCAGCTGCTGGCTGGTCAGCGCCGATGGCCAGCGCCTGCTGCTCACCCACCACCGCAAGCTGCAGCGCTGGCTGCAGCTGGGCGGCCACGCCGACGGCGACCGTGACCTGGCCCGGGTGGCGCTGAAGGAAGCCGAGGAGGAGTCGGGCCTGAGCGGCCTGGTACTGGAAGACCCGGCCATCTTCGATCTTGACAAGCACTGGATTCCGGAGCGCAAGGACGTGCCGGGGCACTGGCACTACGACGTGCGTTTCGTGATACGGGCGCTGGGGGGCGAGGCCTTCGTGCTCAGCGAGGAATCGCTCGACCTGGCCTGGCGGCCGGTGACCGAGGTCGCGTCCGATCCGGAATCGGATGAATCCATGCAGCGCATGGCACACCGCTGGCTGGCGCGCTAGCCATATGTAGAGCCGAGCCAATGCTCGGCTCAATGTCGGCCAGAAGTGCAGCCGAGCATGGGCTCGGCTCTACAAGTGCAAGGCGGAACGCGCGTCAGTACAGGATGCGCGTCCGCAGCGTGCCCGGAATCGCGGCCAGTTCGTCGCGGACGGCGGCGGCCTGCGCCTCGCTGGCGGTGATGTCAATCACCACGTAGCCCACCTTCGGGTCGGTGCGCAGGAACTGGCCGTCGATGTTGACGTTGTGGCGCGAGAAGATCTCGTTGACCCTGGACAGCACGCCCGGCACGTTCTGGTGGATATGCAGCAGGCGCAGGCTGTCCTCGTGTTCGGGCAGGGTCACTTCCGGGAAGTTGACCGCCGACAGCGTGCTGCCGTTGTCGCTGTAGCGCACCAGCTTGGCCGCCACTTCCACGCCGATGTTGTCCTGCGCTTCCAGCGTGCTGCCGCCCACGTGCGGGGTCAGGATCACGTTGTCGTGGCGGGTCAGCGGCGACTCGAAGATATCGCCGTTGCCCTTCGGTTCGACCGGGAATACGTCCAGCGCGGCACCGCCGACGTGGCCGCTGGCTAGCGCTGCGTCCAGCGCGTCGATGTCGACCACGGTGCCGCGCGCGGCGTTGATCAGGTGCGCGCCCTTGCGCATCTTCGCCAGCTCGGTGCTGCCGATCATCCACTGCGTGGCCGGGGTCTCCGGCACGTGCAGGGTGACGATGTCGGCGCGGGCCAGCAGATCGTCCAGGCTCGCCGCGGCACGGGCATTGCCCAGCGCCAGCTTGGTTTCCACGTCGTGGAAGATCACCTGCATGCCCAGCGATTCGGCCAGCACGCCGACCTGGGTGCCGATGTGGCCGTAACCGATGATGCCCAGCGTCTTGCCGCGCACTTCATGGCTGCCGCTGGCCGACTTCGACCAGCCGCCGCGATGGCATTCGGCGTTCTTCTGCGGAATGCCGCGGGTCAGCATGATCGCCTCGGCGATCACCAGCTCGGCCACGCTGCGGGTGTTGGAGTAGGGCGCATTGAACACCGGGATGCCGGCCAGCTCGGCCGCGTCCAGGTCGACCTGGTTGGTGCCGATGCAGAAGCAGCCCACCGCGATCAGGCGCTTGGCCTCGGCCAGCACCTCGGCGCTGAGCTGGGTGCGCGAGCGGATGCCGACGATGTGCGCCTCGGCGATGCGCGCCTTCAGTTCGTCCTCGGGCAGCGCCTTGGTGTGCGCCTCGATCTGGCTGTAGCCGGCGGCGCTGAACACCTCCACGGCGGTCTGGCTGACCCCCTCCAGCAACAGTACGCGGATATCCTGCTTCGGGAACGAGGTCTTCTTCGGCGACATGGGGCAACACGGCCAGTGGGACAGGGGCTGACCACTATGCCAGATCGAAGCGCCCATGGTGCAGTGCGCAATTGGTTGCATCCGTAGCTATCTGTATCGCTGCGGGGCTGGACGCTGGCGCGTACCGCTGGCACGCTTGCCCGTCTTCACGCACCGCGTTGGACCGTCATGACCGATTCCCGCATTGCCTCGCTGCAGCAGGCCTGTCCCGGCCTGAAGCTGAAGACCGATCCGGCCGACCTGGAGCATTACGGGCGCGACTGGACCCGGCGCTGGACGCCAGCGCCGCTGGCGATCGCACTGCCGGCCACGGTCGAGGAAGTACAGGCGGTGATGCGCTGGAGTGCGGGCGAGGGCGTGGCCGTGGTGCCGTCCGGCGGACGTACCGGCCTTTCCGGTGGCGCGGTGGCCGCCAACGGCGAGCTGGTGCTCAGCCTGGAACGGATGAACAAGGCACTGGCCTACGACGCGGTCGATCGCACCCTGGTGGTGCAGGCCGGCATGCCGCTGGAGGCCGTGCACAACGCCGCGCTGGACCACGGCCTGATCTACCCGGTGGACTTCGCTGCGCGCGGGTCGTGCACGATCGGCGGCAACATCGCCACCAATGCCGGCGGCATCCGCGTGATCCGCTATGGCAATACCCGCGAGTGGATCGCCGGGCTGAAGGTGGTTACCGGCAGCGGCGAACTGCTGGAACTCAACAAGGGCCTGATCAAGAACTCCAGCGGCTATGACTTCCGCCAGCTGCTGATCGGTTCGGAAGGCACGTTGGGCGTGATCGTCGAGGCGACAGTGAAACTCACCGATCCGCCGCCAGCCAGCAACGTGATGCTGCTGGCCGTGCCCAGCTTCGAGGTGCTGATGCAGGTGTTCGCCGCGTTCCGCGCGCGCCTGCAGCTGCAGGCCTTCGAATTCTTCACCGACCGGGCGCTGGAGCACGTGCTGGCGCATGGCGCGCAGGCACCGTTCGACGAGGTGCATCCGTACTACGTCGTCACCGAGTTCGCGGCCAACGACGAGGCACAGGAAGCCGCGGCGATGGCGGCCTTCGAGGACTGCATGGGCAACGGCTGGGTCAGCGACGGTGTGATCAGTGCCAGCGATGCCCAGGCCGCCCAGCTGTGGCGCCTGCGCGAAGGCATCACCGAGTCGCTGGCGCGCTACAAGCCCTACAAGAATGACGTCTCGGTGCGGATCTCGGCGATGCCGGCGTTCCTGGCCGAGACCCAGGCACTGATCGGGCAGGCCTACCCGCACTTCGACGTGGTCTGGTTCGGCCATATCGGCGATGGCAACCTGCACATCAACGTGCTCAAGCCGGACGACACCAGCGACGCCGACTTCGTGGCGCAGTGCGAGCACGTGACCAAGCTGCTGGCGCAGGTGCTGGCCCGCTTCGATGGCAGCATCTCGGCCGAGCACGGCATCGGACTGGTCAAGAAGGGCTACCTGGACAGCACCCGCGGCCCCGCCGAGATCGCGCTCATGAAGGCGGTCAAACGCGCGTTCGATCCCCAAGCGCGGCTGAATCCCGGCAAGCTGTTCGACGCCTGAGCCGGGCAAATCCTTCACGTACCCGTTACGCTCCACGCACCTTCACAACCGGCTTCGAACCGATGACCCGTCCGCTTCTGCTGCTCGCCCTGCTGTCCCTGCCGCTGGCCGGCTTCGCTTCCAGCTTCGCTGGCACCTCGGCCGGTTCGGCGACCGGTGCCTCCTCCGGTTCCTCGGGCAGCAGCTCGGGCGACGACAAGGTGGTGCGAGCCGCGCGCGACGATGCCGCTGCGTTCGTCGCCAGCGACGGCCAGATCCGTGGCGCCCGCCTGCAGGCCGCGCTGGTCCACCTGCGCGAGCAGAGCGCTGCCGCACAGCAGCAGAGCGACCTGGAACTGGCCCGCGCGCTGCTGGCGCGTTGATGCGGGCTGCATGACCTCGGCGCCATCGCTTTCTGCAGAGCCGAGCCATGCCCGGCTGGATGCCCGGCGCACCCGGATCGCAACAGCAGCCGAGCAAGGCTCGGCTCTACGGAAGCACAGCGGGCGGTGCGGGTGGATCGCCGCATTGGCATGGCTGCTCATCCCTTCCGTCCACGCGGCTGATCGGCTGCAGCTCGATCCCTCCGGTCTCGATCCGACGCAGCAGCAGCTCGCCAGCCAGACCCTGGCCGACGTGCAGTCCCTGCTGCCGGAAGGCCTGCTGCGCGCTTTGCCGGCTCAGGTGCAGGTGCGCTGGAGTGATGACCTTCCCGCCGAGGTGCACGGGCGCGCTTTCGCCGGCCGCATTACGTTGCGCCGCACCCTGCTGGATGACGGCATGCCCGGCAACCGCCGTGCGCGCCGCAGTGCGCTGGTGCATGAACTGACCCACGTCGCCGACCGTGGCGGTGCGAACTGGTCGCAGAGCGTGCGATGGCGTGACCTTGCGGGCTGGCAGCGCAGGCCCTGGCACCTCGGCCGGGGCGATAACGATTTCCGTGATCGCAGCCCGGATGTCTATGAACTGGCGAACCCGGCCGAGTACCTGGCCGTGAATGCCGAGCATTTCGTGCTCGACGGCGAGTTCGCCTGCCGGCGGCCCGCGTTGGCGCAATGGTACCAGGCGCATTTCGGAACACCACCGTCGCTGCCACGGCCGCGGTGCGCCACGACGCTGCCCCTGCTGCAGGCCGAATCGGAGGAGGGCGCTGCATCGCTGCTGCAGCTCGACCCGGCGCGCGTCTACGCGGTGGACTACCTGTTCGCCGAAGGCAGTGCGCAGCCGATGAGTCGCTGGGGCCACAGCATGCTGCGGCTGGTGGTCTGCAAGCCGGGCCGCGTACCTGGGCCGGACTGCCGCCTGGACCTGGAGTACCACCGCGTGCTGTCGTTCCGCGCGTTCGTGGGCGACGTGCAGATATCCAACTGGCGTGGCCTGACCGGCGGCTATCCGTCGCGGCTGTTCGTGCTGCCCCTGCAGCAGGTGGTGGACGAGTACACCAAGGTCGAGCTGCGCGGGCTGCAGTCGCTGCCGCTGCAGCTGGGCCGCAGCGAAATCGCCAGCCTGCTCGAGCGCACCGCGCAGGTGCACTGGAGCTATGACGGGCGCTATTACTTCGTCAGCAACAACTGCGCGGTGGAAACCGCCAAGCTGCTGCAGGCCGGGGTGCCGCGCCTTGGCGAGGCGGGCCTGGCCCAACTGAGCCCGCGCGGCCTGAAGCGGCGACTGGTGCGGCTGGATGTGCTCGACGAGAGGGTACTGGCGGACCGCACTGCAGCGCAGGCGCAGGGCTACTACTTCGCCTCGGCGCGCGACCACTACCAGCAGTTGTTCGCAGTGGCCGCGGCCCAGCTGGCCTTGCCCGCTCGTGATGTGCGCGGCTGGTTGAAGCTGTCTGCACAGCAACGCGCACCGTGGCTGCTGCAGGGTGACGTGCGTGCCAGTGCCGGCCTGTTGCTGCTGGAACAGGCCGCGCAGCGTCGCGCCGAGCTGCGCGCACGCGATGTGCTCAAGCGGCAGCTGCTGGCCGCACCGGACAGCGCTGAAACGCGCAGCCTGCGCGGGTTGCTGGAGCAGAGCGGGCAGTGGCTGCGCCCGGGGACGCTGCTGCAGGATGACGGCTATGGATTGCCGCTGGGCGACGAGCAGGCGCTGCTGTCCGCGGCCGTGGCCACTGCCAGTGCGCAGGCGGTCCCGGCGTGGCAGGCATTGCGCGTCCAGCTGCGCCAGCAGCTGCCGATCCGCCAACGCGAGGAAATGGATGCGATCGACGCCAATCTGGCCGCACTCGGTGCACACCTGCGTACGCAGGCAGCCCGCCCGGCTACTGGCGCGGCAGTTCGATGACGAAGCGGCTGCCGCCGGCGCTGCCCGGGATGCAGTAGACGCGGCCACCGTGCGCGTCGGCGATGGCCTTGACCACCGCCAGGCCGAGCCCGCTGCCGCCGCCCTGTCGCGAACGCGAACCGTCGCCACGCATGAACGGGGTGAAGATATCCGCGTGCAGTTCCGGGTCGATGCCCGGACCCTCGTCTTCGATCGCCACCTGCACGTGGCCGGGCGTGTCATGCACTGCAATCCGCACCTTGCCCGGGCTGGCATAGCGCCGCGCGTTCTCCAGCAGCGCCAGCAATGCCTGGCGCAGGCGGGTCGGGTCGCAGTGCGCGTTGTGTTCCTCGCGGCTGGTTTCCAGCTCCAGCACGAAGCCGGCGGCGCGGAACTGTGGATCGACCAGGGTCATCACCGAATGCACCTCGGCCACCACGCCGGTGCGCGCGCGACGCACGTCCAGCCGCGCGTTGTCGGACAGGCTCAGCACGCGCAGGTCCTCGATCAGCCGTGACAGCCCTTCGACCTGGGCCAGCAGGCTGCGGAACTGCGACTCGTCTGGCTGGAACACACCCTCTGCCAGCCCCTGCAGGCGGCCACGCAGGATCGTCACCGGCGTGCGCAGCTCATGGGCGATGGCCGCGTGCCACATCGCGCGCTCGCTCTCCATGTGCTGCAGGCGGCGCGCCATCGCATTGAAGTCCTCGACCAGGGTCGCCACTTCGCCCGGCGAATTTTCCTCGACGCTGGCGCGTGCACCCAGGTCGCCGCCCGCGAGCGCACGCACGCTGTCCACCAGCGAATTCAGCGGCGACAGGATGCGGTGGGCGAGGCGGAACGAGGCGGCGATGGCCAGCGCCAGCCCGGTCAGGATCACGCCCACCATCCATGCCAGTTCCGGGCCGGTCGGCAGCCAGCTTTCCGGCTCCTCGGCACTGCCGGGGAAGAACTCGACCAGCACCGCGTACAGCAGCCACGATGACAGGATCATCATCACGATGACGCCGATCACCATCAGCGACATCGAAACGATGATGTGGCGGCTCAGCCCGGAGCGGCGCAGGGAGGGCATCAGCGATCGGCCATCAGCCGGTAGCCGACGCCACGCACGCTGGCTGGGACGTTGACCATGCCCACTTCATCCAGCTTGCGGCGCAGCTTGCTGACATGGCTGTCGACGGTGCGCTCCAGTGCTTCGCTTTCCGGCAGGCATTCGTGCATCAGCTCGCTGCGGCTGAAGATGCGCGTCGGCGCCAGCGCCATGCAGTGCAGCAGCTTGAACTCGGTGAGGGTGAGCAGCACTTCGTGGCTGTAGCCTTCGCCCTCCACGTGCACCGCGTGGGTGGCCGAGTCGATCAGCAGCGGGCCGACGCGCAACGCGGTGGGTGCGTCCACGCGCGCGGCGCGCAGCGTGCGCCGCAGTACGGCGCGCACGCGCGCGGCGACTTCGGCCGGGTTGAAGGGCTTGACCACGTAGTCATCAGCGCCCATCCGCAGCGCGGTCAGCTTGTCCAGGTCCTGGTCCAGTGCGGTCAGCATGATCACCGGCGTCTCGCCGCGCTGGCGCAGCTGGGTCAGCACGCTCCAGCCGTCCAGGCGCGGCAGCTGCACATCGAGCAGGACCAGGTCGGGCCGGGCGCTGCGGTGCAGGTCCAGTGCGCTGTGGCCATCGGCGGCGCGCAGCGTGCGCAGTCCTTCGCGTTCCAGGTAGGCGCAGAGAATGTCAGCGATCTCGGCCTCATCCTCGACGATCAGGACGAGGGCGGCGAGGGCAGGGGAGGCATGCATGCAGGGGCGGGGCCGTAAGGTGCTTGCCTCCATCGTATCTCCACAGTTCCTCCATCGAAACCCCATCATCGCCACGCAGACTGCGCGCTTCAGAACCTATCCGCCGCCTGCGCGGCATTGTGCACAGCAATGAGAACCTTCAGGACTCCGGTCGCGTTGATCGCGGCCCTCGCCTTGGCCATGACGGCCTGCTCCACTCCCGAAGCCACCCCCGAGGCGGCGCCGCGCGTCAGCGTGATCAGCGTCGGCCCGCAGGTGGTGCAACGTGACGACGAACTGCCAGGCCGCGTCGCGGCGGTGCGCACCGCGCAGATCCGCGCACAGGTGGGCGGCATCGTGCAGCGGCGCCTGTTCGACCAGGGGGCGGAAGTCAGGGCAGGCCAGGCCTTGTTCCAGATTGACCCGGCAGCGTTCCGGGCCGACGTCGATTCGGCGCTGGCCGCACTGCAGCGCAGTGAGGCGGCGTTGGGCCGCAGTCGCGTGCAGTCGCAGCGCCTGCACGCCCTGGCTGCCGCGCAGGCGGTCAGCCAGCAGCATCGGGACGACGCCAGCGCCGAGTACGAGCAGGCACGCGCGGCAGTGAATGAAGCGCGCGCGATCCTGTCCCGTCGCCAGCTCGACCTGCGCTATGCCACGGTCAGCGCACCGATTGCCGGTCGTATCGATCAGGCATTGGTGACCGAAGGTGCGCTGGTCGGCGTGGCCGATGCCGAGCCGATGGCCGTGGTACAGCAGATCGACCAGGTCTACGTGGATGTGCGCCAGCCGGCGGCGCAGCTGGAGTCGCTGCAGCGCAGTGCGGCCGGCGGCGACAAGCTGCCGGTGACCATCATCGGTGCCGCCGGCAAGCCGCTGCCCGAGCGTGGCCAGCTGCTGTTCTCCGGTATCAATGTCGATGCACGGACGGGTGATGTGATCCTGCGCATCCTGGTGGACAACCCGCGGCGGCAGCTGCTGCCCGGCATGTATGTGCGCGCGAGGGTGCCGCGGGGTGCCCCGGCCAGCGCGTTGACCGTGCCACAGCAGGCCGTGCTGCGCAGCGCCGGTGGCCAGGCCTATGCCTGGGTGATAGGCGCCGACGGCAGGGCGGTGATCCGCACGCTGGAGGTGGACGGCAGCGTCGATCGCCAGTGGCTGGTGCGCGCGGGCCTGAAGGCCGGCGAGAAAGTGGTGGTCGAGGGCCAGGAGCGCCTGCAGGAAGGCGTGGTGGTCGATGCGCGCGACTGGCAGAAGCCGGTCGCCAGCGCCGGTGCGGTGCAGGCCGGCAGCAAGGGCTGAGCCTTTCCCGGGACAGCCCCTCCAGGAAAATCCAACATGGCACGTTTCTTCATCGATCGCCCGGTGTTCGCCTGGGTGCTGGCGATCTTCATCATCCTGGCCGGCGCGCTGGCGATTCCGCGCCTGGCCGTGGAGCGCTATCCGGCGGTCGCGCCGCCCAGCGTCAGCATCTATGCCAGCTACCCGGGTGCGAGCCCGCAGACGTTGAACGATGCGGTGGTCGGCCTGATCGAGCGCGAGCTGTCCAGCGTCAAGCATCTGCTTTACTTCGAATCGTCGGTGGACACCTCCGGCGAAGCCTCGATCACCGCCACCTTCAAGCCCGGCACCAATCCGGAACTGGCGCAGGTGGACGTGCAGAACCGGATCAAGGCGATCGAGCCGCGCCTTCCGCGCAGCGTGCGGCAGAACGGCCTGTTCGTGGAGGCCGCCGATTCCGGCTTCCTGATGCTGGTCGGCCTGCGTTCGCCGGATGCCAGCGTCAGCGAGGCCGCGCTGGGCGATTTCATGGCGCGCAACATCATCGAAGAGCTGCGCCGCATCGATGGCGTCGGTCGCGTGCAGTTGTTCGGTGCCGAGCAGGCGATGCGCGTGTGGCTGGACCCGACCCGGTTGACCGGCTACGGCCTGACCATGGGCGATGTGGCCACTGCCATCGAGCAGCAGAACCTGGAGATCTCGCCGGGGCGCATCGGTGATTCGCCGGGTGTTCCAGGCCAGCGCATCACCGTGCCGCTCAGCGCCGACGGCCAGTTGTCCACGCCGGAACAGTTCGCGGCGATCGTACTGCGCGCCGGGGCCGACGGTTCACGGGTGGTGCTGGGTGATGTCGCCCGCGTCGAACTGGGCGCGCAGAGCTATGCCTGGGGCACCCGCGAGGATGGCCATCCGGCCACCGCCGCCGGGGTGCAGCTGCGGCCGGGCGCGAATGCGGTGCGCACGGCGTCGGCGGTCCGTGAGCGCATGGCGGAACTGGCGCCGCTGTTGCCGCGCGGCGTGGAGGCGAGCATCCCGTTCGACACCGCGCCGTTCGTCAAGATCTCGATCCAGAAGGTGGTGCAGACGCTGCTGGAGGCGATGCTGCTGGTGTTCGCGGTGATGTACCTGTTCCTGCAGAACTGGCGCTACACGCTGATTCCTGCGCTGGTCGCACCGATCGCGCTGCTCGGTACCTTCGCGGTGATGCTGGCGCTGGGCTTCTCGATCAACGTGCTGACCATGTTCGGCATGGTGCTGGCGATCGGCATCATCGTCGACGACGCGATCGTGGTGGTCGAGGGCGTGGAGCGGATCATGGCCGAGGAGGGCCTGCCGCCGCGCGAGGCGACCATCAAGGCGATGCGCGAGCTGACCGGCGCGGTGATCGGCATCACCCTGGTGCTGACCGCGGTGTTCATTCCGATGGCCTTGGCCAGCGGCTCGGTGGGCGCGATCTACCGCCAGTTCACCGTGGCGATGGCGGTGTCCATCCTGTTCTCGGCGCTGCTGGCACTGAGCCTGACACCGGCGCTGTGCGCGACCCTGCTGCGCCCGAACACCCACGGCCATCATGGTCGTGGCGGGCTGTTCGGCGCCTTCAATCGTGGCTTCGAGGCGTTGACCGGGCGCTACCAGCGTGGCGTGGCCTCCGTGCTGCAGCGAAGCGGCCGGGTGATGGGCGTGTTCGCCGCGCTGGTGGCGGCGCAGCTGCTGGGCCTGCACTGGCTGCCGGGCGCGTTCCTGCCGGAAGAGGACCAGGGCTATTTCATGACCTCGATCCAGCTGCCGGCCGAAGCCACCGCCGAACGCACGCTGGCGGTGGTCGAAGCCTACGAACGGCACGTGGCCTCGCGCCCGGGCATCGGCTCCAACCAGTCGATCCTCGGTTACAGCTTCTCCGGTTCCGGCCCGAGCGCGGCGCTGACCTACACCATGCTGAAGGACTGGGGTGAGCGTGCTGGCGCCACCGCGGCCGGCGAGGTGGAGGCCGCGCAGCAGGCGATGGCCACGGTTGCCGAGGGTGAGGTGATGAGCGTGATGCCGCCGGCGATCGACAGCCTGGGCCGTTCGTCCGGGTTCTCGCTGGCCCTGCAGGCGCGTACCGGGCAGAGCCAGGCCGAGCTGCGCGCGGCCCTGCAGCAGCTGCTGAAGCTGGCCGAGGCCAGTCCGCTGCTGTCGGAGGTGCATGCCGATGGCCTGCCGGCAGGTACCAGCGTGCGGCTGGACATTGATCGCGCCAAGGCCGAGGCGATGGGCGTGGGCTTCGAGCACATCAGCAGCACGCTGTCAGCGGCGATGGGCTCGCAGTACGTCAATGATTTCCCCAACAAGGGCCGGTTGCAGCAGGTGATCCTGCAGGCCGACGCGCCGCATCGCATGGAACTGGAGGACGTGCTGAAACTGTACGTGCGCAACAGCGAGGGCGGCATGGTGGCGTTGTCGGAACTGGTGACCCCGCACTGGACCGAGGCGCCGCTGCAGCTGCAGCGCTACCTCGGCTTCCCGGCGTTGAATCTGTCCGGCGCACCGGCCTCCGGCGTGTCGACCGGCCAGGCCATGGCGGAGATGGAGCGGTTGGCCGGGAAGCTGCCGTCCGGTTTTGCCCTGCAGTGGACCAGCCAGTCGCTGCAGGAGCGTGAGTCGGGGGCGCAGGCGCCGTGGCTGCTGTTGTTGTCGATGCTGGTGGTGTTCCTGGTGCTGGCGGCGCTGTACGAGAGCTGGTCGATTCCGCTGGCGGTGATGCTGGTGGTGCCACTTGGCCTGCTCGGTGCGGTCGCCGCGGTGCTGTTGCGTGGCATGCCCAACGATGTGTTCTTCAAGGTCGGCATGATCACCGTGATCGGGCTGTCGGCGAAGAACGCGATCCTCATTGTCGAGTTCGCGCGGCAGCTGCAGCAGCAGGGGCGCGGCCTGGTCGAGGCGGCATTGGAGGCGGCCAGGCTGCGCCTGCGCCCGATCGTGATGACCTCGCTGGCATTCGCGCTGGGCGTGGTGCCGCTGATGCTGGCGCAGGGCGCGTCGAAGGAAACCCAGCAGGCGATTGGAACCGGTGTGTTCGGCGGGATGGTCAGTGCGACCGTGCTGGCCGTGTTCTTCGTGCCGGTCTTCTATGTAGTGGTGCAGGGCGCGCGGCAGTGGATCGCGCAGCGCCTGCGCAGGCGCCGGCCGATGCCGGGAGGAACCGTGGATGGAACGGAACATCGTTGAAGATCTGCATGAGCAGCAGTTGATGGCGCTGGAGCAGCGCCTGTGCGCGGCGCTGCTGGAAAATGACCACGATGCGTTGAACGCGCTGGTATCGCCGGCCTTGTTCATGATGGAAGGCCACGGCGGCCGCATGCTCGATCTGCCATGGCTGGGCGATTGGCTGGCCGGCAGCGTGCAGGTGCGAAGCCTGCAGCTGCACGCGGTGGAGACGCTGCTGTGTGGCCGCCTGGCGTTGCTGTCCAGCGACGTGCGGTTGTCCGTGTGGCGGCAGGGCCGGGAGCGTGAAGTGAAGCTGCGCCTGCTGCGGGTCTGGGCCTGCAGTTCCGGCGGCAGCGGTGCGCAGCTGTTGTCGATGGCGGTACTGGCCGCGTGAGTACGGTCAGGCCGCTTTCAGGCCGCGCTCACCGGCAGGTGGTAGGGTCGAAGGTCTCTGTAGTGTCGACAAGGAGTCGAGCCATGCGTGTAGTTCCCAGTCTGTTGGCAGCCTCGCTCGGGTTGGTGCTGGCCGCGTGCCAGCCGGCCCAGGCACCCGCTGCGGGCGGCACCGATGCCGCGCCGCCGGCGGCGCCCGAACCGGCTGCCAGCACCAGCGCCGGTACCGGCAGCGAGACCACGTACCAGTGTGGTGATCTGAGCGTGCGCGCGGCCTTCAATGGCGAGGATGCGGCCACGGTGGTGATCGGCGAACGTACCTTCGCCATGACCTCCGAGCGTGCGGCGTCGGGTGCCAGGTACGGTGATGGCCAGGGCAACAGCTTCTGGACCAAGGGCAGCGATGACGGCCTGTTGAGCCTGAAGGGCGAGGCGGACCGCGAGTGCCATGCGGTCGAAGCGACCGAAGGCGATGGCAGCGCGGGCACGGCCGCGTTCCGCGCCACGGGCAACGAGCCGGGCTGGTTGGCGGTCGTCGATGGCGACGCGCCGGGCCTGAGGGTGGAAGTTGACTATGGCGAGCGTCGCTTCGACGTCGCCACGCCCACCGAAGGTGCTGACGGTTGGAGTGGCAAGGCGTCCGACGGTACCGACGTCAAGCTCAGCTTCCAGCGCACCACCTGCCAGGACGACATGAGCGGCGAGGCGTTCGATGCCAAGGTGAACCTGACCATCGGCACCCGCCAGTACCACGGCTGCGGCAACTTCGGCGCGAAGCAGCCGTAAGCCTTCTGTAGAGCCGAGTCCACGCTCGGCTCTACACGATCGCTACATCCGATGCGCTGCCCGCTGCCTGCGGCGAGCACGCCGCAAGCAGGGACAGGCAGCCGATCAGCGCAAGGCGCTTAGTCGGCACGGCCGGCGAATTCGCCGGTGGCGGTGTTCACCAGCACGCGTTCGCCGTTGACGATGTATTCCGGCACCATGATCTCGATGCCGGTGTTGAGCTTGGCCGGCTTCGGGCGCTTGGTGGCAGTGCCGCCCTTCAGTTCCGGCGGGGTCTCGATCACTTCCAGCACCACCGAGGCCGGCAGCTGGATCGCCACCGGCTGCTCGTCGATCACCTGCACGTAGATGCCGGTCAGGCCGTCGGTGATGTAGCCAGCGTCATCGCCGATCACGTCCGCGTCCAGGGTGTAGGGGGTGTAGTCCTCGTCATCGAGGAACACGAAGGCATCGCCGTCCTTGTACGAATAGGTGGACTGGCGGCGCAGCAGTTCGACCTCGACCAGGTTGTCGTCGGCATCGAAGCTGGCGTCGAGCTTGTTGCCGCCCGGCACGCTGTACATGATGAAGCGGAAGCGGACGTTGCCGCCGCGACCCTGCGGCGAGCTGCGCTCGATGTCGCGGATCTGGTACACGCCGTTGTTGTACTCGACGACGTTGCCCTTCTTGATGTCGTTGGCTTTCATGGTGATCTAGGTCGTTGGGGGAGGGCGCCGTCCCGGCGCCCGGGGGGAATCACTTCGGAGCGAGGCGGGTAGCGCCGTCCAGGCGGATGGTCTCGCCGTTGAGGTAGGTGTTGCCGAGGATGAAGCCGACCAGGCTGGCGAAGTCTTCCGGCTTGCCCAGGCGCGACGGGAACGGGATCGAGGCGGCCAGCGACTGCTGCACGGCTTCGGGCATGCCATCGACCATCGGCGTCCAGAACACGCCAGGAGCAATCGTATTGACGCGGATGCCGAAGCGCGACAGTTCGCGCGCCATCGGCAGCGTCATCGACACCACGCCGCCCTTGCTGGCGGCATACGCGGCCTGGCCGATCTGTCCTTCATAG
Source organism: Stenotrophomonas sp. YJH_SMC_123 (assembly GCF_059368215.1). Classification (NCBI taxonomy): domain Bacteria; kingdom Pseudomonadati; phylum Pseudomonadota; class Gammaproteobacteria; order Lysobacterales; family Lysobacteraceae; genus Stenotrophomonas; species Stenotrophomonas sp. YJH_SMC_123. The sequence continues at coordinate 998,500 of NZ_JCAFRM010000001.1, forward strand.
GCAGCGATGCTGGCGGTGTTGATGATCACGCCGCGCTCGCCGTCTTCGCCGGCGTCGTTGTGCTGCATGCGGTTGGCCGCGGCCTTGGCGACGTTGAAGCTGCCGACCAGGTTGACCATCACCGTGCCCTGGAAGCCGGCCAGCGGCATCGGGCCTTCCTTGCCGAGCACGCGACCGGCGCCGAGGATGCCGGCGCAGTTCATCGCCACGTTCAGGCCGCCGAGGAAATCGTGGGCCTGGTCGATGGCTGCAGCCACGGCCGCCTCATCGCTGACATTGACATTGAAATAGCGGGCCTTGTCGGCACCCAGCCCGGCAACGGCAGCTGCACCCTTGTCGTCGTTGAGGTCGAACAGAGCCACCTTGCCGCCCTGGGCGACGAGGTGCTGGGCCACGGCCAGGCCGAGGCCGGAGACGCCGCCAGTGATCACGGCACGTACGGAAGACAGCTGCATTGAACGGTCCTGCAGGTTCGAGAACCGCCGATTCTAACGGAAGCGGCGACCGTCGCCGTTGTGCGCTGCGCCGCCCGAGCGGGAGCGGCGCAGCGGGTTGCTCAGCCGGTCGCTGCGAGCGCCTGGCCGGTGCGGCTGGCGGTGGCGCGGCCGAGCAGGCCGGCCAGCCAGCGGCCGGTCTCGGCCAGTGCCGGCAGGTCCACGCCACTGTCCAGGCCCAGGCCCTGCAGCAGGTAGACCACGTCCTCGCTGGCGACGTTGCCGCTGGCCCCCTTCGCGTACGGGCAGCCACCGGCGCCCGAGACTGCACTGTCGACCACGCGCACGCCTGCTTCCAGGCAGGTGGCGATGTTGGCGATGGCCTGGCCGTAGGTGTCGTGGAAGTGCACGGCCAAGGCTTCCATCGGGATCTCGGCAGCGACCGCCTGCAGCATCGCCCGTGCCTTGCGTGGGGTGCCGACGCCGATGGTGTCGCCCAGCGAGATTTCGTAACAGCCCATCTGGTGCAGCGCGCGCGCCACCCGCACCACGTCGGCCAGCGGCACCTCGCCCTGGTAGGGGCAGCCGAGCACGGTGGAGACGTAGCCGCGCACGCGCACGCCATCGGCGGCGGCGCGGCGCAGGATCGGCTCGAACCGGGCCAGCGATTCGTCGATGCCGGCATTGGTGTTGGTGCGGTTGAAGGCCTCGGACGCAGCGGTGAACACCGCCACTTCCTCCACGCCCACCGCGCGGGCGCGGTCGTAGCCCTGTTCGTTCGGCACCAGTACCGGGTAGTGGATGCCCGGCCGGCGCTGGATGCCGGCGTAGACCTCGGCGGCATCGGCCAGCTGCGGAATCCACTTCGGGCTGACGAAACTGGTCGCCTCGATGCTGCGCAGGCCGGTGGCCGACAAGCGGTTGATCAGTTCGATCTTGTCGGCGGTGGACACCGATTGCTTTTCGTTCTGAAGGCCGTCACGCGGGCCGACCTCGACGATGCGGACGTAGTCGCTCATGCAGCCACCTCGCCGATGGGGCGATGGCAGACCGCTTCGATGTTGTTGCCGTCCGGATCGAGCACGAAGGCGGCGTAGTAATCCGGGTGGTACCACGGGCGCAGGCCCGGCGCGCCGTTGTCGCGGCCACCGGCGGCGAGGGCGGCGGCGTGGAAGGCGTCCACCTGCGCGCGGCTGGCGCAGGCGAAGGCCACGTGCACGCCGTGGCTGGCGGTGCCGCCATTGCCGAGCCAGAAGAACGGCTTGCCGTCGCTGCCGAAGCCGATGTGGTCGTGGTCGCCGGTCTGTTCGGCGCTCACTTCCATCACCACGCCGATCTGCAGCGGCGCCAGCGCCTGCAGGAAGAAGGTCCTGCTGCGCGCCAGGTCGGCGCTGGTCAAACCAAGATGATCGAGCATGTTCAGGCTTCCGTGACCCAATGGGGGGCGCGCTTGTCGAGGAAGGCGCCCAGGCCTTCCTGGCCCTCGGCGGACACCCGCAGGCGCGCGATCAGGGCGGCATTATCCCGATCCAGCGCGTCGCGGTCATGGCTGTCGCGGACCTGCCGGACCAGCTGCTTTGCGGTGGACGAGGCGATCGGGCCGGCCTTGTCGAGCAGGGCCAGCTGGCGCTCCAGCGCTTCGTCCAGGCGCTCGGGCTCGACCAGCTGGTGGACCAGGCCGATGCGCAGTGCGGTATCGGCGTCGAAGTGCTCGCCGGTGGCGAACCAGCGCCGCGCCTGGCGCGGGCCGATGGCCTCGATCACGTAAGGCGAGATCACCGCCGGCAGCAGGCCAAGGCGGCTTTCGGTCAGGCCGAAGCGGGCCGAGGTGCTGGCGATGGCAATGTCGCAGCAGGCAACCAGGCCGACGCCGCCACCGAAGGCCGCGCCGTGGACCCGGGCCAGGGTCGGCTTGGGCAGCTCGTCCAGGGTGCGCATCAGCCGTGCCAGTGCCAGCGAGTCCTCGCGGTTGTCGGCCTCGCTGGCCGCCGCCATGCCGCGCATCCACTGCATGTCGGCACCGGCCGAGAAGGAGGCGCCGTGGCCGGCGACCACCACGGCCCGGACCGAATCATCGCGGCCGGCGGCTTCCAGCGCGGCGGTCAGCCGGGCGATCAGGCTGGCGTCAAAGGCGTTGTGCAGCTCCGGCCGGTTCAGCCAGAGGGTGAGGACGGCGCCACGGCGCTCGATCTGCAAAGCATCGTTCATGGGATTCCAGGGTCACTCCATACCTGTATGGATCATAGCGGGCCATTGGTCATGGGCCATGACGCGACGCGGGAATGTTAGAATCGAGAACCATTTACATCCAGCAGAGAACACGCTAGATGACGCTGTCCGAACTGCCGCTGCACACCTCGGCCGTGGTCGAGTCCGTGCAGGACCTGCATGCCAACGATGCCATTGCCCGGCGCCTGCGCGAGCTGGGTTTCGTGAACGGCGAGGAAGTGCGCCTGGTGGCCAAGGGCCCGGTGGGCGGCGAGCCGCTGCTGGTGCAGGTCGGGTTCACCCGGTTCGCGCTGCGGATCAGTGAAGCCAAGCGGGTCGTGGTCGACGCCGCCAGCCAGGAACGACGTGCATGACCGCAATCGCCGCCACCGCCCCCCTGCGCATCGCGCTGGTCGGTAACCCCAACAGCGGCAAGACCGCGCTGTTCAACCAGCTGACCGGCAGCCGGCAGAAGGTCGCCAACTACACCGGCGTCACCGTCGAGCGCAAGGAGGGCCGCCTGCGCGCGCCGTCCGGCCGTGAATTCGCCGTGCTTGACCTGCCGGGCGCCTACAGCCTGCATCCGGCCAGCCTGGACGAGGCGATCACTCGTGACCTGTGCCGGGGCTTCTACCCGGGCGAGGCCGCGCCGGACGTGCTGCTGTGCGTGATCGACGCCACCAACCTGCGCCTGCACCTGCGCTTCGCGCTGGAGCTGCGCGAACTGGGCAAGCCGATGGTGGTGGCCCTGAACATGGTCGACGCGGCCCAGCGCCGCGGCATCCAGGTGGATGTGGCCGCGCTGGAACGCGAGCTGGGCGTGCCGGTGGTGGAGACCGTGGCGGTGCGCAAGCAGGGCGCCAAGGCCCTGGTCGAGCGCCTGGACGCCATGGTGCCGCACCTGGATGCGCCGGTGCTGGGCCCGGAAGGTGGCATCGATTACCACGCCAAGGTGCGCGGGATCCTGTCGGTCGCCGTGCGCATGCCGGCACGGACCGCGAAGATCGACGACGCGCTGGACCGCTGGCTGCTGCACCCGGTGTTCGGCCTGGTCAGCCTGGCGATGGTGATGTTCCTGATCTTCCAGGCGGTGTACGCCTGGGCGACGCCGCTGATGGACGGCATCGAGGCTGGCTTCGCCTGGCTCGGCACCTTTGTTGGCAGCGTGCTGCCGGAAGGCCCGCTGGCCAGCCTGCTGACCGACGGCATCATCGCAGGCGTCGGCGGCGTGGTGGTGTTCCTGCCGCAGATCCTGATCCTGTTCTTCTTCATCCTGGTGCTGGAGGAGTCCGGCTACCTGCCGCGTGCGGCGTTCCTGCTCGACCGCATGATGGCGGCCGCCGGCCTGTCCGGTCGCTCGTTCATCCCGCTGCTGTCCAGCTTCGCCTGCGCGGTGCCGGGCATCATGTCCACGCGCAGCATCCAGGACCCGCGTGACCGCCTGGCCACGATCCTGGTGGCGCCGCTGATGACCTGCTCGGCGCGCCTGCCGGTGTACGCGCTGCTGATCGGTGCGTTCATTCCGCAGAAGACGGTGTGGGGCGTGTTCAACCAGCAGGGCCTGGTGCTGTTCGGCCTGTATGCGGCGGGCATTCTCAGCGCGCTGGCGATGTCGTGGATCATGAAGAAGTGGCGTCGCGACAAGAGCGAGCACCCGCTGATGCTGGAGCTGCCGTCGTACCGCCTGCCGCATGTGCGCGACCTGGCCGTGGGGCTGTACGAGCGCGGCATGATCTTCCTCAAGCGCGTCGGCGGCATCATCCTGGCGCTGACCATCCTGCTGTGGGTGCTGCTGTCGTTCCCGGCGGCACCGGCCGACGCCACGATGCCAGCCATCGACTACAGCTACGCCGGCCAGATCGGCCATGCGATGGCGGTGTTCTTCGCGCCGCTGGGCTTCAACTGGCAGATCTGCATCGCGCTGATCCCGGGCCTGGCCGCGCGCGAGGTGGCGGTGTCGTCGCTGGCCACCGTGTATGCGCTGTCGGCCGCCGATGACGATGCCGCCAGCCAGGCGCTGACCCCGCTGATCAGCGATGGCTGGTCGCTGGCGACCGCGCTGTCGCTGCTGGTCTGGTACATCTACGCCCCGATGTGCATCTCGACGCTGGCCACCATCAAGCGCGAGACCAATTCGTGGAAGCAGATGGGCTTTGCCGCGTTCTACCTGTTCGCAGCGGCTTATGTGGCCGCACTGATCACCTATCAGGTGACCAGGGCGCTGGGAGGCGGCTGATGGATACCGGCCTGCTGATCCAGTACCTGATCATCGCGGTGGCTGTGCTGGTCAGTGCCTGGGTGGTGCTGAAGAAGCAGTTCCCGGGCACCGTGCGCACGCTGCGCGGTGCGTTGGCGTTGGCCCTGTTGAAGCCGGGCCGCGCCGCCTGGCTGCAGGCGCTGGGGCGGAAGATCGCGCCGCCGGCAACGGGCGGTGGTGGTGCCTGTGGCGGTTGCGACAGCTGCGGGCCGACCAAGAAGTAGCGTCGAGCCATGCTCGACGGCGGCCGGCCGGTGGGTGCGAACCTTCGGCCGGTGGTGCGGGCCTTCGCCCTGTGGGTGCGAACCTTGGTTCGCACGCTCTCGGGATTCAGACCTCTCTGCGGATGATCGCCCGGAAGTTCCCGTCCCGGTTCAATCGCCGCACCGATTCCCTGTTCCCATGGGCTGCCGCGAAACCTGCCACGTCGGCCAGGGCATCGAGCAGCAGGGCCTTCAACGCGTCGCGGTTACCGGCCTCCAGCAGATCTTCAAGATCCTGCTGGATGAAGGTCCGGCGCAGGCCCGGCGTTTCTTCGATCCGCCAGTCGACATGGGGCGTGGGGATGCTGGAGCGGTACCGGAAAGCCGTTTCAAGATCGTCAGGCGCGAGGGGATACGTGAGCAGTTCCGGAAAGTAGAGTCCAGCATTCACATAGAAGCCCCGGCTTTCGCTGGCGCGCTGGTGATTCACGACAAGCAGCGCGGCGTCCAGCAAGCGGTAGCGGGTCGTCGACGTACCGGCAAAGCCGGTCTTCCTGGCGCGCTTGCTGAAGACGGTCGAGGATTTCATGGGCTTTGCCTGGGCCGTAACAAGGGCCCACAGCCTTGAGGCGCAGTGCCTGACGGTCAATTGGCAAACGCGACACCCGCAACGAACGCCCCAGGTGGGTGCGAACGCTCCAGGTGGGTGCGAACCTTGGTTCGCACGCTCTTCCAGCTAGTTGGCCCGTGAGCCCAGCTCCGCTGCCAACGCCAGCCACCGGTTGCGTTGCTCCGGCGAGCTGCTGCGCACCGCACCGAGTCGGCTGACCCGCACCGGGCGGATGCCGCAGAATTCCAGAATAGTGGCGCGGATCTGGGTGATGCCCGGGTCGCGGTAGATCCAGCGGTAATACCAGGGCGGCGTATCCAGCGTGGTGATCACCCGTGCGCTGCGACCGGCCAGCAGCCGGTCCCACCAGACTGAATCGCGCCGGTAGCGGAAGGCGTACCCCGGCAGCAGCACGCGATCGAAGAAGCCCTTCAGCAGCGCCGGCATCGCGCCCCACCAGGTGGGATAGACCAGCACCAGATGGTCGCAGGCCTCGATCGCATCCGCAGTGTCCTGCAGGTCGGCTTCCAGCGGCTGGATCTGGCGGTAGCCATGGCGCAGCACCGGATCGAACTCGAGTTCGCCCAGTGCGATCAGGCGCACCCGATGGCCAGCATTCTCGGCGGCGGTGGCGTAGCGCTGGGCGAGGGCACCGCACAGGCTGTCGCGGTCGGGATGGCCGAGCAGGATCAGGATGGAACGGGACACGGCAACCTCGGGCAATGGAAAGTGCGCGAGGTTGGGCTATGCCCTTGGGGCAGAGTCAACCACCAGCGGCGCAGCAGCTGGGCTCCAGGATGCAGTCACCGCTACCGGAGTGCAGCCACTGCCGCAGTTCGTCGCTGACCTGCTGCAGGTCGAGCTCGACCTGCGCCAGCCGTGCCCGCTCGCTGGCGATGCGGCTGCGTTGTTGCTCAAGCAGGGCCAGCACCGCGGGCCAGTCGAGCCGTCCGTCGCGGCCCTGCAGGCGGGAGATCGCGGCCAGGGTGATGCCCAGCGCCAACGCCTGGCGGATCAGCTGCACCCAGGCCACATCCTGTTCGCTGTAGTCGCGATAGCGGTTCAGCCGCGGCACCGGCGGCAGTAGTCCGCGCGCCTCGTACAGGCGGATGGCCTTGGCGCTGGCGCCGGTCAGGCGGCTGACCTCGGAAATGCGCATTGGCTCAGTCCCGCACCAGCCCGCCATCGACCACCAGGTTCTGCCCGGTCACCGCGCGCGACCAGGGGCTGGCGAAGAACAGCGCGGCATCGGCGAATTCTGCTGGCGTGGTAACGCTGCGCAGTGGCGTGTTGGCGGCGATGTAGTCGAACACTGCCTCCGGCGTGGCAGCGCTGGCATCGGTGGTGCGCAGCAGGCCGCCGGACAGCATGTTCACGGTGATGCCATGCGGGCCGAGGTCGCCGGCCAGCGTGCGCGTGAGGGACAGTAGCGCGGCCTTGGCGGCGGTGTAGTCGTGGTAGGGCACGACCGGGTTCTGGAACAGGTTGGTGCCGATGTTGATGATGCGGCCGAAGCGGCGGGCCTGCATGCCGGGCAGGGCGGCCTGCACGGTGTTCAGCGCGCCGCGCACGCTGCCCTCGAACTGCGCCTGGAACGCCGGCCAGCCGATATCGGCGGCGCCGTCGCGGGCATCACCATTGAACGAGAACGCGGCGAGCGCGTTGTTGACCACGGTGGTGACGCCCTGGCCGAAGTGGGCCAGGGCGTGCTGCAGCATTGCATCGACCTGGCTGCGGTCGGTGACGTCGGCCGGCAGCGCGATCGCCTGTCCGCCCAGCTCGGCGGCCAGCGCCCGTGCGAGGCCTTCGCTGCGGTGGTAGTTGACGATGACGCGCGCACCCTGCGCCGCGAACGCGCGGGCGATGTGCTGGCCAAGGCCGCGGCCGGCGCCGGTGATCAGCACCAGCTGTTCGCTGATCTGCATGAGGGAGCTGCCATCCATTGCATGAAAGGGCATGCAGCGTAGCAGCGATGGCGCTTGCCGGAGCGGGCGTGCTGCCGCTAGCCTGCAGGCATGAACCAGACTCCCTTGCGATTGCTCATTCACGGTGCCTCCGGGCGCATGGGCCAGGCCCTGCTGCGGCTGGCCGCCGAACATCCCGAAACCCTGCAGATCGTGGCCGCAGTGACCGGCCGTGCGCCGGCACAGCGCGTGGTCGACGGCGTGCCGTTCTTCGGCGCCAGTGAGCTGCCCGGCGCGCCGGTGTTCGATGTGGCGATCGACTTCAGCCTGCCGGAGGGCTTCGACCCGATGCTGGCGCTGTGCGTGGAGCGGGGTGCCGGGCTGGTGTCGGGCACCACCGGTATCTCCAGCACGCAGCGCCAGGCGCTGGAGGCCGCGGCGGCGAAGATCCCGCTGGTATGGGCCTCGAACTTCAGCCTGGGCGTGGCGGTACTGGACGAGCTGGTGGAGCGCGCGGCGCAGGCGCTGGCCGGCTGGGACTGCGACATCGTCGAATCGCACCACACCCAGAAGAAGGATGCGCCATCGGGCACCGCGCTGACCCTGGGCGCGGCCGCGCAACGGGGCGGGGCGGAGCCGCACTACGCCAGCCTGCGTGCCGGTGACATCGTGGGCGAGCACCTGGTGCAGTTCACCGGTCTGGGCGAGCGCATCGAGCTGGTGCATCGGGCCACCAACCGCGACATCTTCGCCCGCGGCGCCCTGTTCGCCGCCCGCCAGCTGCAGGGGCGGGCGCCGGGCAGCTACCGGGTAAGGGATCTGCTGCAGTAGGGCGGGCTGATTCCTGGGGTCGGATCCCTTTCCTGCGGAAAGGGCTCTGACCCCATCCGAGGGCGCCTGGGGTCAGAGCCTTTCCCATTCGGGAAATGGATCCGACCCCGCCTCCGGCCCGCATACGCCATCGGATTGAAATGAATGCGCAATCGCCTGTTCATGAAGCGCGATAACCGCTGGCGCGAGCGCCCCGGCAGCGCTACAATTCGCACTCGCCGAATCACGAAAGCCGGACCGGTCCCAGACCGTACGTCCGCGCTTTTTTGCAACCGGATTTCCGTGAAGCGCAGGCGTGACTTCGGCAGCCCCCTCGGTAGCCAAAGTGAGATTCCCGTGACCCAAGCCGCAATCCTCGTCCTCGAAGACGGCACCGTATTCGAGGGCGAATCCGTAGGCGCGCCCGGCCTGTCCGTCGGTGAGGTGGTGTTCAACACCGCCATGACCGGCTATCAGGAAGTGCTGACCGACCCGTCCTACGCCCGGCAGATGGTCACGCTGACCTATCCGCATATCGGTAACACCGGCATGACCGACCAGGACAACGAAGCGTCCAAGGTGTGGTCGGCCGGCCTGATCGTGCGCGACGTTCCGCGCCGCCCCAGCAACTGGCGCAGCCAGGTGTCGCTGCAGGACTGGCTGATCCAGCGTGGCGTGGTTGCCATCGCCGGCATCGACACCCGCAAGCTGACCCGCATCCTGCGCGAGAAGGGCGCGCAGAACGGTGCGCTGATGGCCGGCGACATCGACGTGGAAAAGGCACTGGAAGCCGCCCGCAAGTTCCCGGGGCTGAAGGGCATGGATCTGGCCAAGGTCGTCACTACCGAGAAGACCTACACCTGGACCGAGGGCCAGCTGGACCTGGATGCCAATGCCTTCGTCAGCGTGCCGGCCCGGTTCAAGGTCGTGGCCTACGACTTCGGCGTGAAGACCAACATCCTGCGCATGCTGGCCGAGCGTGGCTGCGAAGTGACCGTGGTACCGGCGCAGACCCCGGCCGCCGAAGTGCTGGCCCTGAAGCCGGACGGCGTGTTCCTGTCCAACGGCCCGGGTGACCCGGAGCCGTGTGACTACGCCATCGAAGCGATCAAGACCTTCATCGATGTGAAGATCCCGACCTTCGGCATCTGCCTGGGCCACCAGCTGCTGGGCCTGGCCTCGGGCGCGCAGACCATGAAGATGGGCCATGGCCACCACGGTGCCAATCACCCGGTGCAGGACCTGGACAGCGGCCGGGTGATGATCACCTCGCAGAACCACGGCTTCGCGATCGATGAAGCGACCCTGCCGCCGACCCTGCGCGTGACCCACCGCTCGCTGTTCGACGGCACCAACCAGGGTGTCGCCCGCACCGACGTGCCGGCGTTCTCGTTCCAGGGCCACCCGGAAGCGTCGCCGGGCCCGACCGATGTCGGTCCGCTGTTCGACCGCTTCGTGGTGCTGATGGAGCAGGCCAAGGCGTGATCAGTACGCCGCCGGCCCCCCCGGTGGCGTCGCGATGGACCGTAAACCCCGCATCGCTGCTGCCCCCGGCGCGGCGCTGCGGATCAAGATTCCTGATCGACAGCGTGCGATCACTCCCCCTTGTCACGCTGTACTGACTTAGAGAAGAAAATGCCCAAGCGCACTGACCTCAAGACCATCCTCATCATCGGTGCTGGCCCGATCGTCATCGGCCAGGCCTGCGAGTTCGACTACTCCGGCGCCCAGGCCTGCAAGGCCCTGCGTGACGAGGGTTACCGCGTGGTGCTGGTCAACAGCAACCCGGCCACGATCATGACCGACCCGGAGATGGCCGACGCCGTCTACATCGAGCCGATCAACTGGCAGACGGTCGAGAAGATCATCGCCAAGGAAAAGCCCGATGCGCTGCTGCCGACCATGGGTGGCCAGACCGCGCTGAACTGCGCGCTGGACCTGGCCGACAACGGCGTGCTGGAGAAGTACAACGTCGAACTGATCGGCGCCAAGCGCGAAGCGATCCGCATGGCCGAAGACCGCGAGCTGTTCCGCGTGGCCATGGGTGAGATCGGCCTGGAATGCCCGACCGCCGCCGTCGCCCACACCCTGGACGAAGCGCTGGAGATCCAGACCCGCGTCGGCTACCCGACCATCATCCGCCCCAGCTTCACTCTGGGCGGCAGCGGTGGCGGCATCGCCTACAACCGCGAAGAGCTGGTCGAGATCGTCAGCCGCGGCCTGGAACTGTCGCCGACCACCGAGGTGCTGGTGGAAGAGTCGGTGCTGGGCTGGAAGGAGTTCGAGATGGAAGTGGTCCGCGACACTGCGGACAACTGCATCATCGTCTGCTCGATCGAAAACCTGGACCCGATGGGCGTGCACACCGGTGACTCGATCACCGTGGCGCCGGCGCAGACCCTGACGGACAAGGAGTACCAGCGCCTGCGCGATGCCTCCATCGCCGTGCTGCGCAAGATCGGCGTCGATACCGGTGGCTCGAACGTGCAGTTCGGCATCAACCCGAAGACCGGCCGCGTGGTCGTCATTGAGATGAACCCGCGCGTGTCGCGTTCCTCGGCGCTGGCCTCCAAGGCCACCGGCTTCCCGATCGCCAAGGTCGCCGCCAAGCTGGCCGTGGGTTACACCCTGGACGAACTGAAGAACGAGATCACCGGTGGCCTGACCCCGGCCTCGTTCGAACCGTCGATCGACTATGTCGTCACCAAGATCCCGCGTTTCGCCTTCGAGAAGTTCCCGGCCGCCGACGCCCGCCTGACCACCCAGATGAAGTCGGTGGGTGAGGTGATGGCGATGGGCCGCACCTTCCAGGAGTCGGTGCAGAAGGCCCTGCGTGGCCTGGAAACCGGCAAGGTCGGCTTCGACCCGACCGGCCTGGACCTGGCCAACGAAGACGACCTGCAGACCCTGCGTCGCGAGCTGAAGGCGCCGGGCCCGGAGCGCCTGTTCTTCGTCGCCGATGCGTTCCGCGCCGGCATGAGCGTGGAAGAGATCTACGCACTGTCGTTCATCGACCACTGGTTCCTGGACCAGATCGAGGAAATCATCGCTGCAGAAGGCGAAGTCGCGGCCGGTGGCATCGACGCGCTGGACGCCGCACGCCTGCGCAAGCTGAAGCGTGCTGGCTTCTCCGATGCGCGCCTGGCGCAGCTGACCGGCACCAATGAAGCCGCCATCCGCGCGCTGCGTCGTGCGCACAAGGTGCGCCCAGTCTACAAGCGCGTGGACTCCTGTGCGGGTGAATTCTCCACCGGTACCGCCTACCTGTACTCGACCTACGAGGACGAGTGCGAGGCCGCGCCGAGCAACCGCGACAAGATCATGATCCTGGGCGGTGGCCCGAACCGCATCGGCCAGGGCATCGAGTTCGACTACTGCTGCGTGCACGCGGCACTGGCGCTGCGCGAGGATGGCTATGAAACCATCATGGTCAACTGCAACCCGGAAACCGTGTCGACCGACTACGACACCTCCGACCGCCTGTACTTCGAACCGCTGACCCTGGAAGACGTGCTGGAGATCGTCGAACTGGAACAGCCGAAGGGCGTGATCGTGCAGTACGGCGGCCAGACCCCGCTGAAGCTGGCGCGCGCGCTGGAAGCCAATGGCGTGCCGGTGATCGGCACCAGCCCGGACTCGATCGACCTGGCCGAAGACCGCGAGCGCTTCCAGCAGCTGGTCGACAAGCTGGGCCTGAAGCAGCCGCCGAACCGCATCGCCCGCAACGACCAGGAAGCCCTGCTGCTGGCCCGCGAGATCGGCTACCCGCTGGTGGTGCGCCCGAGCTACGTGCTGGGCGGCCGTGCGATGGAAATCGTCTACGGCGAAGCCGACCTGGCCCGCTACGTGCGCGACGCGGTGAAGGTGTCCAACGATTCGCCGGTGCTGCTGGACCGCTTCCTCGACAACGCCGTGGAGTGCGACGTCGACATCATTGCCGATGCCCAGGGCAACGTCCTGATCGGTGGCGTGATGGAGCACATCGAAGAAGCCGGCGTGCACTCGGGCGATTCCTCGTGCTCGCTGCCGCCGTACTCGCTGTCGGCTGAAACCCAGGCCGAGCTGCGCCGCCAGGTGGTGGAGCTGGCCAAGGCCCTGAACGTGGTCGGCCTGATGAACACCCAGTTCGCGATCCAGACCAGCGACGAGGGTGCCGACACCATCTACCTGCTGGAAGTGAACCCGCGTGCCTCGCGCACCGTGCCGTTCGTGTCCAAGGCCACCGGCATGCCGCTGGCCAAGATCGCCGCCCGCTGCATGGCCGGCAAGACGCTCGCCGAGCAGGGCGCGACCAAGGAAATCGTGCCGGACTACTACTCGGTGAAGGAAGCGATCTTCCCGTTCGCCAAGTTCCAGGGCGTCGACCCGATCCTCGGGCCGGAGATGCGCTCCACCGGTGAGGTGATGGGCGTGGGCCGCACCTTCAACGCCGCCTTCGCGCGGGCGCAGGAAGCCGGCGGCATCAAGGCACCGCCGGTTGGCAAGGCCTTCGTCTCGGTGCGTGATCCGGACAAGAAGCGCGTGCTGCCGGTGGCCAAGGCGCTGCTGGCGCGTGGCTACAGCCTGGTCGCCACCCGTGGCACCGCCGCTTGGCTGCAGCAGCACGGCATGGACTGCGAGATCATCAACAAGGTGGTCGAAGGCCGTCCGCACATCGTCGACTCGATCAAGAACGGCGAGATCGTCTACATCGTCAACACGACCGAAGGTCGTTCGGCGATCAACGACTCGTTCTCGATCCGTCGCGAGGCGCTGCAGCATCGCGTCACCTACTCGACCACCATTGCCGGCGCCAAGGCGCTGGTGGATTCACTGGAATTCCGCGGCACCGGTCCCGTCTGGTCGCTGCAGGAGCTGCACAAGGAGTTGAATGCATGAGAGCCCCCATCACCATGAAGGGCGCGCAGAAGCTGCGCGACGAACTGGATCACCTGAAGTCGGTCAAGCGCCCGAAGGTGATCGCCGCCATCGCCGAAGCGCGTGAGCATGGCGACCTGAAGGAGAACGCCGAGTACCACGCCGCGCGCGAGGAACAGGGCTTCATCGAAGGCCGCATCAAGCAGCTGGAAGGCGAGCTGTCGCACGCCGAGATCATCGACGTGAGCAAGCTCAACTCCGGCTCCAAGGTGGTGTTCGGCGCCAGCGTGACGCTGGCCGACGTGGAAACCGACGAAGAGAAGAAGTACCAGATCGTCGGTGACCTGGAAGCGGACATCAAGCTGGGCCTGATCGCGATTTCCTCGCCGGTGGCGCGCGCGATGATCGGCAAGCTGGAAGGCGATTCGATCGTGATCGACGCCCCGGCCGGCCAGCGCGAGTACGAGATCGTCAGCGTCAGCTACGTGGACTGAAACGGTGGCAACGGCGACCCTGCTGTTGCCGGCCCGCAGCCGCTTTGCCGCGGCTGCGTTGCCGGACGATGTGGCACGTGCGCTCGGCCGTGCCACGACCGTGCAGGTCGCGCCTGGCGAACGCGCGCAGCTGACGCGCCATTTCGCGGTTGCCGCGCCGCACTGGCCGGTGGCCGCGTTGACCCGCCAGCGCGACGTCGGCGATGCGGCCGGCGCCAGCTGGCTGCGTGCCGATCCGGCCTGCATGGTGCCGGACATGCATGGCGCGCGGATGATGGCCTACGGCGAAACGCTGCGGCCGACGCTGGCCGACAGCCTGGCCCTGCTGCCGGTGCTGCAGCCCTTGTTTGCCGATGCCGGGTTCGTGCTTGACGCACCGGACCCGTCGCGCTGGTACCTGCGGCTTCCAATCGACCTGGTGCTGCCGGACTTCAATAGTCCGGACGAGGTGCTGGGCGATGACCTGTTCTCGCATCTGCCGGAGGGCGAGGGCGGCCGTCGCTGGCGGGCGCTGATGACCGAAGCGCAGGTACTGCTGCACAACCATTCCTGGAACCAGCAGCGCGCCGCTCAGGGACAACAGCCGATCAATTCGCTGTGGTTCTGGGGCGGTGGCGTGATGCCGGTGTCGGTCAGCACGCCGCACGCACAGGTGCGCAGCCGCGATGCCCTGCTGCAGGGCCTGGCCCTGGCGGCTGGCGTAGCCGTGGATGGCGAGCAGGCGGTGGATGCACTGGTCGACCTGCGCCAGCTGCGTTCGCTGCAGCAGCTCGGCAATGATGCAATCCGGCCGCTGCTGGCCGCGCTGAAGCGTGGCGAGCTGCAGCGGCTGGTGCTGGATTTCGAGGACGGCCTGCAGTTCCAGCTGGACCGCGGCCAGCGCTGGCAGTTCTGGAAGAAGCCGCGCCAGCTTCACGATTGATCGGGGTCGACCGATCGGGGTCGGATCCGTTTTCCATCGGAAAACGGCTCTGACCCCCAGGATTTGTCGGGGTTGCCGACCAGCGGCCGGCACTACCGCAGGTAGCGGCGCCTCAACGGACCTCGCTGACCACCGTCGGCAGTGTCCAGTGCCCACCGAGCATATTGCGACACTGGCCCGTCGTGAAATCGCTGCTCTTCACGAAGCGCTCCCCGTCCCACACCCAGTCATTGGCGGAGATGCAATCGCCGACACCGCGGCCTCGGGAGCGGCCTCGCAGCGTAGCGTCATCGCGGTCAAAATCTTCGGCCAGGTTGGTGACAAAGGTCGCCTGGTACGGCGATTTATCTCGCACCACCCAGTAGGCGTTGCTCATGTTGTAGGCACCCACGAAGCAACTGGTGCTTGCCAGTACATGCTGGGCGTCCAGTCGCTGGATCTCGATCTCATCTGTCCCGCCATCGCTCAGGCGGCCGCACTCATCCGGCTTCGGCAGGCTGGCGATCAGCGCCTTGCGCAGGCCCGGTGCCTTGGCCAGCGCCGCGTCCGAGGCGCGCGGTGCCATCAGCGTGCCGCGCACGATCACTGGCACCGGCAACGCCGCAGGCACGCTCGCTTCGGGCTTGTCGCCACGCCGCACCAGCGCACCGGGCGTGCCCAGCCGGCCCTGGGCCTCGTCCATCTTCAGCAGTACGGCCGCTGCGCCGCTGTCGGAGATCGGCCACGCCTTGCCCTTGCCGTCGATGATCTCGATGCGTGCCTGGCGCGGCAGTGCGGCGACCAGTGCATCGGTCTGTGCCTGCTGCAACAACACGTTGTCCCCGTCGCCGGTGTCGTGCACCGGGCCCAGGTCCTTGCCGTTCAGGCGCAGGCGCAGCGCCCCGGTCGGCGTCGGGCTTTCGCCATCCTCGCCATTGCGCAGCCGCGCGAGCACCTTCGTAGCCGGGCCGCCCGCGCGTTCCAGCATCAGGCTGAGCAGATTGCCGGGTTCTTCCGGGCTGTAGCCGGCGGCGCGGCAGGTGCGGGTGTTGTCACAGGCCAGCGACCAGTCGTTGTGCTGGAACTGCACGCCGGCCTTCGGTTCGGGTGTGGCGGCGTGGGCGGCCGGGGCCAGGGCAAGGCCCAGCAGCGCGGGAAGCAGCGTGCGATGCATGCGTTGAAGTCCATTTCAGGGCCGACAAGCATGGAAGATATGCTGGCAGATTCCAAATGCTCGCGATCAGGGGGGGGGGCTCCTGCGGGCAGAGAGATCCGACCCCGCGCTATCATGGGGATGTCTTCCGCAACCCGGCGATGCCGATGTCCCTTGCCGCCGATGCTGTGCAGCCATTCCCTGATACGCCGACGATCCGCCGCCGCGATGCGGTTGCGCCCGGCAGCTGGCCGGAGGGCACGCTGCCGCTGCTGGCGCGTCTCTATGCCAACCGGGGCGCGGGTACACCGGAGTTGGCGCAGCCGAAACTGGGCCATCTGCACGCCCCCGAGCTGCTGACCGGCATCGATGATGCGGTGGGCCTGCTGATCGAGGCCATCGCCAATGACAAGCGCATCCTGGTGGTCGGCGATTTCGATTGCGATGGCGCCACCGCCTGTGCGGTCGGCGTGCGTGGCCTGCGCATGCTCGGCGCGCAGCATGTCTTCCACGCGGTGCCGAACCGAATGGTGCACGGCTACGGCCTGTCACCTTCTCTGGTGGAGGAGCTGGCCGAGCTGCAGCCGGACCTGCTGGTCACGGTCGACCACGGCATCGCCTGCCATGCGGGCGTGATCGCGGCCAAGGCGCGGGGCTGGCAGGTGCTGGTCACCGACCATCACCTACCCGGGCCGCAGCTGCCGCCGGCCGATGTCATCGTCGATCCCAATCTCGACGGTGATGCCTTCCCCAGCAAGTCGCTGGCCGGCGTCGGCGTGATCTTCTACGTGCTGATGGCGCTGCGCCGGCACATGCGCGAGGCCGGCGTCTTCGCCGATGGCAAGGGGCCGGACCTGACCACGCTGCTGGACCTGGTGGCGGTCGGCACCGTCGCCGACATGGTGGCGCTGGATCCGAACAACCGGGCACTGGTCAGCGCGGGCCTGCGGCGTCTGCGCGCGGGGCAGGGCTGTGTCGGCCTGCGTGCGCTGATCGAAGCCAGCGGCCGTGATGCCGCGCGGCTCACAGCCACCGACATCGGCTTCGCGCTCGGCCCGCGCCTGAATGCCGCGGGCCGGCTGGAAGACATGGCGCTGGGCATCGCGCTGCTGCTGACCGAAGACCCGCGCCAGGCGCGCGAGATCGCGCAGACGCTGGAGCAGATCAATTCGGAACGGCGCGCCGTGCAGCAGTCGATGACCGACGATGCCGAGCAGGCGTTGACCCGCGTGGTGCTCGACATGTCGGGGCAGCGACCGGTGGCGGCCTGCCTGTTCGATGCCGACTGGCATCCGGGTGTGGTTGGCCTGGTCGCATCGAAGATGAAGGATCGCCTGCATCGCCCGGTGATCGCCTTTGCCCCGGCCGAACCGGGCGCCGACACCCTGCGTGGCTCGGCGCGCTCGATTCCCGGCCTGCACATCCGTGACGCCCTGGCGCTGGTCGACGCGCGCCATCCGGGCCTGATCGAACGCTTCGGCGGCCACGCCATGGCGGCCGGGCTCAGCCTGCGGCGTGACCACGTCGATGACTTCAAGGCCGCCTTCGTCGCCGTGGTGCTGGAAATGCTCGACCCGGCGGCACTGCAGCAGCAGGTCCTCAGTGATGGCGAACTGGCGGCGGACGAGCTGGACCATCGCCACGCCGATGCGTTGCGCCTGGCCGGGCCGTGGGGCCAGGGCTTCCCCGAGCCGCTGTTCGACGGCCACTTCGAAGTGGCCAACTGGCGCGTGCTGAAGGAGCGTCACCTGAAGCTGGAACTGCGCCTGCCCGGCGTACCCGGCACGATCAACGCCATCCATTTCGGCGGCTGGCACGGCAACGCGCCCGGTCGCCATGTGCATCTCGCCTATCGCCTCGCCTGCGACGACTATCGCGGCGGCAGCGCCATCCAGCTGATCGTGGAGCACTGCCTGCCCGCATGAAAAAAGGGGACGGAGGGGATTAAGTCGCTTGTGCCTTGTTTGCCACTTGCGACTTAATCCCCTCCGTCCCCTTTTTGGGGGCGCCAACCCCATTACGGTTGCTGGTGCGTTCAAAGGTTCACGATCCCACTGGAGTCCGCTCATGGTCTTCGTCCGTTGCTGCACTGTGTTGTTGCTGGCCCTCGCGGCCTGGCCCGCTGGCGCGCAGTCGCCGCCGATCTCCCGGCCGCAGGCCAGCATGCCTTTGCTGATTGCCCCGGCCGCCGAGCAGGCGGTGCAGCTGCGACACGCCCACATCGAAGGCGAAGTCCAGGCCGGCATCGCCCAGACCCGGATCACACTGGAATTCCACAACCCGAACCGGCGCGTGCTGGAGGGCGAGCTGCAGTTCCCGCTGGCCGACGGTCAGCAGGTCAGCGGCTTCGCGCTGGATATCAACGGCGAGATGCGTGACGCGGTGCCGGTGCCCAAGGATCGCGGCCGCCAGGTGTTCGAGGAGATCGCCCGTCGCGGGGTCGACCCGGGCCTGCTGGAACAGACCGCTGGCAACCAGTTCCGGTTGCGCATCTACCCGCTGCCGGCCGGCGGTAGCCGGCGCGTGGAGCTGGTGATTCGCGAGCCGTTGGCCTTCGCCGGCCAAGGCTGGCAGTGGACACTGCCGCTGCAGTTCGCCGCCGGTGCAGCCTCGGTTGAGCTGAAACTGCAGGCCCCCGACACGGCCACCGCGGGTACGGCGCCATTCCGCATCAGCGCGGGCCAGCTGCAGTGGCAGGGCAGGGGCGCGCAGCTGCCGCAGCAGCTGCAGTGGAGCCTGCCGGCAGCCCGACAGGCACAGGTGCAGGTGGCGCCCTGGCAGGACGGCCATTACCTGTTGGCGCAGCTGCCGGTGGTGGCCAGCAGCACGCCGCGCACGTTGCCCAGCGAGATCGGCCTGCTGTGGGACGGCTCCGGTTCGGCGGGACAGCGCGATCGCTCGCGTGAGTTCGCCCTGCTGGATCGCTACTTCGCTGCGATGGGTGACGGCACCGTGGCCTTGACCGTGCTGCGCGATCGCGCCGAGCCGGTGCGTCGATTCCGCATCCGCGCCGGCAACTGGAACGAGCTGCGCGCAGCACTGCAGGCCGTGCGTCCGGACGGCGCCA
Source organism: Stenotrophomonas sp. YJH_SMC_123 (assembly GCF_059368215.1). Lineage (NCBI taxonomy): Bacteria > Pseudomonadati > Pseudomonadota > Gammaproteobacteria > Lysobacterales > Lysobacteraceae > Stenotrophomonas > Stenotrophomonas sp. YJH_SMC_123. Next base: position 1,017,398 of record NZ_JCAFRM010000001.1, read on the forward strand.
GCGCACTGGCGCAGTGGCAGCCGCAGCCGGGCGTGAAGGAATACCTGCTGGTCAGCGATGGCCTGCTGACCTATGGGCCGGAACAGCTGCCGGCGATGGCGCCGGACCAACGCCTGTTTGCGGTCAGCAGCGCCGGCGCGCGCACCGATGCCGTGCGACTGCGTGGCTGGAGCGAAGCGCATGGTGGTCGCTTCGTAGCGCTGGGGAAGGATGTCGAATTGGCCGCCCGTGAGCTGCTATCGTCGCCGATGGATGTGCAGGTCGATGCAGGGCGCGGCGTGCAGGACGTGGTGATCGATCGTCGCAGTGAAGCCCAGGGCTGGTTGTGGCTGCATGCACGACTGGCGGCCGACGGTGTGCCGATGCGGGTGCGCGTGGGTGGCGGCGAATGGCAGGCGCTGCCCGCCACGCAGAAGAGCAACGACGGAGAACTGCTGGCGGGCTTGTGGGCGCAGGCGCGCCTGCAGCAGCTGGCCGCCGATCGCCGTGGCAACCGCGAGGCGATGCAGCGCCTGTCACAACAGTTCGGCCTGGTCGGGCCGGATACCTCGCTGATCGTGCTGGAGACGCTGGAGGACTACCTGCGCTATGCGATCCGCCCTTCGGGCACGTTGCGCGCCAAGTACGACGCCAGGTTTGCAGTGCAGGTAAGTGATCGCGCCGCAGCCGATCGCCAGCGCCTGGATGAAGTGGCCGCTCGCTGGAAGGAGCGCCAGCAGTGGTGGAACCGCAGCTGGCCGAAGGGTGTGCCGCCGCAGCCGAAGGGCGGGGCACTCGAAGTGGCCTCCGCGGACTACGCGATGGAATCAGCGCCGGTGGCGATGCTCGCCGCGCCGGCCCCGGCGGCACCACCCGCCCCGGCACCGATGGCCGCCGCCGCCGAGCAGCGCATGGAAGCCAGCAGCGCGCGTGCGCGTCGCTCAGCGCCTGCATCGAACAAGGCCCTGGATTCAATCACGGTCACTGGTGGCCGTGTCGCTGCGCCCGCTGCTGCCAACGACGGCCAACTCGGCATCCAGCTGGCGGCCTGGCAGCCGGACTCGGCCATCGCCCGGCGCCTGCGCGAGGGCCCGCCGTCGCAACTCTACGACCGCTATCTGGCCGAGCGCGATGCCCACGCCGACAGCAGCGCGTTCTTCCTCGATGTGGCCGACCTGCTGCTGGAGCAGGGCCAGCGCGAACTGGCACTGCGGGTACTGTCGAACCTGGCCGAGATGGATCTGGACAACCGGCATCTGCTGCGCGTGCTCGGCTACCGGCTGATGCAGGCTGATGCCCCGGCACTGGCGGTGCCGGTGTTCGAGCAGGTGCTGGCGATGGGCCAGGAAGAACCGCAGAGCTTCCGCGACCTGGGCCTGGCGCTGGCAGCGGCCGGCAAGCCGCAGCAGGCGCTGGCGCCGCTGTACCAGGTGGTGGTGCGGCCGTGGGACAGCCGCTTCGATGGCATCGCCCTGATCGCATTGGATGAGCTGACCAACCTGGTGGCGCGCAGCACGCCACGGCTGGATACCTCGGCCATCGACCCGCGCCTGCTGCAGGCAATGCCGCTGGACCTGCGCGTGGTGCTGTCCTGGGATGCCGACAACAGCGACATGGACCTGTGGGTGACCGACCCGAACGGCGAGCGTGCCTACTACGGCAACCGCCAGACCTACCAGGGCGGGCGGATGTCGCAGGACTTCACCGGCGGCTATGGCCCCGAGCAGTTCTCGCTGCGCAACGCCAAGCCGGGCAAGTACAAGGTCGAGGCGAACTATTTCGGCAGTCGCCAGCAGCTGGTGACCGGTGCGACGACGCTGATGCTGCGCCTGACCACCCATTGGGGCACGGCCAAGCAGAAGGACCAGATGGTGACGATGCGGCTGAAGGATCGCGCCGAAACCGTGCTGGTGGGCGAGTTCGAGGTGCGTTGATCGCTCGGGCACCCGTGTAGAGTCGAGCTGGCTCGACTGCCTCAATGTAGAGCCGAGCCTGCGCTCGGCTCATGGCAGAAGCAGCCGAGCGCGGGCTCGGCTCTACACTACTGCGGTGCGCGCCATTGGCGCCGCCGGCGGATTCGCACGCAGGCCGAACAGGGGCCGCAGCCAACGCACGCGACGGATCAGCAACTCATGGATCAGCAGGCAGCCGCCGACAGTACCGGCCAGCAGCAGGGCCGGTTCCATCCACGGGCCCAACTGAAGTGGCTTGAGCCAGAACAACAGCACGATGATCAGGCTCTGGTGCAGCATGTACCAGGGATAGATCGCCTCGGTGCAGTACGGCAGCCAGCGGAACGGGCGATCGAGGAAGACCTTTCCCCAGCCGAGGATGGCCAGCAGCGCGGTCCATACGTAAAGCGACTGGCTGGCCCGGCCCTGCAGGTCCCAGAACGGTTCGGGCCATTGCCGCAGCGGGGAATCGGCGGGCAATACCTGGCCGAGGATGCGCAACCCCAGATACCAGCCGACGGCAGCCAGCGCCAGCCATAGCGTGGTGCGGCGCAGGGCGACCACGCGCTCCCAGAACACCGGTTCACGACCCAGCAGGTAGCCGGCCAGGAACACCGTCGCGTACTTCGCGTGCTGGTACCAGTCGCCGAGCAGGGCATTGGTGGACGGGTAGATCGGCTCCAGCCAGATCACCCAGGCCAGCAGCAGGGCGGACGGAAGGCCGATCAGCAGCATCGGCGATGCTGCGCAGAGCGCCATCGCGCGGCGAACCACCGCCGTTCCCAGCAATGGCATCAACAGGGCCAAGGCCAGCGTGTAGTTCCACAGATAGGCCAGGTACCACAGGTGGTTCCAGGTGATGCCGTACTGCCAGCCGGCGAAGCTGCCTTCCGGCCACGGCCGCACCTGCCAGTAGCGCAGCAGGAACTGGCCGAAGCCGGGTGCCACGTGGCCGTTGGCCACGCCTTCGCAATAGGGCTGGATCGGCACGATCACGAACATGCCGAACAGCAGCGGCAGCAGCAGCCGCCAGGTGCGCAGGCCGGCGAAGCGCAGCAACCTGCCTTCCGGCCGCATCAGCGCGATGGCGATACCCGAGATCAGGAACAGCAGCGACATCCGCCAGCGGTTGACGAACAGCATCGGCCACTGCAGCCATTCGGCGGTATGCACGCTCTTGAGGTGAAAGCCCCAGTCGTCCACGTAGGCCATGGCGGTGTGGTAGAGGATCAGCAGGGCGAAGGCGAACACGCGCAGGGCGTCGATGTCGTAGCGTCGGGTCATGGTGGTGGTGTGCCGGAGAGTCGAGCCAAGGTGACGCCGCCCGGTCCGTGCGGCGACTGGCAAGGGGCCGCTGGAACCGACGCAGTGACCAATGGCGGGGGTGGTGGGATCAATGGAGCCGCTACCCTTTGTCCCTTGAGGCAGGCTGGAGCACCGCAACGACATGGATGCAGCAATGACTCAGGGCCGACCATCGCGCTGGCGTACTTCAACCCGGCTGCTGGTATGGGCGGCGATCCTGTCGGCCTCGGCAGTGACCAATGCGCTGGTGGAAGTGATGGACGCCAGTCGCCGCGGCGGCGATCTCGGGCTGTGGGAGCCGATGATCTGGGAGTTCAGCAGCCTCGGCCTGGTCCTGTTGACCCTGCCGCTGCTGTGGTGGGGCTGCGAGCGCTGGCCGCTGCATGCCGATACCTGGAAGCGGCGATTGCCGCTGTATCTGCTGGCCAGCGTCGGCTGGTCGCTGCTGCACGTGGTGGGGATGGTGCTGCTGCGGCACCTGGCCTACGGGTCGCTGGGCCATCGCTACCAGGATGATGCCGGCTGGCTGGAGCGTTTTGCCTACGAATACCTGAAGGATGTACGCACGTTTGCGATGTTCGTGGCACTGGAGCACTTTGCCAGCTGGTTCGGCCGGCGCAGGCAGGGCGAGGCGAGCCTGCTGGCCGAGCCGGACGTCGGCCCGCCGGTGGAGCCGGTCGAGCGCCCCCAGCACTTCCTGGTGCGCAAGCTGGGCAAGGAGTTCCTGGTCGCCACGGCGGACGTGGAGTATGCCCAGGCCGCGGGGAACTATGTGAACCTGCGGGTACGCGGCCACGACTATCCGCTGCGGATCACCATGGCGGTGCTGGAGCAGCGGCTCGACCCGGGCGAGTTCCTGCGCCCGCACCGCAGCTGGCTGATCCATCGGGGCCAGCTGCGCTCGATCGAGCCGCTGGACGGTGGCGAGGCCCTGCTGCACATGGTCGACGGGGCGAAAGTGCCGTGCAGCCGGCGCCAGCTGCCGCTGCTGCGGCAGGCGCTGGGGGCAGGGTGAGGCCCTCATTCCGGGCACCCGCAGCCTGCGGTATCATTACCAGTCATCTTTTGAATGCATAACCGCTGACATGATCGAACTGAATCCTGTCCGCCAGCGCATCACCGATCTGACCGATCGCGTGCTGTCGCTTCGGGGGTATCTTTGACTACGACGCCAAGAAAGAGCGTCTTGAAGAAGTAACGCGGGAGCTGGAAAGCCCCGACGTCTGGAACAACGCCGAGTACGCCCAGAACCTGGGCCGCGAACGTTCCAGCCTGGAAAAGACCGTGGGCGGCATCGCCTCGGTGCTCGATGGCCTGAACGATGCCACCGAGCTGCTGGAGCTGGCCGAGTCCGAGCAGGACGAGGACACCGCCCTGGCCGTGGTCGCCGACCTGGACAAGCACCAGGCCCACGTGGAGAAGCTGGAGTTCCAGCGCATGTTCTCCGGCGAGATGGACAATGCGGCGGCGTTCGTCGACATCCAGGCCGGTGCCGGCGGCACTGAAGCCCAGGACTGGGCCGAGATCCTGCTGCGCATGTACCTGCGCTGGTGTGAATCGCGTGGCTGGAAGACCGAGCTGATGGAAGTCTCCGGCGGCGACGTTGCCGGCATCAAGTCGGCCACGCTGCGCGTGGAAGGCGACTATGCCTATGGCTGGCTGAAGACCGAGACCGGCGTGCACCGCCTGGTGCGCAAGTCGCCGTTCGACTCGGACAACCGCCGCCACACCAGCTTCACATCGGTGTTCGTGTCGCCGGAAATCGACGACAACATCGACATCACCATCAACCCGGCCGACCTGCGTACCGACGTGTACCGTTCGTCCGGTGCCGGTGGCCAGCACGTGAACAAGACCGAGTCGGCGGTGCGTATCACCCACATCCCGACCAACATCGTCGTGGCCTGCCAGACCGGCCGCAGCCAGCACCAGAACCGCGACAACGCGATGAAGATGCTGGCCGCCAAGCTGTATGAACTGGAGATCCAGAAGCGCAACGCCGAGAAGGACGCGGTGGAAGCCACCAAGTCCGACATCGGCTGGGGCAGCCAGATCCGCAACTACGTGCTGGACCAGAGCCGCATCAAGGACCTGCGCACCGGCATCGAACGGTCGGACACGCAGAAGGTGCTGGACGGCGACCTGGACGAGTTCGTCGAGGCCAGCCTGAAGGCCGGCCTGGCCGTGGGCTCCAAGCGCGTCGATGCCTGATCGGCGCGCCTGCGCGGATATCGTCACCCTCGTGCGCAATGCCGAGGGTGGCTGATCACGCTTCCGATGTGGGGCCGAGCCCATGCTCGGCTGCTGTTGGCGCAGTAGCAGATGCGTCGAGCATGGCTCGACGCTACAACGGGTACGGCGGTAGCGATGATGCGCAGCGAAAGTGAACGCAAGGAACTCGGCGGCTTTCTCAAGGCCTGCCGCGCCCGTGTCGATCCTGCCACGCTCGGCCTGCCGGCCGGGCGCCGGCGTACCCCGGGCCTGAAGCGCGAGGAAGTCGCGCTGGCGATCGGGGTGAGCGTCAGCTGGTACACCTGGATCGAGCAGGGCCGTGAAGTGCGCGCCTCGCCCGAGGTGCTGGAGCGCCTGGCGCAGGTGCTGCGCATGAGCGACGACGAACGCGCCTACGCGTTCGCGCTCTCCGGCTACGGCGTGCCGCTGGAATCACCGGACGAGAGCGTGACCGACGGCTTGCGCCAGCTGGTGGAGGCGATGCAGCCGATCCCGGCCTATGTGCGCAACACCCGCTTCGACATCCTGGCCTGGAACCCGGCCATCGCCGATCTGTTCGTGGACTACAGCCAACTGGCGCCGCATGAGCGCAACACGCTGCGGCTGATGTTCCTGTACCCGCCGTACCGCACGCTGATCCTCAACTGGGAAGAAATGACCCGCGGCCTGCTGGCAGGCTTCCGTGCGGCGATGGCGCAGGCGCCGGACAAGGCGCCGTTCCTGGCGCTGGTGGAGGACATCGCGGCGCATAGCGAGGAGTTCCGCCAGTGGTGGCCGGAGCACGACGTGCGCCGGTTCGATGAGGGTGCGAAGAAGCTGAACCATCCCACGCGCGGGCTGCTGGACCTGCAGTACGTGGCGCTGGTGCCGGAGAGCCGGCACGATCTTTCCCTGGTCACTTACCTGCCGCGTAGGTAGGTTGGTCGGCAGGGCTTGCAGCCCTGCACCTGCTCAATGCAACGGCCAAAGCCAGAGCCAGAGCTAGAGCTGGATTCCGTGGGTTGGCGGGGCGGTGTCGGAGTGCGGGGACGCCGTAAACCCGTCCCTGGGGGCTTGGCAGCCGCATCCATGCGGCTGACACCCCGCACGCCGACACCGCCCCACCTTCGACAGGTTCACGCGGCTGTTGGCAACTGCGGCTTTGTTCCGCGCGGCTGTTGGTAGGTGTCGACCTTGGTCGACACGATTTTTCTCTCAGATATCGAATGAGTCATCCACGGATGGCGTGGGTCTACTGTGTCGACCAAGGTCGACATCTACCAACAGCAACGCAGAGCGCCGCCCCGACAGATCGCGGAAAACCGTCGAAGGCGGGGTGGGTCCGGTTGCGGGAGTGTCCGCGGCATGGATGCCGCGGCCAAGCCCCCAAGGACGGGTTTACGGCGTCTCCGGCAACCGGACCCACCTCGCCATCCCACGGATAGCCCGCTGTTGCTGCTGCTTCGGCTGTTGCCGTTGCCTCTGCGGGTGCAGGGCGCAGCCCTGCAAGAGCCCCCATTCAGACAGGTAAGTGCAGGTCACAGGATAAGCAGACGCCTTGTTGCCTCCGCCAATCGGGTCCACATTCCTGTGCAGGAGACGGGCCGCCGCCCGTCGTCGAGACACCAGGAGACCTGCATGTCCGCTGCCCCCACCACCGCCATTTCCCGCGATCCGGCTACCGGCCAGCAGATCGCCAGCCATCCCTTCGCCACCGATGCCGAACTGGATGCGATCCTCGAGCGTGGCCAGGCCGGCTTCGCCGCCTGGAGCGCCAGCAGCCTCGAACAGCGGGCCACAGTGCTGCGTGCAATGGCCGCCGTACTGCGCCGTGACCGTGAAAAGCTGGCCGCGCTGGCCACTGCCGAAATGGGCAAGGTCCAGGCCGAAGCACTGGCCGAGATCGAGAAGTGCGCCGTGCTGTGCGACTGGTACGCCGACCATGGCGCGCAGTTCCTGCGCGACGAACCCACCCAGGTGCCCGATGACAAGGCCTACGTGTCCTACCTGCCGCTGGGCGTGGTGCTGGGCATCATGCCGTGGAATTTCCCGTACTGGCAGGTGATGCGCGCGGCGGTGCCGATCCTGATGGGGGGCAACGGCTTCCTGCTGAAGCCGGCCGAGAACATCGTCGGTACCGCGCAGCTGCTCGACGCCGCCTGGCGCGACGCGGGGCTGCCGGAAGGCACCTTCATCGCCGCCAACATCAGCCGCGAGGGCACCAGCCGCGCGATTGCCGATGACCGCGTTGCGGCAGTCACCCTGACCGGCAGCGTGGCCGCAGGCCGCAGCATCGCTGCCCAGGCCGGGCAGGCGCTGAAGAAGGTGGTGCTGGAACTGGGCGGCTCGGATCCGTTCATCGTGCTGGCCGACGCTGACCTGGATGCGGCCGTCGATGCGGCGGTGACCTCGCGCTTCCAGAACACCGGGCAGGTCTGCATTGCCGGCAAGCGCATCATCGTTGAAGACGCGGTGTACGACCGCTTCGTGGCGCAGTTCTGCCAGAAAGTGCAGGCGCTGACCATCGGTGATGGCCGTGAAGCGGGCAATCGCATTGGTCCGATGGCACGCCAGGACCTGCTGGAACAGTTGGACGCGCAGGTGCGCGCCTCGGTGGACGCAGGCGCGAAGCTGCTCGTCGGCGGCCATCAGCTCGATCGCCCGGGCGCGTTCTACGCGCCCACCGTACTGGCGGACGTGGAGCCGGGCATGCAGGCCTTTGACACGGAAACGTTCGGGCCGGTGGCCTCGATCAGCCGCGCCCGCGATGCCGACCACGCGGTGGAACTGGCCAACCAGAGCGAGTTCGGCCTCAGCGGCAACCTGTGGACCGGTGACCGCGCGCGGGCCATGCAGCTGGCGCGCCGGCTGCAGACCGGCGGTGTGTTCGTCAACGGCTTCTCCGCTTCCGACCCTCGCGTGCCGATCGGCGGTGTGAAGAAGAGCGGCTTCGGCCGCGAGCTCTCGCACTTCGGCATCCGTGAATTCGTCAACGCGCAGACAGTGTGGTTCGACAAGCATTGACGCGCGGCTCTCATCCTTCCTGCAACGATCCACCATCAGTCCAGCACAAAGGACGGCATCCGATGTCCAAGGGTTCAGATCTGCTCGTCGCCGCACTTGAGAACGAAGGCGTCGAGCGCATTTTCGGCATTCCCGGCGAAGAAAACCTCGACGTGGTCGAGTCGCTCCGCCATTCCAGCATCGAACTGGTCATCACCCGCCACGAACAGGCGGCGGTGTTCATGGCGGCCACTTACGGCCGCCTGACCGGCAAGCCGGGCGTATGCCTGGCCACGCTCGGCCCGGGCGCGCTCAACTTCACCACCGGCGCCGCCTATGCGCTGCTGGGTGCGTGGCCGGTGATCATGATCACCGGCCAGAAGGGCATCGTCGCCAGCAAGCAGGCGCGCTTCCAGATCGTCGACATCGTCGGCACGATGAAGCCGCTGACCAAACAGGCGCGGCAGATCGTCTCGGCACGCACCATTCCGACCATCGTCCGCGAGGCGTTCCGTGTCGCCCAGGAAGAGCGCCCGGGCCCGGTGTTGCTGGAGCTGCCCGAAGACATTGCTGCCGATGAGGTCGAGGGCGTGGCGCTGATTCCGCCGCACGCGGTGGACCGTCCCATTGCCAGCCCGGAGGCGCTGGATCGGGCAGCAGAGCTCATCCGCAATGCAAAGCGGCCGCTGCTGATGATCGCTTCGGCGGCCTCGCGGCCGCAGTCCAGCGACGCGCTGTCCGCGTTCGTGCTGCGCGCCGGCATCCCGTTCTTCACCACGCAGATGGGCAAGGGCGCGGTGGCCGGTGGTTCAGGCCTGTACATGGGCACCGCGGCGCTGACCGAGCGCGATTACGTGCACATGGCGATCGACCAGGCCGACGTGATCGTGACCATCGGCCACGAGGTCACCGAGAAGCCGCCATTCGTGATGCGCCCGGGTGGGCCGACGGTGATCCATATCGGGTACTCGCAGGCGGCGGTGGAACAGGTGTATTTCCCGCAGGTGGAGGTGATCGGCGATATCGGTCGTTCGCTGACCCAGCTGGCCGACCGCATCGAGGGCGCGGTGCCGGATGCCGCTGCGCTGCTGCCGCTGCGCGCGACCATCCTCGAGCACCTGGCCGACCGGGCCGAAGAGGCCGGGTTCACCCCGCAGCGGCTGGTGCACGACGTGCGCCAGGTGATGCCGCCGGATGGCATCGTGGCGCTGGACAACGGCATGTACAAGATCTGGTTCGCGCGCAACTACCGCACCCAGGTGGCCAACACGCTGCTGCTGGACAACGCGCTGGCGACGATGGGCGCGGGCCTGCCGTCGGCGATCATGGCCTCGATCCTGTATCCGCAGCGGCGGGTGCTGGCGGTGTGCGGCGACGGCGGTTTCATGATGAACAGCCAGGAGCTGGAGACGGCCCGCCGGCTGGGCCTGAACCTGGTGGTGCTGATCCTCAACGACGGTGCCTACGGCATGATCCGCTGGAAGCAGGCCGTGGACGGATTCACCGACTACGGCATGACCTTCAGCAACCCCGATTTCGTGAAGTACGCCGAGGCCTATGGCTGCAAGGGCCACGAGGTGACGGCCATCGAGCAGTTCATCCCGACCTTGGAAGCGGCCTTCAACGAGGGCGGGGTGCACCTGGTGTCGGTGCCGGTGGACTATTCGGAGAACCAGCGGGTGCTGGTGGATGAGTTGCGCCAGGCGTTCCCCGGCAACAGGTAGCGGCGGAGCAGGGCCGGCCGATCCGCCCGGTAGGTGTCGACCTTGGTCGACACGCACGGCGCCAACCAAGGTTGGCGGCTACCGGGGCGGGCCCGGCCCAGGGCTGGGGCTGGGCGGTTTTGGTATGCTGGGCAACCGGCTGTGCCGGGCGCTGCATCCCCCCTCACTACACGATTCCCGCAGATCCATGAGCGAAGCTACCGATACCCCCCCCGTCGACGAAAACAAGTTGATCGCCGAGCGCCGTGAGAAACTCAAAGCGCTGCGTGGGCAGGGCATCGCGTACCCGAACGACTTCCGTCGCGAGGACTTCGCCGGCCGCCTGCAGGAAGAATTCGCAGATGCCGAAACCTGGACCGCCGAGGCCCTGGAAGGCAACGGCCGCCAGGTGAAGATGGCGGGCCGCCTGATGGCCAAGCGCATCATGGGCAAGGCCAGCTTCGCGCAGATCCAGGACGAGTCCGGCCGCATCCAGCTGTTCCTGCAGGGCGCGGTGCTGGGCGATGCCTATACCGCCTTCAAGGGCTGGGACGTGGGCGACATCATCGCCGTCGAAGGCGGCCTGACCCGTACCAAGACCGGCGAGCTGTCGGTCAAGGCCGAATCGATCCGCCTGCTGACCAAGTCGCTGCGCCCGCTGCCGGACAAGTGGCATGGCCTGGCCGACGTCGAGCAGCGTTACCGCCAGCGTTACGTCGACCTGATCGTGACCCCGGAGTCGCGCGCGGTGTTCATCAAGCGCTCGAAGATCATCCGCGCCATGCGCGCGTGGCTGGACAACCGCGACTTCCTGGAAGTCGAGACGCCGATGATGCATTACATCCCCGGCGGCGCGGCGGCCAAGCCGTTCACCACCCACCACAATGCGCTGGACCTGGACCTGTACCTGCGCGTGGCGCCGGAGCTGTACCTCAAGCGCCTGACCGTGGGTGGCCTTGAGCGCGTGTACGAGATCAACCGCAACTTCCGCAATGAAGGCGTCAGCACCCGCCACAACCCGGAATTCACCATGATGGAGCTGTACGAGGCCTATGCCACGTACAACGAGATCATGGACCTGACCGAAGGCGTGATCCGTGACGTGGCCAAGGCCGTCAACGGTGGCACCGAGGTCGAATGGGACGGCGCGAAGATCGACCTGGGCCCGGCATTCCGCCGCTGGCGCATGGACGAGGCGGTGCGCCACCACAATCCGGAAATCTCTGCGGCGGACTGCACCGACCGCGACGCGCTGCTGCGCCATTGCGAGCGCCTGAAGATCCGCGTCAAGCCGTCCTACGGCTGGGGCAAGCTGCTGCTGGAGATCTTCGAGGCCACCGTCGAGCACACCCTGATCCAGCCGACCTTCATCACCGACCATCCGGTGGAGGTCTCGCCGCTGGCCCGTGCCAACGACAATGACCCGGGCTACACCGACCGCTTCGAGCTGTTCGTCAACGGCAAGGAGCTGGCCAACGGCTTCTCCGAGCTGAACGATCCGGAAGACCAGGCCCAGCGCTTCCAGGCCCAGGTGGCGGCGAAGGAAGGTGGCGATGACGAGGCCATGCACTACGACGCCGACTACATCCGTGCGCTGGAGTACGGCATGGCACCGACCGGCGGCCTCGGCATCGGCGTGGATCGCCTGGTGATGCTGCTGACCGGCAGCAGCTCGATCCGCGATGTACTGCTGTTCCCGTACATGCGTCCGGAGCAGTAAGTCGCCTTTTTGACTCCCGATTGTGCGCGCCGTCCCGAAACGAGACGGCGCGATTGACGCGTCCCGCACTCGGCGTATCGTAATTGCACTACCTTGACGCCTGTTATGGCTTGATCGGCGCCAGGGGGAGGGCACGGTGTGGGGAGTCCGCTTCACATTGTGATGACGATCATGAATCGGGACGCATGACACGGGAGTCAGGCCGATGCAGGGTGCGAGCGTTCGCAGCGGCAGAGTATCCTCGCCTGCTGATGATCCAGCGTGGTCGAGAAACCAGGCAGAGTACGCGTTGAACATCGTCATCGTTGACGACCAGACTTCGGCCCGGACGATGCTGCGTCACGTCATCGAAGACATCGCGCCGGAACTGAGCGTGTATGACTTCGGAGACCCGCTGACCGCATTGGCCTGGTGCGAAGCCCATCCGGTCGACCTGCTGCTGCTCGATTACCGCATGCCGGAGATGGATGGGCTGGAATTCGCCCGTCGTTTCCGTCGCCTGCCCAAGCACCGTGACATTCCGGTGATCCTGATCACCGTGGTCGGTGACGAGCCGATCCGGCAGGCGGCACTGGAAGCAGGCGTCATCGACTTCCTGGTCAAGCCGATCCGCCCGCGCGAGCTGCGGGCGCGCTGCTACAACCTGCTGCAGCTGCGCCAGCAGACCGAGAACGTGAAGCAGCGGGCGCTGTCGCTGGAGCAGCGCCTGCTGGCCAGCATGCATGAGGTCGAAGAGCGCGAGCGCGAAACGCTGTCGCGGCTGGCACGCGCGATCGAGTTCCGTGATGCCGGCACCAGCGCCTACCTGGAGCGCATGGCGCGCGTGGCCGGACTGATCGCCGAACAGCTCGGGCTGCCCGAAGAGGAGGTGCGCCTGATCGAAATGGCTGCGCCGCTGCATGACATGGGCAAGATCGCCATTCCCGATGCGGTGCTGCTCAAGCAGGGCAAGCTCAACGAGGAAGAGCTGGCGATCATGCGCCGGCACCCGCGGATTGGCCATGAACTGCTGAGCGGCAGCCAGAATCGCTTCATCCAGGTTGGCGCGTTGATCGCACTGCGTCATCATGAGCGCTATGACGGCAGTGGCTATCCCGATGGGCTGGTCGGCGACGCGATTCCGCTGGAAGCGCGCATCGTGGCCGTCGCCGATGTCTTCGACGCACTGATTTCGCCCCGTCCGTACAAGGAAGCATGGACCATGGAAGCCACCCTGGCTTATCTCTACGCCCAGCGTGGCCGCCTGTTCGATCCCCGATGCGTGGACGCGCTGCTGCGCGGCCGCGAACAGCTCGACCAGATCTGCGCCGAGCATTCGATGGCGTCCGCGCGCCCGGGGCTGGGCGCGTGAAACGCCTGTTGTCGCAGCTGCGGCTGCGCCTGTCCCAGCGCCAGGACAGCGAGCACGGCCAGCAGATCGTCCGCATCGTGCTGATCAGCCTGATCCTGGCCTACGTACTGTTGCCGGCACCGCGCCACGATCTGCCGCACACCCAGTACGTCGGTGTGCTGGCGATCGTGCTGACCGGCCTGAGCCTGTCACTGTTGCTGTTCGGCTGGCTGCTGTGGCGGCCGGCGCGTTCCGATCCCCGCCGCGTGCTGGGCATGCTGGCTGACTACGGCCTCATTGCTGCCGGCATGGTGCAGATGGGTGAGCCGCTGGCCTGGGTCTACATCGTGGTGATGTGGGTGACGGTCGGCAATGGCATGCGCTTTGGCAACCACTATCTGTACGTGGCGGTGGCCATGGCGATGGTGAGCTTCGGTTGCACCGTGATGCTGACGCCTTACTGGCAACAGAATTTCCGCCTGGCCATCGGCCTCTGGCTGGGCCTGGCAGCGGTGCCGCTGTACTTCTCGACATTGCTGCGGCAGTTGACCGAAGCGATGGCCGAGGCGCGCCGCGCCAGCGAGGCCAAGAGCCGGTTCCTGGCCAACATGAGCCATGAGTTCCGCACGCCGTTGAACGGTCTCAACGGCATGACCGAAGTGCTGGCCACCACGCGCCTGGATGACGAGCAGCGCGAGTGCCTCAACACCATCCAGGCGTCGTCGCGCAGCCTGCTGGCACTGGTGGAGGAAGTGCTGGACATCTCGGCCATCGAGGCCGGCAAGCTGCGCGTGGTGGCCGAGGACTTCGCCGTGGCCGACGTGATCCAGGCGATCGGTCTGATCCTGTTGCCACAGGCCAAGGCCAAACGGCTGGATTACCGGGTGAAGGTGGCCGATGGTGTGCCGCCACGCGTGCGCGGCGATGTCGGGCACCTGCGGCAGATCCTGCTGAACCTGGCCGGCAACGCGGTCAAGTTCACCGACCATGGCCGGGTCGAGATACGTGTCGGCGTGGTGCAGGCCGATGCCAGCGGGGCGGTGCGGTTGCGCTTCGACATCCTCGACACCGGCATCGGCGTGCCACCTGCCATGCGTGCACGGCTGTTCGACGCGTTCGAGCAGGCCGATGTCAGCATGGCGCGCCGCCACGAGGGGACGGGGCTGGGCACGACCATCGCCAAAGGCTTGGTCGAGGCGATGGACGGTGACATCGGTTATCTGGAAAACCCGCCGCGCGGCAGCCACTTCTGGGTCGAGCTGCCGTTCGCGCCGCCGCAGCCGCAGGTGCCGGGCGCGGTGCCGAGCCTGAGCGGCGACGAAGACGCGGGCCCGGGCGGCAACGTGATCGCTTTTGCCGATCCGTTCCTGCGCCATCGCGCCCGCGTGCGCAGCATGCAGATCCTGGTGGCCGACGACCACGAGGCCAACCGCATGGTCCTGCAGCGCCTGCTGCAGAAGGCCGGCCATCGCGTGCTGTGCGTGGACGGCGGTGAGGCGGTGCTGGATGCGCTGGCCGACAGCGAGTTCGACGCGGTCATCGTCGATCTGCACATGCCGGGCATGAGCGGGCTGGACATGCTCAAGGAACTGCGGGTGATGCAGGCCGGCGGCGGTCCGCGCACGCCGGTACTGGTACTCAGTGCGGATGTAACGCCCGAGGCGATCCAGCGCTGTACCCAGGCCGGCGCACATGCCTTCCTGGCCAAGCCCGTCGTTGCGGTGCGCCTGCTCGATACGCTGGCCGAGATCGCCAGCAATGCCCAGCTGAAGACCATGGCCGCACCGGTGGTGCGACCGGCGGCGCCGCTGCACGATGGCGTGCTCGACAGCAGCGTGCTGGACGAACTGGCTTCGCTGGGCATGGGCGAGGGCTTCGAACGTGAGTTCATCCGCCAGTGCCTGGAGGACGTGGCGAGCTGCATGGGCAAGGCCGAGCAGGCCGGCGAGGCCACGCAGTGGGATGTGTTCCGCGAACAATCCCACGCGATCAAGGGCGTGGCCAGCAACCTCGGCCTGATGCGCGCATCCAACCGT
This sequence comes from Stenotrophomonas sp. YJH_SMC_123, assembly GCF_059368215.1. Classification (NCBI taxonomy): domain Bacteria; kingdom Pseudomonadati; phylum Pseudomonadota; class Gammaproteobacteria; order Lysobacterales; family Lysobacteraceae; genus Stenotrophomonas; species Stenotrophomonas sp. YJH_SMC_123. The sequence goes on from NZ_JCAFRM010000001.1 coordinate 1,032,637, forward strand.
GCCGGCGAGCTGATGCGGATGGCCGACTGGCAGCTCAAGACCGAATGGCGCACGCGCCTGGGCATCCTGCAGGAGGCGATCAAGGAAGGCCGGCGCGCACTGGACGCGAGGGCCGAACGCCGCATGCGCGGCGCCGCCGATGATGGTGAAGCGCGCTGAGGCGTGGCGTGAACCCAAAAAAAGCCCGGTGGCCAGCCGGGCTTGAACCCATCCTGGGGGAGGGGAGGAATCAGGCCGCGTCGAGACTGGCGCGACGGGTCTGGGCCTTGATCAGGCGATCCATGGTGCGCAGCGAGCGGTCGCCGAGTGCGAGGGCGGAATCGACCCATACCTTGGTGATCTCCAGCAGTTCGTCGTAGCTGACCGGCTGGGCGATGGCGCGTGCGGCGTTCATCGCCAGATAGGACTGCGGCGTGCGCTGCTGCTGGCGGATCAGTTCCTCCACCGCCGCCCGGCCTTCGCCCTTCTTCACCAGCACGTCGACCACGCCCATCGCGTGCATCTCCTCGGCGCTGTAGACCCGGCCGTCGAGGATGATCTTCTCGGCCAGGTGGGGGGACACGCGCCGGCACAGGAAGGAGTACGCACCCATGCCCGGGAACAGGCCGAACAGCACCTCCGGCAGGCCCAGTCCGCTGCCTTCCTCGGCGACGATGGTGTGGCAGGCCAGGGCCATTTCCAGGCCGCCGCCGAGGGCGTCACCCTGGATCAGCGCGATCGAACGGACGTCGCCGCCGAACCCGGTGTGCAGGTGGTGCACGCCCTCCACGCAGCGCTGGGCGTAGTTCAGCAGGAGGTCGCGGTTGCCTTCGCGGATCAGGCGGGTGAACAGGTCCAGGTCGCCGCCCAGGTTGTAGGCGACGGCATCGGAGGCCAGCACGAAATGCCGCAATGTCCCGTTGTGGCGTTCGGCAGGGCTGCGGGTGATGGCCGCCATGTAGCTCCACATTTCGTCGAGCATGTCCTTGCGGCAGCAGGGGCGGATCCCGGTGGCGGCATCGGCGTGCATGAACAGCCAGTGGGCAGCGCCGTCGGCGCTGTCTTCGGTACGGATGGTGGCGAACGGTGAGCCGCTTGAAGGCAGCTTTTCGATGGTACTCATGGAAGGGTCCTCGGCATGCGGCCCGCAGTGTCAGGTGCGTGGCCGGCGGGCCGAACGGTCCACACACGCGGCGATGCTACACCGCCTCAGCGGCGTCGCATGCGAAAGGGCCCGGGACGTTTCCGCCCCGGGCCCTGCACTGTCCAGATTGCCGCAAACCCTTACTGGGCGGGCGTATCGCGGAGTTCGCGACGGAGGATCTTGCCGACGTTGGTCTTCGGCAGCTCCTTTCGGAATTCAACGATTTTGGGGTGCTTGTAGCCGGTCAGGTTGGCCCGGGCATGCTCCTTGACCATTTCGGCGGTCAGGTTCGGATCCTTCTTCACGATGACCACCTTCACCACCTCGCCGGACTTGTCGTCCGGGACGCCGACTGCGGCCACTTCCAGCACGCCCGGCATCATCGCGATCACGTCCTCGACTTCGTTCGGGTACACGTTGAAGCCGGACACCAGGATCATGTCCTTCTTGCGGTCGACGATGTAGAAGAAGCCGTGTTCGTCCATCTTGGCCATGTCGCCGGTGTGCAGCCAGCCGTCCGCGTCGATGGCCTTGGCCGTTTCCTCCGGGCGCTGCCAGTAGCCCTTCATCACCTGCGGGCCCTTGATGCAGAGCTCGCCGACCTCACCCAGCGGCAGGATGGCACTGTTGTCATCCTTGATGCAGGCATCGGTGGAGGGGATCGGCAGGCCGATCGAGCCGTTGTACTCGGTCAGGGTGAGCGGGTTGATGCAGGCTGCCGGCGAGGTCTCGGTCAGGCCATAGGCCTCGACCAGGGTCACGCCGGTGACCTTCTTCCAGCGCTCGGCGACGGCGCGCTGCACCGCCATGCCGCCGCCCAGGGTGACCTTCAGCGAGGAGAAGTCGACCGTGTCGAAACCGGGGGTGTTGAGCAGGCCGTTGAACAGCGTGTTGACGCCGGTGATGGCGGTGAAACGCACCGACTTGAGCTCCTTGACGAAGCCCTTCATGTCGCGCGGGTTGGTGATCAGGTGATTGCAGCCACCGAACTTCATGAAGACCAGGCCGTTCGCGGTCAGCGCGAAGATGTGGTACAGCGGCAGGGCGGTGATGATCCACTCCTTGCCCATCTCGATGCCGGACGCACTGATCCAGGCCGAGGCCTGCTGCATGTTGGCAATCAGGTTGCGGTTGGTCAGCATCGCGCCCTTGGCCACGCCGGTGGTGCCGCCGGTGTACTGCAGGAACGCGATGTCGTCGTGGTCGATCTCGACCTTGGGCAGGCTGTGGCGGCTGCCGAGCTTGAGCGCCTGGCGGAAGCGCACCGCGCCCTTGAGATGGTAGTTGGGCACCATCTTCTTGATGTACTTCAGCACGAAGTTGACGATCACGCCCTTGGCGCCGAGCAGGTCGCCCAGGCCGGTGGTGACCACATGCTTGACCGGCGTATCGGCGATGACCTGCTCGACGGTGTCGCCGAAGTTGTCGACCACCACCAGCGCGGTCACGCCGGCATCGACCAGCTGGTGCTTGAGCTCGCGGGCGGTGTACAGCGGGTTGACGTTGACCACGGTCAGGCCGGCGCGCAGCACGCCGAAGGTGGCCACCGGGTACTGCAGGCAGTTGGGCATCATCAGGGCGACGCGGTCACCCTTCTTGAGCTTGAGCTCACCGAGCAGGTAGGCCGCGAACTGTTCGACCAGCGCGTCGGTCTCGCCGTAGGTGAGGACCTTGCCGAAGCTGGAGTAGGCGGGACGGTCGCGGAATTTCGCGACGGAAGCGTCGAAGACCGAAGCTACCGAATGGAACTCGTTGACGTCGATCTCGGCGGGAACGCCTTTCGGATAGCTCTGCAGCCAGGGACGATCCAGACTCATATTCCCCCTCCAGGAATCGTGATGTATTAGGTCCGGCCCTGAGCGTATCGACAACGGCCGGTCATTGCAGCATACCCCGCCGTAGGGAAAACGCGAAGAGGCCCCGAAGAGCCTCTTTGCTGGGTAGTGCCGGTCGCTGGCCGGCATCTGCGCTGGACGGACCATGCGATGGATGCCGGCCAGCGGCCGGCACTACCGTGGCCCCAAACGGGCCGGCTGCGTCAACCCTGCTTGCGAACGGGTGCGCCGTTGGCCTTGTAGTACGGCGCGGTGCTACGGGCGAGCGGGGTGCGGCCGCGGATCACGTCGGCCAGCTTCTCGGCCATCATGATGGTCGGCGCGTTGAGGTTGCCGGTCACCACCTGCGGCATGATCGAGGCATCGACGATGCGCAGGCCTTCCAGCCCGTGCACGCGGCCCTGGCCATCGACCACCGCCATCGGATCGTCGGCATGGCCCATCTTGTTCGAGCACGACGGGTGATAGGCAGTCTCGGCGTGCTCGCGCACGAACGCATCGATCTGCGCGTCGGTCTGCAGCGCGCTTCCCGGCGAGATCTCGCGGCCGCTGTACGGGGCCAGTGCCGGCTGCGCGAAGATCTCGCGGGTGATGCGGATCGCCGCACGGAACTCGCGCCAGTCCTGGTCGTGCGACATGTAGTTGAACAGGATGCTCGGATGTTCGCGCGGGTCCTTCGAGCGCACGTGGATGCGGCCGCGGCTGGGTGAGCGCATCGAACCGACGTGCATCTGGAAGCTGTGCGCCTTGATCGGGTTGGAGCCGTTGTAATTGATCGCCACCGGCAGGAAGTGGTACTGCAGGTTCGGCCAGTCGAATTCGGCGTCGCTGCGGATGAAGCCACCGGCCTCGAACTGGTTGCTGGCGCCGATGCCGGTGCCCAGGAACAGCCACTCGGCACCGATCGCCGGCTGGTTGTACAGCTTCAGTGCCGGCGCCAGCGACACCGGCTTCTTGCACTCGTACTGCAGGTACATCTCGAGGTGGTCCTGCAGGTTGGCGCCGACGCCCGGCAGGTGGTGCACCAGGTCGATGTCCAGGCTGCGCAGCAGGTCGGCCGGGCCGACGCCCGAGCGCTGCAGGATCTGCGGCGAGGCGATGGCGCCGCCGCACAGCAGCACTTCGCGGCGGGCGGTGGCGCGCTGCGGCCGGTCGCTGTGCAGCCACTGCACGCCCACGGCGCGCTTGCCCGAGAACAGGATGCGGTCGGTCAGCGCGTGGGTGACGATGGTCAGGTTCGGGCGCGGCTTGGCCAGGTCCAGGTAGCCGCGGGCGGTGCTGGAACGACGGCCCTTCGGGGTCACCGTGCGGTCCATCGGGCCGAAACCTTCCTGCTGGTAGCCGTTGAGGTCGTCGGTGCGCGGGTAGCCGGCCTGCACGCCGGCTTCGACCATCGCAGCGAACAGCTCGTTGTTGCCGGCCTTCGGCGTGGTAACGCGCAGCGGGCCGTCGCCACCGTGGTAGTCATTGGGGCCGATATCACGGGTTTCGGCCTTGCGGAAGTAGGGCAGGCAGTCCAGGTAGGTCCAGTCTTCCAGGCCCGGCATGCTGGCCCAGTTGTCATAGTCCATCGCGTTGCCGCGGATGTAGCACATGCCGTTGATCAGCGACGAGCCGCCCAGGCCCTTGCCGCGGCCGCAGTCCATGCGGCGGTTGTTCATGAAGGGCTCCGGATCGGTCTTGTACGCCCAGTTGTAGCGCTTGCCCTGCAGTGGGAAGGCCAGTGCCGCCGGCATCTGGGTACGGAAGTCGAGCCGGTAGTCCGGGCCACCGGCTTCCAGCAGCAGCACGCTGACATCGGCATCTTCGGTGAGGCGGGTAGCCAGCACGTTGCCGGCCGAACCAGCGCCGATGATGATGTAGTCGTACTCGTTGTGGGTGCTCATGGGTGTCTCCTGCAGGCCGGGGCGCGCTGCATGCAGGCGTCCCGGCGGGATGTCGGATCGGCGCGGTGGCCGGACGATGGGGCGTGCTGGCGGCGCGCTGGTCAGAACACGCTGGCGTAGTCGCCCAGCTCGACCTGCACCGACTTGATGCGGGTGTAGTGGCCGAGGGTCGAGATGCCGTTCTCGCGGCCGACGCCGGATTCCTTGTAGCCACCGACGGGCATTTCGGCCGGCGATTCGCCCCAGGTGTTGATCCAGCAGATGCCGGCTTCCAGGCGGTGGATGATGCGGTGGGCGCGGCTGACGTCCTTGCTGACCACGCCGGCGGCGAGGCCGAAGGTGGTGTCGTTGGCACGACGCACCACTTCGTCTTCGTCGTCGTAGGCGAGGATGCTCATCACCGGCCCGAAGATCTCTTCCCGGACAATCGTCATGTCATCGCGGCAGTCGGAGAACACGGTCGGCAGCACGTACGCGCCATTGGCCAGCGCGCCTTCGGTGGCACGGCCGCCGCCGGTCAGCAGGCGGGCGCCTTCGGCCTTGCCGCTTTCGATGTAGCGCAGCACGTTTTCCATGTGCGGGAAGCTGGTCAGCGGGCCGAAGTTGGTCTCGGCGGCCATCGGGTCGCCGATGCGGATGCGCTTGACGCGCTCGACAACGGCGGCCTCGAACGCGGCCAGCATGCTGCGCGGCACGAACACGCGGGTGCCGTTGGTGCAGACCTGGCCGGAGCTGAAGAAGTTGGCCATCACCGCGATGTCGGCGGCGCGGTCCAGATCGGCGTCATCGCAGATCACCAGCGGCGACTTGCCGCCCAGCTCCATGGTCACTTCCTTCAGCGACGAGGACGCCGCGCTGGCCATGACCTTCTTGCCGGTGGCGACGCCGCCGGTGAAGGAAATCTTCTCGATCACCGGGTGCTCGGTCAGCCACTGCCCGATCTCGCGGCCCGGGCCCTGCACGACGTTGAACACGCCGGCCGGCACGCCGGCTTCGGTGTAGATCTCGGCCAGCCGGATCGCGGTCAACGGGGTCACTTCGGACGGCTTGAACACCATCGCATTGCCGGCGGCGAGGGCCGGGGCCGACTTCCACATGGCGATCTGGATCGGGTAGTTCCAGGCGCCGATGCCGGCCACCACGCCCAGCGGTTCGCGGCGGGTGTAGAAGAAGCTCGATTCGCGCAGCGGCAGCTGGATGCCTTCGATGGCGGTGGCCAGGCCAGCGTAGTACTCGACCACGTCGGCGCCGGTGACGATGTCCACGGTGGTGGTCTCGGCCAGCGCCTTGCCGGTGTCCAGGGTTTCCAGGTGGGCCAGTTCGTCGTTGCGCTCGCGTAGGAGCTCGACGGCGCGGCGCAGGATGCGCGAGCGCTCCATGGCCGTCATCGCGGCCCACACCTTCTGGCCTTCGGCCGCGCTCTGCACGGCGCGCTCGACGTCGGCCTGGCTGGCAACCTGCACTTCGGCGATCACCTCACCGGTGGCCGGGTTGACGGTCTTGAAGGTCTTGCCGCTGGTGGCATCGACGCGCTGGCCGTGGATGTAGAGCTGTTGGACGGGCAGGGTGGTCATGGGGCGTACTCCTTGGAAGGGGGCGGGTGCTGAAGCGCTTATAGCGCGGCAGCCTGCAACTGGAAGTCGATGTAGCCGTAGGCGATGCGCCGCGACTTGTCGGCGTTGAACTGGCCGCCGACCAGGCTGCCACGCAGCCACAGGCCGTCGATCATCGCGGCCAGGCCACGGGCGGCCAGGCGGGCCTGCGGGTGGGGCAGCAGGCGGTTGAACTGGTGGCACAGGTTGGAGAACAGGCGCTGGTCGTTGGCGCGCTGCAGCCGGGCCAGTTCCGGCTGGTGCATGCTGGCGGCCCAGAACGTGAGCCAGACGCGCATTGCGGTACCGTTGATCTGGCTGTCGTCGAAGTTGCCATCGACGATGGCACGCAACTGCTCGCGGGGGTCATCGCTGGCCTCGGCGCGGTAGCGGGCGACGGCGTCCTTCAGTTCGCGCAGGATCTGCCGCATTGCAGCATTGAGCAGGCCGTCCTTGTCGCCAAAGTAGTGGGCGACGATGCCGCTGGACAGCCCTGCCTTCTTCGCGATGGTGGCGACGGTCGCGTCGGCCATGCCGATCTCGTCGATGGTCTGGAAAGTGGCCCGGATAAGCTGTTCGCGCCGTACCGGTTCCACGCCTTTCTTCGGCATTGTCTCTCCACGGATTGCGACCCGAAGGATCGGCTGCCCGCCATTATGCTTTTTATTGATTGAACGTTCAATCAATAAACCCTAGGATGCGCTCGCGCCCCACGCCATGGGCCCGGTTTACCGGTCCGGCCCCGCCCATGTGCTCCCCCGGACTGATGAGACGATCCCATGTCTTCCCTGGCTCATCCCAAGCGTTCGCCCCTGCGCTTGAACCGTTTTGTCTTTCTCAGCTCCTCGGTGTCGATCGGCATCCTCGGGCTGCTCACCGTTCTCTATCCCGAAGGCAGCGAGCACTGGCTGCAATGGGCGCAGGCCGAGGTGTCGGCCGCGTTCGGCTGGTGGTACATGCTGCTGATCGTGCTGTGCCTGGGCTTCGTGCTGTGGCTGGCGTTCTCGCCGTATGGCCGCATCCGCCTGGGTCACAACGAGGAGTCACCGGCCTTCGGCTACGTTGCCTGGGTCTCGATGCTGTTCTCGGCCGGCATCGGCATCGCGCTGCTGTACTACGGTGCCTACGAGCCGCTGGACCATTTCCTGCATCCGCCCGGGCAACCCGGCGGGACCGTGGCCGCCGGCCGCGAAGCGATGGTGCTGACCTTCCTGCACTGGGGCCTGCATGGCTGGGCGCTGTACGCGCTGGTCGGCGTGGCGCTGGGCTACTTCGCGTACCGCCGCGACCTGCCGCTGGCGCTGCGCTCGGCGCTGTACCCGATCTTCGGTGAGCGCATCCACGGCCGCATCGGCGACATGGTCGATGGTTTCGGCATCCTGGCCACGCTGATCTCGATGGTGACCAACCTCGGCATCGGCGCGCTGGTGGTGCAGTCCGGCCTGGTCTACCTGTTCCACATCCCGGATACGCCGCAGGTGCTGGTGGCCATCGTGCTGGTGATGATGGTGGTGGCCACCATCGGCGTGGTCGCCGGTGTGGAAAAGGGCATTGCCTGGCTGTCCAACCTCAACGTGCGCCTGCTGTGTGGCCTGCTGCTGTTCGTGCTGGTCACCGGCCCGACCCTGCACCTGTTCGACGGCCTGATCCAGAACACCGGCGATTACCTTGGCGCGTTCGTGCGCAAGAGCTTCGACATGTACCTCAACGACCCGAAGGGCCGTGAGTGGATGGGCTCGTGGACGCTGTTCTACTGGGCCTGGTGGATCGCCTGGGCGCCGTTCGTCGGCCTTTTCGTGGCGCGCATCTCGCGCGGCCGCACCATCCGCGAAGTGATCATGGGCGTGCTGCTGATCCCGCTCGGCTTCACCCTGGCCTGGCTGTCGATCTTCGGCAACACCGCCATCGACCTGGTGCTCAACCACGGCCAGGCGATCCTGGGTGAGGTGGCCCAGCACGATGCGGCGATGACGCTGTTCAAGCTGCTGGAATACCTGCCCGGCGCGCCGTACGTTGCCGGTGCGGCGGTGGTGATCGGCTTCGTGCTGTTCCTGACCCCGGTCGACTCGGGCACGCTGATGATCGCCAACCTGTGCACCCGTCGCGTTGACGATGGTGTGGAAGACGGCCATGACGCGCCGATCTGGCTGCGCGTGTTCTGGGCGGCCGGCATTACCGTGGCCAGCGTCGGCCTGCTGCTGGCCGGCAATTTCAGTGCGATGCAGACGGCGGTGGTGCTGTGTGGCCTGCCGTTCTCGTTCACGCTGGCGTTCTACATGTGGGGCCTGCTGAAGGCGCTGCGCACCGACCCGGACGCACCCCGCCGCTGAGCGCCTCTGTAGAGCCGAGCCCACGCTCGGCTGCTGTTGGCGCAGAAGCAGACGAGCGCAGGCTCGGCTCTACAGGGGGGCATCGCAGACGGAAAGGGCCGGACCCGCAAGGATCCGGCCCTTTTCCGTTACTTGGCTGCCAGCTGGCGCAGCACGTACTGCAGCAGGCCGCCATGACGGAAGTACTCGACTTCCTTCGGGGTCAGCAGCATCACCGAGACCTCGAAGGTCTTCTTCGTGCCATCGGCCTTGGTCGCGGTGACCGTGGCGCGCTTGCTGGCACCGTCCTGCAGGCCGGTGATGTCGATCACTTCCGAGCCGTCCAGGCCCAGGCTCTGCGCGTTCTCGCCGTTGCGGAACTGCAGCGGCAGCACGCCCATGCCGACCAGGTTGGAGCGGTGGATGCGCTCGAAGCTTTCGGCGATGACCGCCTTCACCCCCAGCAGCAGGGTGCCCTTGGCCGCCCAGTCGCGCGACGAACCGGTGCCGTATTCCTTGCCGGCCAGCACCACCAGCGGCACCTTGTCGGCCTTGTACTTCATGGCCGCATCGTAGATCGCCAGCTTCTCCGGCTGGCCACCACCGGCGGGGTAGTACAGGGTGTTGCCGCCTTCCTCGCCACCGAACATCAGGTTCTTGATGCGGATGTTGGCGAAGGTGCCGCGGACCATGACGTCGTCGTTGCCGCGGCGGCTGCCGTAGCTGTTGAAGTCGGCCGGCTGCACGCCGCGTTCCTGCAGGAAGCGGCCCGCCGGCGAGTCCTTCTTGATGTTGCCGGCCGGGGAGATGTGGTCGGTGGTGATCGAATCGCCGAACAGGCCCATCACGCGTGCGCCGTGCACGTCGTCGATGCTGCCGGTCTGCATGGTCATGCCATCGAAGTACGGCGGGTTCTTGATGTAGGTGGAGGCATCGCTCCACGCGTACAGGTTGCCGTCCGGCGAGGCGATGGTGTTCCAGCGGGTGTCGCCCTTGAACACGTCGGCGTAGTTCTGCTTGAACATCTCCGGGCCGATGGTGGCGGCGATGACATCGCCGATTTCCTTGTTGCTCGGCCAGATGTCGCGCAGGAACACCGGCTGGCCATCGCTGCCGGTGCCCAGCGGCTGGGTGGTCAGGTCGATGTCGGTGGTGCCGGCGATGGCATAGGCCACCACCAGCGGCGGGCTTGCCAGGTAGTTCATCTTCACTTCGGGGTGCACGCGACCCTCGAAGTTGCGGTTGCCCGACAGCACCGAGGTGACCACCAGGTCGCCGGTGGCGATGCCGGCGCTGACTTCGGTCGGCAGCGGGCCGGAGTTGCCGATGCAGGTGGTGCAGCCGTAGCCGACCACGTAGAAGCCGATCTTCTCCAGCTCCTTCAGCACGCCGGCCTTTTCCAGGTAGTCCGTGACCACGCGCGAGCCCGGCCCGAGCGAGGTCTTCACCCACGGCTGGCGGTTCAGGCCCTTGGCGGCCGCATTGCGGGCCAGCAGGCCGGCACCGATCATCACCGCCGGGTTGGAGGTATTGGTGCAGGAGGTGATAGCGGCGATGACCACCGCGCCATCCTTCAGCCGCACCTTGCGGCCTTCGATCTCGATGTCGGCGAAGCCCTTGGCCAGCTGCTCGTTGCCGACCGCCGCGCCGCCGCCTTCATTGACGAACGAGGAAACATCATCACTGCGCTTGTCGCGGTTGCTGGTCATGCCAACCAGTGCTTCGCGGTAGTTCTTCTGCACGTCCTCCAGCAGCACGCGGTCCTGCGGACGCTTCGGGCCGGCCAGCGACGGCTTCACCGTGCCCATGTCCAGTTCCAGCGTGGTGCTGTACTGGGCATGCGGGCTGCCCGGTTCGTGCCACAGGCCCTGTGCCTTGGCATAGGCTTCGACCAGGTCGATCTGCTCTTCGCTGCGGCCGGACAGGCGCAGGTAGTTCAGCGATTCGGCGTCGATCGGGAAGATGCCGCAGGTGGCGCCGTACTCCGGGGCCATGTTGCCGATGGTGGCTCGGTCGGCCAGCGGCAGGTGCTGCAGGCCGTCACCGTAGAACTCGACGAACTTGCCGACGACGCCCAGCTTGCGCAGCATCTGGGTGACGGTCAGCACCAGGTCCGTAGCGGTGGCACCCTCGGGCAGCTTGCCGGTCAGCTTGAAGCCGACCACCTGCGGAATCAGCATCGACGACGGTTGGCCGAGCATGGCGGCCTCGGCTTCGATGCCGCCCACGCCCCAGCCAAGCACGCCGATGCCGTTGATCATGGTGGTGTGGCTGTCGGTACCGAACACGGTATCGGGGTAGGCGACCGCCTTGCCGTCCTTGTCGGCGGTCATCACTACGCGGGCCAGGTTCTCCAGGTTTACCTGGTGGACGATGCCGGTGTTCGGCGGCACCACCTTGAAGTTGTCGAAGGCCTTCTGGCCCCAGCGCAGGAAGCCGTAGCGTTCCTGGTTGCGCTGGAACTCGATCTTGCCGTTGAGGTCGAGCGCGTCCGGCTTGCCGAACACATCGACCTGCACCGAGTGGTCGATGACCAGTTCGGAGGGGATCTGCGGGTTGATCTGCTCCGGCGAGCCGCCCAGCTTGACGACCGCGTCGCGCATCGCGGCCAGGTCGACCACGCAGGGCACGCCGGTGAAGTCCTGCAGGACCACGCGCGCCGGCATGAAGGCGATCTCGGTGTCCGGCTCGGCCGCCGGGTTCCAGCGGGCCACGGCTTCGATGTGGTCCTTGCCGACGGTGATACCGCCGTCCTCGTGCCGGAGCAGGTTCTCCAGCAGGATCTTCATCGAGTAGGGCAGGTGGGAGATATCGAAGCGCTGGCCCAGCGTGGGCAGGCTGAAGTAGTCGTAGGTCTTGCCGCCGACGTTCAGCTGGCTGCGGGTGGAGAACGAATCGCTCATGCGGGGTAACTCCTTCTTGCGGATGGCTTGCAGTGGCCCGCGCATGGGCGGGCCTGCTTGCGGTCGCCGCGGGCCTGACGGCCCCGGTCGTCCCAGTATGAACCTCAGACTGAATGGATTCATCCGGGCCGGGTTCCGGCCTGCGGCAGCGGTTCCAGACTACAGGGGAAGGTGTATGGCGTATGTCACGTTTGTGGCCGATCCTTTGCGAGGCAAGGGCTGGCGGGGCGCCGGTCCTGTTCAGGGTGGAAGTATGCCCGGGGAAGTATGTATAATTTGTGCATACTCTGGAGGGCCTACCGATGGAAGCCACTGTTGCAGAACGCGGACAGATCACCCTGCCCAAGGCGGTGCGTGATGCCCTCGGCCTGACCAAGGGCACGCTGCTGAAGGTCGAGCTGGACGGCAGCCGCATCATCCTGCGCAAGAGTGTTGACGATGCGATTTCACGGGCGCGCGGCAAGTTTGCGCTGGACGGCTTCGAATCGTCCGACGCAGCGGTACGCGCGGTGCGTGACGAGGAATAAGCCGTGATGATCGCCGTCGATTCACCGGTGCTGGTCGAGCTGCTCAGCAATGGTCCGCAGGCCGATGCCGTGGAAGCCATCCTCCGGCAGAGCCTGGTCGGTGGCCGCGTGGTGGTCTGTGGCGCGACCCTGGCCGAGGTCTGCGCATCGCTGCGCGGCGGCGCCGAGGTGCTCGAAGCGCTGGAAGAAATGGGCGTGCACTTCAACCCGATGGAAGCCAAGTCGGCGCTGCGCGCCGGCGAGATGCACCGCCGTCATCGCCAGCGCGGCGGCAGCCGCCGCAGCCTGGACGAATTCATGGTCGGCGCCCACGCACTGCTGCAGTGTGACGGCCTGATCACCTGGAACGACACGTTTTACCGCGACTACTTCAAGGGCCTGAAGCTGATCGTGCCGCACGCCTGAGCCCACTTTGTTATTTCAACCTACGCATTACCCGGGAGTTGTCATGTTGGAAGCCTACCGCCACCACGTCGCCGAGCGCGCTGCGCTTGGCATCCCGCCGCTGCCGCTGAGCGCGCAGCAGACGGCCGATGTCATCGAACTGCTGAAGAACCCGCCGCAGGGCGAGGCCGAGTTCCTGCTCGACCTGCTGACCCATCGCGTGCCGGCCGGTGTCGATGACGCGGCCAAGGTCAAGGCCTCTTACCTGGCGGCGATCGCCCTGGGCAGCGAGCAGAACCCGCTGATCAGCCGCGAGCGCGCCACCGAACTGCTGGGCACCATGCTCGGCGGTTACAACGTCGCCCCGCTGGTGCAGCTGCTGGACGACGCCAGCGTCGGCACCATCGCCGCCAACGGCCTGAAGAAGACCCTGCTGGTGTTCGATGCGTTCCATGACGTGCAGGAAAAGGCCAAGGCCGGCAACGCCAACGCCCAGGCCGTGCTGCAGAGCTGGGCCGATGCCGAGTGGTTCACCAGCAATCCGGAAGTGCCGCAGAGCCTGACCGTCACCGTGTTCAAGGTGCCGGGCGAGACCAACACCGACGACCTGTCGCCGGCACCGGACGCGACCACCCGCCCGGACATTCCGATGCACGCCCTGGCGATGCTGAAGAACAAGCGCGACGACGCGCCGTTCACCCCGGAAGAAGACGGCAAGCGCGGCCCGATCCAGCAGATCCTGTCGCTGAAGGAAAAGGGCCACCTGGTTGCCTACGTCGGCGACGTGGTCGGCACCGGTTCCTCGCGCAAGTCGGCCACCAACAGCGTGCTGTGGTGGACCGGCGATGACATTCCGTTCATCCCGAACAAGCGCGCCGGTGGCGTCTGCCTGGGTTCGAAGATCGCCCCGATCTTCTACAACACCATGGAAGATGCCGGCGCGCTGCCGATCGAGCTGGACGTGTCGAAGATGGAACACGGCGATGTGGTCGAGCTGCGTCCGTACGAAGGCAAGGCGCTGAAGAACGGTGAAGTGATCGCCGAGTTCCAGGTCAAGTCCGACGTGCTGTTCGACGAAGTGCGTGCCGGTGGCCGCATTCCGCTGATCATCGGCCGTGGCCTGACCGGCAAGGCGCGCGAAGCGCTGGGCCTGGCCCCGACCGATCTGTTCCGCCTGCCGGTGCAGCCGGTCGACACCGGCAAGGGCTTCTCGCTGGCGCAGAAGATGGTCGGCCGCGCCTGTGGCCTGCCGGAAGGCCAGGGCATGCGCCCGGGCACCTACTGCGAACCGAAGATGACCTCGGTGGGCTCGCAGGACACCACCGGCCCGATGACCCGCGACGAGCTGAAGGACCTGGCGTGCCTGGGCTTCTCGGCCGACCTGGTGATGCAGTCGTTCTGCCATACCGCCGCGTACCCGAAGCCGGTGGACGTGAAGACCCACCACACCCTGCCGGAGTTCATCTCCACCCGTGGCGGCGTTTCGCTGCGCCCGGGCGACGGCGTGATCCACAGCTGGCTCAACCGCATGCTGCTGCCGGACACCGTCGGCACCGGTGGTGACTCGCACACCCGTTTCCCGGTGGGTATTTCGTTCCCGGCCGGTTCGGGCCTGGTCGCCTTCGCCGCGGCCACCGGCGTGATGCCGCTGGACATGCCGGAGTCGGTGCTGGTGCGCTTCAAGGGCAAGATGCAGCCGGGCGTGACCCTGCGTGACCTGGTCAACGCGATCCCGCTGTACGCGATCAAGTCGGGCCTGCTGACCGTGGCCAAGGCTGGCAAGAAGAACATCTTCTCCGGTCGCATCCTGGAAATCGAAGGCCTGCCGGAGCTGAAGGTCGAGCAGGCGTTCGAGCTGTCCGATGCCTCGGCCGAGCGTTCGGCGGCCGGTTGCTCGGTGCGCCTGAACAAGGAACCGATCATCGAGTACCTGACCAGCAACATCACCCTGCTGAAGTGGATGATTGCCGAGGGTTACCAGGACCCGCGTTCGCTGCAGCGTCGCATCGAGAAGATGGAAGCGTGGCTGGCCAACCCGCAGCTGCTGGAGCCGGATGCCGACGCCGAATACGCCGCCGTCATCGAGATCGACCTGGCCGACATCCATGAGCCGATCGTGGCCTGCCCGAACGACCCGGACGACGTGAAGACCCTGTCCGAAGTGGCCGGTGCCAAGATCGACGAAGTGTTCATCGGTTCGTGCATGACCAACATCGGTCACTTCCGCGCCGCTGCGAAGCTGCTGGAAGGCAAGCGTGACCTGCCGACCCGCCTGTGGGTGGCCCCGCCGACCAAGATGGATGCTTCGGAGCTGACCAAGGAAGGCGTGTACGGCACCTTCGGCGCTACCGGCGCGCGCATGGAAATGCCGGGCTGCTCGCTGTGCATGGGCAACCAGGCGCAGATCCGCGAAGGCTCCACCGCGATGTCGACCTCGACCCGCAACTTCCCGAACCGCTTGGGCCGCAACACCAACGTGTACCTGGGTTCGGCGGAACTGGCGGCGATCTGCTCGCGCCTGGGCCGCATCCCGACCAAGGAGGAGTACATGGCGGACATCGGCGTGATCAACGCCAATGGCGCGGAGATCTACCGCTACATGAACTTCGACCAGATCGAGGAATACCAGGACGTGGCCAAGACGGTCGCTGCCTGATGCGGTAGTGCCGGCCGCTGGCCGGCATCTCGTTGAAATGAAGAACCCCCGGTGAAAGCCGGGGGTTTTTTGTGGACAGGGCACTTTCGGAGAAATTGTAACGCGCGCGGGCAGGATGTTTCCCACGCCTGCAGGCCACTGTATGAAAACAGATAAGTTCGCTGAACGAGTAGGCTATGTAATTTTCAGTTCGGAAGATGATGAATACGTTGTAGGTCTGGATGGGGCGCTGCGCTCCCTGCAACGCGCTGCAGGCCTGCATCCGTTGAACCGCAGGATCGTCGAGTATCAAAGGCCCGGCGAAGCGGGGGTGCGTTTCATGATGCTGGAAGACGGCAGCATCTCGTCTTCCCTGTACTACCGACTTGCGCCTTTTCAAACCGCGGCAGGACTGGATGACCAACTGCTGTTGGCCCAAGCCGATGGAGGATGGGGTGTAATAGATCCTACGGGTGCTTGGCTGATTCCTCCTCGCTACCGTCGGATACAAACATTGGGTCCGAATCTGGTCGCGGCATTCGAACGACTGGGATATGACCCCGGGTATCACATACTCGATCTGCGCGGTAATGCGGTGGCTGATTTCACGCCGCATGATCCCTCACCGGAGTTTTTGGC
Source organism: Stenotrophomonas sp. YJH_SMC_123 (assembly GCF_059368215.1). Classification (NCBI taxonomy): domain Bacteria; kingdom Pseudomonadati; phylum Pseudomonadota; class Gammaproteobacteria; order Lysobacterales; family Lysobacteraceae; genus Stenotrophomonas; species Stenotrophomonas sp. YJH_SMC_123. Next base: position 1,048,470 of record NZ_JCAFRM010000001.1, read on the forward strand.
GGATGGAACAAGGGTCTATGCCCTCTCACTGCGGGGTCGCTGGGGTCTGCTGGATGAGTCGGGGCGGTGGAGGCTGGCACCCCGCTACGGCTACGTGAGTGTTTCGAAGGGCTTGGTTTTCGTGCGTGACCGAAACAGTGCCGGTGATGTTACGGTTAATTTTCTTGACCCAGACACAGGAACGACGCTGTTCGAACAGGGATTTCTATCGATTCATCATCAAGCGGATGGTCTGTTTGAGACGTTGAAGACAGATCAGACCTTGGAGCTGATCAAGCTTGACGGGACCGTTCTGGCGAGCCAGCATCCACGTCCAGCTGATAGTCGGACCATGACTGATTGGAGTCGCTGAAGCCTGGCGCGATTCAAATGGCTGACAGGACGTTCCTACATCGCATTACGACCAAGGGTAGGTTCATCGCCGATACCTCCTTGATTGAAGCCTGGCGCGGTATTTCCTGCGCTTTGTCGTCAACTCGTCGATACAAAGGTTCCGGATAACTGCCCCGGATAGCTGTGCTCTTCTCGATTTTTTCAAGGCGATTGGCGATCATGTCCCGTTGAACTGAGATGCATCACCGGAACAGGGAAGCGGACAATGAAGGACATAAGTGGTTTGGCTGGATTCCATGGAGCGGGAAGGTCAGCTACCAAGCTGAAGCCAGTCGTCGAGTCATGGATGGAAATTCTTACCACGTATAGCCGGCGCAACTCGAACGATGCGCTCTGGTGGTACAACGAACGTGCGACGTTGAGCAGCCTTGCGGGCGCTGCGTGGAGGGTGAGTTCCGGCCGTTGGATGGCCATTGAGGAGTTCAGCAGTAGTAAGCGGGCACGTGTCCGCGCCAACTTGATGGAGGACAGCGCGCCACATGGCCGGGTGGAGAGTGGTTCAATCAGTCCGGGCAGAGTCGATCTGCTTTTGACAAATGGCAGGAACCAGTTTGCGATAGAGGCCAAGCAAGCGTGGCAGCCCATTGGTCGAGAGGCGGTCGATTGCCGTGTGCATATGCGCCGCGCGATGGCTGCAGCGTGGAAGGACGCAGGCCACCTGCTGCTTGACGAAGGTGATCACCGTTTGGCATGCACGTTTGTTGTTCCTTATATTGCACCGGGTATTGCCGATCGGGTAGGGGATGTAACCAGCATCATCGAAGGTTGGCTTGAACAGGAAATGTCGGGCCTGAAGGCGGACGCCATCGCTTATCACTTTCCCGGTTGTACCCGTGACCTCAGATCGATCAAGGAGTACGTCTATCCCGGTGTGGTTATGCTGCTCAGGGAGCGGAAGAGGGCCGTCAAGCGGGAAAGGCTGATACAGCAGTGAAAGTGGAGATCTTCCATGAGCCATGGTGCTCATGAATGCACGTTTTCCACTGGGGTTTCGGGCTTCGCCGGGCGACTTCCCGAGCTGTCTGGGCCGCATCCCGACCAAGGAAGAGTACATGGCCGATGTGGGCGTGATCGCCGCCAGCGGCGCGGAGACCTACCGCTACATGGACTTCGACCAGATCGAGGAATACCAGGACGCGGCCAAGACGGTCGCTGTCTGATCCTGCTGATCGGTTGATGATGTAAACGAAGAACCCCCGGTGAAAGCCGGGGGCTCTTCGTTATGCACCGGGCTAGACTTGCCGCTTCGTTTCTTGGAGTACACGGGTGTCGCAGGATCGATTGAGAGGGAGCCGCTCCCGCTGCTGGCGCTGCGTTGGCAGTGCGGTGGTGCTGGCCACGGTGATGATGGCCCACAGCGCCATGGCGCAGCAGGAGACGCAGCAAGCGGTTGTCGAGAACGTTCGCCCCCGCGCACGTGCCGGCATCAATCGTGATGGAGACCAAGCACAACAACCCGCCGCGCTATCCATCACAGGCCTTTCGCGATGAGAAGGAGGGCGAAGCGATCCTGATGGTGCAGGTGGCTGCCGACGGGCAGTAGGTCAGTGCCACCGTACTGCAGAGCACTGGCTGGCCGGAGCTGGACGAGGCCGCGCAGGCGGCGACTCGCAAGTGGCAGTACCTGCCGGCGAGCGAAGGCGGTGTGCCGGTGCCCGGAGAGATCCGCGTGCCGGTGTCGTTCAAGCTGTGGTGATGTTACGGGCGTGTCGAACGGGTTGCATGTGACGCTCGCGGCGCAACGCTGGAGTTCAATAGAGCCGAGCCTACGCGCGGCTTGCCGGTGCGGGCCTGAAAAGCAGCCGAGCGTGGGCTCGGCTCTACAGGGCCTGTCAGCCGCGGGCGAGGGCGAGCAATCGCTCGGCGATCCGCTCCAGCGGCACCTGTTCCTCGGCCGCGCCCAGCTTGAACGCGGCACCCGGCATGCCCCAGACCACGCTGGTGGCTTCGTCCTGCACCAGCGTCGGCGCGCCGGCCTGGCGCATTTCCAGCAGGCCGCGTGCGCCGTCGTCGCCCATGCCGGTGAGGATGGCACCGATCGCATTGCCACCGGCGTTCTGCGCGACCGAACGGAACAGCACGTCCACCGCGGGCTTGTGGCGGTTCACTGCCGGGCCATCGTCGACGCGGCAGCGCCAGCGCGCACCGTCGCGGATGATCCGCAGGTGCTTGCCGCCGGGTGGCAGGTAGGCATGGCCAGGCAGCACCGCTTCGCCATCGCTGGCCTCGCGCACGGCCATCGCCGAGTGCCGGTCCAGGCGTTCGGCGAAGGCACTGCTGAAGCTGGCCGGCAAATGCTGGGTCATCACCACGGCGGGCGCGTCGGCAGGCATGCCTTCCAGCACCACGCGCAGCGCTTCGGTGCCGCCCGCCGAGGAACCGATCGCGATCAGTCGGTCGGTGGTGCGGAACTGCGGCGCGGCCGGGCGTATCGCGGGCGCGGCGTCCAGCATGAGCTTCGGCGCGGCAGCGCGCACCAGCGGACGTACCCGCGAGCGCGCCGCCATCTTGACCTTGGCGATGATCTCGTCGGCGTAGCCCTGCAGGCCGCGGGCCACGTCCAACTTCGGCTTGGACACAAAATCCACGGCGCCCAGCGCCAGTGCCTGCAGGGTGGTGTCGGCGCCGCGCTCGGTGAGCGAGGAGATCATCACCACCGGCAACGGGTGCAGGCGCATCAGGTTTTCCAGGAACGCCAGCCCGTCCATGCGCGGCATTTCCACGTCCAGGGTGATCACGTCCGGGGCCAGTCGCTTGATCTTTTCACGGGCCAGCAGCGGGTCGGCGGCGGTGCCGACCACGTCGATGGCGGGATCGCTGGACAGGATCTCGGTGAGCATCTGGCGCACGACGGCAGAGTCGTCGACGATCAGCACCCGGCAGGGGGCGTTGCCGGTAAAGGTCATTCGAACAGCTCCACGCCACCGGTGACCGGCGCCTTGGACAGGCGCGCACGCACCGCCGATTCGGTGGCGGCCACTTCGGCCTCATGCGCATGCGGCAGGCGCTGCACCACCACGCGGCCGGTGTCGGCGAAGAACCAGATCTTGCGCGGATGGATGCCGCACAGGTCCTCGGCGATGATCGGGATGTGCTCGGCCTGCAGGTACTGGCGCACGAACTCGGCGTTGCGGGTGCCCACTGGATTGCTGGTGAAGCCCTTGAGCACGTTGGCGCCGCCGAACACCTTGGCTTCGATGCGCTTGCGGTGGGCGCCCCGCTTGAGCATGTCGTTGATCAGCAGTTCCATCGCATAGCTGCCGTAGCGTGCGGGTGCGCCGTCACCGGCGTTGCCCTCCGGCAGCAGGAAGTGGTTCATGCCGCCGATCTTCAGCACCGGGTCGCGCAGGCAGGCCGCCACGCAGGAGCCCAGCGTGGTGGTCAGCGCAGTGGTGTCATCGACCACCAGGTACTGGGTCGGCAGCAGCTTGGCGGCGATGGTCTGGAAGCGCGCATCCTGGTAGCGCATCACATCGTCGGTACGCAGCGAGGCATTCATGCGCCGGCCTTTGCCGCACGGCGGTACAGGGTGCGGCCGCAGGGCTGGATCAGGTCGGCGGCGTGCAGGTAGTTCTCCGAATGGCCGGTGTAGAGCAGGCCGTCATCGGCCAGGTGCTGGACCAGGCGACCGAGGATGGCGCGCTGGGTCGGCTTGTCGAAGTAGATCATCACGTTGCGGCAGAACAGCGCGTCGAACGGGCCGCCGACGTCGTAGCGCGGGGCGAGCAGGTTCAATGGGCGGAACTCGATCAGTTCGCGCAGCGCCGGCAGCACGCGGCACTGGCCCTCGTTGGGGCCGCTGCCGCGCTGGAAGTAGCGGCGGCGCAGGTCCGGATCGAGGCTGGCGACGCGATCGATGTTGTAGACGCCGCGGCCGGCGGTGGCCAGCACCTGGGTATCGACGTCGGTGGCAATGATGCGTACCGGCGGCTTCAACGTGCCGAAGGCCTCGCAGGCGGTGATCGCCATCGAGTAGGGCTCTTCGCCGGTGGACGCCGCGCACGACCACAGCAGCAGTGGGGCGCGGCTGGAGCGCTGTTGGAGTTCCTCGCGCAGCTTGTCGAAGTGATGCGGTTCGCGGAAGAACGAGGTCAGGTTGGTGGTCAGCGCGTTGGTGAACGCCTGCCATTCGTCACCATCTTCCTGTTCCAGATGGTCCAGGTACTGCTGGAAGCTGCGCATGCCCAGCGTGCGCAGGCGGCGCGACAGGCGGCCATAGACCATGTCGCGCTTTGCCGGCGCGAGGGCGATGCCCACGCGCTGGTAGATCAGGTCGCAGACGCGGCGGAAATCGCGGTCGGCGAACTCGAATTCGCGCGGGCCGGTGACGATGGGGGTAGGACTTTGCACGGGGGACGTGTCCATCGGCAGAGGCGGCGGCCGCAGCCGCCGCGGGTGGGTCTCAGAATTCCTGCCAGTCGCTGTCGCTGGCGGCGAAGGTGCTGGCGTTGCTGCTGCGGCGGACCGGAGCGGGCGTGCTGGTCGGCTGCGGGCGTGCCACGGTGGTGATACGGGCCGGCTCCGCGCGCGCGGCCACGGCCTTCACTGCGGCGGACACCTGGTTGTCGAGGCGGAAGATCGCCACGGCGTCAGCCAGCTGGCCGGCCTGGTCCTCCATTGCGCGTGCCGCAGCAGTGGCTTCTTCCACCAACGCAGCATTCTGCTGGGTGGTTTCGTCCATCTGCACCACGGTCTGGTTGACCTGCTCGATGCCCGCCGACTGTTCCTGCGAGGCCGCAGAGATCTCGGCCATGATGTCGGTCACGCGCTGCACCGAGGCGACGATCTCGCC